>JAEUUP010000004.1 GCA_016787525.1 Saprospiraceae bacterium | reverse complement strand
GCGAAAAACATCAAAAAATAGCTTCGCTCCGAAAGAAATATAACAAAGCACGCTTTTTTCTGCTTGCAGAAAAACAGTCAAAAATAGTGTTTATAGGTTTTAAAACAGCTTCTAAAATTCAATGGTCATTCGTCGTTTTACTGAGGGGGTAAATGACGAATGACCATTGACTGATTGACTAATCAATCTGCCCAATCAGCAACAAACAAATTGGTATCGCGTGTCCCCCAATTGCGACGATTGGATGACCATACTAATTTTTTGCCATCGGGTGAAAACATCGGAAAGGCGTTGAAAATACTTTCAGTCGTGATTTGTTCTAAGCCAGTGCCATCTGTATTAATCATGTACAATTGGAAATCATAGCCCCGTTTGGAGTGATGATTCGATGAGAAAACGATTTTTTTGCCAGAAGGATGAAAAAAAGGAGCCCAATTCGCCTTACCCAAATGCGTAATTTGCTTCAAATCCGAGCCATCAACATTGACCGTGTAAATCTCCATATTGGTCGGCGCAACAAGATGTTGCTTCAATAAATCTTTGTATTCCTTGATTTCTTCCTCTGTTTGAGGTCTGCTTGCGCGAAAAACGAGCTTTTTAGAATCAGGTGAGAAAAAAGCGCCGCCATCATAACCCAATCCCGAAGTCACTTGCCGTTGGTCAGAGCCATCAATATTCATCGTCCACAGTTCCAAATCGCCAGTTCGGTCAGATGTAAAGACAATTTTTTTGCCATCGGGCGAGACTGTCGCTTCAGCATCATACCCCTCAGTATTTGTCAGCTGTCGTGTGATTTGCCCTTTCTTATCGGCAATAAAAATATCAAAATCGGCATAAATGGGCCACAAATATTTTTTAGAATCCGTTGGCGGTGGGGCAGGGCAGGCGTGACCACCTTTGTGTGTAGAGGCATATAAAATATGCTTACCATCGGGCATAAAATAGGAACAAGTTGTACGTCCGAAGGATGTAGAAATCATTTTCGGGCGGTAAGCTGTATCTTTAGCCGCTTTCTTAATGTCAATCCTGAATATTTGGTCGCATTGAACACCCCATTGTTTAAAATCAGATTGACAAGTCAAAGACTTGCTATCGGGCGACCAATATGCCTCCGCATTGTTGCCTCCAAAAGTGAGTTGTTTGATGTTTTTAAGATGTTTCTCTGTTTTTGGCAATTCCGATTGAGACACAAGTGCAGAAGTACTTATTGCCAAAAAGATAAGAGTGAAGAATAATCTGGTTATCATAATTTATAATTTTTTGGGTAAAAGTACGTGTTTGAGTGTTTAAGCGTCGAAGTTAGAAGATTTTGTTGCAAAAAATTGACATGACTCATGCTAAAACCTCTTCGTAAACATCCATAATTGCCTTTCCGACAGCTTCGATACTACATTTGTCAACAATTTTAGCACGGATGACTGAGGGGTCATATTTGTCACGATTGTCAACCATCTCGTTCATCGCACGCACCAAACCCTCTTCATCACCAATATCAAGTAAAATACCTGTTTCAGGTGTAACCCAATCAGCAATCCCTCCTGTTTCAGTAGCAATAACAGGCAAGCCTGTTGACATAGCTTCGAGAATGACACAAGGTAATCCTTCAACATGGCTAAAAAGTACAAAACAGTCCACTTCTTGCATTTTTTTAGCGACTTCAGAATAGGGTATTTCATTGGAAAAACGCACGAAATTATCTAAAATATTCAGTTTTCGTGCTAAATCGTAATATGGAGGACATTCTTCTAAATCGCCAATAAATTGGAAAAAGAAATCCTGTCGAACTAATGAAAGGCGAGCAATACTCCGCAATATACCAGAGATATTTTTTATAGAATCATGTAAACCCGAGATGTGTAAAAAAGTAAATTTCTTTTTTGACTGCATGTCATTTTTTTTATTGGCAGGCGTAAATATTGTCGTATCAACGACATTCGGTAAAACCAAATAATTAGCATTTTTCAGTTGTCTTATATCACGCATAACCTGAATATTATAATCTGTCAAGGCAAAAACAGCTTTTGCTTTTTTGAAACACCAAGCTGTCGTTTTTTTAAATAGAAAACCTTTGTACAGCTTTCTTTCTGGACGATATATTGAAGAATGCTCTGTGATAATGAAGGGAATTCGTTTAAAAAAGTATAAAAATAATGCAAAGAGACTTGCAGGATAAACAATATTTAGGTGGACTAATTCGACTGCCCTCCAATGGCGCGGAAGCTTATAATAAAGTTTAATGTAAGCATAAAAAAAAAGGATCAACTTATAGGGCAGAAAAGATGTTTTTGGAACATAAGCTATATGTGTCCTTACACCATCGTCATCAAAAATATCTAATTCTATCTCTTTGTTCTGTACTTGCTCAGTGACAAACAAAACCACAATATCACAAAAAGGCTGAACCGTTTTTAGTTGACGGCGAACAAAGCTACCATATAGTGGATTGGTACGATTGGGATACCACGAGCAGAGCCAAAGTATTTTTCGTTTTATTGTCATGCTGTCATTTTTTCAAATAAGGCTAAAAAGTCTGCCAACATTTTCTCTTTTGTGAAGAGTTGTTCTACATGTATTCGTCCTTTCTGGCTTTTGGAGAATCTTACTGAGGGGTCAGTTTCAATGCAATCTTTGAGCGCAGTTGCCAATGATTTCGTATTGGTCGCTTCTGCTAACCAACCAAACTCGCCCTGTCCTAAAACTTCTGGAATACCACCAACTCGTGTACTAACCACTGAAATCCCTTGGGCTAAACCCTCAATATTGGCTAAACCGAGAGCCTCTTGGCGAGATGGAATAGATAGAATATGATGGTTTGACATGAGTTCTAAAACCTCAGAATGAGTTAAACGACCACAAAAACGCAGAATAATATGTGAAAAAGGAGCAGCCCAATCCTCAATAATAGAATGAACATACGGAGGTGGACCTACAATAGTCAATTGAAAAGAATACGGAAGTTGCCCCAATGCCTCTATCAAATCCTGTAAACCACCACCGATAAAACCTGATTTGACGAATAAAATTTTTATAACATCCCCTTCAGTATAAAACCACGGGCGAGGGTAGAAAGGTATTTTAGCTACATCCATGCTTTGATAAATCATCGGTACTCGATTGTTGGGCAGTTGGCGTTTTTCTAAAATTAGGCTCTGTATAAACCGTGAATTTGCCACAGTAAAGTCATGCCACCGATTGGCAAGAATTTCTAAGGGGCGTTGTGTAAGGCTAAAAAATACATAAGATTTCCATGAAAAGTGACTGTTTCGCTGAGGAGTAAGGCTCATAGCATCGTGAACAATACCCGCCGTTTTTATACCTTTTGGCAATAATAATCGAGAAAGAACCCCATAAAATGCTTGACTAAACACGACGGCATCAACGGTATTTTCTTTTTGAAAACGTCGAATGGCTTTATAATACGCCCAATTGCGTAAAAAATGATAAAAAGGAAACAGCCAGCTTGGATAATCAAAAGGTACTTTTTGAATATATGCCATCGTTTTTTTGTTTCTTTGACCCACATTTTCATCTAGATCATCGGTTAATAGCCAAATACGATAGGGCGCGTTGAGTATATCGTTGATTTCCAAGATATAATGCGAGAAATGATAAGCTCCACTTGAACCAATATCGTAATCAACGGCACAGACTAAAATATTTTTCATTAACTATACAACTTTGGGTTGAGATTTAGGTGCGACAATTTATCTAAAATCGCCAACCCAAAATCTTGACAATGTTTGAATTAGAAATAAAGCCACAGGGCAAATTTACTTTGGGTTTAAAGGAACTTTGGCACTATCGCGAACTTTTTTATTTTTTTACTTGGCGCGACATCAAAGTTCGGTACAAACAAGCTGCTTTGGGCATTGTTTGGGCAGCCATACAACCCCTCAGTATGATGCTGCTTTTTACCATTATTTTTAATAAAGGATTAAAAGTTGATTCGGACGGTTTGCCTTATCCGATTTTTGCCTTTTCGGGCTTGATGATTTGGAATGTTTTTTCAAACGGCTTGCTCAATGCCTCGTCGAGTATGGTGGCGAATGCCAATATCATCAAAAAAATATATTTTCCAAGACTTATCATTCCGCTATCCTCTATTTTGACTGCATTATTCGATTTTTTATTCGCTTTCGTTGTGTTTGTTGTGTTGTTGATTTATTTTCAGATACCGTTTTTAGCTCTCAAATTAGTCGTTTTACTCCCCCTCAGTATTTTGCTAACAGTGATAACAACTTTTGGGCTGGGAACACTTTTGGCGAGTTTGAATGTCAAATACCGCGATTTTCAATATGCATTACCGTTTATGATTCAGTTTCTACTATTTTTGAATCCTGTTTTATATTCAACAAAAGCCTTTGACAATGTTTGGGCTCAGTGGATAATGCGGCTCAATCCTCTTGCAGGGGCTATAGACTTAGTCCGTTCAATTTTTACTGTCCGAGAGGACTCCTTTGGAGAGGGGGTACTGAGGTGGGAAATTATTTTGGGGCAATTCGGTATTGCTATTTTTATATTGCTCCTCGGCGTTTATGTTTTTCGAAAAACAGAAGCCTATTTTGCCGATTTGGCATAAAATCATCCCTCTATTACCGAAATGTTGATTAGTAGAGAAAAAAATAGGCTCAATTATGGTTTCAAGTTGCTGATGTTCTTAAAACCATAATTGAGCCAAAAAATAATTCGTGGAACGGAAAAAATAATTAGTGAAACGGCATTGTTTTTCAAATTTTCAATGCCGAATGTGCTTGTAAATTGTCAATGAAACCCATAATTGAAGTCAAAAATATATCAAAACAATATAAAATCGGACAGAAACAACGTTATCTAAGCCTACGTGATTCTGTGACTGATTTTTTTCGGTTTGGACAAAAACATACTGAGGGGTCTGATTTCTGGGCTTTAGATGATGTGAGTTTTGAGGTTCAGGCAGGTGAAAGCATTGGCATTATTGGTCGGAATGGTGCAGGGAAAAGCACTTTATTGAAAATATTGAGCCGCATCACACCACCCACCAAAGGTAAGGTGATACTGAGGGGGCGAATTGCGAGTCTTTTAGAAGTTGGTACAGGTTTTCATCCTGAGTTGACAGGTCGCGAAAATGTGTTTATGAATGGCTCAATTTTGGGTTTACGCAGAGCCGAGATTACCCAAAAATTTGATGAAATAGTCGCTTTCAGCGGTGTGGAACAATTCATAGATACACCTTTGAAACATTATTCGAGTGGTATGCAGTTGCGTTTGGCTTTTGCAGTGGCAGCACATCTTGAGCCTGAGATATTAGTGATTGATGAAGTATTGGCCGTGGGTGATGCTGAATTTCAGAAAAAGTGTTTAGGTAAGATGGATGAGGTGAGTCGAAGCGGGCGGACTATAATCTTTGTGAGTCATGATTTGGTAATGCTTAAAAAACTTTGTGATAGAGGGATACTTTTAGAACAGGGGGTTATTGATTTTGACAGCAATATGTATTCTGTAATATCCCACTATTTGAGAGCGCAAAAGGATAAAACATCCGTTTTTACAGCTGTTAGGAAACAAAATATACCTACAATAATCAGAGCGGAGGTTAAAACCAGCCTTTTTAACAATATACACACTTTTGGACAGCCCTTAGAAATTGTGTTCGATATTTATACGCCAAATCCTATACTTGGTGCATGTTTTTCATTTCAAATTGTTGACAATCAAGAGATTGCAATTGTTCATGGATGGGCGTTCGATGCGCCACAACACCGTTTTTTAGCTGACTCAGGTACTTATCGCCTTTCCTTTTTGATTGAGGCTCCAAAACTTTTTTTAGGCGGGTATTTTTTAAAGTGTTATTTGACAGAGCCACCTGGCGGAGTTGTTTTTGATGTATTGAAAAATATTTGCCCTTTTAGAATTGAGATGTATGATGTCAAGAAAGATTATCCATTCCCTTGGGTTGAAGGTAATTGCCGATATATTGAGACTTATAATTGGACGGTTCACAAAATAAATGAAGTAATATGAGCGTCAAATATGATTTCAATCCAGATAAAAAGCATCCTCTTTTTATTATTCGCAACGGATTATATAATGCTGTCATTAGACATAGACATCATTTGACTGGCAAAATGATGGATTTTGGTTGTGGTTCAAAACCATATCAAAGTTTATTCAGTCATGTTAGTGATTATATTGGTGTAGATTATATAGGCGAAGGACATATTCATGACAATGAACAAATAGATGTTTATTATGATGGTGACAAACTACCATTTGAAGATGATTCTTTTGACTCGATTTTCAGTAGTGAAGTATTTGAGCACTTATTTAATATTGATGCAATTTTGTCTGAATTGTATCGCATAATGAAATCTGGTGGAAAAATATTAATTACTTGTCCTTTTGTATGGAATGAGCATGAGATTCCAATCGATTATGCCCGTTACACACAGTTTGCGCTAAAGCAACTTTTTGAAAAACATGGATTTCGAATTGTTGTTTTAGACAAATCGGGTAATTATATTACAACTGTAGCACAAATGATAGTTTTATATATGTTGACAGTACGAGGAATGTCTCGGTTTGTTAGGGTAGTAAATTGGACAGCTATATTTCTTGAAAAACGATTGCCAATAAGAAATGATTTATATCTTAGCAATATTGTCGTTGCTCAAAAAATTTGAAAACCATGAGTTCCGAAACTATAAGTATTGTTGTAACAATAGATGATAAGTATGTACAGCATTGTGCCGTAATGTTGACATCATTATTTACGTTTAACCGTCACTTAGATTTTAAAATTTATGTAATTTATGATACTATTCGTTTGAAAAATCATAAACGGTTGCAATTAACAGTAGAAAAATATGGTTATTCGGTTCTGTTTATCCAAAATAATAACCAAGTTTTTGAAGAGGCTTTCATTTCTGACCATATTTCTAAAGCAACCTATTTACGGCTATTAATACCTGATTTAGTGCCACAAATGTTAAAAAAAGTTCTTTTTTTAGATGCAGATATCATCGTTAGAAGCAAAATAGATGATTTGTGGCACATTAATATTGATAATTATAGCCATGCAGCGGTTGAAAACCCTTTGATTACTGAGGCGTTTAAAGAGAGTTTAGGTATGCAAGGTAAAAGCTTTTACTTTAATGCTGGGGTTTTACTAATCAACTTGGCTTATTGGCGAAATAACTCTATTACTGAAAAATCTATATGGTTTTTAAAAAATCATATAGAAAAAATCATTTATTGGGATCAAGATATTTTAAATGTTCTTTTAGAGAATCAATGGCGTGTTGCACCAACAACGTGGAACGCACAAGAAGCAATTTTTACAAAAAAAGTTTCTTGTTTTGACCTAAATATACCAGAAGAAATATTTGGTGAATTACAAAAAAATCCTTGTATAATCCATTTTACAGGTTCTGATAAACCTTGGTTTATAGAAAATACACATCCTTTTAAAGAAGAATACTATGAGTATTTAACTCTGACATATTGGAAGTCGTACAAACCAATCAGCCGAAAACCATCTTTTAAACAGCGTGTACATAGGAAAATACTGAAGGGGCTTAATTTCTTTAAAATAGTAAATATTAGAGAACTATGTTTCAAACACCTATTCTATTCATAATTTTCAATCGCCCAAAAGAAACAGCAAAAGTTTTTGAACGAATTAGACAAATACAACCCAAGCAACTTTTTATAGCGGCAGACGGACCAAGGGAAAGTAATATAGCAGATTTAAAACATTGTGAGCAAGCACGTCAAGTTGTTAAACAAATTGATTGGAATTGTTCGGTTAAAACATTATTTCGAGAAAAAAACTTAGGTTGTGGTCAAGCAGTTAGTGAAGCTATAACTTGGTTTTTTGGACATATTGAGGAAGGGATTATATTAGAAGATGATTGTCTCCCAGAACTCAGTTTTTTCTCATTTTGTAGTTTAATGTTAAATAAGTACAGGAATGAGAGCAAAATCATGCAAATAGCAGGGACAAATTATTTGTTTAATAATAGTAAATCTCAAGCAAATAGATATTACTTTTCGGCTTATAACTCGGTTTGGGGATGGGCTACATGGCGGCATGCTTGGCAGTATTATGAGTTTGAAATCAAAAGTTTAGATAAAATTCATAAAATACTAGAAAAGCGTTTTTTAAACACTGATTTAAAGAATTGGTTAGAACAATCTTTTAAGGCTGTTTATGAAGGGAAAGTTGATACTTGGGATTTTCAATGGAATTTTATTTTTCAAAAAATGGATGGATTATGTATTGTGCCTAATGTAAATCTAATTAAAAATATAGGCTACTTTGGGACACATTACTGGGGTAAAACACATTTAAGTAATATGCCAACACTGGAATTTGATTTAGATAATATATTAGAACCATTTAATATGGCTATTGATTTTGAAAAGGATAACATTGCCGCTTTACACTTGACCGATTTTGAGTTGAGTTTTTATAAGAAACTAGAAAACAAAATATTTTGCATTTTTAAAAATATAAATCTTGAATAATTTTCCAAAAATCAGCATCATAACACCATCATTCAACCAAGCAAATTATTTAGAAGAAACAATATTATCTATTCTAAATCAAGACTACCCTAATCTTGAATATATAATCATTGATGGGGGGAGTACAGATGATTCAGTAGCTATTATTAAAAAATACGAAAAGAAATTAGCATACTGGACTTCAGAACCTGATAATGGTTTATATCATGCTCTACAAAAAGGCTTTGAAAAAGCCACGGGAGAGATAATGGCATGGCTCAATTCAGATGATTTGTATCATAATCGTAGTTTATTTGTAGTTGCAGAGATTTTTACACAATTCAGTCAGATTCAATGGCTTACAGGAATACCTACTTATTTCAACAATGATGGTCAGATTGTTAGAGTTGGGTATCAGGCAGAAAATTGGTCACTGTTCCGGTTTTTACTGAGGGGGCGATATTTCAGATATATTCAGCAAGAATCTACTTTTTGGAGAAGGTCTTTATGGCTTCGCAGTGGAGGATTCGTCTCACAAGAGTATAATTTAGCAGGTGATTTTGAATTATGGCGACGTTTTTTTCGATGTGAAAAATTATACACAGTTCATACAATATTGGCTGGTTTTCGATTCCGTATGAATAACCAAAAAAGCCTTGAACAAAAAAAGGGCTATGATAACGAAATTGAAAAAATTATAAAATATGACCCTCTCAGTAGAAAACAAAAACTTCATCTAATATTATGTATTTTATATCAGAATAGTATTCTGAGATTTATCAGAGATGGTGGTATCGTTAGAAAGTTAACAAAATATCTTTTTAACTATCCTCCAGTTTTATTTTACGATCGTTTCACAAATCGGTTTGAATGGACAGATAATTTATAATATATTATGAAAGGTATTGAAATTCAAGACTTACCAACACCTTTTGAAAGTAAAACAGGCTTTCCTTGGACCGTAGGGACAGAAATAGTATATCATACTTTTTTACCAAAGATAACCATTATAACGCCTTCTTATAATCAAGGAGAGTATATTGAAGAGACTATTCGGTCGGTACTTTTACAAGGCTATCCAAATCTTGAGTATATGATAATTGATGGAGGTAGTACAGATAGAACCATTGAAATTATAAAAAAATATGAAAAATTTCTTCATTATTGGGTTAGTGAACGAGATAAGGGTCAAGCCGATGCCATTAATAAAGGTATCGAGAAAGCAACAGGGGAGGTTTTTAATTGGTTGAACAGTGATGACGTTTATCTTCCCAACACACTATTGAAAGTAGGAGGTTATTTTTTAGATAAAAAAGTAGATGTATTGTGTGGTCGTGAAATTCAACGAAACGAGGAAACAGGAGAAGAGTTTCTAACTCATGGTACATTGGTTTTTGAAAATTTGGAACAGACAATTGCTTGGGCGTTTTGTGATCAACCACCTACTTTTATGCGTTTAGATATTGTTAAAAATCTTGGTAAGCTTGAGACTTGTCTTCACTTTTGTATGGATGCAGAACTTTGGGTCAATTATTTAACGCATTTTGGTTTATCTAAGGTTAAAAAGGCGGATGATGTATTTAATGTTTTTAGGCTGCACAAGCAGGCAAAATCGTCCAGCCAAGTTTCCATATATTATCAAGACCGTTTTAATATCCTTTTTGCTTTAGCACAAAGTTTAAAGAATATTACATTCCCTAAACAGTTTGTGCATGATAATAAGTTTTTTGATTTTTATCTTGATAAAAAATATAATTGGCTAATTAAAATTGATGAGAATTTATTGTCTGTGCATATTAGTGAGAGGTTATTGAATTATCATAGTCAGTATATGCTTATGGGTTCGATGCTCAAAATCTATTTTTTCATCCTTATTCGCAAGCCTTTAGGTTGGAGTTGGAGATTGTATTTTGCACCACTTATCAAAATAAAGAGATGGGTTCGACCTTTGTGAACCCATCTCTCTCTGAATTAGGCGCATTTTTTAGCGCATAATCACCAATTTACCAATCCCTTTTTTGAAATAGTCACTTGTGCCAGTGTCATAACTTTCAAAAGCTTTACCATCTACTCCTTTTGCTATCACACGATACAAATAAACGCCGTTAGCTAATTTATTGCCATATTCATCAGTTCCGTCCCAAGAATACTCAGTCCGATGTGTACCTATTTTCATCACGCCGATTTCATCTTGAGTTATTTCTCTAACGACTTTGCCACTGACAGACATGATTTGTATTTTAAAATATTGAGGCGGCGTTTCACCCGTCAAAGTATAGACGAATTGGGTACGCGTAGAGAATGGATTAGGGTAGTTCAGAACATTAGAAATGGATGACTTTGTAATTATTTGGAAAGCAATACTATAATCCATATCTCCTGACACATTGCCCGTCGCATCTTTAGCTTTGACTATCAGTTGATAAGTGCCATCAACAGTGAAAGTCGGACGATATTCGATAGTGGCTTTGTTGACACCTGTTGCTGTTATGGTTGCAGGATTGAATTTTACTGAGGGGGTATTAAAAAATATTTGTTGTTTACTACCCGACGGCGTTTGAACATACAATTTGAATAATGATGTATCATTTAGAGCCAAATACTTATTCTCATCGCGCAACTCAATCATAATGAGTGGCTTAGAGGATACAATATCATTGTTCATAATCCGAACACCATCGAACATGACATCTAACAAAGGATTCTTTTTATCTTTTTCAACAAAGAAATTGGTCTGCAAATAGTTATTGAAAGTATATTGTTCGGGTTGAGTCAAATTGGGATTGACTTCAAACGAAATTTGCTGTTTGCCAGACATATCTTTTGTCGAACGAGTCAAATTTGAGACAAAACTACCTCCTCTACTGAGAGGTGCATATTTGTTGAAAACAGACGTTTCCACATTCGCAGCATCTCGAATTGTCCATTTAACTAAAACACTATCGGCATCTACATCACTGATATTCTCAACATTCAGGTCTATTTTGAAATTATCACCTTGCTGCAAAGTATCACTATATATCGAGTATTTGCTGTTTGGGTTGACGGCCAACTCTGTGAAACCTTTATAAAAAATGCGCCAATAATTGACCTGTGGTGCAGTGCGCAAAGTTTTGTCGTAGCCATAGAATCGCAATTTTAGATAGGGGAATTGTTTGGCATCAATAGTATTTAAGAGTGTTTTGGCATTTGTTGTATTCGCAATAAGAAGAGAATCCTTACCAGCATTAGAGATACCAATCAAATCAAAATATAATGAATCAATTGTAGGGGATGATTGTTCAGCAGTATATTTGATATCTAAGGCTTGCCATTCCTTGGCGGGGCCAATTGGTTTGGATTGCATTTTACCTTCATACCAATTATTCAACATAGAAAAAGAGATAGGTGCTCCATCTGTATATATTTGACCTATATTTTCTGCCAAAGGTCTCCTATTTTTCTGAAAAGCAAAAGAATAGGGCTTGTTACCATTTCCATTTAATAATTCCCTGACTCTTTTTGCACCTTGAGATTCTAAAAGCCTAAAAATATTAGTTCCTAAATTGATGGAGTCATTGCCCCATAAATCTGGACGATAATTAGCCGTTTGTGATTGTTGAACAGTAAAAACTATAACATAATCGCCATCATTGACTATCTTATCAATAAATTCAATTAAACCTGCTCTACCAGTATTGGGACTAGCATCATCTGTTTTAAAAATATAACTGTTCATTGTATTGTCCCCACTTGGAAATTTTATACCGT
This sequence comes from Saprospiraceae bacterium, assembly GCA_016787525.1. Lineage (GTDB taxonomy): Bacteria > Bacteroidota > Bacteroidia > Chitinophagales > Saprospiraceae > JAAFJT01. Next base: position 120,124 of record JAEUUP010000004.1, on the reverse strand, counting down.
ACTTAGGTTGTACCCAAGGTTTCCACCATTCATTCCCAGTAGGGCCGTCAAACACTACTACATAAATGCCAGCGTCTAAAAAACCTTTATTTCGTCCTCTTTCATTATTATTGAGATAATATTTTGGTGTTACTTGAATACCATCTGCAGGGTTATACCTCAAATCAACTGAATTCAAATTCTCACTGAACTCAAACTTCCTATCAAATGGACTTACTTTCATTGTTGTAAACTCATTCCCTAACCATTGATAGTAGTGTGATTGATTCCACCCCTCAGTACCGTCTTTGAGATAGATGAAAGACGAGTTTTGCCAAGCATAGCCAACGCCTGCTGTGCTATCGGCAGCTATACGCCAATAGTAAACAGTATTGTCTGTCCAAGACATATCGGGTTGCCATTTTAAGATACCACCTATTTGGTTGATAACGGTTCGCTTTTTTAGAGGGCTGTTGAAAGCCGTCGTCGTGTCTACTTCTATGATGTAATTCTGTGGCTTGGCTAAAGCATTTGATGTGGAAGCCTTTAATACGATAGGTGTTTTGTTGACAATAGCAAATTCTGCTGGATATACAGGTTTGGCATTATTGTCTAAGATGAAAAAAGGAACGCCTTTGTCACCCGTTGAAGCGACTAATTCATTATTTGATTCGGCAACGGCAGCAGGCAACTCACTGATTGTATTATCTGCATCTACGGTGATGTGTAAACGGTTTTGCCCTATAACACCAATTCTTGGCATAGGTACACGCCATGTTAGCAGACTTTTGTAAGCAGGCGCAGCTATTTTCTTTTTAGCTAATTCAACAAATGTTTTATTAGGTAATTCTTGACGCAATAAAATACTGATTGAATCTTGAATATTGTAACCGATGTTGTTGACACTGAATGTCACATCAAAACTATCCAATTGTGCGGTCAATACTGAGGGGGTGAATTTAACAGCAGCAGCATCTGTTACAAAATCAGGTCCTGGCGCAGCGAAATAGCGTAGAGCAGGGTCGCCTGTCAACTGAAATTCTTGTAAGACAGATTTTAAACCTAAGTCATACTGTATCGAATTGGGCGAAAAAGTCGCCAATGCTCCTTTTGTCACATCGCCAATGCGTTGACCGTAGTGAGTATTGCCTAAAGCCGTATAAAAAGCACTGGCCCAACGGTTGAGTGAATTCAAAAATGAGGTGCCTGTCGTACCCGCAAAGGCGCTCATGCCTTTGTCTTTATAAAAAATAAAATTTTCAGCTATACCAATAGCATTTTGATGGCAATTACCTGCTGAACAACCCAATGCTATGAAAAGTGGATATTTCCCTACGTTATTCATTGCATCAGGGTTGTTGATGTCAAAATCTAAAACGGCAGACGCAGAGTGTCCGTAAAAAGTAATAAGTGATGTTCCTTTGTTGATAAGGTTAAAAATTTGGTCGTTCACAGCCGTTTGAACGGGGTCGAGGCTGGTTTTGTAGAAAGTAGTGACGTTTACGCCTGCTTTGCTCGCTATCAGAGAGTCAGCAAACAACTTCATATATTCTTTGATGATATTACCGACATCACCGCCACCACTGAGGTGCATAACATTTTTTTGCCAATCGCGGTCTCCAAGCGTTTGAGGGAGCGAGACCAAATTGCGTTCCCATGTTTTTACTTTTTCAAGATATGTTTTGATGTCGCCTGCTGTGGTGCAAGGAATCCGACCGATGGGAATAATAGGGACAACGGTAGAGTCTCCAACCACTAACATATTGTCACCCCCTGGATAACCCCAAGTTGGCATATCTATTTTACTGATAACACCCACAATATCTGAACGGCTCGATTCTGTTTCGCGCCCTTTGCCCACAAGTAAAAGGTATTGCGGATTAGCCCAGTTTTTCTTGATATAATGGGCAAAGTTTCGGATTGACATTGGATGTCTGACAATGCCATAGCCAAACTGGTCGTAGAGTTGGAAAATGTCAACAACTGTTGATTTCATGCCTCCTCCTTCAGAGGTCGAGCGATAGTTGGCATATTCTTGAACATAATTATTTCCAGAGCCATCATTGAAAAATTTGGGATGGGAGACGAGGACATAGTTGCCGCCATCTTTGCGTAAATCAACAAAACTAACAGGTTGTGCGCCGACTGCTGCGAAAATGCGGTTGACTGATGTGAGTACCAAATTGCGCTCTTTTACTGAGGGGGGTAAGGCGACTTTGACTATGCCGTTTTCAAGGGTTGTTGTGATACGTAGATTATTGGTCAAATCGTATAAAACTGGCGCAGAGCCTTGACCATCGAAATTGGTAATTTCGAGGTATTTGACATCCGTTGATTGCGGGAGTTTGAAGGAAAAGATGCGCTCGTTGCCGAAATTGAATTGACGTGCATAGCGCAAAGTGACCAAACCAAAAGCATTGAAATCCGCATTTTCAGCTGTTCCTTGCATTTGGATGGACATCGTATTGGTTAGTTGTGAACTGCTGAGTTCGTATTTTTTCTCTCTCAAATTGAAGCCATAAAATGTATCACGTCCCAAAACAGAGCCATTTAAGTTAATAACAGTATTGTGGCTTTTGTAATTGCCTGTCCAACGGATGTTCAACTCGGCATTTTGTCCGCTGACCACTGCTTGAGGATTCAAAGTGATGGTTCGGTTGTTTGAAAACGTCGTACCGAAACCCTCGCCTGGATTCATTTCAGGCAGATACACACTCGAACCGCCGCTGATGTCATGCCAAATGGCTCTTTCAGTTGCTGAATAGGTGTCTGTATGCCAAAACCACGACTCTTTTGCAGGTAGATTGGTCAGATTATTAGCAAAAGTTTGATACCGCTTTGTGGAAGGAGTCGTGCGCCATGTCAAAAAGTACATCGCAGTATCGTTGCAATAGCTGTAATCGGGGTTTAAGATGTCGCTTTTTCTTCCTTTATACATAAACTCATCCAACTCCGACCGATTCCTTTCGCCAAAGAACTCGATAAAGTCGTTTGCCCCTAAATTTCCTTCAGTTGTTGAGAAAATAGGCACTTCTTGACCCATTTTAAACAGTTGGAAACGGTTGGCTGTTACGCTACTGAGGGGTACACCTACGGATTGTAAGGCGGCTGGTGTGAGGCGATAGATGCCATCTGCTGCAATAGGGATTTTGATATACGTTTGCGAGTAATCTATCCATTCGTTGCCGTAGAGTGTTTGATTGCCAACGGTCATTTGCGCTTTTGTACGCAAAGAGAGTCCAGAGAGGATTAATAACAGAAGTATGACTTTTTTCATCGCTTGTTTTAAGATGTACTTTAGAGTGATTTATTTCTTTGTTGCATCGGTTCTGCGTTTGGAATAGCAAATTTAACGGTTTTACTTTTGAGTTTGAGAATTTTAACACATACAATTATGAGTTGTTTGTTTTCTATACAAAAAGATTAGTCTTTCCGACAAATTTTTATTTAAAAATCAGTCCATCAACGATTGCTGACCTATTTTTGCAGCCTATGACCACTCCAGCTAACATACTCGATACGCCCATTGAATACCTAACAGGCGTTGGACCGATTCGTGGCGATATGCTTAAAAAGGAATTGCGCATATTCACCTATCGCGATTTGCTTTACCACTTTCCGTTTCGATACATTGACAAAACCCGTTTCCACCGCATCATTGACTTGACCGAAGACTCTGACACTGTTCAGTTGAAAGGCATTCTGCGTCGTGTCGAACTGATTGGCGATGGGCGTGTTAAACGTTTGGTCGGTACATTTCGTGATGAAACGGGCAGCATTGACCTTATCTGGTTTCAACAAATCCATTTTCTTGAGCGGGCTTTGGTTGTTGGTACGGAGTACATCGTCTATGGTCGGGTCAATCACTACAATGGGCGATTCTCGTTGCCACATCCTGAGATGGAAGTTGCCACGCCCGAAGCCGTGAGCAAAGCACCGACATTCGACCCTGTTTATCCTTCTACCGCCAAACTTGATGCTAAGAGTTTGGATGCCAAAGGACAACGCAAATTAATTAGGACGCTGTTTGAAAAAATAAAACCACAAGACGTTGGCGAAAACTTGCCCGACTATATTCTTCAAAAATTTAAGCTACCCCCTCAGTATGATGCGCTTTTGAAAATACATTTTCCCGAAAATCCTATTGAATTGGAGAATGCACGCAAGCGTTTGAAGTTTGAAGAACTGTTTTTTCTGCAACTCAAACTTTTGCAAGCCAAAAAGATTCGCAAAACCAATATTCGAGGTCATTTTTTTGAGCATGTTGGGGCATTGTTCAACCGTTTTTATTCTGAAATACTGCCTTTTGATTTGACAGGTGCGCAAAAACGAGTCCTCAAAGAGATTCGACGCGACCTTGGCAGCCAGATTCAGATGAATCGCTTGCTGCAAGGTGATGTGGGGTCAGGTAAAACAGTCGTTGCGTTTATGTCCATGCTTTTGGCTCTTGACAATGGCTTTCAAGCCTGTATGATGGCACCCACTGAGATTCTGGCACAGCAACATTTTGAAGGTATTTCAGAGTATTGTCAACAGATGGGCATTGGTGTTGATTTTCTTTCGGGTTCTATCAAAGGTAAAAAGCGGCAAGCGGTTTTGGACAAGCTCCTTTCGGGTGAAACTCAGATATTGATTGGTACACACGCCATGTTTGAAGATTGGGTGGTGTTCAAAAACTTAGGTTTGGCGATTACTGACGAGCAACACCGCTTCGGTGTCGAGCAACGGGGCAAATTGTGGAAGAAGTCGCAGCCCTATCCGCCTCATGTATTGGTGATGTCGGCAACGCCCATCCCACGCACTTTGGCGATGACCTTGTATGGCGATTTGGATGTGTCGGTGATTGATGAGTTGCCGAAAGGTCGGAAGCCGATTAAGACCGAACACCGCACGGACAACCACCGTTTGCGTGTGATTCAGTTTATGAAAGATGAAATCGAGAAAGGGCGACAGATTTACGTCGTCTATCCACTGATTGAAGAGTCTGAAAAGCTGGATTTATTGAACCTGATGGAAGGTTTTGAGTCTTTGAGTCGAGATTTTCCACCCCCTCAGTATCAGATAGCCATTGTGCATGGTAAGATGCCCGCCAAAGATAAAGACTACGAGATGCAGCGATTCGTCAAACGCGAGGCGCAAATCATGGTTGCTACCACCGTCATTGAGGTCGGTGTCAATGTGCCGAATGCCAGCGTCATGGTGATTGAACATTCCGAACGATTTGGTTTGTCGCAACTCCATCAATTGCGTGGGCGTGTCGGTCGTGGGGCTGACCAATCCTATTGCATCCTGATGTCCAGCTTCAAATTGACTGCCGATGCCCGCGAACGCATCCAAACCATGTGCCGCACAACCGACGGCTTCGAGATTGCCGAAGCTGACCTCAAACTGAGGGGGCCCGGCGACATCGAAGGTACTGCCCAAAGCGGTGTCCTGAACTTGCACATTGCCGACTTAGCCAAAGACGGTAAAATCCTGCAAGTGGCTCGCTATACAGCCAATGAATTGCTCGAAGAAGATGCTAAACTGGAGCGTCCCGAACACCAATGCCTCAAAAACTATCTGTCGCTGCAAGACAAGCAGACGAAGGTGTGGAGTCGGATTTCATAGAGGTGATTAAATATTACGTGTCATTACGTGTCGGATATTTTTAAAATATCCGACACGTGGGTGCAGCTACACTTTCCCCCGAACATTTTCGATTAATAGGGCATTCTGACTATTCTTTCCGTTTGAACAACCAACTCTCGTGAAAAGAACCACTTTCCTCTCTCATCGAATGTTTATGCGTTTGCAATACCCAATTGAGTTGAGTGAATTTATTTAATCCATCCACATCGCCTTTTGTGTTAATCGGTTTAAAGGTAGCATCAACCCATTTCCATGTCAACCCATCGCCAATATCAACCATATCTATCGCCTCTTCCCCTTTATACCAACAGTTGAAACACACAGATACAAATTGAACTTGAGGCATTGTATCCAAGTTGATGATAATTGTCTTGTCATAATAACCATTTTTGACATTGACTCTTTGTGTACGTTGTAAAAACTGTGCATGAACAGCTGTTGTGAAACCCAATGCGAGAACAAACGTTAGTGTTTTTTTCATTTTTGAAGATTTTAAATGTTAGAAATGACGATTTACACGCCTAAGATACTATGTTTTTATTAAATTGAATGCAGTTATCTCCACTTATCAACGTGTCGGATATTTTTAAAATATCCGACACGTTGATAATGGAAATGACACCTGCATACTGAGGGGTGTATTGAGTGTCAAACCTCGATTATTCCTTTCGTTTGAGCAGCCAATCATGCCGCAAAGAACCACTGCCTTCAGAAATCCAATGATTATAAACAGGCGTTTGAACAATCCAATTGAATCGGCTCAGTTTGTTGAGTCCATCTACATAACCATTGATTTGAATCGGTTTCAAGGATTCATCAATCCAGTTCCAAACGTGGTTGCCATCACCGATATTCACAGTTGCCCAACATGACTTGTCGCGGCAGGTGTTGAAGTTGACCGACATGTATTTGAGATACGGCATTGTATCCAAATTGACATAAAAATGCTTTTCTACCCATTCTTTTTTATCTTTTATCATCTCTGAACGCGATAATAATTGTGCAGAAGCGAGTGTCATCGAGCTTAAAAACAAGATGGTTGTTAGTGTTTTTTTCATTTTTAGAAAGTTAATAACAGTGAAGAGTGATAAAAATACTGTGAACCTATAAAATCCTGTCATTCCTGTCTCATTTCAATAGTTAAGTTATAACAAAAGGCGTGTGACCATCAATACTGAGGGGGTATTAACAAAATTTTAATACCTAATAATCACAAAATAATTATTTTAACATATTTTTTGTTGATAATAAAATTGTTTTATTATATATTTGTATTGTGTTTTTACATGAACGTAATAATTTTTCTTCATCTTTTAAAACCGCATTTAATCATGCCCAGAATTCTGCCTAATCGCAGCTCCAAAACATTGCCTGCTGCCAATCTCGAAGCCATCAAAGGCGCTGTTCAAACCATCATTGACAATCTTGGGACACCGATTGCCATCACCGACGCGGAGTATGACCCCTTAGCCAAGCTCGGCGAAGTGACAAAATTGGTGTGCGACGATGTGTTGCTTGTCGCCCAAGACAATCCCTCTTATCTGGAAGACGAGCAACCGCTCGAAGAAGTCCATAAAGATAAGACTTACAACGAGCAAATGACCGAAGTCCTCAAATTGCTCAGTAAACCCGTTGAGATTGCCTTACGCGAGGCGGGTGTGTCGGGTGCGGAGTACCGCAACGCGATGCACAACTACGAGGGCAATGTCAAAGGTAAGGTGAACAAAGGTTCGACCGATGCACAACTCGTCTTAGACAGGCTCAATCGCATTGACCGTCGTACGAAGCCGAAATCGCCGCCTTCAACGCCACAGACACCGCCTGCTGCATCGTAGCAGCCTCTTTTCGTAGGTGTCTTTTCAGACAATGACAACAGCCGTTTTGAAGCATTGGACTTCAAAACGGCTTTTTTTTATGGATGCCCTATTTTTTTGTCCGTTGAGGGTGTGATTGACATGTCCGAACAAGGCTTTTATAAAACAGTATCGCCTCTACGAGGCTAAGGAGTCGTTTATCCATCCTTTTCTACCCACGTTTTGCACCTAACGGCGCATCTGTTACTGTCCACACTGCGCCGTTAGGTGCAAAACGTTGGTAGCTCGATGTTGAAAGTGTCCTTTTTTCGCCCTGTAAGGGCAAAAGGGTTTTCTATAGGAAAGCTCTTTGTGTCTGAGGGTGTGATTGACATGTCCGAACAAGGCTTTTATAAAACTGTTTCGCCTCTACGAGGCTAAGGAGTCGTCTATCCGTCCTTTTCTACCCACGTTTTGCACCTAACGGCGCATCTGTTACTGTTCACACTGCGCCGTTAGGTGCAAAACGTTGGTAGCTGGATTTTGAAAGTGTCCTTTTTTCGCCCTGTAAGGGCAAAAGGGTTTTTATAGGAAAGCTCTTTGTGTCTGAGGGTGTAAAATACATGTCCGAGGGTGCAAAATACATGTCCGAGGGTGCAAAATACATGTCTGAGGGTGTAAATTACATGTCTGAGGGTGTAAATTACATGTCTGAGGGTGTAAATTACATGTCCGAGGGTGTAAATTACATGTCCGAGGGTGCAAAATACATGTCTGAGGGTGCAAATTACATATCTGAGGGTGTAAATTACATGTCTGAGGGTGCAAAATACATGTCTGAGGGTGTAAATTACATGTCCGAGGGTGCAAATTACATGTCCGAGGGTGTAAATTACATGTCCGAGGGTGCAAAATCCCTATCCGAGGGTGCAAAATCCCTATCCGATACTGAGGGGGCTGTTTTTAGAAGCAGGATGTGTGGGATGGGTCAGATGTTTAAGGATTTTAAGCCCCCTGTCACCTCAATCCTTAAACATTTGACCCATCCCGCACATCCTACTTCAACCTTCCTCTCCCAGTTTGTCTTCAAAAAAAGCCAAACTTTTTTTTGCAGTCAATAAATTTGGATGCGTTGGTGGTAAAGAGATACTCAGAATAGTCACCGCTTTTTTCATAAAACCCACCGCTTTGGATAAATCACCCAAATTATAATAAGTCCAAGCCAAATTATTGTATGACAGTGCCAAATTAGGATGTTCTGCAGGCAAAACTTTTTCCCGAATCGCCAAAGCTTTTAAATTATAGTCTAATTGTTTATCGTGTTGTCCCAATGCACCATACGTGGCAGACAAATTACTGTACGACTGTGCCAAATCAGGATGTTCCGCAGGCAAAACTTTTTCCTGAATCGCCAAAGCTTTTAAGTTATATTCTAATGCTTTATCGTGTTGTCCTAATGCACCATACGTAAGAGCTAAATTATTGTACGACGTTGCCAAATCAGGATGTTCCGCAGGTAAAAATTTTTCTTGAATTGCTAAAGCTTTTAAGTTATAGTCTAATGATTTATCGTGTTGCCCCAGTGCACGGTACGTTTCAGCTAAATTACTATAGGACCTTGCCAAATCAGGATGTTCCGCAGGCAAAACTGCGTTCCAAATCGCCAAAGCTTTTAAATTATATTCTAATGCTTTATCATGTTGTCCCAATGAACCATACGCAACAGCCAAATTATTGTACGATGCTACCCAATCAGGATGTTCCGCAGGCAAACCTTTCTCTCGAATCGCCAAAGCTTTTAAGTTATAGTCTAATCTTTTATCGTTTTGCCCCAATGCACCATACGTGACAGCCAAATTACTATACGACGTTGCCAAATCAGTATGTTCCGAAGGCAAAACTGCGTCCCGAATCGCCACCATTTTAAGGCTATAGTCCAAGGCTTTATTCAATTGTCCTAAGTCACGAAACAACCAATCTAAGCGCAAAGCCAACAAAGCCACCGCTTTATCATCTTCCCCAAAATTGCCTCCCTCTGAAAACACCCCCTTCAGTATTTCTTCACCAATCAGACCAAAAGGGGCGCGATTGAGCATTGGTTCATGGATTTCTTCATTAGGCACTAACCATTTTGTAAAGGATTGTATCAATTTTTGACAATTGGTACTGTTCGGCTCTAACTGCACAAACACCGATTCTTTGATAATCGGATGAATGCCATACGCCACACCATAGCGGGTCAACCAACGCAAGGCAGCGAGGGCATTGAGGGCATTGGTAAAGGCAGCAAGGTCGCTTTCTGCCTCAAAATAGTCGTGCAATTGCGCCGCCGACATCGTCCAAGCATCGGCTTCGGGTACGACAGTGGGCATGATGCTCATATAACGCATGATGTCAGTATAGGCATCGGGCAAATCCATCAAAAAACGCGACCGCAAGAGGGCATGAATGGATTGGTGGGCATCTTCATTGGGTGCATTGATGTGCGTGGCATCCAAACCCCGAATGCCGCGCGTTGTCACGACTTCGTTGAGCTGTTGGATTGTCCAATTTTTCTCTTTGGTGTAGGCGGCGAGCATCTCTATCATCTGCGTATGGTAAGCGATACCCCCCAGTATATCGTCCAATACAGCCTCGGCAATGGGTTGTTCATAAATCTTCTCAAACAAAGACCGCGCATCAGTGGGTGACAAAGTATTTAAGGGAAAAGATTGGGTATTCGGCAAGGCTTCCCGCGCCGTCATGAGTATCGTCCAATGCCGCAAGGTGTGCAGCCTCTCCCAAATCCGCTTCGGCACAGCCGCCATATTGTCAATGACCAATAAATTGCGCCCCGAACAGGTATTGAGCTTTGCCACCACCATCTGAAAGCGGGTAAACGCATCCGCCGTTGGCTCAAAACTCAGATTGAGGTTCAACACCAACTCTTCATTGGACACAAACGCATCCAAAAACAAGGCTTCATTGGCAGCAAGTGCATCGTGTTCAGGTTTAAACACCGCATTCATCGTCAGATACACGATGTGATTGAACAAATGACCGTGTTCCTCACAAAATCCCTTTACCAAAGTCGTTTTGCCCAATCCGCCTTCACCCGAAACGACCACAGGTTTAGCCCCCCTCAGTTGCTTCATCCCTTGCCATGACATTATTAATCGCTTCAAATCACGCAATTCCGTCTCTCGACCAATAATATCAGCAGCCAACAACATAGGCGGCGAAGCGAGATACTTCGATTCGGATGGCTGCGCCCGACTTTTATCAGAAATATGACTGGCTTTAGCTTCTTCAAGCTGCGATTCTAAAAGGGTGATATGTAATCTAATATTTTCGTATTCTTCTGTTGTTTTAAATTCAGTATCAAAGTGCGATTCAAGTGAAGGGCGTACTATACTGAGGGGGGCATCTTCAAAAGTAATATCAGCAAAACGCCGCTGCGAGTACAAATCAATGGCTTGGTTTGCCAATAGTTGACGCGTAGATTCGGAAGCCCAAAAAAGAATTGGTACATTCAGATGATTGAGGTTTTCACGTCCGTAATTGAGCGATTGTAATACTTCTGTACCTTTTGTGATAATTAAAATGTCTAAAAAATTAATAACAAGGGCGTGATTTGGATTGTCTGATGCTGCTCTTTGTATGGTTTGTAAAGGTGATTCTCCTTCTTTAAGTTCAACTATACTGAGGGGTCTGCCTTTTGCCCGCATTTCTTCTTTTAAAGCATTGTTGATATATGGAATCAGCCCTTGGTTGAGAGAAGAGACAAAAATAAAACCCCGCCCTTGTGGATTGGCGAGGTGTAACATTATCATTTTTAGGTTTCGATAATATTCGGCTGAAAACATGTGAGTATTTTTTGACAGTAGTAAAAGAAAATTAAGAGAGCAAGCCTCTGTCTTTCAAAATATCCTTAACAAGTGGATGGACATCGCACCAATTTTCGGAATTATAACCCAAAACGCAAAGATTTTGGCGCAAATCCAAGAGTGCCTCTGTGTTTTCGGGATGTTTAGATACGTCATTCACAACAGCAACTAATGTTTCAAAATACTGTTTGGCAGAAATGAAAGTCTTATCGGCTTTTCTATTGTCTGAAATGGTGTTAGAGTAATCGTTTTTCAAGCGTAAAATACCTTTTTGAATGTCCGTTTCTTCAATTTTATCATTTTCAGAAATGAGAGCGTTACTGGCAGATTCTAAAATCATACGAAATAAATCGCGCAGACAACCACCTGAATAGCCAATTAAGGTTTCTAAATTTTCTGGTTTTGCAAAAAGAGCTAAATCCATTCTTCGCTCAACGATTGTGCGCAAAATATCTCTACCTTCTGCATTCGATGAACCATCTTTGTTATTTACTTTAATCATAGGCAATTCAAAATCATAGTCAAAATACTGACGAATGATATTGAATTTCTGATTGTAAAGGAGTGTAATCGGAAATGTAAAAATAACAGAGGCTTGTAATTGTGTCAACTGACTGGCATAATTGAAAAACAAAGATTCTGCTCTGTCAATTGGTATTTTATCAAGGTCTTCGACAATTATTAGCACATCTTTGAAGCCGCGCTTTCTACCAGCAATTCTTATTTCTTCAATCAATGTATTGCAATGAAAGATAAGTTCTGATAAACGTGGTTCAACGTTTTGTTTGAGTATTTCCTTGAAATTTTTACTTGTTTTTCCAGCAATTTTAAGCTTGAAAAAGAACTTTTGAAGCCAAGGAATAGAGAATTGAGTTTCAGAACCCAACTCTGAATCAAGCCCAATATAACTATCACGAATCTCTTGAATTTCTTTTGAAGAAAGCCAGCCTTTAATACTGTCAATGTATTCCTTTCGAATATCGAAGTGTTCTTTTTCAGCTAATTCAAATAACTTTTCCATTGTTATGATGAAAAGTTCGATGTAAGTCAAGTTGATCGGATCTGACTCTTCCATGATAGAATAATTCAGAACAGAAAATTTGGTTTGAATTTCAAATTGTAATTTGTTTAATTCAGTACTTTTTCCACATCCACGATAACCTGCAAAAAGGATTTTAATGGGTTTGGTACTATATTCCAATCTCAATTGCATTTCTTTTGTCGGATTATCACCACGACCTTTGACGGCAGAAACATACAAATTGACTAATTGGCTAATTTCAACGGGTTCGTTGGTGAAATTTGTAAATATATCACTTAAAGTATTGACTTTCATATTTTAATCCTGTTTTCTGATTAGACATTTTAAACAGCAAAATAAGCAACTAATGTATAGGATACCAAATTATTTTAAAAAATAGTACAAATGAATGAAAAGGATTTGCTTAAGATATCCGACTCCACACCCGCATCTATTTTTCCTGCAAAGCCATAAAAATTTTAAAACATGATTCAGACATTCTAAGGTCATTTTCTGCCCCAAAATAGTCGTACAATTGCTCCGCCGACATCGTCCAAGCATCGGTGTTGTTCTGCCATGGTGTTGTATGGGTTTTAGGTCATCATAACGGTTAATCGTCTTGCAAATCAAATAAAAAAGAATGAGATATGGAATAGAGAGACCGTTTTATTCTTATATACCATTTCATGGGCTTATCAGAGGCATCACAACAAGACCTGAGAGATGGGTTGAAAGAGGAACTTTTTAATTTTTTTAAAAAAGTTCTTTATATTTCGGAGTCTTCACTAACTTCACCCTTTCCAAAGGAAGCTTTGGAGTTGTATTGAATCAAATTTTTAAAGAACTAAACAACCAACATGGCTAAAGTAATCAAAACAACACTTGCCTGTTTTCTGCTTTTTTGTCTGTCATCCCTTTCTGCACAACCTTACAAGATTCCGCTAACGTCTTTGTCGCTCGACGATATGTCATCGTTCAAGCCGCAAGCGGGCAACTGGCAATTGGTGAGTGATGTGCAAATGGATAGGAACGTGGACGTGCATGAAAAAGGCAACGGCTCAGTCAAAACAAAGGCGGGCAAAGGCGTTCTCATCAATCTGAACAACGATAAGATGAAAGATGCCCTTCTGACCTCATGGGAACATGGCGACCTTGACCTCGAACTCGAATTTATGATGCCCAAAGGCTCAAACTCAGGCGTGTACCTACAAGGGCGTTACGAAATCCAACTGTACGACAGCTGGGGTGTGCGTTATCCAAAGTTCTCAGACTTGGGCGGCATCTACCGCAATTGGGAAAACGAGAAAGGCAAAATCTACATGGGCAAGGCCCCCCTCAGTAATGCGGCCAAAGCTCCGGGTTTGTGGCAAAAGATGGCGATTTCGTTCCGCGCACCTCGTTTCGATGCCTCGGGCAAAAAGGTGACCAACGCTTTCATCAACCACATCATCATCAACGGTGTGACGATTCACGAAAATGTCGAAATTCCATTGTACACAGGTGGTGCAATTGAGAACAACGAAAAGGCAACGGGCCCACTGATGATTCAAGGCGACCACGGGGCTGTGGCGTTTAGGAACATCAAATACCGTTTGTACAAACCACTCGACGCATCGGTGAGCCAAGTCAGTTACAAATACTGGAACGGTCGCAACGAGCATGAAAACGATTATAAATCAAAGACACCTAACAAAACGGGGACACTGCCTGCTCTGAATTTTGACTTCATGTCTGGTTCGGATACCTTTGGCGTTCAATATTCGGGCAAAATCACTGTGCCAGAAAACACAACTTATTATTTTACATTGGTGTCGAACGGTGGCGCATCGTTTTTCATTGATGGCAAGAACATCATCGCCAATCATCGTGCTTGGCGTTGGGATGTGAAGACAGGCGAACTCGCTTTGACGGCTGGCACACATGATTTCGACTTATACTACCACCGTCATGACACGTGGCTACCACCTGCTTTGAGCTTGATGATCGAAAGTGCCAATATGGAAAAGCGGGCTTTGAATGCCCCTGCAACTTTTCAAACAGGCGATGCCACGTCACCCATCTTAGTCCGTGTGGGCAACGAGCCAAAGATTCTTCGCGCTTTCTTAGACTATAAAAATGATCGCAAACTCCGTCGTACGCACACCGTTGGCGTAGGCGACCCAAGCGGTATCAACTATGTATTCGACACCAAACTCGGCGTTTTGTCCTGCGTCTGGCGTGGCAACTTCGTGGATGCAACGCCGATGTGGCACGACCGTGGCGATGGTTCGTTCCGACCATTGGGCGATGTATTGTTCCTTTTCAATACCCCTCAGTTAGCTCTGCTTTCTGACAAAAACGCGGCTTTCCCAGCCACTTTTGATGAAAATACATTCAGAGGCAAAGGTTATAAGATTGAAGAAAGCTCATCGCGCCCCATGTTCCGATACATTGTGAATGGTGTCGAAGCTGAAGACAAGACTTACCCTTCTGACCAAAACCGCAGCCTCACCCGCGAGGTGAAAGTCAGCAATGTACCAAGCGGACAAACGGCTTATTTCCGCATCGCCGATGGTAAAAATATCGAGTCCATTACTGAGGGGGTGTATGTGGTTGATGCCAAATACTATATCACCATTTTGTCAAGCGAAAAACCTTTTGTGAGAGAGGTGAACGGGCAAAAAGAATTGGTGGTCGCTGCCAATGCAGGTGTGAAATATGAAATTGCATGGTAGAGTGGTGTTTGATTCACCCGATGACTCCAAGTCATCGGGTGACTAAAACAGATGAATTTTGAAACATTTAAAAAACTAAGCAATCAAATCATGAAAAATATAACATTCTTTCTTTTTCTATTGCTTTTTGTCAGCGCACCTGTGTTCGGACAAGACGACCCGAACGCACCCGCCGTTGACAAAGAGAAACTACGAGTCCCGAAAGAGGATGACTATTATCGCATACAAACCGTGGCTGTGCCAGAAGACATCCTACTCGAAGTTGGTGGCTTGACCACCTTTCCCGATGGTCGTGTAGCCCTTTCGACCAGACGTGGCGATGTATGGGTTGTCGAGAATCCTTATGGCTTGGGCGGCAAAGCACCGAGTTTTACCTTGTTCGCCTCAGGATTGCACGAAGCACTCGGTTTGGCGTACAAGGACAATGCGCTTTATGTCGCACAACGTGGTGAATTGACCAAACTCGTAGATGAAAATGGTGATGGCAAAGCCGATGTCTATGAAACCATCTATGCTTGGCAGTTGAGTGGACACTATCACGAGTATTCATTCGGCCCAGCGATTGCGCCCGATGGCAGTTTCTTCGTCACAGGCAACGTAGCCTTCGGCGACGAAGAATGGTGGCGTGGCGAAAGTCGCGTACCGATGCGTGGCTGGACAATGCGCATCACACCCGATGGCAAAATGGAGCCTTGGGCAACAGGCATGAGGTCGCCTTGCGGCATCGGCTTCGTCGGCGATGATTTTTTCTACGACGACAATCAAGGCGATTGGATTGGCTCAGGCGGTATATGGCACGTCACTAAAGGCAGCTTCACAGGGCATCCTGCGGGTTTGAAATGGGCCGAGCAATTGCCCAATTCACCTGTCAAATTGACCACCGCACAACTCTACGCCAAGGCCGACCCACGCCAAAAGCGCAACGCCAATGGTTTTTACATCAAACCAGAAAACGAACAAAACGAGACCCCTCAGTATTTTTACGAATTGAAAAAAGATTTCCCCGAAGTACGTGTGCCAGCGGTGTGGTTGCCTCACGGCATATTGGGCATCTCCAATTCCGAAATCATGGTGGACAAAACAGGCGGCAAATTCGGCCCATTCGAGGGACAAGTATTCGTTGGCGACCAAGGTCAAAGTAAAATTTCGCGCATCTTCCTCGAAAAAGTGAACGGCGAGTATCAAGGCGCATCCTTCGACTTCCGCAACAACTTCCAATCAGGTGTTCTGCGCATGACATGGGGACACGATGGCTCGTTGTTCGTCGGTGAAACCAATCGCGGCTGGGGTTCAGCAGGCGACAAGAATGAAGGTTTCCAGCGTCTCGTCTGGTCGGGCAAAGTACCCTTCGAGATGAAAGCCGTTCGTGCCATGCCTGATGGCTTTGAAGTCGAATTTACAAAGCCCGTTGACCGTGCATCGGCAGAGAACCTCGCCTCTTATGCCACACGCAGCTTTTTGTACAAATATCATCCTGTCTATGGCAGCCCACCAACCAATGCTAAAGACATGACTGTCAAAGGTGTGAAAGTTTCAAGTGATGGCATGAAAGTACGCCTTGTAATGGATGACTTGCGACAATATTATATCCACGAACTGAGACTCGAAGGTGTGGTAGATGCTGAGAAAAAAGAGGCTTTGGTGCATCAAACAGCCTATTACACACTCAACAACATCCCAACTGGCGAAAAATTGGCACTTTCTGAACTGAAAACACAGTCAACAGCCAAAGTAAGTACCCCCTCAGTATCAACAACAAAACCTAAGGCTGAGGTGAAAAAGCCAACATCCACCACCGCAGCCGCAAAGCCAGCTGCACCGAAAGCCAAGCCCGTTGTGAAAGCACCCACGTTCGAGGAGGTGAAGCCTTTGCTACAAAAACATACTTGCACAGCCTGTCATGCGGCTGACAAAAAACTAATTGGCCCAGCCTACAATGAAGTAGCCAAACGCGGCTACTCGAATGACAGAATCGTGCAGTTGATTTATAAACCAGAGCCTAAAAACTGGCCTGGCTATGCGACTGAAATGGCCCCGATGCCACAAGTCCCAAAAGCAGAGGCTCTGAAAATAGCGGCTTGGATTAATTCGTTGGGGAAATAAAACCTTATCTCAATAATACACCTAACGGTCTTGGTAATCAACGCATTATCAAGACCGTTTTAGTTTAAATCATAGGCTTTATGGTTAGATTATTTTGGATATGTGATAAAAACAAGTAAATTGCAGTTTTTTAATGTTCAAAAAAAGATGACAATGAATAACCTCTGTACAAAATCCGTTCTGAAATTATTTTTTGTGGTGACACTCATTTTTAGTTTTTATACTGAGGGGGTCTCGCAATGTGCTTGTACCGATTGTCGGTGCAGTGATTCACTTGAATTGGTGAAGTTGTATAATGCGACAGATGGAGCAAACTGGATGAATAAATGGAATTTGTCACAACCTTTGACAACTTGGTATGAAGTTACTTTGACAAATGAAAGGGTGACAAAACTGTTTCTTTTGGCTAATAAACTAAAGGGGGTATTGCCAGATTTTCGCCTTCCTAAGTTAAGCTCGCTGATTCTCAACTCTAATCAACTGACTGGCGCATTGCCTAATTTAAATATGCCTAATTTGCAGTACCTTGACCTCGGGAATAACCAATTGAGTGGTTCGATCCCTAACTTCAACTTAGCAAATTTACAATATCTCGACCTACAAAACAATCAGTTGAATGGATGTATTCCGAAAGAAATTAAAACAAACTGTCCTCTTATCACAGCTGTACGAGGTTTTGTTAATCGCAACCCCAATTTGACAACTCAAAGTTGGTCGAACTATTGGAACAACGGTGAAGGCGCTTGCACAGTGATACCAACAAATGAAGTAGCAAAGCAGGATAATTGGCTAATTTATCCCAATCCTACACACGACTTCTTAGCGATAAAAGGCTTAAACAAAGAAGCTAAAGTGTTGATTTACAATAACTTAGGTGTTTTGCTGATTGATGCTCATGTAAAAGATGGAGCAGTTAAGGTCAGTTCATTGTGCCATGGAGTCTATCATATTCGCATCATGTCTGAGGAACAAGAAAAGAGTTTTATTTTTTTGAAAGAATAATACTGTCAACTTCTGAAAGCTCAATTCTAATAAAGCAGTAAAATCTTTCAGAATGAGATACTGAGGGGTTTAAAAAAAACAGCCGTTCCCAATTTGATGGGAACGGCTGTTTGGGTTTTAGTTGCTTTGGATTTTATCCATTCAAACTAGTTTTTTGCAGCAACGGTTGGCATCTCCGTTTTTGGTGTGAGAGTCAAATTTTCGATAAGCCATTTTCCATTCTCTTGACTCAAGATAACCGAATACGCCATCTCGTCAACACTTTTTTTATCACCATACTGACGTGTTTCGACTTCCGAATATCTTAGCAAAATTTTGGTTGGTGCAAGAAAAACATGAGTCCTATCTTGAAAGGTGCGATTAAAGCTACTGGGTGGAGGCATTTTTGACAACATTTGAAACAAGGCTACATAGTTTTTGTAAATTGCATCTTTGCCATTGTGAATTGAACCAAGAGGATCAATCATGACTCCCTTTTCAGTAAATAAATCTGTTATAGCACGTGCATTGCGCGTATCTATGGCTTTCATGGCTTGATGGTACACGTCTTCGATGATTTTTTCAACATTATTTTGAGCTGTTGCTTCTGGTGAAGGAGGTGTTGTAATCGGTACAACCGCGTCAGCTTCTATCAGCCATTTGCCATTGACTTTGTGACAAACAGCAATACCCTTCGTTTTACCACCGACTTGTTGCCCTTGGATTTTAATATCCGCTTCAGAATCAAAACTCAGAACAGCTACATCGGCTGTAACCCATTGCAATGAAGGGTTTGAATAAGTAAAAACAGGTTTGGTATCTGACATTTTCATGAACTCTGACCAACTATCGGTCAGTGCTTTTTTACCAGATATAAGTGACCCGTCGGGTCCAATTTCAAACGCGTTGTTGGTGTAGTAGGTGAACCCTTTTTTGTAATCACCTTCGTTGAAAGCGGATGTAACATCGCTAAAAAGTTTTTTAATAGCTGCTTCATCAGTTGAAGATTGAGCGTTGAGAGAACAGAAAAGGCTTAAAAAAAGCACTGTTGTTGCGATTGACTTCATTGTTTTCATTTTGAAAAATTAATTTTAAGTAATTGAAATTGAATAAATTATAAAATAGAATAATTGCACCCCTCAGTAAAATGAATGATTTTTAGAGTTTAGCCCAATGTTGCCAGCTCGAAATACCACGAGCCAATTCGGTTTGCAAGCAATAGAAAAATTGCCAATCATTAGTCCTCAGTAGGTAAGCCAAAGTCAAAATTGCTGCTGTACAAAGTGTCGTTTTCACAATCGTTTTTACAATCGTTTTCATTGGTTTTAAAATTTAAAAGTGATTGAATAACTGACGATATTATTTTCATTTGATGTTACAAAAGTGCTGACAGTGCGGCTGTCAAAACATCGGCGGGTTTGCGTATTTTATCTACGTAGATTTGCGTATTTGCAAATTTTGTATGAATTTTGAGGGAAATACCGAACGGTATTGGCTACCAAATTTTAGAAAACAATCAATCTTATGACTATGAAAAACCTGCTCACTGTTCTTTTTTCCCTTTTATCTTTTGCATGCAGTTATGCTCAATATGGGCAAAAGACTTTGGATAGTCTTAAAAATTTACTCAGCCCAACCTATTCCGATACGACTCGTCTAAGAGCCTACAACCGTATTGGTGATTGGTTTCAAGATACCAACCAAGATTCGAGTATTTATTATTTTACAAAAGGCCTAGAATTGATTAAAAACAAGAATTATCCGCATATTAAAGCAGAGATAATTGAAAACTTAGCCTATTCTTATTATCGAAATGGTGAGTTAGAAAAGGCGATAGAATTGAATTTTGAGACTTTACAAATTGCTCAAAACCTAAAAGATGAGCGTTTAAGTGCATTGGCTTTTCACAACTTGGGTTTGGTTTTTACGGATAAAGAAGAGTACGAAAAAGCCATTGCCTACTTGAAAAAAGCTGTTCAAATCAATGAAAAATTGGCAAATAAACAAAGTCTAGCTGCTAATTTAAATCCCTTGGGTGGTGTCTATTTTTCGTTAGAAAAATATGATTCAGCTTTAATCTTTTTCAAACAATCATTCAATATCAATAAAGAACTCAAAAGAGAAGTAGGACAAGGCATTGCCAGCTCAAATATTGGGGCGATTTACTACATGAAAGGGGATTATGATGCAGCCATCAATTCATACCAAACGGCTCTAAATATTCAATTGAAATTACAAACAGAAAGTAATTTACCCGTTTCGATGTCCAATTTAGGCGAAGCCTACATTGCCAAAGGCAATTTTACTGAGGGGTTGAAGCTTTATGACCAAGCCATGTTTTATGTTGAACGGGCCAAAGAATACAATTTTCGTTCAGAAATGTATAAAATGTATGCTGATGCCTATGTCAAAAAAGGAGATTATAAGTTGGCTTATGACTATTTTGTAAAATTCAAAATGGCAAAAGATAGTTTAGCTAAAAAAAAATACAACAAAAATGTAGCAGAAATAGAAACCAAATATGAATCAGCTAAAAAAGATAAAGAAATAGCTGAGCAAAAAGCCCAGAACTTTCGCCAACGCACGTGGTTTATTGCTCTTTTGGTGGGCTTGGGTTTGTTGATAATTTTAGCATATTTGTTTTACAATCGCCGACAAATGCGCCAAAAAGCAAGTTTCGACGCAGCTTTGATTAGGGAACAACAGCTTGGTTTGAATGCAGTGATTGAAGCACAAGAACTAGAACGTCAACGAATTGCAAAGGAGTTGCATGATGGTATTGCGCAAGAATTGGTTGCTTTGAAGCTGGGGTTCGATAAACTGGGTAAAAAAATAAAAACCATTGCCCCTGAAGAGACCCCTCAGTATGAGAGGCTTAAAACACAGCTCGATGAATCTTGTACCGAAGTGCGTAATATTGCTCATGTTATGTTGCCACCCACTTTGGAAACATCGGGTTTGGTATTGGCATTAGAAATGCTATTGCGTAATAGTTTGGAACAAAACGATATTCAGACAGAGTTTGAGCATTTTGATATGCCCGATAGTTTGGAAAAAAAGAAAGAATTGGGCTTGTACCGCATCGCTCAGGAGCTTATCAACAATATTATCAAACATGCACATGCCAATAAAGTTATTCTACAACTCTATAAAACTGGTAATCAGCTGATTATGCGGATGGAGGACAATGGGCTCGGCTTTGATTTTGATGCAGTACGACAAGCTGATAGTCTAGGCTTACTCAATATTTTGAGCCGTGTAAGCAATTTAGGTGGCAGTTTTTCATCTGAAAAAGGTGTAAAATTGGGTACAATCTCGACTGTTAGGGTCCCTCTCTAACATAAGCTATTCACAAATTAAGTAATCAGAAATAAGTTTTCGCGTGTTTGATACTCACTGTTTTGCGCTACGCGCAAAAGACGTACTTTGAAAGTTTTTCTATTGGAGCGAGCGATTTTTTGATTAAAATTTTTGCAAAGCCAAAATTTTAATCAAAAAATCGCTCGCTCCTCAAAGTCCTTTTTGCCGCCAAAGGCGGCGTTTGAAATACACGAAAACTTATTTTTGACTACTTATAGCAGCTTCAATTCTTCCCACGTAAAAGACACAACAACCAATTGACTACTCCAATCTGCCGATTCAAAACAAAAATCAATGCCTTTTTCCGTTAAGATAAAGCGGTTTTCTACCTGTTTTAAGAAATCTGTACCTTCACTACAATTGATTGTTATGTCTTTCATAGCTCTTATTTTTTGCGTCATTAGGCTATTGAAACGTGCTTGTTTTGTACCTCTGAGATCAATGATGTCATAAAGTGTCCTTTTCTCCCAACGATTATTAACCTTTTGAAAATTATATGATTGCCCAAACTCAAGGCGAAAACCTTGATAGATAAATGAAATGAATTTATCTGTAATAGAGAGTTTATTAAGTGATAAATAGGGAAATGACGCATTTGAGTATGTTTCGACAAATTGGGCTTTAGCGACCAAAGAGTTGCGCTCAATTCTCATATCTTGTGCATGGTTGAGCATGTCTGGAAGGCTTATATCAAGCATCAGGTTTAATAAATCTGTTCGTTGTTGTTCATTTATTTTGAGAGACTCCGTGGTTAGCTCAAACTGTTCCGTATTGATGACCACAGGATAATCATTAAAAAAGTCATCGTTCTTTCTCTCCAAATAATTGTGCAAAAAAAGTTTATTATCATTGATAGAATCAATTAAAGCGATTTTCGACGCTCTCAAATCTTGTGGCGCAATAATTTCTCGACCCGAAGTGTCAATAAGACCAATTTTTCCTTCGGCACTGACAAGGGCATATTTATCATAAAAACGGGAGATACCATCATATCTTCCAGATTCAACGAGGATATGACCTTCTGAGTCTGTGACTATCATCGTCGGCACTAAGCCTTGATTTCTAAATAAAGCGTAATGATTATAAGGTTCAATGCTGATAATATTATTAAAACCTGTTGGGACACCTGTTTTTGAGTTTTTATACTGAGGGGGTAATATTGTCCCATCTGTTTTGTAGAGGTTAAAATCTTCTCCTTGTACCCCAATACCAATGCCTTTGTAAAAATCAAAAGGATACCGAAACGGTTGTTTGTTCAACAACTGACCTTCAACATCGTGAAGAAACCAATCATTGTCTTCGATATTCAAAGAGTCCTTTTTAAAACTTATTAAATCGTAACCGTTTTTATAAAAGTCTATCTTCGGAGGTCTTTGTATCAACGGTGTATCACGTTTGACAAAAAAAGTTGATGTTTCTATATCGCCCAATGCTACGCCATAATTCACACAAGGCTTCAACACTTTTCCATCTTTCCTGACGACACCATAAGTTATCTCAGCCGTATCTTTGACAAGCATTATGCGGCTTTTGGGATGAACCAAAGCCATTTCATACCGCCATGGTTTATCAATGACCTCACCCGTTTCTTTCAACACAATTTTTTGGCGTTTTTCTGCATTTTCGACCAACAGATACCCATCATTTTTGTAACCTTTTACTTCTCTATACTGAGGGGGTATAACTACTTGACCTGTATCGTTAATAAAAAACAGTGCCTCTGGATTATCTGCAAGGACATAGCTTCTCAATACATTTTTGTTGCTACCATCTGTCATAGGGCTTTCTTTAGGAATCGATTCATATTCAAAAAATGAGGCTTTATTATTTTTCGGAACTATATACTTTATGGTACAATAAATAAAATTGCTATATTTGTGCTTTCTTTCATCTAAAAACAACGTATGGCAAAGAAGGTAACAGCACAACATATTGAAACGACTGAAAAAAGACTAAACTTATGGTTGAGAGGTATTTATGAAGATTGTCCTATTGAAATTATAGATGTATCAGTTACAGGGCATAAAAATTCGATAACTCAACGAAAAATCAGTTTACTCGTAAATCAGTTACTTAACACGCATGGCAACCGTTTTAAAATCGGTAAAACGTGCCAAGCGGATAGACGAATTAACCAAAAAGACTATCGTTATACTTATACTAAAATGTATTTGTTGTATAAGTCTCAAAGCCCAGCGTATGTTTCTCACTACGAAAATTTGTATATCACAAAACATTTTGAGAATGAAAAGAACGACAACGAGACAAAAATAAGCGTTGGCAGACCTTGTTCATTTGCTAATTCTTACTACGTTTATCTTGTTGTGAACTAAGCCCACACTTGAATTTCCTTTTCTGTTTTTTCAACTACTGAGATTTGAGAATTAGGGTATTTTTTCAAAACCTTATTAAAATAACTCGTTGCATTTTCAATGTTTTGAAATTGTTTAGAAAAATGTAGTTCAAGATTTAACATGGTATCAAATACAACACCGTCAACAAATACAGCACTTTGATTATTATTGGTAATGTGAACGGTTTGTTCATGTTGTAAACTGAATCCCGAAGGTGGCACTTCGCCAATAATAGGTTTCGATTTATATTCTTTCATATTTTTATGATTTTACCACAAATATACGCTTTTTGCGTTCAAAAGTTTAATTTTCACCAAGAACAAAACGAATTTTATGTTTAACAAAGAACTTATAGAGCAAGGTATAAAGAATGATTTAGTCCGTTTTTCCGATAATAATGAGTACGTTACTTATGTCCACCAAAACAAAAAGCGGAAGTACACCGATGCAGAAGAAAAAGTACAAGTAGAAACCTATTTGAAACTCATTATTCAATTTGGGTATTCTGAAAAACGAATAAAGCTATTTGAGCCTGTCAAAATTGGTTCAAAGAAAGCAGAGGCAGATATAATCATCTTCGGAGATGATATGTTATTGTCTCCATACATTATAGTTGAATGTAAAAAATCAGAGGTAACAGATAGTGAATTTAGAGAGGGTATTAACCAAGCCTTTTCGTATGCTGTTTCGCTCAATGCAAAATACGTTTGGGGTACATCGAATATCAAAAATGAATCTTATGAGGTATTGCCCGATAAGCCGTTAGAGCGTACATTAAACCGTATTCCACAAATACCGAGATTTGGGCAAACTGATGTTCAAAAGTTCCTTTATGCCAAATGTGGTAAAGACCCCCTCAGTATTTTGCCGCCAAAAGATGCGATTGAGCAAGAATTTTTGGAACTTGCCAAAGTTCCCGAAGATGATTTGACCAAACGTTTCAAACAGGCGCATTATGCTTTGTGGGGTGCAGGGGAATTGAAACCCGATAGAGCATTTGACGAGTTCATAAAACTGATTTTTTGTAAATACCTCGATGAATTAAAGCCCCGAAAATGTGGAGAGCCTTATGATTTTCAGACTTTTAGAGGTGAAAACCCCGACGACTTAAAAACTCGTATTCTTGCCATATATGAAGAAGGACGTTTACGTGACCCCGAAGTGTTCAAAGAGGATATAAACTTGACAGGTGAACGCATACAAACAGTTGTGACCTATCTGCAAGAAGTAAGCCTATCATTGACAGATTTAGATAGCAAAGGCAGAGCCTTTGAAGCCTTTACAGGGTCACATTTTAGAGGTGACTTTGGGCAATTCTTTACACCTCGTTCTGTTGTTCAATTCATTGTAGATACATTACCCATTGAAGCTAAACACAACGTTTTGGACACGTCATGCGGTAGTGGTGGGTTTTTGTTGTATGTGTTGGATAAAATTAGGAAACAGGCAGATGGCTATTTCGACCCTAAACGAGAGCCAATTAAACATCATCGTTATTGGCACGACTTCGCATCAAAAAACCTATTTGGCATTGAAATCAGCGAAGATATTGCAAGAGTAGCCAAAATGAACATGATAATCCATGATGACGGTCACACCAACGTCATAGCTTTTGATGGACTCTATCAGATTGATACAATTAGAGAAAAAACTAAAAATCAAGGGTTTAAAGAAGCCAATTTTGATTTCATTGTCACTAATCCGCCTTTTGGTAGCATCGTCAAACAGACTGAAAAAAGCTATATGCAGAGTTTTGGCAATACCGAATTTTACTTTAAGTTGGCACAAAAACACGTTGATTGGAAAGACCAAATTATCAGAGGGAAACACACCGCCGAAGGGCGTGATACACAAGCCACCGAAGTATTGTTTATGGAACAATGCCATAAGTTTCTAAAAGCCAATGGTTATTTAGCTATTGTCATTCCCGATGGTATTTTGACCAATAGCAGTTTGCAGCCTGTCCGTGATTTTATTGAACAATTGTACCGTATTGTGGGCGTTGTGTCGTTGCCGTCAACTGCCTTTCATCATACAGGCGCAGGGGTAAAAAGTAGTGTTTTGTTTTTGCGAAAGCATACCCCCTCAGTAACGAAAGAGATTGAAAGCCAAATTAAGACCTTGCAAACTCGAAAAGCCGAAGAACACCAATTGAAAACCAAGTTTGACCAATTGGAAAAAGAGAAAAAAGAACACCTAAAACAACTCAAAAATAATGTTTTAGGCAAAACGCAAAGCGAAGAACTGCCGTTTGAAATCAATGGCTTGAACCAAGACGACCTAAAAAAAGCCATCAACGACTATTATAGCGAGCGCATAAGCACTCTCAAAGAAGAACTTGAAGAAGCCTACCAAGTAGAAAAACGCAAATTATTGGACTGTTATCCGATATTCATGGCAATTGCAGATGATATTGGCTATGATGCCACAGGCAGAAAGACGAATAAAAATGATTTGATTCTGATTGGCGAAGAACTTAAAAAGTTCATCGAATCCATAGAAAAAGGCTCAGACCGTTTTTTCGGCTAACCCCTCTCGTTGAACATATTAAAATATTTATTATGGAACGGGGGGGGGGTAGAAAACAGATTAGACCCACTTTATTACACAGATGTCAAATCACTAATAGAGAAGTCAAAATTCCCATTAAGAAAGATAAAAGAGTTTGTCAAAGACCTAAAATCGGGCTTTGGTGCAGGAAAACAAGACCAAGCCGCCGAAGAAGATGGAATTATTCAAATAAGACCAACGAATTTAGATAATAATGGGCTTTTGAAATTTGATAAGAATGTTTATGTACCTAAGTCATGGGCAACACCAAATGCCACTTTGCGATATGGTGACATAATTTTCAACAATACAAACAGCCAAGAACTTGTAGGTAAAACAGGTTATTTTGATTTAGATGATGCAAATTATGTGTTCTCTAATCATATCACACGTATTCGAGTAAATGAGCGTATTGTTATGCCTAAATACTTGCAAATTATATTTAATTTTTATCAAAGCAAGCAAGTATTTTATGCGATTTGCACAAATTGGAATAACCAATCGGGCATTGGAAATGAACTTTTATTGAATTTAAGTGTACCTATCCCACCCCTCAGTATTCAACATGAAATTGTTGAAAAAATGGATATGGCATATCAGCACAAGAAGCTAAAAGAAGCCGAGTCTGCTCAAATATTAAGCAATATAGACGATTATATATTAGACCGATTAGGCATAGAAAAAGTAACGGCAGAAACAGATATACAAAGCCGTATCTTTTATACTGATTTTTGTAAGGTAGTGGGTAATAGGCTTGACCCAAATTTTTACAGAAAAGAATTTGAAACAATAATTACAAATTTAGGTGTATTTGATGTTAAAAAACTAACTGATATAGTCAATTTTTCAGATGAAACGTGGAATGGAGAAGCCTATTTTGAAACACATTTCCCCTATATCGAAATCAGCGAAATTAATATTTTGTACGGTGAAATACAAAATATTAACATGATACCCAAAAATGAAGCACCAAGTCGAGCGCGTATGATTGTTAGAAATGACGACATCATTATTTCAACAACACGTCCAAGTCGAGGGGCAATTGCCTACGTTAAATCAGAACCTAATGAAATAAAAATTGCTTCAACAGGTTTCGCTGTTTTAAGAGACTTGAAAACGAATTTAATTGAGAAGGATTTTCTTTTCCATTGGCTACGTCATAGCTATACTTTAAGGCAAATGGAACAACGGAGTAGTGGCGGCAGTTACCCTGCTATTACTACCGAAGAACTAAGGCAAGTTTTAGTCCCCTTGCCCCCCCTCAGTATTCAGCGAGAAATTGCACAAGCAATACGAGAAATGAGAGCCAAAGCAAAGGATTTACAAGGGTCGGCTAATGATTTGGTTGAGGATATGAAACGAGAAATTGAGGGGATGATAATGGGATAGGCAACACAAGTTTTTTTTGGTAAGATTTATGTCAGTTGTTGAATTTGTTTTAAAACATTCATAGATTTGTCTGTTATTATGAAACAAATACTAAATAATAACTAAGTCAAAAAATGCAAACCTACGATTTTACAGTCCGATTTGATAATGAAGCACACTCGTTAAGTGCTTACAATGGTATTCCTCCTGATGAAGTGGGTAGGATACTGATTGACCTTACAAACGCATTGGGTAAAGGTCACACATTTGGATTAAGTGAAATTAGAGGTAATTGCTATGCACTTAAATTTTCTACGCCACAATTGACTACTTATGAGAGTATGAAAGTTATCCATAAAAGAG
This sequence comes from Saprospiraceae bacterium, assembly GCA_016787525.1. GTDB lineage: Bacteria > Bacteroidota > Bacteroidia > Chitinophagales > Saprospiraceae > JAAFJT01. Next base: position 92,041 of record JAEUUP010000004.1, on the reverse strand, counting down.
TAGAAGAAAACGACTTGACAGGGTTAAGTGGTGAGGAGAAAAAATATGTCAGCACCTTAAAAAGCGTAATGAATAAAAATAATGTATTTATTGATGCTTATGGGAAAGACAAGAATGACTTTTATGTAAAAATAGTGGCTATAAGTATGCCCGAAAAGCCAAAACACTATTTTGAAATCAGTTCCGTTTATGGAAAAATAACTGCTATCGGTGGTAAAACATTAGATGGTAAAGCCAATATCAAAATCAATGAAGGACATTTCGATATTGAGGTAACACCTTCACAAGAAAAAACACTGTTAGCACATTATAAAAGAACAAAACTACTGTTAACTATCAAGAAAAAAATTGATTTTGATAGCGGTTCTATTTTGTCTGCCACTCTTGAAGATTATGAGGAGGTATCTGAAAATGATTTTTTCAAAGGCATAAAAAAATTATCCAGCAGCTATCCCAAAGGTTTATTTTCAAGTGAAAATGACGAAGATTTACTTTCTATTATCCGAAACAAGCCCGAAGAAGAACAGATACAGGATTAACAATTTACTCTAAATTATCGTATGTTTCCAAAAACACCGCTTGCCGAATGGCAGCATATTTTGATAGATACCTCTGTTTTAGTTGATTATTTTTCAGATGCAACTCGATATGAAAAAAATCCTCTCGTAAAAAGGCGGATAGAACTAAGTCAAAAGGTCTTAAATGCTCTTGCAGAAATAGAATTGCCCGAAGGCAAAAAACGCTGCATCTACATATCATCTATTACAATTGGGGAATTGCGTAAATTGCCACAATCCGATAATGTGAATCTGTTGGTTGAGACGCTTATTGAACATGATGTAATTTTTGTAGATTATACAAAACGAATAGCTACGGACTTACTTTATAACCTTGAAAAATATTTGCCTTTGGGTCAAAAGTTTCAATTTGTTGCACATCTTGAAAAGGTCTTAAAGATTGATGGTGTTGCAAGTGCGAGACAATGGATAGAAGATGACATGAAAATAGTTGCTTGTGCTAAGTCTATCAAAAAATTAGATGTTGTATTAACAAGCGATGCGCGTACTTTTTTACCAATCGCAGAAGCAATGGAAGTCCCTTGTATTACAATGAACGAAGATAATTTTCAAAAAGATATTTTTGGAAATTTAGATTTTACAGGAATTTCACAAACAAAGAGAAAAAAACGTTAATTCCATATATACACTACTTGAAAGCCCTTAAATCATTCACTAATTTGGATATTCTGAACTTAGTTAGTTATAAAAACATCGTATATTTGCGAATAAATAACTAATTAAATCCAAAATATGAACGTAATCGAAATAGCCGATAAATTTCCAACCCCACAACACGCCATTCGTTTTTTTGAAAAGCACCGTTGGGCTAAAGGTGTCAATTGTCCTCATTGTACTTCTACTTCAATCAGTCCACGACAAGCCGACGAAAGGTTTAAATGTCGTGATTGTCGTCGTGGCTTTTCCATCACAACCAATACTTACCTACATCAAACACATATCCCTTTAAGGACGTGGTTATTTGCTTTTGGTATTATTGCCGATGCTAAAAAAGGGTTATCAGCCTTACAACTACAAAGACATTTAGGCTTGACCTACAAAACGTCTTTCTATATGTACCATACCATTCGAGACATCATGTCAGAAGAAAAAGTAGAACTTTTGGAAGATGTGGTAGAAATGGACGAAACCTACGTTGGTGGCAAACCAAGAAAACCAAACATCAAAAGAGCCTTAACCGAAGATGGTAAAGAATACCTTATTGAGCGTACTGAGGAGGTCAAAAATTTAGGCTTTGATTTGAGCGCAAAGAAAGGCAATACTGCCAAAGTAGATTTAGGCACAAAACGAGGACGTGGTAGCCAAAAACTCATTCCTGTTACGGGCATCGTTCAACGTGACGGTGCGGTGATAGCCGAAGTGATGAGTTCTTTGGGTGCAAAGAAGTTAGAAGCACTTGTTAAAAAACACGTTGACTTGTCAGATTCGTTACTCATTACAGACACCTACAAAGGTTATTCTAAGATTGGTAAAATCATTGAGCATATCAAAATTGACCACAGTAGGCTGTATTCATACAACGGTGTCAATACCAACACAATTGAAAGTTTTTGGGCTATTGTCGAGCGTGGTATCATTGGGCAATATCACAGCACAAGCCTAAAATATCTACCTAAATACATCGTTGAGTTTTGTTTCAAGTACAATAATCGTAACTTTGATGATATGTTTGAAACGTTGGTTAAGGCATCAATGAGGGTCAAAATACCCAATGCGATTATTCACGACCCAAATAAACCTAAGAAAGCATCAATAAAACCTTCTAATCAAAAAAAAGGCAACTTAGGCAGTAAGAAACCAAAGGTTAAACCTAAATTGCCTTTTTAGCTGATTTATAATATGTGGCTCATTATCAATTAGTTGCGATGTACCACAAAGTATATAGTTCCGTTATTTTTTACCATAAAAAAAACATCTCCGTAGCCTGAATCAAAAAAATTTGTTGATACATACTCATATTCAAAAGGAATAATGCTGTTCTCATTTGCTTCCATCAGCCCCCATTTACCTTTATACTTAGCTAAAAAGTTCTTGGACACTTCCATTACACTATTAACGAATGTCCCAAATTCTATTTTATAAAGATAGTCGTATGCTTTTGGACGCAAAAAGGCTTGACCATTTTTGATGTCAAGGAAATAAAACTTATCCTTTTTTTTGACCCAAAATGACCCATTTTCTGCATCAATGATACCAATAGAATCTAAAGGCATAGAGGGTTTCACTATGTATTTGCCGTTGGTGTCCATGATGCAATATTTCTGTGTGTTAACATTTTTCAACACAAAATATACATTCCTGCTTTCTGAACGACTGTCTTGAATTGAATAATCTTTAGCTTCTAAAAGCCATTGTTTAGCAACAGGATTATAAAGTCCATTGATACGGTCAGAGTCATTGTCTTTGTTGCCCCTTTTTAAAGTAACCAAAAACAAAGACGGCTGTTGCAGTAACTCGATATCATCAAATCGTGGTTCAATCACAACAGTCTGATTGCTTCCTTTGCCCAAACCCGCCAATATGGGTCGGTAGTTTTCTTTCATACTTCTACTTGATTCTTTAAATTCACAACTAAGAATAAAATAGTCTTCAAAACCTGAGTAAGTCACATATTTGAAAGTATCAGGAAAAATAGGTGTCCCTGTTTTGTCCATACACCCAATCCTAACAGTATTATTTTGTTTATTTGTGCGAAAAGAAAACCAATTGCCTCTATTCATTGAACTTAAAGGGTATATATACTGAGGGGGTATGACCATTTCCATTTCTCCATTCATAACACCAAACTGCCCATCTGTTGTTGTAAATCTGAATAGTACATTACGCTCAAGTGCCAATAAATCATCTAATTCTTTATCGCTGTTTACATAATCATAGGTATCTATCAGAATATAGTTTTCTTTTGTTTCATTGTATATGACATCCCAATCACTCAAATTATTGATTGACATTCTTACAGGCGAACCATCTAAATGCAATAGTGTGCATCTATTACCTACAAAAGCTTTTATGAAGGCGGGTTTATCTTCAAATTCGATGTGGTCAAATTGAGCTGCCCAAATGGTATCACCTTGCCTATTTTTTAGACCATAATAACAATCAATATTGTCTTTAAAAGATTTCAATTTTACACTATCTGGTAGTTCAGAGGCGACCAATTTCCCGTTTAGGTTGTAATATTTTTTGGATAAAACATCCATATAACCATCATCCAATTTTTGCATTAATGACACTGCATAGATATTGCCATTATTGTAAAAGACGGTATCATAAAAATTTATGATGCTCTTACCATTTTGAATTAAGGTATCTATCTTTCTCGAAAGCCGTGTTTTTCCGTGTTCAACTATCGTTCGTTCCCGATATACTGAGGGGGTATGACTCTCTAATTTTACACGCATCAATTTCCCTTTTTCGTCAAAACGTTGCTCAATGTATTGTCCATTTTTCTTCATAACAATGGTTTGATACTGACCATTTGGGAAATACTCTACTGTTTCATCATACTTTCTTTCTTCATCAGACATTGAATTTTTTTGCTTTTTTAAGCCTGCTTCTCTTGTCCTCAATCTTCCTTTCACATCGAAAAAATAAAAACTATCTCGCCACTGCATAGATTTGGCTTTACCATTGCGATAATACAGCGTTGTTTGCAGAGTATCTGCCTTATCCCTCAATTTGTACTGCACACTATCACCCGAGCCTTTGTAGAAGGTATAAGTTACAAGCTGGTAATCGCTGAATTTTTCAATGCGTGGATTTTGTGCCGACAAAATGGTGACAACAGAAAACAAGAGGAAAAGTGTGAGCAGGTTTTTCATAATTATTCCGAGATTTAGTAACTGATGTTACGCACGATACCATTACAGACTGTTTTTTGCTGCGCAAAAAACAGTCTGTAATGGTATCGTGCGTAACATCAGTTAGTAAGTTAAAATTAATCGTGTCTAAACGTTAAACGCAAAAACGACCAAAGGTTGCAAGAAATTGCTTGGTATTGGTACTGGCGAAGGTTTAGGTAATTTTTAAACACACGTTTCGCTTAAAATTTTGTTATCTAAAAAAAGTATTGCAAAAGTGGTGTTGATTCTACGAATCAAGGGTAAATAACTCGTTCGTTGTGTTATAAATATGTTGTCGCTAATGCGACAAAGAGTCAGATTTACTTAATGTCGCGTTAGCGACAACATATTTATAACAGAATAGGACGAAAGAAGCACATTGATTCGTAGAATCAACACCGTTTTAGAACGAAAATTTTAAGCGAAAGGATGTTCTAACGTTTTTTAAACCTTGAGCTTACCACGAAACACCATTCACCAAAAGAGAAAAACGCCAAGTATGATTCAAAGGGTTTTGTCCACAAATGAAGGAAGATTGCGATGCCAAATAAGAAACATGTGCGCCCCATTTTCTATAGCGTAGTCCACCGCCAATAGTCAAGTACTGACGACCTCCTTTCAAATCGCTCTCGTGAAAATAACCTGCTCGCAATGCAAGATGTTGAAAAAGCCAATATTCAAGACCAATGGATGTGTTTATTTCCTGCATTTCTTCTCGAAAACCGCGTGGTGCATCGGTGAATGAACGGATAATCCCGTTTAACACACTCGGACTTTGTATTTCATTGGATAATGTATCAAAAGGATTAGGTGTGGGAACAAGCAATTTATTGAACTCAAGCGCAATCAACAATCGGTTGTTTTTGTTGAAAATCATTTCATACGAACCGCCAATTCCCAAATTAGCGGGTAAAAAACTACTTTCTCTGGAATAGGTTATTTTGTTGCCCACATTGGAAATAGTTGCGCCAAGCACCAAATTGGTTTTGATATGAGATATGGAAATCGGCTTTTTGTAAGTTGCAGATAAATCCACAGCCAAAGCTCTTCCTACACGAATGGGATAACCCTCGGCTGCCGTTTCTCTCCTTCCTAAATCCGAATGGATGTATTTGGTAGAAAATCCTAAAGCCCAGTTTTCATTCAGTTGCCTTGCGTAAGCACCTGTAATCGCCATTTCGTAAGCATAACTTGTGTCAATCTTTTGCGTATTGAAATCTGTCCACTCAATATTGCCCAATGAAAAATATTGGACACCCAAACCAACAGCTTGTTTGGATTTTTGACCAAATTGAAAATAGCCTGCTTCGTGCAGTAAAAAAATATCTTTAAAACCAAAATTGAGAAACCAAGGTGAATAATTGACAGATGCGCCCCATTTCCTATCAGCTGTTGCCAAATTGGAGGCATTGTAAAGAATCGAATTGGCATCTGGTGTCAAAGCGATGCCCACATCACCCATTGCGCCCGAACGAGCATCTGGAATAATACGTAAGAATGGAACAGCTGTTGAAATTGGGTTGGGACAAGGTTTACCATTAATTTGCAGTCCATTAATACATTGTGCGACAAGGACTTGGTGACTCAATATGAGGATCAAAAAAAGAGATGAGAATAAAGGTGTTTTCAACATTTTAGCGTTAGGTTTAGATATTTAAAGATAAAATTTCCAACCTAACGGTTATCTGAATTGGCATAGTGCCATCCAAAAGTTAAAGTTTCTAATTTTAACTTTTGGTAGCGTTTTTTGAGGCTTTTCTAGCTTAATTTCCTATTAATATGTGAGGAGTGGCATAGGCATTGAACAATTTCAAAACGAAACTCGCTCAAAAATCGGGCATAATATTCCAAAGCTTATGCAATGGCATTCAATGCTCGAATCACTTCAGGTACTTTTCGATTTTGAAGCAAAGTAGCAATGCGAATGACGGGTAGAAAAAAGCCATTATTCATATTCGCAAAAAGCATGTTTTCATTTGAAACAATATTATCCAACTCAGCTATGTGCTGGAACAGTTCATCTCCATCTAAGGCGTGAAGTGCCGTCGTGTTCTGCCAAGCCCTATTCCTAAAGAAAACGATGTTGAAATTAGCAAGTTTTTCATCCAACTTACCAGCTATTTTGTCAATAACGGCCCAAGTCAATGAAAATCTATCTAAGACAACTTGCACCTCATCAACCATTGAAATCAAGAGTTTATTTATTTGATTAAAATCAGGCTCCAATTGAGCAAGTGCTTGACCTTTGGCAATCTCGGCAGCCGCAATGCCTAAATCCAGACTGATATGTGCATTCATACCCATCAATAGATGCTGTAGTATAAAAAGATTGGGACGTTTGGCAGCATCGAAAGCAATGCGCCACGATGATGTTAGGGTTTGTCCTGTTTGATACGCTTTGTAAGCCTCTAAGAACCGATTCGCAAACACCACATCAAGCCTTTCCATGCGCTCATTGTCATTGAATTGTCCATCTGCGATACCTCTACTCACACGCAAGGTGACTTGACGATACAAAGCGGCGAATAAACCGAGGCGGTTGTTTTTAGATAAACTCTCGGCTATGATAATATCCAGTTCCGTAATAACTTCTTGAATGGTGGATGCGGGAATTGCCATTATTTTCAATTTGGTTGCCTGTAACTATTTTTCATTTTGAACAAAGTTAACGTTTTTGTCTGAAAAACAAGCAGTACCCCCTCAGTAAAAACCCTGCCACCGACAACAGAGAGTCAGTAGCAGGGTTTTTATTTTATGAAAAGTTAAATACAACTTACGAAAACCTGATTCACATCGCTGAAATAGGCACCATCGCCACTTTAATAGTGTTGATTTTTCCCCGTTTGATTTTTTGAGCCGTCAGAACCACAGGTTCAAACCCGTCACTCGTTATTGTAAAGTCAGTACCCGCTTTTTTTTCTTTTTTTTCACCTTTCTGCCCCTTCTGAGCTTTCTTTTGTGGTGGCAACGACATCACCAAAGAACGAGCCGCAGTAGGCGTTCGAGTCACATTGATGATGTCACTTTCGACTTTGTATTCTACGATATTTTCTTTTGTCACACTGTTTTCGACAACAAAATTAATTTTTGTCGCAGACGTTTTGGGTGCAATGATGACAATCGCCTTCTCAAAACGCTTCAAAAAATCATCCGCTTCTCCTTTCATATTGACGGCACTGCTCACCATCAACGCGAAAGCCTCATCCGCTTTTTTAAATTCCGCATTCAATTTTTCTATCAGCGTTGACCTTTCTTGCACAGCACTGCGTGGTTCGGGTTTTATATCGTTGTATTGCTGAATCAAATCCTCAAAAGTCATCAAAAGAGCTTTTTTCATACCGCGTTTGGCAATCAATTCGGACAACAACTCGCGGGCTTTGTCGGCAATGGTTTGGCAACGCTCCAACACTTCATTCTCCTTCCCTTTGCAGAGTGAGGTTTTGGAGTAGTCACTCATCTTGATAATAGCCTCGTCACCTACTTTTTTGCCATACCCTTTCAGATTGGTGCAGACATCCAAACCTGCCTCAATCATCTTGTCTTTGATGTTTTTCTTATTGACAGCGTGTGCATTACCTGCATTAATGCTTTTGGAGAGTTGATTCATTGTGGGCAACAAGGCTTCCAAAACCTCTTTGTCTTCTTTGAAAGCAGGATTGAGTGCGACTATGTCGGGATTGTCGTTGCACAACTTAATGGCGCGTTGGTACATGTCGTACTTGCTACTTTGGTCTTGAGTCATTGATTTTATTAATTTAATTTGTTAAGAAATAGTAACCTATGGCTACGCTTACATATATGCAAACGGACAATTTGTTCGCTTGTTACGTATTTCTTAAAAATTAAATTATTTTTTTTAAATTGAATAACCCCAACGTAAAATATAAGGTAACGCCGAATATAGCGTAACGCCGACGTAACGTAACGCCGACGAGGTTTGAAACCTCGTCGGCGTTTACTTCGCTTTTTCTATAATCGCTTTTTTTATCTCTTCAAAATTGTTTTTGGAAAGCTCATCTTTTGATTTGGCATTCATATCGTTTAAAAAAGCTAAGAAGTCGCCTAATTCGTGGGCGATTTCTTTCACTCGACGGTATTGTTCCTGTTGTTCAGATGTGATACGTTTGCCAAAAGCATCTATCAACTCTGCCCATTCTTTTTCTTTTTCTTCCCAAAATTTGAAGTAATCCATTAGCACCTTTGGTTTATTCAATGCGATGCTTTCAACCCGAATGGGAAAAATTTTATCATAAAAAGCGCCTTTATCTAATTTCGAGTTACGATAAATCTCATACATCTCGAACATACAATTCTCTGATTTGAGGTACTTGTCGCTGATAGCCACGATAATACAATCGCTTTGACCTATTTCTTGCATGAAATTGCGAATAGAAGCGCGATAACCTGCATCTTCTTTATCCCGACGCACATCAAAGCCAGCGGATTTAAGATTTTGATATAAATCTTCAACAATGGCTTCTCTTTCAGGATTGTCTTTGTCATTCCATGCGTAAGAAAAATACACTTTGGGCATAGTTGAAGCAGAAGTACTACCTCCCCCCTCAGTATTAGGTTTCTTCTCTGGTTGCGGTGCAGGTTGAGGCTCTACTTTCGGTGACTTAGGAGCTTTCCCTTCATCAAACTCACTATCAATCAGTGACTTTACAGAGTTTTCAATCCGATTGCGTTCAATTTTGTATTCTCTTGGGTCACTCAAACCCGCCTCATTTTCTCTTTCATTGCGATTATAACGGCTTTGCAATAACACAAGCGGGTCTGTGAAATAGCTACTTTGGGTATCAGCAAATTTCTTTATTTCGGCAAAAACTTCTTTAAGTTTACCTTCGGAGAGAAGGTCGAGCAAATATTGTTTCATACTGTTTTTCGTTGTTGATTGTAATAAAATAGGATTCTTTTTATTAAAGTCAAAGATAGGTGCTTTCTCTTTAAATCCGCCCATATACTCAGCGCGATAAATCATTTCTCCTGTTATTTGTACCCAATTGCCATTTGAGAAACGGTATTCTTTTGCTTTATCCAAAGTCCGAATCTTGTTAAATTCTTCTCGAATCGTTTTGAGGAGTTCGGCTTGGGTTGTGCCTGTACATTCGATGTGGATGTATTTTGTTTTGCCGTCTTTGTCATCATTCACAACTTCAATCATTGCTTCGTCGTGGGCGTACTCAATGAATAAACCATTGCGCCAATAGTCTTTGTTTTTGCTCAGATGCGCGGTGGCGACAATGAAACGCTCGATAATGTCGCGGTGCAAAAAAGCGTATTGGATGCGGTGGCGCGTCTTATCGGTTATGCGTTGCCAAAGGTTGTGCATTTTCGGCTTGTCAGTGGGCAAAAGTTGCGGTACGACAAACTCAGGATTCTTCTCGTTGCCTTGATAGCCCCCCTCAGTATAAAACATCGTTTTATTCGCCAACATGAAATTGAGAAAGATGTTGGCTTCGTTGTCGGTCAGATTGGGATTGTCTTTTTGCCAAAATTCTTTTAGGTCTTCTAATGTGAAAACACCTTTGTACCGCTCGATTCTATCGCGTTTGAGGACAGCATAAACGGCTTTCAACACCCACTCTTGGTCAAGAATGATTTGATTATCGAATTGATTGTGGTAATGAAACAACTCGCCCGCACGGTGCAAATAACCGAGAATTACTGAGGGGTCGGTTGTTAATTCACAATCACGGCAGATGTTTTCAAACTCTGCCCACGCCAATGTTTTGTCTTTTTTTAAACGTTTATCGGCAACGGCTTTGCGGATATTCACCCACGATGTCGGTAGTTCTTCGATATTTGTTTTAAGCAATTGTTCGGCTTCTTCTTCGATAGCGGATTTCAAAGACTTGATTTTCACACCCGTTTTGGCATTGATGCAATACGTCGTAATGTCCAAACCACGTTTTTCGTAGTCTTGCCGTTCGGCATCGGTGAGGATATTGCGCTCGGTTTGTCCGTCAAACAGATTTTGCACAATCAGCACCCGACTGCGCTCATTGCCGCCAATATCGGCTATCATATCGAGCCAATACTGTGGAGGGTGTCTTTCTTCGTGTACGGCATCGGGCGACTCGGTTGTCCAGACCAATAGATAGAGACTGCGCCGACCCAAAAACAACCGATGCGTCGCATGATACACTTCTTGCCCACCAAAATCCCAAAAATGAGCCAAGACATCGCTGTCTTTGAATTTATAGGGCTGAATGATAATGCCGTGTGTCCGCCCGTCTTCAAGACTCAAATCTTTAAATTCGTTGTCCAAAAACCAATGCAGCAGCGTTGTTTTACCAACGCAGCCGTTGCCGAGGAACATGATTTTTAGTTGGTTGTTTTGGATGGTTTGGCTTTGTTTTAGGTCTTGCCAATAGGCTTTTAAGTCGTTGGTACAATTCTCTTGGTGGAAGATTTCTTTTGGGATGTATACAATGGGATTTCTTGCTAACCATAATGAAGATAATTTATTTAAATTTTGTAGAATAGATATATCTGAGATTTCATTGTCCTGTAATTCTAATATTTGTAGTTGCTCCAAATTTGCTAAAACAGATATGTCAGAAATTTCATTGGCAATTAAGCTTAAATCAATTAGTTTCACTAAATTTCGCAAAACAGAAATATCGCAAAGTCCATCATTGAAAGATAAATCCAAAGTAGTCAATTGGCTTAAATTCTGTAAAAAAGAAATATCATTAATTCGATTATCACTCAAATTCAAATGTTCCAAACGAGTCAAATTTTGCAAAAAAGAAATATCGTTAAGTTCTTCATTAGCTGATAAATCTAAAGACGTTAATTGATTTAAATTCTCCAAAAAAGCAATGTCAACTAATTGATTTCCTATCAAACCTAACTCAGTTAATTGGGCTAAGTTCCGTAAAAAAGAAAAATTATTAATCCCATTTGGAGGTAATTGATTATCACTCAAATCTAAATGGATTAATTGAGTTAAATTCTGTAAAAAAGAAAAATCATTTATTTTATTTGCAGCTAAGTCTAAATAAGAAAGTTGTTTTAGGTTTTGCAAAAAAGAAATATCACTAATTTCATTTACACTTAAATCCAAATAAGTTAATTGTTTTAAGTCTTGTAAAAAAGAAATATCGTCAATGCCATTTCCATGTAAATCTAATACTTTAAGTTGAGGCATATTCCTCAATATTTTCCTATTTTTTTCAAGTTTAAAATCTATTTCATTATTATTTGCTGGCTTTTCATCTAATTCTGCTAAATTCAAATCTTGTACCCACCACATCTCGATTAGTACTTCAGGCAGTTCAGTAAGTCCGCAATTGCCGAGGTCGAGGCGGGTGGCGCGGGTTTCTTTGGCTTGCCAAATGATTTCTAAAGCAGCGTTGTCTGTATTATGGGCGTATTGCGCGAAGAAAGCGTCTTTTTCATTTTGTATCATACGAGTACGGGGACTTAAAGCGTTGACGGAAACAAGAGAATGAATGAGCAAATTTAAACAAAAAGACACCCCCTCAGTATAGGTGGTACTTTTTTCATAAGATTAATAATCAAAATTTTGCATCACTCTTTTAAGGAGGAGTCTATGTCCGACCTTGCCAAATTTTAGGGTCGCGTTTTTGGTGAATGACAGCTATGATGAGTACCTCAACAACAGCGTTGTCGAAAGTATAAAGCACTTTGTAAGGGAACTTTTTGAGTAAAGCCTGTCGGACATTATTGTGGACAATAGGGTTAGATTGAGGGTTATTTTCCAATCGTTTCAATACTTTTGATAAGGCTTCGATAAAGCGTTTGTGTAGTCCTTCAATGTTTTGCTCTTTGTACCAACCTAAAACTTCTGTCAAATCATCAGAAGCCAATTGGGAAAAACGGATTTTATAGGTCATTCGTTTTCAAGTTGTAATTTCAAATCGCTCCAAAGAATGGATTTATCCTTATTTTGAGCATGGTGCAATAGCCGATTGTCAATAAATTGCTTCTCGGCAAGTGTCAATTCTGGTGCATCCTTCTCGATAGCAACAAAATCTAAACTGTTGAGCAACTCCAAAAAGAAGTTAATGCGGTGGTCTTCAATATTTAATACAAGTCTCATTTTTAATTGTTTTTTTACAAAAGTAGTTCGTTTTTACAAAAGTTCAAAAATAATTTGAATTGCTCAAAGAAAGCAGCTTTTCCCTTTTGTATCATACGAGTACGGGGACTTAAAGCGTTGACGGAAACAAGAGAATGATGGGGTAAATTTAAACAAAAAACACCCGCCTCAGTATTTTCTTTATAAAAGAATAGCCTAATTCATTCCCTACTTTATAAACCCAAAGCAATATCTTTAAAAACTTTATGTTTTTAAAAGCTTGGACAATAAGGTTTTTAACATCAGATTTGTTGAATAAAACAAGCATCAAAGGAATTATCACCTCTTTTAGCAAATATCAATTTGTTTCTCAAATACTTATGTTTTAAACTATGCTTTTACAAGAACAATTCGACTATATTTTTGACCTTATCAGAAATGCCAGAATCAAAGCATTGCAGTCGGTCAACAGCGAACAAATTATTTTGTATTGGACTGTTGGGCAGTTTGTTCAACAAAAATTAGAGGTCAGTGAGTGGGGCGAAGGCACGGTTAAAAACCTATCTGCTTTTTTACAAAGTAAAGACCCAAGTTTGAGCAATTTCAGTAAGCGGGGTATCTATCGGATGAGACAGTTTTATCTGGCATATACTGATTTTGAATTTGTGTCGGCATTGCCGACACAATTGAGCTGGACTCATAATCTTGAAATTTTGAGTCAAACCAAAACAATGGAAGAACGCGAGTTTTATCTTAAACTCACATTGAAAGAGAAGTTAAATTACAGAGAATTGCGTCGCCACTTGAAAACCAGCTATTTTGAACGCAGCCTCATTGCCAATCAACTTTTGCCGCCGTCTTTGGACAATTATCCGCGAGATGTGTCTAATGTTTTTAAAGATTCCTATATTTTTGAATTTGCGCATATCCCTGACAAACATTCAGAAAAGGATTTGAAACACGCCTTATTGGGTCAATTGAAAGATTTTATTTTAGAGTTAGGAAAAGACTTCGTCTTTGTTGGTGAAGAATATCGTTTGCCCGTCGGTATGAAAGATTACCGCGTTGACCTTTTATTTTATCATCGAGAACTCTGTTGTTTGGTCGCCTTTGACCTCAAAATTGAAGAATTTGAACCTTCTTATATCGGTCAAATGAATTTTTATTTGGAAGTACTGGATACCGATGTCAAAAAAGCCCACGAAAACCCAAGTATCGGTGTTTTGATTTGCAAAAACAAAGACCATGAAGTGGTCGAATATGCGCTTAGGCGCAATCTTTCGCCAACCTTAGTTGCTGATTACAGTACTAAATTAATGGATAAAGCCTTATTAATTCAAAAAGTGAAGGAATTATTTAGAGATATTAGATGATTGAAATGCCTATTTTGCCATAGTGTAATAAACAGAAGCGGCGATAGAATAAAAACCTTATTCTTCCCCCAAAAACAAACCACGATGTCCTTTTCCAAATCCTTCTTTGCGGCTTGAACTCAGATAATCAATCAAAGATTTCGTTATTTTAATCATTTCTCTTTTGTGTTCTTCAAAACTAAGCACTCCGCTATTATTGGCTTTTGTCAAATCTTGATAGCGTGATTTCAATAGAGCGATGTCGCCCGTATTGGGCAAGGCATCAAAGGCTCTTTCTATTTGTCCATCGGCAATAAAATCCAAAAGTTCGGAACGAACGCCTTTTGACAAAGCTAAATCTGCCAATTGCGTCGTCTCATCAAACAGACCCCTCAGTATATCGGCTGCCGTAAACTCTTTGCGTGACTTATTGCATTTCAAAGTATCGTCGGCTTCTTTGGCTTCCAAAACGTCTTCGTATTCAAATTCAAACGGTGTGCGTGCCGATTGACATTTTTCGCAAGCACACAAAACAATCTTCGAGACGGTTACTTTGTCTTCAAAAGGTTGATTGACTTCGCGCCAATTCCGCATAATCGTCCGAATCAAGAGTTCGCTGTGTGTGCCTTTGGCGGTGATTTCGATTTTATTCTCACGCCAATTGTCTTCAATTTGGACTTGAACATCTTTTAAACCCAGATGCCGTCCGTCTAAAACCGCGCCTTTGCGCCAAATCCATTGTTCGCCATTGTCTAAAGCGACAATATCGTTGTGCAGCGAGACAATCAATTGCGTCGGAACAGCGCGGGGCATCCAATCGTATTGCAAATGCAGGCGCACACTTTGTTCGGCTTCCCATGTCGGCAACCCCTCAGTATCTTCGGGCAATTTGGCAGGCACGATGTATTTTTGAGAAGCAGGATTGTAATAACTCAATTTGAACTCCGACATCAAAGCCAACAGTTCATGTGTGCGGTTTTTGTAGCGGGCTTCGTGCCAAATCGTGTCAGCATCTTCTTTTTTGAACCAACCGCGATTCTTTTTAACAGTTTCGTCGTCCAAAACCCGATACAAGGCATCAGTTACCCATTCGCGGTTCAAGATGACCATGCCGCGCAAAGCCGAATCTTTGTAATGCAGCACATAGCCCAAAGTATGGAATATATCCAATAAATCTTCTTGCTCTTGTGCATCTGTAATGTGTTTCGACGTACAGACTTTATTAAAAGCCTCTACGCTTATCCAATTCTCCTTTTCATATTTGACTAAACCTTTTCGCACATTAATCCATTGCGTTGGCATTTCTTTACCGATGTGGTCGAGTTGGCAAAAACTTTCTTCCAAATAGGTTTTGAAGCGTTTGAATTTGTCCAATTGTTTTTTATCATAGATCCCCTCTCCTAAGGAGTCCTTTCGGACAGTATTCTTCTCATCCAAAGCATTGAGATTGATAACGAATTGTTCGCCCTGTTTCCAGAAAGGATACCGTTTTTTCAAATCCACAAAATCGCTGCCTTCTCGCTGCGTTTTAGGGTTTTGGAACAAAATGACGGGACCATACTTCCCATTTTTGTCTTTGCCCAATCGCTGAATGGTTTCCAACCAAAAATCAATTTCCTCTTCGTTTTTGTTGCGGTCGGTATCCGTAACGATGATATAAACGGATTGTTCCGCCACAAAAAGCTGATGCAACAAGCGATAATAATCCTGTCCGCCAAAATCCCACAAATGATACGTCAATTTATTGCGCTCTCCGTCTTTCTCAATATCGCATTTGTAAGGTTCTATCTCTACTTCAAAGGCTTTGGTACTTTCCGCGTTTGTGGGCATCGGGGCAGCCACGCTTTTCAGTTTTCGACGCAAAGTCGTTTTACCTGCTCTCGGCTCGCCGAGTATCAAAACGCGGGCTTCAAAAAGCCTTTGTTTGGGTTTGTTGAAATAATTGAGGACGGCTTTGTTACCTTTTTTGATTGCGGCGATTAGGGATTTGTCTAAGGGGCAGTTTTTGACGTAGATGCCTGGACCTTGATGCCATTCATTAGATAATTTAACGGGTACACCACTTTTAATTATATTCTTCAAGGGACTTAAATCGTTTATTTTATTTGAAGCAACTAAAAGCACTTCCAAGAATTTTAAATCTTTTAAAGCTATTAAATTGCTTACTTGAGTTGAAGCTGCATAAATTGTATTTAATTTTGTTAAACCTTTTAAAGGGCTTAAATCACTCACAAGAGTAGAGGAAATATTTAGCCTCCTTAATTGTGTTAAATCTTTTAATGGACTTAAATCGATTACTTTTGTTGATGATACAATAAGTGCTTCCAATTTAAATAAATTTTCTATGGGACTTAAATCACTTACAAGAGTTGAATAAATTGAAAGCCCAATCAACTCAGTTAAATTTTTTAATGGATTCAAGTCATTTACTTGGGTAGAAAGAACTGATAGATATTGTAATTCTATTAAACCTTTCAAAGCACTTAAATCACTTATTTGGGTCAAAGAAACATCAAGTTCTTTTAAATTAAATAAATCTTTCAGAGGGCTTAAATCACTTACTTGGTTAGAATCAATGTAAAGCAGTTGTAAATTTATCAAATCTTTCAATGGACTTAAATCACTTAAATCTTTTTGTTTGCTTGCATACAGCTTTTTTAGCTCTATCAGTTTTTTTATGTTTCGATTAAAGGTTTGAATATTGTTTTCCTCTCCTTCATTTTTCGATTCATAGCCACCCAAAATCAACTCCTCCAACCAAGTCAATTCAAACAATGCGTCAGGCAATTCAGTAAGTCCACAATTGCCGAGGTCGAGGCGGGTGGCGCGGGTTTCTTTGGCTTCGGCTATCAATTTTAAGGCGAGTTCGGACATTTTTTAGGTGGATTTATTGGATGAATAACGAGGGTTTAAGGTTTTATATAGGGCAGTAAAGTTACATAACATCGTCGAGGTTTGAAACCTCGACGATGGTTTTTTACGGCGATGACGTTTTTTTACGATGACGATGGTTTTTTACGATGATGACGTTTTTTTTACGATGACGATAGTTTTTTACGCCACTGTTGTTTTTATTTAATCGCCTTTTTATTCCAATCTTTCAATCCCCTTCAATCCAACACGCCTCAAACCATGCTTCATCAAAACCACGCGAATCCTGATGATAAGCCAAAAAGAAGGCTCGACCACCAAACCAATCAAAAACCTCTTCGCGCGGGATGCGCGTTTGCCCTTGCCGCACAAAAGCAGGATACGAAGAATGGGGATAGGTTTTGAAATCGGTGACGAATTTATGTTTTTGCGGATTGTGGTGAATGTAATAAACGACTTGAGCCGCATACCCCTCAGTACCCACAGGTTTCCGCCGAAAAGCCTCTTCAAATAAAGCCCCTGTTCGTTTTTCTTGTTTGTTTATCGCTTGGGCATAACTGTTGAACAATTTGGCAAATTGGTTGCTGACAATCCATTCTGTCCGTTTGTCGTCTTGTGCAGATAGGTTTTGGCGTATCGTTTTTTCCTCCTTTATCCGAATCAAAAAATGGAAGTGGTTGCCCATCAAAACATAGGCATAAGTCGTGGCAATGGGTTCGATGTATTTGGCGTACTGTTGTAGAAAATAATCAAAATTTCTTTCTTGTTTGAATAAGGTTTCGCCATTGATGCCTCGATTGTAGATGTGGTAGTAATATTCGGGCTGCATGAAATTGGTGTTGGTTTTCATAATTGTATGTTTTTTATTGTATTAGAATTTAACGACGTCGAATTCAACGTCGTCGCGAATTCAACGTCGTCGAGGTTCGAACCTCGACGACGATTTTTTTATTTCCAACGAAGCTAATATAAAATATTGAAAAACAATCACTTATAAGGGTTTTTTCGTTTTTTTTCGATTCGCGCGGCTGTTTTTTCTGTTCGCGTGGTTGTTTTTTCTGTTCGCGTGGCTGTTTTCTCTGTTTGTGTGGTTGTTTTTTCGATTCGTGTGGTTGTTTTCTCCGTTCGTGTGGTTGTTTTTTCTGTTCGTGCGGCTGTTTTCTCCGTTCGTGCGGCTGTTTTCTCCGTTCGTGTGGTTGTTTTTTCTGTTCGTGCGGCTGTTTTCTCCGTTCGTGCGGCTGTTTTCTCTGTTCGTGTGGTTGTTTATTATTCAACGTCGTCGAGGTTTCGAACCTCGATGACGTTTCTTCCCTATTTCTGCTTCTGATTGAGCGCGACACCCCTCAGTATTTCCACAATATTCCGCGCCCCGTTCAAGGTTTTGACATTTTCTCGGATAAAGATGAAGTGTTTGGGCGATTGTTTGAACGACATCTGTTTGGTTTTGCCTTCTGACAACACATACTTCATAATTTTCTGAAATTGCGCACTTTCATAAAAAGGCGATTGCGGATTGCCGACAAAAAAGCCTTGCAATTTGTTATTTTTCAAAACGATGCGCTCGAAGCTCAACTCTTTGGCTGCCCAACGCAAGCGCAAACCGTCGAAAAGTTCTTCGACTTGCAGCGGGATTTTGCCGAAACGGTCTTTGAGCATCGCGGCGAAGGCTTCGATGCCTGCTTCGTTTTCGATTTCGTCGAGTTGGGTGTAGAGGTTGAGGCGTTCTTGGGTGTTTGAGACGTACTCATCGGGGATGTGCATTTCGATGTCGGTGTCAATCGAAACATCGGTGACGTAGGTGTTTTTCTTTTCCAATTCCTCTTTGAATAGTTCTTTGAAGTCTGATTGTTTCAACTCCATAATGGCTTCGTCGAGGATTTTTTGATAGGTTTCGTAGCCCACATCTGCGATAAAACCCGATTGTTCGCCGCCCAACAAGTTGCCCGCTCCTCGAATATCCATATCGCGCATGGCAATATTGAAACCGTCGCCCAAGTCCGTAAATTCCTCCAAGGTCCGCAAGCGCAAACGGGCTTCGGGAGTCAAGACACTGAGGGGGGGACTGAACAGGTAGCAATAAGCTTTTTTGTTCGACCTGCCGACTCGTCCACGCAATTGGTGCAAATCGGACAAGCCAAATTTATCGGCATGATTGATAATCATCGTGTTTGCATTCGCAATGTCAAGCCCCGTTTCTATGATGTTGGTACACACCAACACATCGTATTTGCGCTCAATAAACGCCACCAAAGTTTGTTCTAATTCGTCGGGCGGCATTTGACCATGCGCCATAGTGATGTCAATATCTGGACAAAGCCCCCTCAGTAAAGTCACCATGTCGGGCAGCGACGAGACGCGATTATGCACAAAAAAGACTTGTCCACCGCGATTGGTTTCTTTGTAAATCGCTTCTTTTATCAATTCATCGTTGAAAACGCAAACTTCGGTTTGTATCGGCTGACGGTTGGGCGGTGGCGTGCGAATGATGGACAAATCGCGAGCCGCCATGAGCGAAAACTGTAAGGTGCGTGGAATCGGCGTAGCGGTCAAAGTCAAAGTATCCACATTGACTTTGAATTTGCGGAGGCGTTCTTTGGCGGCGACACCAAATTTTTGCTCTTCGTCAATCACCAACAAACCTAAGTCTTTGAATTCCATGTCTTTATTCAAAATGGCGTGCGTGCCAATCAAAACATCTACTTTGCCGATTTTGGTGTTTTCCATCACCTCTTTTTTCTCTTTGGTGGTGCGGAAACGGTTGATATAGTCCACCGTTGCGCCAAATACACCTAATCGCTCGCTGAAAGTTTTGTAGTGTTGCATCGCCAAAATCGTGGTCGGCACGAGGATAGCGACCTGTTTGCCCGAAGTCACAGCTTTGAAAGCGGCGCGAAGTGCCACTTCTGTCTTGCCAAAACCCACATCGCCGCACACCAATCTGTCCATCGGATACGAGCGTTCCATATCGGCTTTGACATCGGCTGTTGCGGTGGCTTGGTCGGGCGTATCTTCGTACATAAACGAGGCTTCCAACTCATTTTGCAGATAATTGTCGGGCGGAAAGGCAAAACCGCCTGCCGCTTTGCGTGCTGCGTAGAGTTTGATGAGTTCGGCTGCGATGTCTTTGACTTTCTTTTTGGTGGCTTTTTTGAGGTTTTGCCACGCATCCGAACCGATGCGGTTGAGTTTGGGTGGCGTGCCGTCTTTGCCGACGAATCGCGCTATTTTGTGCAAAGAGTTGATGGAGACATACAGCAAATCGTTGTTGGAATAGACCAAACGCACCGCTTCTTGTATCTGCCCGTTGATGTTTATTTTTTCTAAGCCCGAAAATTTGCCTACGCCGTGGTCAATATGCGTCACAAAGTCGCCCGCTTGCAGTTCTTTGAGCATCCGCAGATTCAACGATTGTTCTCTCGAAAAACCTTGTCGGGTGCGGGCGCGATGAAAACGTTCAAAAATCTGATGGTCGGTATAACAAGCAACTTTTAATTCTAAATCAATAAAACCTTCGCGAATGGCTTTCAAAATCGGCTCAACTTTCGTCTTTGAACCCAAATCATGGAAGATAGAAAACAGGCGATTCATCTGTTTTTCATTGTCCGTGAAAAGGTAGTTTTTCAACTTTGAGGCTTCATTTTCATGCAAATTGTGAATCAAAAGGTTGAAATTCTTATTGAACGAAGGCTGTGGCTTGGCGTTGAAATCAATTTTTTCAGAAATTTTGACATTCGCATGAGCCGTTTTGCCCCCCCTCAGTAAAACGATGTGCAACGCCTTGACATCTTCTATCACTTCCGTCGGGCGAATGAACGCACGGTCTCTGAAAATTTCTTTTATCTCTTCATCGGTTTCGTAGCGCAATTTTTCGCCGAAGGCTTCCGCTTTGTCAAAGCAGATTTGCAAACGGTCAATAATATTCTCAAAATCATGGCAGAAAATGACTGTATTTTCGGGCAAAATGGAGAAAATAGACGTTTTTTGATTGCGTTCAAACCGCGTGTTGATGTTTGGAACGATATTGACCGACCTGATTTTTTGTTGCGACAACTGTGTAGTCGGGTCGAATGTGCGGATGGATTCAACTTCAATATCAAACAATTCGATGCGGTATGGATATTCATTGCCGTAGGAATAAACATCCACAATGCCACCACGAATCGAAAATTGCCCAGGCGAATACACAAAATCCACCCTCAAAAAACCAAAGTCCACCAATAATTCGGCAACAAAATCCACATCGAAGTTTTCGCCTACTGTGATTGAAATCCGTTTTTCGTCCAAATACTGAGGGGCCACCACTTTCTCAAAAAGAGCCTCTGGATAAGTGACAATGACCTCGCCTTGTGCCGTTGATTGCGCCAATTTGTCAATCACTTCAGTTCGTTGCAGCACATTATTGGCGTTGATTTCTTCAAAATACGTCGGTCTTTTGAACGAATCGGGCAAATAATGAACAGTTTTGGTGGTCAAAAGACTTTGCAAGTCATTTTGTAAATAAGCGGCTTCGTCTTTGTCAATGGCAACGATGAGGTAAGGTTGCGGCGCATTGAGGTAAGCACCCGTCAGTACAAAAGACTCTTGCGCGCCCATCAGCCCGTTGAGTTGCAGGCGAGTCGGTGCGTCGGTTTTCTGTAAAATATCAGCAATTTGCTTTACTTTCGGAGATGTCCGATAGCGTTCGATGAGTTGAGTTAGCGTATCCACAGGGCAAAGTTAGGGTAATTGAGGTGTTTTTTGAATGAGTATTTGTGTGATTTTATGGAATTGAATGGTTTTTATTTTCGTTTTTGCCTCACAGTTAGTGTGCTAAAACAAACTGACATAGCCAAAATGCGTTTTCACGTTCCGAAAATCAATGGGATTATTTTGTTGACGACCCACAGCCAAAGTCACACCAAATAAGCCGACATTTGTTTCAAACGTAATACCCGTGCCAAAACCCAGCGGTGTATCTGTGGTTTGCGCGGTTCTCGTTTTATTTTCAACATACCCAATATCGCCAAAAGCGTACAAAAAAGAATTTCGCCCAATCAAAAGACGATATTCGAGCGTTCCAACGGCATAGCGTGTGGCGAAAAGACTCTCCTCATCGAACCCCCTCAGTAATCGGTTGCCGCCAATGCGGTATTGCTCATTCTGTGAAATAGGTGATGACGTGAATAACCAACCACTTGTCAAAGCTATTTTAAAGGTACTTCTCTTCAAAATAGGCGCGTAAAACTCTGTTTTATTGTCCAAACGATACTGAAAACTGCGCAAACTAACCGTATCATAGAGTGCTTTTCCCTCAAAACTCGCGTCTTTTATATCTAAAATATCACTATTGGGACGCACATTGCGAATACCCGCGCCCCCCCTCAGTAAAACGAACCACCCGCGACGTGGATTGAGGCGATAGTCGAGTTGCTGTTTTTGAAATTCTAAACCCAATGTATGAGTCGAAACATCGAGCGTAGAAGGTAGGCGGCGTGTTTGAAGAATTTGTATTTTATTGACAATCAAATTATTAGAAGTATAATTTTGCCAAAACAATTTCAAATAATCCGTGCCACTCAATAGATACTGCACACCCGCATTAGCATGAGTTTCGATATAAGTCGAATCTCTTTTGTACAAATCAAATGCACCATCAAAACCATAAGGCAAATTCAAAATATAAGGATAGGAAACCTTCAAATTAAGCCGAGGCGATTGCGGACGCAGGTTTTCAAAATTGGCAAAAATGCGTTCGCCAACGCCAAAAATATTCTGAAAATCCGCCGTTCCGTTAAAGGTGATACCAAATTTTTGTGACCCATCGGGCTGCGTCGTCGGTTGCACCCCCACCAGAAAATCCCAACGAGATGCTTTCCGATTGTCTAAAAATAAATTAACCACAGAATGCCCCCCCTCAGTAAACCTCACAATTGGTGGCTTTTTGAGCATCAGATAAGGCAACTCACTGAGCCGATTTGATATTTTTAAGGTTTTGGTTCGACTAAAAAGACTGCCTTTTTTGATGTCTAAATAATTTTCTAAAAAACGCGACGAGATTTTCACAAAACCAGACAACTCAATGCTGTCAAATCGAAACATTTGCCCTGTTTGCATCATCAAAGATGCAGAAACGGTCGAGTGAGTGATTGCGATACTATCTAACCACACTTGCGCAAATGGAAAACCTGTATCTTCTGCAAAATTCAGAAGTTTTTGTTCTAAATCAGCAAGTTCTTTAGGTGAGAAAGGCTTGTTATCGAAAAGCCGTTCACGATAACCTACTTGCGACAAATAGTTGGTGTTGATATTGCCATTGCGCAATTTTGCCCACTTGTAGGACTGACCGATGTGCAGATAGGCTTTGTATTTTTTAGGTGAAAAAACGAGAGAGTCAATCGCCGATTCTAAAAAAGATTGAGTATGAAGTTGCTGCAAACACCCCCTCAGTATTTTGCGAACTTCAATAGAATCTGACGCTGTCGAGATGAAATTGGGATTTATTTTATAAAAAAGAATAGAGTCTGTGGCACTCTCAAAAGACAATTGGACGGTCATTTGAGCCATCATCTTGCTTTGTGACAAGAAAACAAAAGTCAATGATAAGAGCCACAGACTGATTTTAGAGCTATTGATTAGCCGCATCTGATTTTTTTATCAAACTTTCACGAATTTTAGCCACGAAATCGAACTCAACGCCTGCAATGAGTGCGATTTTATTGTCATCAAAATCGGTGTTTTCTAAAAGACTGACAACGAAATGGTATTTCAATTCGTGGTCTTTTGCTGACATACCTTTTTCGATGCCTTTTTTGTAGAAATAATCTGTTTCGATGTCATAAGTTATTGGCATTTCTTCAGCAATTTTTAAAGTTAAATCTTCTATTTTTCTTAATCGTGCTAAGGTTCTGTTGTTGTTTGCATTTTTGTAGGCAGAGCGATAAACTTTTTTATCTTGATACCTAATCTTGCTTCAACTAAGGGCATGAAAATCTCTTCCGCATTCTCTTTAAAAATCTTATCATAAAGATTTCCTTCATAAACGTTTTGTTCCGACTTCCCGATAGGCGTATGTTTGTTTTTTTTAGGCATAAATGTTTGTTTTCTGATAGTAATATCGCTTCGATTTAGGCAAAATTAGCCAATTTATTTTAGAAATCAAACCAATTTCAAAATCAATTTGCCAATTTTATCGCCTTCAAAGAGTGTCATCAAAGTTGGTAAAAAATCTTCAACTCCGCCTTCAACGATGTGTTCTTTCGATTTCATTTTACCTTCGCGTAGCCATTGACCCATTGCCATTGCGGCTTCTGCATAACGAGACGCATAATCAAAAACGACGAAACCTTCCATTTTAGCGCGATTGACCAAAAGGGATAAGTAATTTTTAGGACCTGATACTCCCTCAGTCGCATTGTATTGTGAAATGGCTCCGCAGATGACGACTCGGGCTTTCATGCGCAACATACTCAAGCAGGTATCTAAAATTTCACCACCGACATTATCAAAATAAACATCAATACCTTCTGGACAGGCTTTGCGCAAAGCTGTTCGCAGATTGCCTGCGCGATAGTCAATAGCTGCATCATAACCCAGTTCGTTGAGCATATAATCTACTTTGTCCTGTCCACCAGCAATGCCGACCACCCGACAGCCTTTGATTTTAGCCACTTGACCCACAACTGAACCCACAGCACCTGCACCACCAGATACAACCACTACATCGCCTTCTTTCGCTTCACCAATATCGAGCAAACCGAAATAGGCTGTCATACCTGTCATGCCGAGTGTCGAAAGCCAAATACTGAGTGGGGCAAGTCGTGTGTCAATTTTCGTAACGCCTTTACCTTCTTTTGCCAACCAATACTGCTGAATGCTCGGGCTACCTGTTACAAAATCGCCTACAGCAAATTTGGGGTTTTCGGACGCAATCACTTTTCCTGCGCCACCTGCACGCATAACTTCGCCGATTTCGACAGGACGAATATAAGAGCGTGCTGCGTTCATCCAGCCACGCATAGCTGGGTCAAGTGAGAGTTGATGCACTTCCACCAAAACATCATTGGTACTGAGGAGGGGGAGTTCTTCGATAGTCAATTGAAAATCAGTGTCTTTTGGATTTCCGATTGGGCGCGCTGCAAGGCGGATTTGTTTGTTTTGCATATTTTAAACTTTTTACAATGATTGGATGGACGAAATAACGGTTTTTACCGAAAACAACTACTACATTTGCCGCAAAAATAGGCAATATGAAGATACTTATTTTAAATGGACCTAATTTGAACCTTTTGGGTAAACGCGAACCACATATTTATGGTAGCGCAACGTTTGAAGATTATCTCGATATTTTGCGCAAAAACTACCCCTCAGTATCCATCGAATATCTACAATCGAACCATGAAGGTGTTTTGATTGATAAACTACACGAAGTAGGTTTCGACAATGATTATCTCGGTATCGTGTTCAATGCAGGCGGTTTGACACACACAAGTGTTGCCATCGGCGATGCCATTGCGGGCATACAAGTGCCAGTTGTCGAAGTACATATATCAAATGTTCATGCACGCGAGTCATTTCGCCACCATTCTTATCTTTCGGCAAAAGCCGCAGGCATAATTGTTGGCATGGGTTTGATGGGTTATAAATTGGCCGTAGAATTTTTATTGACAAAACATTGATTATCAAGCCTAAACAAAAAAGGGTACAAATTTGTTTTTCAGAAGTTTTGAGAATCCTTTTGTTAATTCTCAGATTCAGATTAATTTTGTAATTAAATAATATTTTGACAATGAATGCAGTAGCAGAAAATGTAAAAACACAGCCAATTTCCTTAACTTCAGGTGCTATCAAGCAACTCAAAACCATTATTTCAGAACAAAATATACCAGCTGAATACGGCTTGCGCGTGGGTGTCAAAGGCGGTGGCTGTTCAGGCTTTTCTTATGTTTTGGGTTTCGATGAGCCTAAAGACAGTGATGATATTTATGTTGTGAATGGAGTAAAAGTTTTGATGCAAAAAGCACACGCCATTTATCTTCTTGGCATGGAAATTGATTTTTTAGATGGTCTGAACAATCGCGGATTTGCATTTAATAATCCAAATGCGACAGATACTTGTGGATGTGGCACGTCATTTGCGGCGTAAAATTTTGTGTGATAGTGTCTCTCTTTTTTCAAAAAGATGACCGTTTGCACCCTCTAACTCGGTAAGTTTTATGTATAAGTATAAAATCTCGTTCTTCACTTCGGTGGAAGCGGGATTTTTGTTTTTAGAAAAAAATTGCTCACCGATAAGCCGAATTCTGTTCCTCGCACCGAAAAAATCGGCACAATTTACCTATCATTTATCTACGCATTTTATCACTAAAATGCTGTATCTGCCTACCCTCCATGCAGCGCGAGCAACACTGTGTGGCAACCGAAGTTGCTACGTCATGGTTTATTTGGCATTTCAACCCACAAGGTTTATCCGCCTTTCGTATTACTACGAAACGCCGTGCGCTCTTACCGCCCGTTTTCACCCTTACTCCGACACGTCGGAGCGGTTATTTTCTGTGACACTCTCTGTTTCTACCCTTCGGCAGAACCCACCCGTTAGGTGGTGTGGCGCTCTACGTTGTTCGGACTTTCCTCATTGCTGCTTCCGCAGCACCGCGATAGGTTGGTGAGCAATTGGGAGGCAAAGGTATGTTTTTTTACGAACAAAGGCGATGAAACTACTGAGGGGTTTCATCGCCTTTGTTTCTGACAACTGCCTTCACTTCTATTTCATCTTCGCCAATTCGCTTTCAAAAAGTTCTGGTAATTGGTTGGGTTTCAAGTTTTTAGCTATGATTTTATTGTTTTTATCCAACACATAAACTTCAGGCGTGATGTCAACGAAGTATTTTTCGTGAAAACGGCTTTCGAGTTGAGGGTCGTACACATCTGTCCAGTTAACACCGTATTTTTTACCAAAATTCAACCATTCTTCACGGTTTTTAGCGTTTGCAACGAGGCTGAAGACTTCTACACCACGCGATTTCCATTGGTCATAGACGGTACGTAGGCGAGGTGTTTCTTCTTGACAGTGTTCACAATCGGGATTGTAGATGAACACAACTTTAAACGTGGCGTTGAGGCTGTACAAATTGCGACGTTGATTGTTTTTGTCAACGCCCCATACATCTTGCCCCGTTTTACCTAATAGGCTGGGCAACATTTCAGCGGCACGTTTGCGAGTACTTTCGAGGTCTTCTTTTGAAATGTCTTTGACTTTATCAGGTGTAAAATATTTCAAAACAACATGGGCATAAACAGCTTCACCATCCATGATTTTTGCTTGCCCTGGCTTGTATTGGCTTGCAATCCATGATGCTGTGGCGTTGAATAACTCATCATTGGTTAAAGTTTTAGGCAAAAGATAATCTGCGGCAGCAATGAGAGAGTCTTGGTGCTGTGTCGTAAACTCTTGAATATAACGCTTCAATTTGGTGAAAAAAACAGGCGTACGCAGCAAGCGACCATCGGTAAAGTCCACATCATTCCACCAGTCGCGGCGATAGTTGAACATGGTTGCAGAGCTGTCTAATGAACCATTGGCACGGTATTCCATGCGAATTTTAGGGTTTTGCCCTGCTAATTTGAATTTTGTGAACAAGGCATTCGGATATTCTTTTTTCAAAGTTTGCAATTTTGCATCCCTTTCTTCCAACAATGCTTTTTGCTGATTCGATAAGTCCACATACTGAGGGGTATTAGGCTGCACCGCTTTTAATTGTTGCGACAGAGCATTGTATTTAGCTTCGAGAGCCGTTTGATAGCGGGCATTGTCGTAGAGCAATTTATTTTCTATTGAACCTACGACCGACATACCCAGAACAAGGTTGTCTTTCGATGTTTTGAGGGTAAAATCATTCTCACCACCTGCTATGATGAACTGAAAATTGTTTTTATCAGGTGTCAAAAGATAATACATACCTTCTTTGAAACCTTCTGCGTTTGTGAACGAAGCACTGCCATCGGGAGACAAACGGACTGTATCTGCCAAATAGTTTTGGTCGAACAAGCTCCCTAATAATTTTACTGTCCCCCCCTCAGTATAACCACTGATTTTGAAGTTAATTTTTGTCGTTTTTTGTGCTGAAAGGTTTGTCAAAGGCAATAAAAGAGCCAGCAATAATACTTTTGATATGCTCATAAGATTTTAGAATTTTTTTATTTTCAATTGTATGTTTCTGCTTGCAAAACTGAGTGATTTTCAGACGAGAAACAATCGTTTTTGACACATTTAGATAAAATTAACAAGTTGAGCAGCCACGATTCTTGAAGTTAATCTCTATCAACCTTTTTGCAGGCAGTCATTTTTATATTTTTCAAAAAAACATTTCAGCTCTAAAATCTGCGCGAGCATAAGGCGTGTCGCCGATGGGTACTTCATTGAATCCCAAAGCTTTATACATTGCCAAGGCAGGTGTCAAGCGTTTGTTGGATTCTAAAAACAAATGTTTACAACCTAAATCTTTGGCAGCTTCGATGACGCGTAAACACAATTTTTTACCTGCTCCAAGACCTTGATACTGAGGGGATACGCCCATTTTGGCAAGCTCGTAGCTGGTATCCGATACTTTTATCAAAGCACAAGTACCAATGATAGCCTCTTCGATTTTGGCAAAAAATATTTTGCCGCCTTTGCTCAAAATATACCCTTCTGGGTCGTCCAATTGCTCTAAATCATGTGGTTCGATGGTGAAATAGGTCGAAATCCACTCGACATTCAAGCGTTTGAAATCCTCTTTGTACTGAGGGGTATAGTCTATTATCTCCATATTGTTCGATTTGATGATGCAAATATAAAAAAACCTCACAACCCTAAGCGGGCTGCGAGGTTTTAAAATCATTCATATCGGTCGGTCTATTACTTATTGTACTTGTACTTTTGTAATAACTGACTTATTATCCAATCTTGTTTCGACAAGGTAAATGCCCGCAGGTGCGCTACTCAAGTTAAATTCTTGAATCATTTCGCCTGCTGTAACCGTGCGTGGAGCGATTTGTTGCAATGTTTGACCCAACATATTCATCACTCTGAACCCAACTGTTTTAGACGTTTCTAAATCAATTTTGACAGAGAAGGCCCCCTCAGTAGGATTGGGATAAACACTGATATTTTGTACACCTTCTGGAATGTCTTTGGTCGAAACACCTTGACAAGTGACGGTGATGACAGGCGATTTGACTTGTCGCGTGCCAGGTGCTAAAGGACAAACGTCTGTGCCAACAGTCATATACACTTGTATTTTTTTACCAATAGCATTAGGCAATATCAATTCGCGACGACCGCCGATGAGTTGACCATCGAGCAACCAATCGAAGAAAGGCGATGCACCTTCATTCGTGCCACGCGCCCGCAACGTCAAATCTGGACCAGGACAACCAATTGGGTCGAATGTCACCGTTGGTGTAACGTTGTCGCGTACGATGATGGTGGTTTCACCATTGTTTACACAACCATTTTCATCTTTGATATTGATGTTGTAAATATGTGCGCCAAAAGTCACTGGTTTGACAATAATATTTGTTCTCGAGGTACCTGCTCGCCAAGGTGAATTGGTTGCCGATGACCATGTGAATACAGAGGCTGTACTTGCAGATGCCCCACCAATGACTGTCAAGGAATCCCCTTGACACAAGAAGCGTGGCACTAAACCTGTACCTGAAATTGGAGGGAATGGCAAAGGATTAACTTTAACATTGATGGACTTCGCCGCAAAACAAGAACCACCACGAGGTGTACCCGTCAAAAGGAATGTAAATGTACCCGATTCAGGAATAACCACTTTGAAAGTTGAGTCTGTACGAGACGTAGGCATAGCTAAACTTGACCACAAATAGCTGCTTGCGCCACGAGCAGCGACTGTCACTGTATCGAAACGGCAGGCTGTGAGTGGTGTCACGGTTGCAACAACCGATGTATCGGTACAAATAGTGGTAGAACAGATGGTATTGGTTGCACCCAAAGTGGCACGTGTCACCGTTGGAATAGCATCATTATAAGTTGTCAAATTGGTCAAAGCAGGTGCTAAACCGACGAATTGTTGGAAAATAGCCAACAAAGCGGCACTTGACACTTGCTCAACTGGCGAATAAGAGCCATAGTTGCATGAGCTGATACCCGCTGTATCGGTTTTAACAAAATAGAAATTAGGATTTGCCACATTGCCACCTAAGCCTGTGTGTCCTGCACCCAAAAGTTGCCCATTAGGCAAAACAAACATACGTGCAAAACTATCGGATGCACTTGTGAGTGAGCCATATTGACGTGACCATTTCCAGTTGTTGCCACCACCAACGGTACTTAGTGTATCGAATGCTGAAATCATGCCGACGCTAAAGCCTTTCTGTTCATTGAGCATACTGCCCGATACATAAACTTGTCGTCCTGAAAATTGGAGGTAATTGCCAATTGTGAAACGCCAAGTCGTGTCAATACCACGACCACCGTTTCTAATAAGCGGTAAAACTGTTCTCCAACGTGGCGTGCCGTCATAATTGAGTTTGCCGACAATGATTTGGCGTAAATCATAAGAACCTGCTTGATAATCACCTGTGAAATAAACATCACCTTTAGCATCTGTACCTAAGTTGAAAATGCGAGGCACGTTCAAGAGACCATTATATTCTCGTGTCCATTGGATTGTATCTTTATTCAAGACCATAATACAGTCTGATGTATTTTGGAATCGCCCTAACATCGCATAACGCTCAGCTGCCAAACGTACCACTTTATTCACGACCAAGTCATAAGCACCATTTGTTGGGGCAATAGGACTGCTTGTAGGAGTACCGTCTGCTGCTGCCTTAATATAATGTGTCGTAGCACTACCAGCTACAAAATAGCGCAAAGTGCCGTCAGCTTCTTGCATCACTTTCAACATTGTTTCGCTACCATCGAACTTCAAGATACGGCTCCAAGCGGCTGTACCCGTTGCATCTGTTTTGATAACAAAAGCACCTTGTTTAGCAGCAGCGGGTGTTTGCCATGTTCTACCCGCAATCAGATACCCCCCATCGGCAGTAGGTGTAATGTCAGTCGTCTTCATTTGACGGTTGAAACTGAAAGTTTTTTGCCAAACGACATTCATGGCAGTATCCAATTTAAACAATTGCGCATAGCTACTATCTGCAGATTTGACAATAGTGTAACCTAATGCAATGTAGCTACCATCGCTCAAGCGTTGCATATCTGTCATGTAGTCTGCACCTGTTGAGCCAAGCTGTTTTTGAAAAACCTCTTGAGCAGAAAGTCCGAAAAACATCAAACAACTTAAGGTTAGAGTAAAAATGTATTTCATATAGAATTGGTTTTAAAGCACCCCTATTTAGAGGCGTGTTTGTGAGCAATTTTTTTTATTTTGTATCCAAAAATACTGAGGGGGTGTTTCGTTTGTAATAATTTTTCCAATCAAAATCTGACTAAAAATTGACTGCAACGGCAAAAGTAAAAAAACTTTTTTCTACTTTTACCCCCGAAGAAAATTATGTATAAAATTTCTTGTACTAAATTTAATTTTGAATACAAGTTAAAATACGTACATTTTCCAACTATAATTCTTTCGTCAACCAAATCGGCTGTTTCATCAACTAAATCACGTGTTTCGTCAATTGAGAAAATTAATCCACATATTTTTACTCTTTTGGGGGCTGCTTTTGTTCCCCCCCTCAGTATTGCACGCAACGCATATTGTCGGTGGTGACATGACTTATAAGTTCATCGAACAGCAAGGCGAGAACAACAAATATTTGTTCAAGCTCAATATTTATTACGACTGTTTCCCACGTGATGGACAAATTGCTAACGACTCAGATTCTACGGTTACGATTGCTATTTATCAGCGCATGACAGCCTCACCAGAGTTGTGGAGACTTGTTGGCAATAACAACCAGTTGCGCATGTTAACTGTTCGTCGCTCCCCTTTGATTCAGATTGCCAATCCTATCTATGAATGTCTGCAACCGCAAACGGATATTTGTGTTTTTCATGGCTATTTTGAGTTTGAACTGATTTTGAAGCGTATTGATGCACCTTATATGATTACGTATCAGCGTTGTTGCCGCAACAACACCATCACCAATTTGGTGCAAGGTGGCTCGACAGGTGCAAATTTTTATGTTGAACTCACACCTGAAGCACAACGACTGGGCAATAGTAGTCCAACTTTCAATAATTATCCGCCGACCATTGTTTGTTTGAATGAGCCTGTGGTGTATGACCACAAAGCGACAGACCCAGATGGCGATAGATTGGTCTATAAATTTTGCCCTGCTTTGTCGAGTCCCGGTGAGCGTGGTCGCCAAGGTTGTTATGTGTCGCCGAATTCAGGAAACTACAATTGTCCGCCACCTTTGTTATATGCCACTTATTTCCCCCAATATCCCTATGACAAGCCTATGGCAAGCGATCCATTGATACAGATAGACTCTCTGACGGGTCTGATTACGGGTAAACCCAACTCGTATGGCGGGTTTGTTGTGTCTGTTTGTGTGGAAGAATATCGGGGCAACGTCTTATTGGGGCGTACTTTTCGCGATTTTCAGTTCAATGTGGTCTTGTGTCCCAAGAAAGCGGAAGCACGGCTGATAGAGCCAGATTCTACGAATTTCATAGGCGACAAGAAGTATTTCTTATCTAAATGCGATAGTACAACGGTGACTTTGCTGAATAATAGCCGTTTCACGCAATTTATCAACTCATTCTATTGGGAGTTTAATATTGCAGGACAAACGCGCCGCTTCAACGATTGGCATCCTAAAATCACGTTTCCAGATACGGGTTACTATAAAGGTATTTTGTGGCTCAACAAAGGAGAGCGTTGCTACGATTCTGCCTACGTTGAAGTTTTGATTGGCTCGGGTTTGAAAGCAGATTTTAGCCTTCAATTTGACTCTTGTAGTGCTACACCTGTGGTTTTTACCAACAAAACGAAAAATTCCTATTTGCCCATAAAATTCATGAAATGGGATTTGGGCGACACAACAATGTACGTCTATGATGGCACCCCCTCAGTATCGTATCAATATCGAACGACTGGACAGAAACAAGTGCGACTGACTTTGACCAACAAATATGGTTGTACGGACGACAGTGTGCGCACCT
Organism: Saprospiraceae bacterium; assembly: GCA_016787525.1. Classification (GTDB taxonomy): domain Bacteria; phylum Bacteroidota; class Bacteroidia; order Chitinophagales; family Saprospiraceae; genus JAAFJT01. The sequence goes on along the minus strand of JAEUUP010000004.1, from coordinate 59,237 downwards.
TTTTCTATCAACCTTTGGCAGCCAATGTGCAGATGTCGGCTTCTATTACTGAGGGGTGTGAACCTGCAAAGGTCAACTTTAAAAATCTGACAACACCTTTCGATTCGACTTACAAAATCAAATGGGATTTTGGCGATGGAAATGGTAGTACGGCATTAAATCCGACTTATACTTATCTGAAAAAAGGGAATTATCCTGTCAAAATGACCATTACGACCCAATCAGGCTGCCAAAAAGACGCTGTACTGAGGGGGGGCTTATCGGTCTATGCACGTCCGAAAGCGGGCTTTGATTTTACACCTAAGACTGTCAGCAATGCCAAAGGTGATGTGAGTTTTGAAGACAAATCGTCGTCGGATGTCGCCTCATGGTATTGGACATTTGGCAACAAAGGCAGTTCGTCGGCTCAGAATCCGCGTTTTACATTCAAAGATACAGGCAATGTGGCGGTGCGTTTGGTGGTTGCCAATGCCAATAATTGTACGGATACAACAACTCAGAGCCTTTTTGTTGAGCCATTTTATTCCTTTTTCTTACCCAATGCTTTTTCACCCAATAATGACGGTGTGAACGATGAGTTTTTGGGTTCTGGCTATTTCGATAGTTTCAAAAGTTTTTCATTGACTGTTTTTAATCGGTGGGGTGAAATAGTGTTTCAAACCAATTCGCCAACAACTGCATGGAATGGTCAAAAAAACAATGCGGGTTATCAACTACCAGAAGGCGTTTATTTGGCAGTTTTGACTTATAAAAACTATACAGGCAAAGAAACGGTTGTCAAAAACTATGTAAATCTGATAAGATAGTTATTGGTCATTGGTCATTAAGTCACTGGTCATCAAAAATTGCGATAAATGACACAATGCCTTACTGACTAATGACTACTCAATACAAAACCATATTATTTAATTTTACTCAATCTTAGTGGTATGATAAAAAAATTGACACTTTTTACTCTATTCTTCTGCTTTTTGATGGTACAGCTTGTAGCACAAGACAATAAAGCATTTCCATTAAAATTCGCATTCCGTCATTCCGATACGCTGCGTGCCAATCAGCCGATAGGTGCAATTGTTAATATTGGCGCAACAGTTTACAATCCAGTGACAAACGAGTTTTGGATGTGCAGCTCACACAACGATTCTGTTATGCGTTTTTCATTGCCTTCTGCCAAATATTTAGGTGCATTCAGAGTTGATAAATTGGTCGCTCCGATTACTAACACGACTCGGTATTTTAGAGGTTTGACGGTCAAAGACAATTATTTCATTTGGGGCTTGAACAATACCGATACGGTTCGCAAGCTTGACCCAAGAACAGGGCAAGAGGTGGCGCGTTTCGTTCTACCTAAATGGATTGGCAACCAATCATATATTACTTTCGACTCGACCAAAGGTGGTGCGTTTTGGATTTCAGGGACTTTTGGTGCTATTCGTCGTATTGACTCAACATTTACGACTGTTTCTGACTCCATTATTGTTGACGGGTCATTCAATATGGGTGGTTACACGGCGATGGCTTTCGATGCTATGAGTCCAGGTGGCCCTTATATGTGGTTTTTAGGCTCACGACACCCAGAAACCATCCAGTTTGGTATTCAAAATAGTTTTGTCACAGCAACTCAAGTGTCTATCGCTACCAAATTTCGGACAGGTGTTCAAAAAACAATTGTTGATGATTTCACTTTTTTATTGAATACCAATCAAGCTGGTCGGAGTTTAACATTGGCGCGTATTCCAGGATTGTCGAAGCCTGTCATGCTCATTTCAACGGGTAAGTTTAGTGGTTCGACATTGACTCCTACGGAATTGTCAGGTGTTACGGCGGCTTATGAATTGAGTTCAAGTGTATTGCCTGATGCCGCTTTGGATTCGGTGATTGTGACACCCAACTATTCGATGTTGCCACAGCAGTTTGTACGCCCCCTCAGTATTTCTGCTAAAGTTCGCAATGCTGTGAACAATACAACCACTGCTGGCAACGTGCGTTTTGTGACACGTTCGGCTGCGGGTGATACGCTCAACAACCAAGTTGTGCCATTCAGCACCAATCCTTCTACGGCCGCTTTTATTGCAGCACCCAATCAGATTACTGTGTCGAATTTGAAAAAAGGTGTAAACAGCATCAAAGCGACTTCCATCGTATCAACAGACCCTGTTGCTAAAAACGATACACTCAGTGGCTATTTTGCCATCTCTGACTCAACTGTGGCACGTGACTACGTTGACTTCTACGATATTCGCGCGCTCGAATCATTCATTTATGGCGGCTCAAGCTCTCTGTATCATACTTTAGGCACAGGTGTCACATCGCTTATTCCTGAAAGACCTGAAATCGGTCAAGGTTATAAACTCGATTGGCCCATCACCATCACCTCTGCAACGGTTCGTATCCGACCATTCGCCAGTGGCGACACAACGCGTGTAAAAGTTTATACACTCGATGCCAATGGCAAGCCTAAATACGCAGGACAATCAGGCCTGTACGTCATTACACCAGGCGACTCAGCCGCACAAGTTATGAAACTACCATTGACCGCACCAGTCACGATTCCAGCAGGTCAAGCGTTTATGATGAGTGTTACTGAGGGGTTCAATGCTCCTGCCGTGTGGGGTACACCGATGGGTTATGAAAAAGGTATGACATTTGTCCATGCTCTACAAACATTTGGCGGGTGGGTTGCTATTGATACCTTGCCTTTATCCAACTACTATGCTACGCGATTCAATAGAGCTTTAGCGATTCGTCCGAATATCCGTTTGCGGACAGATATTGGCGAAACCACAAATATTGGTAAATTAGCCCTTGCTCCGAATCCAACAAGCGGTGTCATCAATTTAGAAGTAGAAATGCACCAAGCCGAAGACTTAGTTGTGCGTGTTATGAATTTGAGTGGTCAAATCGTTTTTGCACAAAAATTTGAAGCCATCCAATCGCTCAATCAAAGTCTTGACCTAAGTGAACAGGCAAATGGCATGTATATCGTCACTTTGACAACATCAAAAGGTACTTTGACACGCAAAGTCGTTAAAGAATAACGTTTGCTCACATTATTGATGAGGTTGTTTGGTTTTAAGACAACCTCATTGGTAATAAGCAATTAGAATGATGACGTTATTATTTTACTAAAAGCAGCAGATTTTACGAAGTCTGTTGCTTTTTAATTTGTTAGACCAATAGACCGACGTTTATTACACAGTGTATTGATTTTTCACATTCAAAAACAGAAGGCTATGTATTTAAAACAGTCACTAAAAAACTTCATTTTGTTCGTGGGGTGTATTTATTTTTTTACCCCCTCAGTATCCTACGCTTCGCACATCGTCGGTGGCGATATGACCTACCGTTTCATCGAACGGCAAGGCGACAATAATCGTTATATAGTGCGCTTGAATATCTATTACGATTGTTATCCACCGACCAATGCGCCGCTTTTTGTCAGTGACTCTACTATTACTTTAGCTATTTACCAACGCATGACGGCTTCGCCCGAACTGTGGCGTTTGGTTGGTAACAATGGTAGCCTACGCATGTTGTCCGTCTCCAGAACCCCTATGACCAAAGTGGTGAATCCCACTTACGAATGTCTTGTACCACCAACCAGCGTATGTGTTTCGCAAGGGACATTTGAATTTGAGGTGATTTTGAAGCGCATCAGTGCGCCTTATGTTATCAGTTATCAACGGTGCTGCCGCAATTCAACCATCAACAACCTTATCAATGGAGATGCCACAGGCTCTAATTTTTATGTCGAAATCACACCAGAAGCACAAGAATTAAACAATAGTAGCCCGACTTTCCGCACTTATCCACCCACATTGGTTTGTATCAACGAACCTTTGGTCAATGACCATTCTGTGATTGATCCCGATGGCGACCGCATTGTTTACCGATTTTGTCAAGCCTTGACAAGTCCTGGATTATCTGGTCGCCCCGAATGTTTCCCATCACCGACCAGTAGCAATTACAATTGTCCGCCCCCTTTTAAATATGCGACTTACAATACCAATTATCCTTTCGACAAACCTATGGCTGGCGACCCACCCATTGTGCTGGACACTTTGACGGGCATGATAACGGGTAAGCCCAACTCATATGGTGGTTATGTCATTTCGGTGTGCGCCGAAGAGTATCGGGGCAATGTGTTGATTGGGCGTGTTTTTCGCGATTTTCAATTCAATGTTGTTTTTTGTCCTAAAAAGGCGGAAGTGCGCTTGCTTGACCCTGATTCGACACAAGCCCTTGGCGATAAAAAGATTTTTCTCTCAAAATGCGATAGTACAACGGTGACTTTGCTCAATAACAGCCGTTTTCTCCAACATATCAATTCATTCTATTGGGAATTTAATATTGCAGGGCAAACCCGCCGCTTCAACGATTGGCATCCAAAAATCACTTTCCCAGACACAGGTTACTATAAAGGTATTTTGTGGTTGAACAAAGGCGAGCGTTGTTATGACTCAGCGTATATCGAGGTGCTTGTGGGGTCGGGTTTGAAAGCTAATTTCGATATGAAACTGGATTCTTGCAATGCTTCACCCATTGTGTTGACCCATAAAACCAAAAACTCTTATTTGCCCATAAAATATTGGTATTGGGAATTGGGCGACACGACGATGTACATCTATGACGGCACCCCCTCAGTATCGTACCAATATCGAACAACAGGTTTGAAACAAATGAAGTTGACCGTTGTGAACAAATACGGCTGTAAAGACGATACAGTACGCACGTTTTATTATCAACCCATGACGGCTCAACTACAATTGGCTGCAACACCTACTGAGGGGTGCATTCCTACCAAAGTTAATTTTACAAATCTGACCACACCCTTTGATTCTACCTATAAAGTAAAATGGGATTTTGGCAATGGACAAAGCAGTTTATTACAAAATCCTACCCACATCTATTCTCAAACTGGTAATTTTCCAGTAAAACTAACGGTAACGAATATTGCAGGCTGTCAGAAAGAAACTTTACTGAGGGGGGGAATTTCTATACACACCAATCCAAAAGCAGACTTTGATTTTACACCTAAAACCGTTAATACAGCTAAAAGTGGTGTTCAGTTTGAAGATAAGTCATCGGCGGATGCGACGGGCTGGTTGTGGCAATTTGGCAATAAAGGCGGTTCATCGAGTCAAAATCCAAATATTAATTTTAGAGATACGGGCAATATTAATATACGTCTTGTCGTAAGTAATACGTATGGTTGTACGGATACAATCACGAAAAGCCTCTTTGTAGAGCCATTCTCATCTTTTTTCCTACCTAATGCCTTTTCACCCAATAATGATGGTGTGAACGATGTGTTTTTAGGTCAGGGTTATTACGACAGTTTCAAAAGTTTTTCATTACAAATATTCAACCGTTGGGGCGAGATTGTGTTCCAAACTCACACTCCTACTGAGGGGTGGAATGGACAGAAAAATAACGCGGGCTATCAATTGCCTGAAGGGGTTTATTTAAGCGTTTTAATATATAAAAATTATACAGGCAAAGAATTTGTCATCAAAAACTACGTACATTTGACACGATAAATCAGTTTAGACACTATCAAAACGTTTTTCATTTAAAATCATCACTAATTGTTACTTACGCAAAATTTAAAAAGTTCATGAAAACCAATCTTATCTGGAACATCATTGCTTTAAGCCTCCTATCCACTATTACTTTACACGCACAACCAAAGTGGATGCGCTTAGCTGAAAAAACTTCTAATTTTTACGAAATTAAAGCCGCTTTCTTGAAAGAAAATGAAGCGGCACTAAAAACGTATTATCAAAACCTACGTCAAAAGGACGAAGAGCCGCGCAATGAGACCTTCCAAGCAGAACACGAAGCTGAGGAGTATCAAGAAATTGTGCATTTTATGCGTGCTGCTGAGTGGATTGAACCACGTGTTGCAGAAACGAATGGCAATATGGATGCGCTGATTGAAGCAGATTTTCGTGCTCGTTTGGCTTTAAAAAAAGGTGTCAAACAACGCGCTGCTGCTAACTGGTCGGTTGTGGGACCAATCAGTACCAACACAATGGTTGGCAACGGTCGTGTAAATAGTATAATTGTTGACCCTCAAAGTGCCACAACATTTTATGCTTGTACACCTGCAGGACAGCTCTGGAAATCAACGGATAGCGGCAGTACTTGGAACGTTATTTCGGAAGATATTCCCGCCGCAGGTGTGACCAATGTGGCAATTGACCCAACGAATAGCAATATCATCTATGCCTTGACAGGTGATGCAGATAGAGCTATTTATCACCCCTCCTCTCGTGGTTTGTATAAATCAACAGATGGTGGCGCGACTTGGACGACAACTGGCTTGTCGTACGCTATTAGTAATGGTGTTGTATTGACAACAGTACTGGTCAATCCGAATAATCCGAGCATTGTTTTAGTATCTGGCACAAATGGTATATATCGTTCAACGAATGGTGGTACGTCGTTTACACAAGTTAATGCTTCAAGCATCAGAGATTTGACTTTTAATCCTCAAAACTCTAATACTGTTTTTGCGGGAGCAAAATCGGGTGCAGTATTTCTACGCTCGTACAATGCTGGCGCAACTTGGGTAACTATCACTACGGGTTTGCCCACATCAACTACTGCCACTCGTTTTGCTATTGATGTGTCACCAGCGGATACAAACTATGTATATTTGATGGCAACCGCATCAAATGGCAATGATATGGAAGGATTCTACCGTTCGACAGATGGTGGTACATCGTTCACTAAAATGTCTTCGACACCCAATATTCCCAACGGACAAGGCTGGTATAATCTCTGTGTCGAAGCTGACCCAACTACGGCAAACACAGTCTATGCGGGTGGTCTGAATGTACATAAATCAACTGACGGTGGTGCAACATGGACAAGTATCGGCATTGGACACGTGGATGTACACGATTTGCAGTTCAGTGGTTCACAACTTTTGGGTGCATCAGATGGTGGCGTTTATCGCTATAATGGCACAGGTACATCTTGGACTAATATTTCGAACAATTTATCCATTGCTCAACCTTACGCCATTGGTCTATTTCCAAGCAATGCCAACCGAATCATCAGCGGTCATCAAGACAATGGTACGAATTTGACAACCAACGGCACAAGTTGGGCAGCTGTTTCAGGTGGTGATGGTATGATCGCTTTTCTCGATCGTTCTAACAGTAACTACGCTTATTGTACGTTTCAAAATGGTGTTTTACGTCGTTCGACCAATGGTGGTAGCTCGTTTTCAACGCTTAAAACCATCACAGGTGGTTATTGGGTAACACCTTATATGCAAGACCCTGTTAATTCAAATACCATTTATGCTGGTGGTAACAATGTCGAAAAGAGTACAGATAATGGTACAACATGGACAGTCATTAGTCCAGCGAATGGTCAAGTTCGTTGGATTGATGTGGCACGTACGAACAATCAAATCATTTACTACATAACCACCAGCAATGTATATAAAACAACGGATGGAGGCACAAACTGGACAGATGTAACAGGGACAATACCTGCATCAAGCCTTTTGCATGTGCATATTGATGTCAATAATTCAAACAATATTTATGTCTCTCGAGCTTCTACTGGAACAAGTCAAGTCTATTTTTCAAACAATGGTGGTTCGACATGGACAAATATCAGCACAGGCTTGCCTGCTGTTTCTGCCAATACAGTGGTAACCCAACTAGGTGTGATAGGTGCAGCATATTGTGGAACTGACTTAGGTGTTTATTATAGAGACCCCTCAGTATCTTCTTCTTGGCAATCGTACAATACAGGTTTGCCTGCTGTGCCAGTACGTGATTTAGAAATACACTATGCTACGGGTAAAATATTTGCTGGCACATTCGGACGCAGCATCTGGTCGTCGCCACTTGACCAAATCATTCCTGTCGAGTTGACTCAATTTCAAGGTGAACCAATCCCTGACGGTATCAATCTCACTTGGCAAACAGCGAACGAGATTGATTTCAGCCATTTTGACATTGAACGCAGCTTCGACGGCAAAACATGGTCTAACTTGAAAGGTAAAGAAGCCCAAGGTAAAGCCAGCAACTATCGTGTATTGGACGAAAAACCACAATATGGCATCAACTACTATCGCTTGAAAATGGTTGATAAAAATAATAGTTCAACTTACTCAAAAATAGTGGCTGTTGATTGGCTTAAAGCCAATACCAAAGTATGGGCAATTTATCCCAATCCTGTAAAAGATAAAATTTATTTATCGGGTATTGAAGATATAGCCAGTTCAACTGAGGTTCAAATTTTGGATATCAATGGTAAGTTATTATTAAAAAGTACCGTTCAGCAAGTACGCACTGGTTTACCTACCGTTGACTTGCCCAATGGTTCCTATTTTATGGATATAAAAAGCCTACAAACCAGCGAACGTAAATCGTTTATAGTTAACAGGTAATTTATAGTTTTCGATACATTACAAAAGCGGGTGGTTTCAAGTAGAAACCACCCGCTTTTGTAATCATAAAAGCTTATTATTTATTCATCTTCTTTTCATAAACAATATTTTTTCGGTAAAAAAAGCGCACAAAACGCCTACTGTATAGGCTACAATGTCAGATCATAAAAAGCCGTGTCCCAATAACAAACCACCTAAAGTTGTATCCCGAAAAGCATCCAATGAAGGTGTATGAAAAGTCTGACTTGCCTCTACAAACCAGCAAAAAACTATCAATGACAGCGTCAATTTTTGGCTTTCTGTCCTCAAAAAAACTATTCTACTCAACCAAAACACCATGATAGCCCATAAAAAATCACCTATCCAGATGTTGATAAAAAAAGGTAAATGCTGCCAAATTGAGCGCAAGTAGAGTGCAAAAGCAGCTGTAAAAACAGCCAAAAGGAGGTAAAATAATCTATTTTTTGTATCTGAATTCAGCTGCATCTTTATTCGTTTGCCTATTTCTTCTCCTCTAATTCTTTCAACAAATCTGTTGCCTCGTCGTAGTTTTCGCCCGTCGTTTTTGCCAAGTCAATTGCTTTTTGGGCTTCTTTTTTGGCTTTGGCCGTCTTACCCAATTTTTGATACAACTGAGCTACCACGATTTGATTCATAAAACGTTTTTCCAATTTAACTGATTTTTTTGCCCATTTTACGGCTTTTTCCAACATTTTTGGGTCATCAATCTGCTCGTAAAACGTGATAGCCGTTTCGCTCAATTCTTCTTCCGAGTCGCTGTATTTTTTGAAAAAATTCACAGCAGCTTGCGCATAATTGTCTCTATCGCCCTTCATTCGGTAGTGACTCATCCGATAGCCCAATATCATTCTGTCCAACTTGTCGGCAGGATAAACCAAACGAATCACAGAATCCGCTGCCGACAAAGACGGTACATCTTTTTCGTTGAACAAGAACTCTGAGGCTGTGCCTTGTATTTTCAAACTTATTTCGTCTTTTGTGAATTTCTTTTCAAAATCCTTTTGGTTTTTCACCAGATATTCAAAAAGTTTAGAATCTACCCCCTCAGTATGTTGGAAAATGAAAGCCAAATTGGCAGGCGTTTTCCAATCAGTTTGGGTTGCTAAATATTCTTCGGCTATTTTGTGGCGACGGTCATCATAGGCTTCCGCCAATATATTCGTAAATTCTTTCAAAAAACCAGGCGTTTTTTCACCTTTTTCGTAGCGTTCGACCCATTTCCCAAGTGTGTTTTCGCCAGCCAACGCTGTTTTACCTAAAGTCAAAAACTGCTCGGCATCGTGATAACCCAAGGCTTTATGCACCACTTCGCCTTCACTATTTAAGAACAAAAGTGTTGGAAAAGCCGCAATACCATAACGTTGCAACAAAGCTGGGCCTTCGCCTTTTTCCATGTCCATTTTCAGGTTCACAAACTCTTTGTTGTACAAGACAGCCACATCGCCATTTGTAAACACGTTTTTCGACATCATCTTACAAGGGCCGCACCAGGTAGTATAAGCATCTAAGAAAATGATTTTTTTTTCTTTGCCAGCGACCGCCAAAGCCTCATTGAATTTATCGTGAATGAATTTTATCCCCCCCTCAGTATTTTGGGCAATAGAGGCGGTTTTAATTAAAAAAAACAAGGCTACAACATGAACCAATTTCATCATATAATATTTTGATTTATAATACTTTATACAAAAAAACTTCCAAAAAGTTACAGACTCTTTGGAAGTTTTTGCTGTTATATCGCTCGGAATATCTTTCTTTTATCCTTTGATTTGATCAATCAAATTTTGTACCACTGGCACCATCTGAATGGCATTGTCTTTTGCTAATTTCAAAGCCTTTTCTGCATTGGTCAAAGCGTCCGATTTTTTGCCAGAAAGGTTCAGTGTTTTGGCATAAAGGAAATAATATTCGCACAAACCACCGTTTTCAGCGGCTGTTTTCAAGTATTTTGTCGCATTCGATAAAATGTCTTTATCCGTTGGAAATGCGTCAATCATTTGTTTAGCCGTCGAATACAGTACGTTTGCGTTGGTTTTTCCTTCTTTTTTCACAAAAGACTCACAGGCTTTGCAATAATTTTTGACATCACTCGTGGCTTTGTAATATTTCATATCGGCTTCCAAAGCAAAAGCTTGTGCTTTGTCTGGTAAATGCGTTTTCATCTTGTCTTTTGCTTCTTTGTGCAATTCCAAAGACTTAAACTCGACTGCATTTTCCAGTGTTTTTTGGATGGCATCTTCTACTTTTGAGTTGAATTGAGCTTCACTGTAAAGCGGCACAATTTGCGCTTTGTTTTTCACCAACAAGTCAAAAACTTTAGAATCAGCTTGAGTTGTACCTTCAAAAATGATTTTCAAAGTCGCTGGATTTGCCATATCAGCCTTCAAAAGATACTCATTGACCACTTTCAGACTTGATTTACCTGCCCGATTGAGTGCGCGGACGTAGTTGAGAACCAATTCTGGTTCGCGTTTGCCTGCTTGATAGTCTTTTTCAAAATCTTTGGTTTTATCAATTTTACCCAAAGCCAAACGACCTGCACCAATCAATTGCTCGGCTTGTAGTGCGCCAATTGACTTATGCACCTGTTCGCCTTTTTCGTTCAAAAACAACAAGGTTGGATAGGCTGTGACATCGAATTTGCGGCTCAAGGTCACACCTTCACCTTTTTCCATGTCCATTTTGACATTGACAAAGTTTTCGTTAAAAAACTTGCCCACTTTTGCTTCCTTAAAAGTCGTTGCAGCCATACGCTTGCAAGGGCCACACCATTCTGTGAAAGCGTCCATGAAGACGATTTTGTTCTCAGCTTTTGCTTTAGCCAAGGCTTCATCGTAAGTGCCATGAAAAAAATCGATACCGCTTTCCAATGCAGGTTTTGCTTCATTTTGTGCCACCAAGGTCAATGCACCAAACAAGACAAGGGTTGCAAGGGTTGATATTTGCTTGAAGTTCATATTTTTGAAAGATTTTAATAGTTTAACGAGATACCCCTCAGTATTATCGGCTTCTGAAATGGAAAAAATGACTAATAACTAATGACTAATCAACCCACTCAACATAGCACCCGACAGACAAATGCGTTCCAATTCCTCACGCGAGCCGTAGAAAACATTGAAATCCACATAACCGTCAATGCCGTTGAGTTTACCACGATTGCCATATTGCCAAAACCACCACTTAGAAGCACCTAAACGTGGCGCATCGCCACCATATTTTGCAATCCAGATAGGATATTTTTCAAATTCACCAACGATGAATTTATTGTAGAATTTATAACTCGTATAGATAATAGGTTTTATACTGTATTCCAATTCAACCCAATAAAGCCAAGCTCGCATCTGACGAACCACGACCTCGCGAGGCAAATCTTCATCAATTTCGATGTCTAAAACAGGAGGCAAATCACCATATCTCATATCCACAGATTGAATAAAATTGCGCGCTTGCACCTCACCATCAACCGATGGACGGAAAAAATGATAAGCGCCCCGTTTGATACCATGTTGTCTCATTTGCTCCCAATTGCGCTGAAACTCCTTGTCAATATGTTGTTTTCCTTCTGTTGCTTTCACAAAAGCAAACGAAATGCCTTGAGCAGCGACGACATCCCATTGCACATTCGACTGATAATGTGAAATGTCTATGCCATGCACCTCGTATCCTTTCAAACGCTGTGTATCAGACTCACAGCCCATAAGGGCAAGCATAAAAAACAATAATATGACGGTATTTTTATTCATTTCCTGCCCAAAATTAAGTGTTTCTATGAAAATTGCACGTAAAATTTATTTCTACAACTATTTTAAATAGACAAGTTACGTATTCTTGTTTTCATAATGTTAATATCCAAAAATTAAACCATAATTCACAATCAAGACACCCCCTCAGTATATTTGTTCTTTTTTTACAAAAAATGACAAAATAGTGCTGACTCAACGACAACTTTTCTTACGCCACGTTGCCCAAACCTCTGATGCGCCGCTTGCTCTTGAAATAGAATCCGCAAAGGGCATGTATTTAAAAACAACTGACAATCAACAAGTTATGGACTTAATTGCGGGTATTTCTGTCAGTGTTTTAGGGCATCGTTACCCCTCAGTACAAGTGGCTGTCGAACAACAACTGAACAAATATTGGCATACCTTGGTTTATGGCGAATTTGTGTTGTCACCTCAAGTGCAGTTGGCAACACTTTTGGCAGACAATCTACCACCTTCGCTCAATTCGACCTATTTCACCAATTCGGGTGCAGAAGCGACTGAGGGGGCGATGAAATTGGCAAAACGCGCCACTGGTCGCAGTGAAATTATAGCCATGCACAATGCCTATCATGGCTCGACACAAGGAGCTATGTCGCTTAATTCTGATAGCTACTTCACACAAGCTTATCGCCCGCTTTTGCCTGATATTCAACATATTGCATTCAATAATTTTGATGATATAGCAAAAGTCACACAAAGAACCGCCGCCGTCATTGTCGAAACAGTACAAGCTGAAAGCGGGATTCATAAACCTACTGAGGGGTATCTTAGAGCTTTAAAAAAACGCTGCTCAGAAGTTGGTGCGCTGCTGATTCTCGACGAAATCCAAGCGGGTATGGGACGCACAGGCACACTTTGGGCATTTGAACAATATGGTATCGTACCAGATGTCCTGCTTTTGGCGAAAGGCTTGGGCGGTGGTATGCCGATTGGCGCATTCATTGCCGATAGAAATTTGATGCATGTATTGACCAATGAGCCTGTTTTGGGACATATCACGACTTTTGGTGGACATCCTGTGAGTTGTGCGGCGGCTTTAGCTACTTTGAGAACCCTTTTGGAAACCGATTTTATAGCAGAAGTAAAAGCGAAAGAGGCTTTGTTTCGACAGCTTCTGATTCACCCAAAAATCAAAGCTGTGTGGAGTGCCGGTTTGTGGTTGGCAGTAGAGTTAGAAAATTTTGATATATTGCTTAAAGTCATTCAAGAATGTCTAAAAAAAGACTTACTAACCGACTGGTTTTTGTTCAATAACCGCAGTTTACGTATTGCACCGCCTTTGATTATTACAAAAGAAGAGATTGAGTGGGCTTGTGCGGTCATTTTAAATGCAATTGAAAAAATAGCTTAAAAAAAACTGAAAAAACGTATTTTTGACCCCGTTTTCACAACAACCGATGCGGTTTGCAGAAGCGGCATCGGTTTTTCATTTAACAATCACTTTTTAGTTAATCAAAGTATGAATCATTTCACATCTGTTCACGACGTTGATGACCCATTAGGTTTACTCCGTTTGGCACAAGAATGTAAAGAAAACCCATTGAAATTCAATGAGTTGGGCAAGGGCAAAACACTTGGTATGTTGTTCTACAACTCATCGCTGCGTACTCGTATGAGTACAGAATTAGCCGCTTATAATTTGGGTATGCGTGTGATTTCGATGAATGTAGGCGACTCTTGGAATATGGAGTTTGAGGACGGCGTGGTGATGAACAGCGATAAAGCCGAACACATTCGAGAAGGTGCGGCGGTGATGAGCCAATATTGCGACATTTTGGGTGTACGCTCGTTTCCGAGTTTGACAGACCGTGATAGAGATTATTCAGATTATATTATTTCCAAATTCAAACAACACGCTCGCGTTCCTATTGTGAGCTTGGAAGGCTCAACGGTTCATCCTTTGCAATCGTTGACGGATTGGTTGACTATTGAGCAATTCAAAACGGTAAAACGTCCTAAAGTGGTCTTATCGTGGGCACCACATCCGAAAGCCTTGCCGCAATCTGTACCTAATTCTTTTGTGGAATGGATGAAAATTACGGATTACGATTTTGTCATCACGCATCCCGAAGGATATGAGTTGGCAGAGTCGTTTACTGAGGGGGTCAAAATTGAATACGACCAAGATAAAGCATTTGAAGGTGCAGATTTTATATATGCCAAAAACTGGTCGAGCTATCTGGACTACGGTAAAATACTTTCGATGGACCCGAATTGGACGATTTCTGCTAAAAAAATGGCTTTGACCAATCAAGCCAAATTCATGCACTGTTTGCCTGTCCGTCGCAATCAAGTTGTGATGGACGAAGTGATTGATTCGGCTAATTCTATTGTAATTGAAGAAGCAAAGAATCGAACATTTGCAGCAATGGCGGTTTTGAAAACCTTATTGGAAAAGTAGTTTTAGCCGAAAATGAGTTTTATTTTTGGCTGAAATCAGATTAAAAATCAAGTTTTAGCCAAAAAAATATTAATTTTTTGGCTAAAACTTTTAAAAATCCTATCTTTAAGCCAAAATAAGGCATAGATTATGGCTAAAATAGTAGGAAGACAAGAAGAAATTACTTTATTGAAGTCATTGACACAAGAAGACAGGTCAACATTTACGGCTGTTTATGGTCGCCGACGTGTAGGAAAAACCTTCTTAATTCGAACAGCTTATGACAATCAATTTGATTTTCAACTGACAGGTATAGCCAATGTCGAATTATCGCACCAATTAATCAATTTTCATGCGGCTTTAGTAAATTATTTCCCACAATTTGAAGACAATAAACCACCCGAAACGTGGTTTCAAGCCTTCCAAGTATTGATAAAAGCCTTAGACACTTTACCCAAAGAGCGTAAAAAAAACTTGTTTTTTGATGAATTGCCGTGGTTAGATACGCCCAACTCTATGTTCGTCGCCGCTTTGGAGCATTTTTGGAACAGTTGGGCAAGTGCGCGTTCCGATATCAATCTTGTGGTTTGCGGCTCGGCGGCATCTTGGATCATCAATCAACTCATCAACAATACAGGCGGTTTGTACAATCGCATCACGCACCACATTCACCTCGAACCTTTTACGCTTTCGGAATGTGAAGCTTTTTTTAAAACCAAATCGCCTAGGTTTGACCGCTATCAATTGCTGCAATTGTACATGGTTTTTGGTGGTATTCCGTTTTATTTAGAGTTTATTGACCCACGCAAAAGTGCTTCTCAAAACATCAATGAACTCTGTTTTACGACTCGTGGCAGATTGCGGGCAGAATTTGACAAACTTTATGCTTCGCTTTTTAAAAAAGCAGAGAAACACATTGCCATCATCGAGGCACTTGCCAAAGTATCGAAAGGTATGGAAAGAGAAGCCTTACTGAAAGCTGCAAAATTACCCAATGGCGGCAATAGTTCATTGATACTGAGGGAGTTGGAAGAGAGCAGTTTTATAAGAAAGTACAACACTTTTGGGAAAAGTAAAAACAATAGTCTTTATCAATTAACTGATTTTTATTCTTTGTTTTATTTGAAATTCATAAAAAACAATAATGCTATTGATGAAGATTTTTGGCTGAATGGTTTAGACAAACCCGAAATTCGGTCATGGAGTGGCTATGCTTTCGAGCAGATTTGTCTGTCGCACATCAAACAAATCAAGCGGGCGTTGGGCATCAGTGGCATTCAAACACAGTCTTCGGCTTGGCTTGGGCAATATGAAGGCGAAAAAGCACAAATTGATTTGTTGATTGACCGCCGCGACCAAGTTATCAATGCTTGTGAAATGAAGTTTTCTATCAAACCCTTTGTCATTGATAAAGCCTATGCCGATATTTTGCGCCAAAAAATAGGTGTTTTTAAGGACAGCACCCAAACGTCAAAAGCTGTTTGGGTGACATTTATCAGCACTTATGGCTTAGTGCAAAACGCTTATGCTCAATCATTTGTGCATAATTCGCTGACGATGGATGCGCTGTTTGATAGCTGAACAATCTTTTTTATTCAAAATATTAAAAATGACTGACAATAAATTAATTATCATAAAAGTAGGTGGCAATGTCATAGACAACCCCTCAGTATTGAGCCAAGTTTTGGACGATTTTGCACGCATCGAAAGCCGTAAAATATTGGTGCATGGCGGCGGTAAAGTTGCCGATGGTTTGTTGAAAAAACTGAATATTACACCTCAGAAAATCGAAGGGCGGCGTATCACCGATGAAGCAACTTTGGAAGTGGTGACGATGGTGTACGCAGGTCTGATTAACAAAAATGTGGTCGCACAGCTGCAAGCGCGTGGGTGCAACGCTTTGGGCTTGACAGGGGCAGATGTAAATGCCATCGAAGCGCATAAAAGAACCAAGGGTAATGTGGATTATGGCTTTGCAGGCGATATAGATGCAGTCAATACTGAAGGGGTCGCTCATTTGCTAAAATTTGCAGAAGCGATTGTCTTTGCTCCAATTACGCATGATAAAAAAGGACAGCTTTTAAATACCAATGCAGATACTATTGCCTCAACTTTAGCCGTTTCTATGTCTGCTCAATTTGATGTGACTTTGAAATTTGTATTTGAAAAAAAAGGTGTTTTATCAGACCCAACGGACGATGATTCAGTCATTTCGTTGATTTCTTATGCTGACTTTCAAGCAGGTAAAGCGGATGGCTCGATTTCAGATGGCATGATTCCAAAATTGGATAATGCTTTCAATGCGATGAAGGCAGGTGTGCAGTCGGTTGTGATTTGTGGTACTGAGGGGGTGAGTTCGACTGTTGGAACGAAGTTGATGCTTTAAAACACCAAATATGAACGAGGGAAAATGAAATTAATCTAAATTCTCAATCAAAAAAAGGGAGTAATCAAAGAAAAAACTACCTTTGGTCAATAAATCTATATATTATTTTCACCGATAAATATCCCACCAACGCATGAGAAAAATTGCTCTCTTTTCAGCACTGCTCGTTTGTATTGCTTCCATCTTTTTTTATTGCAAATCAGATAGTTCCAGTTCGATGCCAAGCGGCAACAAAGTCATCGTTCGTTTGTCAGGTGAACCCGACAAGCTCAATCCTCTGACAACAGAAGATGCCAATGCTTTGCAATTGATGAACTATATTTTCCCGACATTGCTCGATTACGATGTTCAAACGCTCGAATTAGTGCCTGTATTAGCCAAAAGCCGTCCGACAGTGGCGACTATTGATACGGGTAAGCTCAAAGGCGGCATGGCATATACTTATGAAATTCGAGACGAAGCGGTTTGGGACAATGGTTCGCCTGTCACTGGACACGATTTTGCTTTCACCGTTAAAGCTATTTTACATCCTAAATCTGGAGCTAATAATTGGCGCAGTGGTTTGGACTTCATCAATGATATTGTGGTTGATGTTGCCAATCCTAAAAAATTCACGATTTTATCGAGCAAAAAATACTTTTTAGCTGAAAGTAAAACTGGTACTATGCCACTTTTGCCTGCTTACAATTACGATACTGAGGGGGTACTCAAAACGGTTTCTGTGGCTGATTTGGCTAAAGCAGATACTGCTAAATTGACTCCAGCATTGATTCAATTTGCCAATAATTTGCAAAATCCGAAGTTTTCGAGAGAAAAAGGCGGTGTCGTTGGTGCAGGTGCTTACGCTCTCGAAGAGTGGAAAACAGGTGAGCGCGTGGTTTTGAAGAAAAAAGCGAATTGGTGGGGCGATAAACTGGCTTCACAAAACGCCTATTTCATGGCTTTGCCAGATGAACTGCATTTCAGACCTGTAAAAGACGAAGCAGCAGCTACAACCTTACTAAAAAGTGGTCAGTTCGATGTGATGAATCGTGTGAATGCAAAGGACTTTTTGGAAATGCAAAAAAATGATACGTTCAAAACCATGTATCAATTTGCTGCACCACCATCGTATTCTCTCGCACACATGGGCTTTAATTGTAAAAGTCCACTTTTGTCGGATAAAAAAACACGCCGTGCGATTGCGCATTTGGTTGATATACCGACCATAATTGCGAAAATGATGCGTGGATTTGCAGAGCCTTATGCGGGACCATTTTTACCTTACCGTACTTATTACAATAAAGATTTGAAAAATATTGAGTTCGATGTCGAAAAAGCAAAAACGCTTTTAGCCGAAGCTGGTTGGAAAAACACAAACAGCGACAGCACAGTGGATAAATCCATTGGCGGCAAAACGACAGAATTGGTATTGCGTTTTACATTTGGCTCAAATAATGGTGTGGCTAAAAATATTGGCTTGATGTTGCAAGAAAGTGCGGCAAAAGCTGGGGTAAAAATTGAACTCGTTGCAGTTGACCCCAGTGCCTATTTAGGTATGCTGAAAAAACGTGATTTTGATTTGTTTATCAATAACTTAGGTTTTAGTGCGGAGTTAGATGACCCTAAAGAGCTGTGGGCATCGTCATCCAACACACCCGATGGAGGTAATCGTTTTCAATTTGAAAATAAAGCAGCTGATGCGCTTATTGAGCAAATCCGAACAGAATCAGATGAAGCAAAACGAGCTGATTTGTTCAAAAAATTCCAAGCTTTGGTTTATGACGAACAACCTGCCGTTTTCCTTTTCACGACTAAAGAACGCATAGCTATCAAACAGCGTTTTGATGTACCAATGAATTCGAATCCACGCCGTTTGTATTGGTTGGGGCAATTTAAATTGAAAAATTAAGCAAAAAATTGCGTCAAACATAAAAAAAGCGGTTCAAATACTGAGGGGTATCTGAACCGCTTTTTTTACGTAAAACACACATTTATTGTATCAAATTTTTGAAATAAGCGACAAATTCGGCAATCGTCATACTGCCCATATCGCCTTTCCCTTTGTCTTCTTCTTTGTCGCCACCGCCTTGTTTGCGTACTGAAATACGACCTTCTGCGACCTCTTTTTCACCTACAATGAGCATAAAAGGCACCCGTTTCAGTTCGGTATCACGGATTTTACGACCAATTTTTTCAGCACGCTCATCAACGAAGCCGCGAATATCGTGTTCTGCCAATTGATCCAGCACGCCGTTGGCGTAGTCGCTGAATCGGTCTGAAATCGGCAAAATCGCCACTTGGTCAGGTGTCATCCACAATGGGAATTTACCTGCACAGTGTTCTGTCAACACGCCAATGAAACGCTCCATCGAGCCGAAAGGCGCACGGTGAATCATGACAGGACGATGTGGCTGATTGTCCGCACCGATATACTCCAACTCAAAACGATTGGGCAAATTGTAATCCACTTGCACCGTACCCAACTGCCACGAACGTCCGAGTGCATCTTTGACCATAAAATCGAGTTTAGGCCCATAAAAAGCCGCTTCATCGTACTCAATCGTGGTTTTCAAGCCAATTTTTTTCGTCGCTTCGATGATGGCATTCTCAGCTTGTTCCCACAACTCCTCTGAGCCGATGTATTTTGAACGGTCGGTTTGATGACGCAACGAAATCTGAGCCGTATAGTTTTCAAAGCCCATTTTTTTCAATACATAAGTCGTCAATTCCACAACACCAATGAATTCCGATTCCAATTGGTCAGGTGTGCAGAAAAGATGGGCATCATCTTGTGTAAAACCACGCACACGAGTCAAACCATGCAACTCGCCCGCTTGCTCGTAACGATAAACCGTACCAAATTCTGCAATCCGCAAAGGCAATTCCTTATAAGAACGTGGGCGATGACCATAAATCTCGCAGTGATGCGGACAGTTCATCGGTTTCAAAAGGAAAACCTCACCTTCGCGAGGCGTTTGGATGGGTTGGAACGAATCTGCACCGTATTTTGCCCAGTGACCAGAGGTTTCGTAGAGTTTTTTATTGGCAATATGCGGCGTAATCACAGGTTGATAACCGCGTTTGATTTGTTCCTTTTTCAAAAAATCTTCCAAACGACTGCGCAAAGCTGTACCACGCGGCAACCAAATAGGCAAACCTGCCCCCACTTTTTCAGAAAACATAAACAACTCCAACTCTTGACCCAATTTACGGTGGTCACGTTTGAGTGCCTCTTCAATCATCGTCAAATGGTCTTTCAAATCTTGGGCTTTCGGGAAAGTGATGCCATAGATGCGCGTCATTTGCTTGCGCGATTCGTCGCCACGCCAATATGCGCCTGCCACTTTCATCAATTTGATGGCTTTGATCCCCTCAGTATTTGGGATGTGTGGACCACGACACAAATCCGTAAAATCACCTTGTGTGTAGAATGTAATGTCACCATCGTTCAATCCTTCCAAAAGTTCGAGTTTGTACTCGTCGCCTTTTTCAGTGAAATATTGGATAGCATCCGCTTTTGAGACCTCTTTGCGCGTATATTGGCTTTTTTTACGCGCCAATTCGAGCATTTTTTCTTCGATTTTCGCAAAATCATTGGTCGAAAGCGATTTTTCGCCCATATCCACATCGTAGTAGAAACCTGCGTCAATGGCAGGACCAATGCCGAATTTTGTGCCAGGATACAAAGCCTCCAAAGCCTCCGCCAGTAAGTGTGCCGATGAGTGCCAATAGGTTTTTTTACCATCTTCGCTGTCCCATGTCAAAAGTTCTAAAGACGCATCAGTGTCAATTGGGCGCATGAGGTCGCGAACTTCACCGTTCACTTTTGCTACCAAAACCTTATTAGCTAAGCCCATCGAAATGCTTTTGGCGATGTCGAGTGCGGAAGTGCCGCTTTCGTATTGTCGGATATTGCCGTCGGGAAATGTGATGTTTATCATAAAACGTGTATCGTTAATTTTTTTAATCGTCGTTGAGTTTTGAAACGGAAAATACTGAGGGGGTGTTTCGATTATTGATTGTTGATTGATTAATCTTTATTTTTTTACTATTTTGGGGTGCAAATTTAGGCTTTTTATTGAAACAAAAACGCTCATTCTCAGAAGATTTAATAGTCAGCATGTCTATTTCAATTTAGCATTTTCAAATTTTAATTTTAGAACATACGAAAACAGTGCAAGAGTGCGAATTGTCTAAAAAAATGACCACTTAACGCAAGTTTTTTGATAAAAACATGTCAAAACAAGAAATGTCTATCTGCATGAAAAATTACTTTTCTTTACTCATTTTCACTTGTATGGTTGCTAAAACGGCGGCTCAAATCCATATTTCACCTGTTTTTGGCGACAAAGCTCTGGCAAAAAACACATGGTTTGTCAGCTCGAATGGCGATTCTTTGCAGTTTGATAATATCCGATTTTATCTGTCGAATATAGAATTTGAAACGAGTTCAAAATCAATAGTTGAAGACTCCGTAAAAGCTTATCTCGTTGATGTTTTTGATGCGAAAACATTGATTATCAATTCGCCTAAAATCAATTTTGCGAACATCAACAAACTGCGATTCAATGTTGGTATTGACAGCATGACAAATATGTCAGGTGCTCTGGGTGGCGATTTAGACCCCATGAAAGGCATGTATTGGGCATGGCAAAGTGGCTATATCAATTTCAAAATAGAGGGTAAAAGTCCACAATGTAAAAATCGGAAAAATGAATTTCAGTTCCATATTGGTGGCTATTTAGAGCCATTTTACAGTATGCGAACGGTCGAATTGGAACTTAAAAATGGGTTTAACTCTATGAAAGGCATGCTAAAAATAGATGTTTCTAAGTTTTTTGAAAACGTACACATAACTCAGCAGAACAACATTATGATACCCTGCCAAGAGGCGATGAAATTAGCCAATGAAGCTGTAAAAATGTTTGTTGTATTAGAATGAAGTGAAATAACGAAGGGGCATATTAGCCCCTCAGTCATTTGTGTTTTTCATAAAACTAAACTCTAAAGCATATTGAAACTGCTTTTCAACGCAGAACTGAATAATAAATATACTTTCCGGCGGTCACTCACTCGTATGCGCTCACGTTGTACACGTTCAGCATGTGCTTTTTTGATTTTTTCAAAGAGGTTGACATAATAGATATATGCCAAATAAACCCCAAAACGAGCTGATTTTGGCAACTGCAAAATCCCTTTGTAGCCAGCATCAAAATCCGCCTTGATGTCCTCCTCTATACGCCGCTTTTGTTCATTGTCAAAATGTTGAAAGTTGATGTCTGGGAAATAAACACGCCCGCGTTCATCGAAATCACTTTTCATGTCGCGTAAGAAATTTATCTTTTGAAAAGCCGAACCCAAAGCACAAGCACCCGCTCTAAGTCGTTGATATTCAGCTTCATCCCCCTCAGTAAATACCCGCAAACACATCAACCCGACGACTTCAGCAGAGCCATAGATGTATTGTTTGTAGAGTGCATCGTGGTATTTTGAAAAATGCAAATCCATTTCCATTGAATCCAAAAAAGCATCAATCAACTCACGCTCAATGTGATATTTATGCACGACTTCTTGAAACGATTGCAAAACAGGATTCAACGATATACCTTCCTCAATAGCCCGATAGGTGTCGTCTCGAAACCTTTTGAGCAAGGTATCTTTATCAAAATTGTGAAACGTATCTACAATTTCGTCCGCAAAACGCACAAAACCATAAATGGCATAAATAGGCGCACGCAACTTAGGGTCAAAAACGCGAATACCCATCGAAAACGATGTAGAGTAACGTTTGGTTATGTGTTCGCTGCACTCTTGGCAGACATCGCGAAATAAGCTAAAGTGGTTCATAATCAGATTGTGCGATAGTTAATGAATATGGTTTTTAAATTTTGAGCTTAAAAATATCTTCAGCAACGACTTTACCTGAAATCAAAGACGGTGGCACACCCGGACCTGGCGTAGTCAATTGACCCGTGTACCAAAGGTTTTTAACCTTTTTCGACTTCATTTTAGGTTTCAAAAAGGCTGTTTGGCGCAGTGTATTTGCCAAACCATAGGCATTGCCTTTGAAAGCGTGGTAGTCATTTTTAAAATCTGAATGCGCATAAGTCCGCTTAAAAACAACATGAGAACGGATGTCTTGACCTGTCCAATGCTCCAACCGTTCCATGACCAGATTGTAGTAATGATCACGAGTGGCTTCACTGTCATCAATTTTGTCGGGTGCAGTAGGTATTAAAACAAACAAATTTTCACAATTTTCAGGTGCTACTGAGGGGTCTGTTTTCGATGGCGCTGACACATAAAACAACGGTTTGGTTGGCAATTTGGGCGTTTCATATATTTCTTGTGCATGAAGTCCAAAGTCCGCATCGAAGTATAAATTGTGGTGTTCAAGGTTTTTGAGCCGTTTGTTTATACCCAAATAATACAAAAAACTTGACGGTGCCATAGTCCGACTTTCCCAGTACCCCTCAGTATATTGACGATTTTCGGCTGCCAAAACCTCTTGCTCAAGGTGATGATAGTCAGCTGAACCCACAACTATATCTGCTTGATATTCAGAATCTTGTGTCAATATTTTTGTAATGGAACCATCTTCCGTTTCTAATCTACGAACTTCTTGCCCCAATTGGATTTTCACACCTTTTTCTTCCGCCAATGTCACCATTGCTTTCACAATTTCAAACATACCGCCTTTCGGATACCATGTTCCAAGCGACATATCGGCATAGTTCATCATGGAATAGAGCGCAGGTGTTTTTTGAGGAGTGGCACCCAAAAACAGGACGGGAAATTCGAGAAGTTGAATCAATTTTTCGTTTTTAAACAATTTGCGAACTGCACTTGAAAGTGAGGTCAACATTTGCAAACGAAACACACTGCTGATGACACGCCAATCGGCAAACTCCCACAACGAATGAGCTGGTTTATTCACGAACTCACCTACCCCAACCTCATATTTATATTTGGCTTCTGCCAGAAACTGACGCAATTTGGCAGCACTACCTCGTTCATATTTTTCAAAAAGAGCTTCCAATTCGCTCATTTTAGCAGGTAAATGCATTATATCACCATCTTCAAAGGTGACTGTGTAGGAAGGGTCAAGACGGATTAAATCGTAATAATCGGCTCTATTTTTGCCGAAATCGGCAAAATATTGGTCAAAAATATCAGGCATCCAATACCAACTCGGTCCCATATCGTAGCGAAACACCCCCTCAGTAGTCGAGGCTTCAAAAAGCCTTGCGCGACCACCTGCGACAGTGTTTTTCTCCAAAATGGTAACATCGAAACCTTTGGCAGCGAGATGCGTCGCTGCTGACAAACCCGAGAAGCCTGCACCTATGACTATGACTTTTTTCTTCAAGACTGTAAGTTAGTTTTTATTTAATGAAAGACCTAACATAGCGACGGTTAATTTTGTTTAACTTTTTCAGCAAAAAGATTAAACAAAATTTTCAGAACATCAAAATTTGTCCAATTTTATAAGACTGTCGCCTCATAAAGTCTATAAAAAGTACAAAAGCCTTACATCTTTTCGATGCAAGGCTCTGACTTGTTCGGTTAGGAAAGTTGAAAAAATTAAATTCGGTAGCCTACGCCTAAACGGATTGACCAGATATTTGGGGAAAATTTATTTTCAAAACGACTTGTACTGCGAGCATAAGTAGGTAAAATTGGATTGCCTTCATAATTGTAGCTGTACGCTGTTGTAAAAACAGAAAAAGGAAGATGAATGTCAAGTAGCCAATGTTCTGATAAACTTATAACAGCTCTTGGAATGATAGAAAATGAGTTACATACTTCAAAAATACGTGTTGGAAAAGCGGCTATTGTATAGGGCGTAATATCCTTAAACAATACTGAGGGGTCTATTGAGCCACCAATAAATGGTTGAATATTGTCCATATATTCTTTGAAAATAGGAAAATTCCATTCAAACCGAGTGCCAATATGAGCTAAATGAGATTTTGCACCTTGTAAAGGGGTACTTATTAATGAGCCATTAAATGTATCTCTAATACCACGCAAAATAAAAACGTCTTGCTTCGCAAGATTAAGCTGTGTCAAACTCATTTCATAAAAAGAACCATTTGCTCGTAATTTTGAGAATCCAAACATAGGTAACACATGAGCCGATTTTTCAAAATCGTAATACTGCCGACCAAAATGATCAATGGTTAATATTTGTTTTTGCTCTTGAAAATAGGATAAGTAACCTTTCAAAACATAACGATAAGTGGGTTTTTCTTTCGTATTTTTATTGATTTTGTTAGTGTTTTGACCAAAAAGTTGGGCAGCAAAAAGTGAAAGGAGTAGTGTGAACAGCAATAAAGGTGGTTTAAGGTTTGGTTTCATACAAAAAATAAGGTTTAAGCGATGAGAAATTTAAGTTTAATGAGTGTAAAACGGTGTGCATGAAAATAAAATATATGCCAACAAAATTTTAACGAGTGTTAAAATTTGATGGCATATATTTGCATATCTGCATTTACTGAGGGGATCATTTGACAAAATAACTGATGCCAAATTGGAAGTTTGCATTGGCAGCAGTTCTTTTGTCAGAAGAATTATAGTGATTAAAGTAGCCCGTTGTTATACAAGTAAGAGCTAAGTTCTGAGTCATAAAGTATTGTAAACCAATGTTTCTTTGAAAACCTATAGATTTATAACTTTTGTTATTGTACATAGCAGAAAACCCAATTTCTGGATAAGCATAGAACCGATTTGTAATAGGTATGTAATATCGGACAAAAGGAGAAACATTTATATAGTACTTTAAAACATGAGAAAAATCATACATCCCAACTGAAATACTGCTACCAAACATAAAATGGTTGTTTAGCATTTTGCCACCAAATACATACATCCCAAACGCTTCATCTTTAGTTTTATGATTATTTTTGGCATTGATAGACGCATCAATTTGCCAACGACTTTTGACAATATACTGAGGGGTGGCTTCTGTATTTTTTTTGTCGAAGGCTGTATAAATATGGCGTAATCCAGCATAGAAAGCTATGTTTTCGTTGTTTTCATAATAAATAATTGCTTCTGCTAAAAAGTTCTTATTCAGTACTTTATGTCCGCCAAAACCTACTTTCCAATTGAAGTAATCATTATTATCAAAATCAGAGCTATTGACTTTTTGATTAATATTACTTGATTCAAATCGATGATTCTCAAGTGTATTCCAATAGGCGGCATCAGCAAAAACAAAATAGCCTACTTTAGAACTGTTTTTGACATAATATCGAACAAACGAATTGATTTTGGCAGAGTAATACAAATGAGTCCATTTTTGGTTTTGCGTTACATTTTCATTAAAGAAGCCTGAAAAACTACCGCCTATTTCTCCTCCGAAAAGAAAGTTATTTTCAAAAATGGCATAACTCGGCGTAATACCTTGATTTGCTGAATAGTAGTGAGCTTTTATTGCTGTTGACTGCAAATTTGTGCTTTCAAGTCGGGAAATACTGGCACTAACGCTACCATATAAACCCAAACTTTTAGAACCATTAACCAACTGAGCATGAGCGTTTTGTGAAAAGAGACATAAAATAGTGGCGATGATGAAGTAACTGTGACGCATGAGGTTTTGATTTAGTGTGTTAAGAAATTAGGTTTGAACAAAAAGTTTACGTTCAAAAGTAACGTTCGATTCAGTAAAATGTATCGTGTTAAATTTTTTTTAACTAAAACAATCCTAACTTTAACCGCAAAAAATGGATGTTATGAAAAAATTAACGGTTTTTCTTTGCTCTTTTTTCCTCTTAACCTATCTGAAAGCTCAATCGAATAAAGATGCTGATGCTATTATGCACCTGCTCGACACCCAAATTGCGGCTTGGAATCGGGGCGATATTGACCAATTTATGGTCGGATATTGGCAATCGGATTCGCTGATGTTCATCGGCAAATCGGGCTTGAATCAAGGTTATCAAACGACTTTGAACAACTACAAACGCGGCTATCCCGACCGTGCGACTATGGGAACACTCAAATTTGATATACTGAAAATCAAGCCTTTGGGTAAAAAACATTGCTTTGTCGTCGGTAAATGGCATCTGACGCGACCCGAAAAAGGCGACGTTGGTGGGCATTTTTCGCTCGTTTTTGAAAAAATTAAAGGAAAATGGGTGATTATTGCTGACCATTCTTCTTAGGTGAAGGGAACTAACAGAGATTAAATCTGCGCCTAAATCTGAACCTAAATAACAGTTTATGAAAAAACAAATTACTTTACTCTTTGCATGGGTCATCCTCTCTTCGACGAGTCTTTTGGCACAAACACCACCCAAACGCGAATTTCGAGCAGCTTGGGTCGCTACTGTGTCTAATATTGATTGGCCCAGTAGTAAAAACTTGTCGGTGGCTGCACAAAAACAGGAGTTTGTGACCATCTTGGACAAACACAAACAGGCTGGATTGAATGCCGTTTTTGTGCAGGTGCGCGGCTATTGCGATGCTATTTATCCAAGTTTGTTCGAGCCGTGGTCTGATGTTTTGACAGGGTTGCAAGGGCGATCCCCTCAGTATGACCCGCTTGATTTTATGATTTCGGAGTGTCGAAAACGAGGTATGGAGTTTCATGCGTGGTTCAATCCGTATCGCGTTTTGGCGAATATCAATACGGCAATTGTGGACTCCAATCATGTGTCGCGAAAACGTCCCGAATGGCTTTTGGCATATGGCAATGCACGGATTTTAGACCCAGGGCTACCCGAAGTGCGCAATTATGTCACTTCGGTGGTCTTAGATGTGGTGAAACGCTATGATATTGATGGCGTGCATTTCGACGACTATTTTTATCCTTACCCACAAACAGGGTTGGTTTTGAACGACGATTCGACCTATATTCGCTACAATCGGGGTTTTGTGAATCGCGATAATTGGCGGCGCGACAATGTGGATTTGTTCGTCAAAATGATTTCTGATACTTTGAAAGCGGTCAAACCGTGGGTCAAATTCGGCATTTCGCCTTTTGGCATTTGGCAGAATCGCAGCAGTACACAGCCTTTGGGGTCAGCTACAAATGGTTTGCAGAGTTACAGCGATATTTTTGCGGATTCGCGCAAATGGATGCAACAAGGTTGGCTCGACTATGCTGCCCCTCAGTTGTATTGGTACATCGGTTTTTCGGCTGCCAATTACAGTGTTTTGGTGCCGTGGTGGAACGATGTGGCATTTGGCAAACACGTTTATATTGGTCAAGGAGCGTATCGCATCAATGCCGATGCCAATTGGAATGCGGCTCAAATGCCGACTCAAATTCGTCTGAATCGGCAGTATGCCAATGTATTCGGGAGTATTTATTACAACACAACCTCATTGAAAAGTAATGTGCTAGGTTTTGCAGATTCTCTGGCAGCAGATTTGTATAAATACCCCGCTTTGTTGCCGACGATGAAATGGCGCGACAGTATCCCCCCCTCAGTACCGACCAATTTAGTGGCAACGCGCAACCCAACTAATGTGCAATTGGCTTGGACAAAACCTACGGCAACAACACAAGAACTCAATCGAGTACGTCAATTTGTCATCTATCGTTTTGACGACTACACACCTATCAATTTGTCAGATGCGCGTTTTATTAGATACATAACACCAACTGATACAACTGCTTTTACGGATGATAAAGTGCAAACAGGTCGCCGTTACACCTATATTGTTACTTCTTTGGATAGGTTTCAAAACGAGAGTGAGGCTTCTAATTCAGTGACTATCATTGGTACTTCATCAAAAGATTTTGTGACAGAAACCCTTTCGCTTGATGTATCACCTAACCCATTCAGCGCATCGGTTTTGATTGAGTATGAGTTGAAAAAGAGCAGTTTTGTAACGTTGTCAATCCACGATTTGTATGGTCGAGAAGTAGCTCTATTGAACAAAGAATTTAAAAATGCAGGTCTCCAAACCCAGTTTTTTACCGCAGAGCATTTGCCTACAGGGGTTTATTTCGTGCGTTTGAAAACAGATTTTGGGACAAAAACGCGAAAAGCGGTTTTGCAGAAATAGCCGTTAAAGATTTAAATATAATTTATTTTTGGAAATCTTAGATAAGAGACTAGATTAACAATCTGGCTTCTTCCTTGAAAATTGTTTTGAAAAGTACTTGAAACCTTCATAAATAAAAAAAAGATAAACCACAGAGTATTCTAAAACAAGCAAATACATATTTTCAGTATGTTTGGACGACCCCTCAGTATAACCCGCATAAGTCAAGAAAATAAAGAATGTCCAGACCATCGGAAAACGCCAATGTGTGAAAACCGAACACGCCAAAGGCAATGCCGCATACCACGGATGCACTGTTGTCGCAACAGCAAAATAGAGCGAAACGACCATCAAAGCGCTGCTAAAAAATGCCTGCTGCCATTGCGGATTATCCCTCAGTTGTGGGTTGAACAGGGTTTGTAGCGCAATAAAAACGACAACAGTGAGTGTCAAAAAAGGTGTAATCTGCTGGATGATATTGTAGCCATAACGTTGGATACCGATTTCTTTCCAAATGTAAAAAACGCTGGCGTTGAATTCAAAATTTTTGAAATAAAGCCCAAGACTTTTACTTATATTGCTGATAAACAATGAGTTGTAGATGGGCAAGAGGAAAATTAGCGTTGCACCAACGACAATTGCCCAAAAATAGAAACTGCGTTTTATACCTAATTTTTTGAAAAAAATAGGCAAAAACATCATCGGTAACATTTTGGAGACAATGGACAATGCGAACAAAATACCCCCCCTCTCCAAAGGAGTCCTTTGCGACAGTATATCGCCCTTTTGGAGCATATAAATCGAAGCGATAAAAAAGAAAATCATAGAAGCCTCAAAATGCACATTGCCTACCAATTCAATGATAATCAATGGATTGAGTGCATATATGAGCACGTTTTTTGAATCGCGTAGCATTTTTTTCATCAACAACAAAGTGCCTATTTCGCAAGCAAAAAGAACGCATTTAATGACCCATGTTGCACCATAAATGCTTTTGGGAAATAGGAAAGTGGCGACTGTGAAAACAGCTTGACAAAAAGTCGGATAGACAGAATAATATGTCGGCGAATTGAGGCGAGCATACAGTTCGGGCGTTAAAATGTTGCTAAACTGTTGACTTTCAAAATAATACTGAGGGGCATAACTGAATGGATTTTCACCGAGGTTGATTAAATGTCCGTCCCACAAAAAACGGTAAATATCGTCGGACAAATTGGGAAAACTGAACACGGCGATACCCCTCAGTAAAATGCCCAATTTGAGATAAAAATCAGTTTGAGTTCTTGTTTTTAAAACATATAGGTATGTGATGAAAAAAACAGAATAGACGGAAATCAAAACACCGAACTCATGTCTTTGTGTCAGATAAAGTATTTGTAAACAACAAGTTATGAACAAGATAGAAATAAAAACGTCGGTAAGGTGTAAACCCTTACCGACGTTTTTTATGTTCACAGTGAGATTCATAATTTATGCAGCAGCTTGAGCCATCATGTGGTGACGAATAGAATAGAAACTGATAGCACCAAAACCGAAAGCCAACATCAAGTGGAAAATTTGGAATTCGTGTACACCAGTTACGATACTCAAATACAAACCAAACATGAAGTAAATCGCCAAAAATGCCTCAATAATAGTCGAAGTTGGCAAATTGCGTGGGATGTATTGGCGTTTTGTGAAATGACCATTTTTGTTTTGTAAACCATATTTAGGTGTGCGAACGAATGGTGATTTTTGACCTGTGTAACCTTCCCAAACGGCAATGGCATTGTGCAAGCTCATACCCATCGCCATTGATAAGAAAATGGGGAAAATGAGTACCATATTCACGAATTTCTCAAATTTTGTCTTGCCTTGTAGGTTGTAATCTTGCAAATTGGCAACCATACTGAGGGCTATGATTGAGAACAAACCCGCCAAAGAGACAAAGAACAACTTAGTATCGAAGGTCAAATCATCAATGAAATACACCAACGGAACGCTGACGATAGCCGAAATCAACAAAGCGAAGAACATACCACTTGCCAAAAGGTGTTGTGTCGCATGAACTTTTTGAGGCGTACTGAGGGGGGCATCCCATACGAGTTTGAGCAATTTGCGGGCATTTTCTGCACCACCTTTCATCCAACGGAACTGTTGCGCTTTCAAACCATTCATTTCTGCTGGTAATTCCGCAGGTGTACCTACATGCTCAAGGAATTCGATTTTCCAACCTTTCAACTGAGCGCGGTAGCTGAGGTCGAGGTCTTCAGTAAGGGTGTCAGAGTGCCAGCCGCCTGCTTCTTCGATGGTTTGTCTGCGCCAAACGCCTGCTGTACCATTGAATTGCAACCAGAAACCACCGCGTTGGCGACCTGCTTGCTCGATGGTGAAATGCACATTGAGCTGCATCGCTTGCAATTTGGTGATGATTGAGTAGTCTTCATTGAGGTGTTCCCAACGTGTTTGCACAACGCCAATAGATGGGTCTTTGAAGAAGTGAGGCACTGTTTGTTTTAAGAAATCAGCTTTTGGCAAAAAGTCAGCGTCAAAAATCGCCACGAACTCAGAGTTGATGAGTTGCAAACCATCGCGCAAAGCACCAGCTTTGAAACCTGAACGGTCGGGGCGACGGACGTGGTTGATATTGACACCTTTTGCACGATATTCGGCAACTTTGCGGGCGATGATGTCCACCGTTTCGTCAGTTGAATCATCAAGCACTTGGATGTCCAATTTGTCGGCAGGATAGTCCATTAAAACGATGTTGTCAATCAAACGCTCTGCGACAAATGCCTCATTGTAGAGAGGCAATTGGATGGTAACAGTTGGGTAATCAACCAACTGAGGTGTTGCATTATCCTTTTTTTTGCGATACCAAAAGAGTAAGTCCAATTGCATGACACAATAGAACGTTGTGAAAAGAACGCATAAACAATAAACGGCTAAAAGAATGTACCCGATCATTTTGTGATGTTTTTTAAATTGTTTCCCTCGAAATTTTTTTTAAAAACTGGAATTTTTGTTCGAACCGAACCCCTTTTGATTCGTCGTGAAAAGAGACAGAGAACCCCAAAAAACGTCACAATACGTACAGAATAAAAATCTGTGAATAGGGTATTTTTTCACCTTTTGGTTTTTGATAATTTGGTGATATTCGGTCTTTTATTGGCAAAATTTTGGAGAAAGGCGGATTTACTGAGGGGGTGGGTGGCTTCACTCGCTCAGTTTCAAGAATATAATTTTGCCGAATTCGGAAAATCTTGGCAATAATTTTATGAAAAAAAAATGGATGCTGGTGCATTTTTTTTCACTTAAAATCTATTTGCGTAGAAATATAATATTGTACTTTTCGAGAAAAATAATGTAACAATGAAAAACCTGTACTTCTTCTCTCTTTTGTTTTTGCTTTTTAGCTCAAGTGTTTTTTCACAAAAAGTGAACTGGAAAAAACTGACTGTTTTGGTTTACTCCAAAAATGGCAAAGGTTATGTGCATGACAATATTCCATCGGCCATTGCCTGTATTCAAAATTTGGGCAAAACACACGGCTTCAAAGTGGACACGTCGAGTTCACCTGCTGTGTTTACGAAAGAAAATTTGGAAAAATACGATTTGTTGGTGTTCACAAGTACCAATAATGATGTATTCGATACAGATGAGCAGCGTTTGGTGTTTCGGCACTATATCGAAGCGGGTGGTGGTTTGGTGGGTATCCATTCGGTGGTCGGGACAGAGCGGAATTGGAAGTGGTTTAAGCAATTGTTGGGCGGTACTTTTTCGTGGCATGCTCGATTTCAGAAATATCGGGTGAATGTGATTGACAAAACACACCCCTCAGTAAAAGGCTTGCCTGTGGTGTGGGAGCGCGAGGACGAGTGCTATTTTGAGAAGGAATTGTACGCGGGCATCCATACGTTCATGGTGCAAGATGTGGCAAGTTTGAAAAACGATGAAAAAGATGCGGAACGGGTGAAGCAAAATATGGGTTCGTTCGTGGATTATTACCCTGCGGCGTGGCACAATTTTTTTGATGGCGGTTTGGCTTGGATTACAACGTTGGGACATGACAAAAAGGATTATAGCGAACCTGTGTATGTTCAGCATATTTTGCAAGGCATTGAGTTCGTAGCAACCCATCGCTCCAAGAAGAAAGATTACGGAAAATCCTATGCCAAACATAAAGATGATGAGGTAGTTAAGTAAGCGATGCCGCAGATTGAGGTGAGAGCCAAATCGTATTCTTTTGCCTCAATCTTTTTATTTTTTATGCGTATTTATTTATTCTAAAATAGAGTAAACTTTTAAAAATAAAAAATATCAATTAAAACTGTTCTTTAGTTGGCTATTCATTGATAAATTAAGCGAAGGCAAATACATTTGCAGTAAATAAAGAGACAAAAACACGTAGTTTTCACAAAAAACTAGAGTCAAACAAAACCACAAATGCTATAATATTGAGACATAAATATTACCTTTTTTAAGTAAAATTCACTGTGAATAAGCAGCTAAAATATAAAAAAACAAATCTTGGCAGTGTTTTTGTTTTTTAGAATAATAATACCTCCCCCCTTTGATGTCAAGAAATTGGCAGCTTCACTTTTACTCTTTTTGCGATAAATCAAGTTTGATAACACGTTATAGTTGTGTTGTACGCTCTCTACCATGAACATTACTGAGGGGTACATGAGTGACAATGTGTGTCAAATGTTGTCGCTATTTACCGATTAAATTAATTTGAGAAACTACACTTTTTTCCGCTATGAGAAAAAACTTTACGGCTCTCCGAATGCTACTTTTGATAGCAGGTATAGGACTTGTGAGCTTGGGCAGTGCCGCAACGTTCACATTGTTTAGTTCATGGGTAACCAGCTCCGCGCATGGAACACTTTACCTTTACAATGACCATGAAAGCATACAACAGCGTAACCATCGCTCGGTCTCCACCCATTTGGCTTCTGAAAATAGCATCCGCCCAATGATGGTTGATACTTTTCGCATAGGTTTGTCAGGTGGCAGTAGTATTCAAACCTGTTTAGATTTGGGTGGTGTGGGGCATTCCATTCAGAACATTCGTCATTGTGGGGTTGGGCAAACGGCATTGTCTATTACTGCTTTTAGTGGCAATTGCCTCACAATAAATGTCAATATGCAGTTACCTTTTGCAGCGACAGACACTTTTTGTGCGCAAAATTGTACGTCTATTGAATGTCGTGATGTCGTTTTGATTTTTAATAGTGTGGCGCGCAATCCGCCTTGTGGCGCGATTAGTCCTCGTAGTTTGATTACAATTAATACAGCCTCTTGTAGCACAACGGGCTGTTATTGCTTTGCGGACAGTATTGATATCAACGAATTGCGGAATAATTATACAATTACAGACAATGGAGTCAATTATGCCGGTGGATATAGAGGATGTAATTTTGATACAATTTACTCTTATACCTACTTTACAGTACCGAATATGGGTCGAAGAGGACCGTATCGCCTCGATTCATGGCTGATAAACGGTGTATCGCGTTCGATTTCTTCTTTCAACACAATGCAGCAGTTAGTGGACTCGATGAATGTGTGGGATTCTGCTGGTAATTGGACCTTGGATACTACTGTTTTTGCTATTGCAGGTGGTTCGACACGCAATACTTACGGACAGATGAAAATTACACGTTTGGCAAACCGTGCTTTTGGTATTTTAGAATTGAATCTTGGCATCATTTCGCAGGGCATTCAAATGTGTTTTAATAGAGGTGATCATTTGGTTATTTTCAGAAATAACACCACTGGTTGTACAGATACGATTACAGTTAAAGTTGTTTGTCCAGATACAACTCCTCGGAGACCACAAGCTGTAGATGATTTGGTAATGACAACTAAAAATCGTGCGACAACCATCACGGCTCTATCCAACGATGTGCTGAATGGCAACTTGATTAGACCCCTCAGTATTATTCGCCAACCGAGACGTGGTACAGCAACTGTTGCAAGCAATCAAATAACATATACACCTCAGCAAGATTTTTGTGGTGGTGTGGATACGCTCAGTTATGAAATATGTAACGCCACTGGTTGCGATACAGCCGATGTGTTTGTTACGGTTAATTGTGATACAACTTCGGGCGGCACGCGACTTGTGGCAGTAGATGATCGAATCACAACACCTAAAAACACAACTATTCGATTTAGACCTATTAACAACGATACTATTGTCAATGGTCTGTTGGCAATGGGCGTTGTGACGACTCCTCGCCATGGCAGCATTGGTTTTATTGGTACAGATTCATTGATATATACGCCCAATAACGGCTATTGTGGATTAGACACAATGGAGTATCGCATTTGCAATAATGCGTTTGAGTGCGACACAGCCACCATATTCATCACAGTAACTTGTGATACAACGGGTGGGAATCAACGTCCAATAGCAGTGGATGATGTGGCTACAACGACTAAAAACACACCTACCAATATCAATATTTTGGCAAATGACCAAGTAAATGGTACATTATCAAGACCTCCAGTGGTTGTTAGTTTGCCGCAACATGGGTCAACATCATGGCTTAACAATCAAATGGTTTATACGCCAGACACAGACTATTGCGGCTCTGATGTGTTTACTTATGAAATTTGTAATGCCAATGGATGTGATACAGCCCTTGTGACAGTGACGATACGCTGTGATTCATCGTTTTCTGGCACACGGTTAGTGGCTGTGGACGACCGCATCTCAACACCCAAGAACACGGCATTGGGTTTCAAACCGACACAAAATGATACTATAGTTGGTACTTTGAACGAAGTCAGTTTGATTACAAGTCCTGTACATGGCACGATTTCGTTTGTTGGATTGGATTCATTGATTTATACACCAGACTATAATTATTGTGGTAATGATACATTCGACTATCGCATCTGCAATAATTTGGGGGCTTGCGATACAGGACGTGTTTTCATCAACGTAACTTGTGGCAACGACACCATCACAACAGCTCGTCCGAATGCTGTTGATGATTTTGCACAAGTGCGCAAGGGGCAGATGGTAACGGTCAATATCATGGGCAATGATACGTTGAATGGTGCTTTGACTCGGATTGCTTTAGTACGTCAGCCTTCTAATGGTGTGGCTCAACTGATTCGCAATCAGATAAAATATACGCCCAACCTTGATTTCTGTGGCTCAAATGATACATTGAGCTATGAAATTTGTAATTCGTTGGGTTGCGATACGGCTATTGTGGTTTATCAAGTCTCTTGCGACACGACAAATCCTCAAAAACCTATTGCTGTTGATGATGCAACGACGACGAAAAAGAACCAAGCTATTACAATCAATGTCTTGAATAATGATATTTTGAATGGTACATTGGTTGGTTCTGTACGCCTTGTTTCGTTACCAAGCCGCGGTACAGCAACGGTGACGAATAATCAAATTAGTTACACACCACAACTCAATTTCTGTGGTGGAAACGATACTTTAACTTACGAAATTTGTAATGCAGTCGGTTGTGATACAGCACAAGTGATTATCGCCGTTACTTGCGATACAATTCTACCAACACGTTTAGTTGCCGTCGATGATCGTATTTCAACGCCTAAAAATACAACAATTCGCTTCAGACCCATCAACAACGATACACTCGTTGGCAATCTATTGGCTGTTGGGGTTGTGACTGCGCCACGACATGGCAGCATCGCTTTTTCAGGTACGGATTCTTTGATTTATACGCCAGATGTCAACTATTGCGGTTTAGATACGATGGAATATCGTCTGTGTAATACAGATTTCGTATGTGATACAGCCACAATTTTTATCACAGTCACTTGCGACACAACACCGACATTGAAACCAAACGCTGTTGACGATGTGGCAACGACCAAGAAAAATCAATCAACGACTATCAGTGTTCTAAACAACGATGTTTTAAATGGTACACTGACGAGCCCTGTTCGCATCATCAGAACACCTCGTTCGGGTACAGCCACTGTCACCAATAATCAAATCAATTACACACCACAGGACAATTTTTGCGGTGGAAACGATACACTGACTTACGAAATTTGTAATGCAGTCGGTTGCGATACGGCTCAAGTTGTTGTAACAATTACTTGCGATACAACACAAAATTTGAGACCAGATGCCATCAATGACATTTCTACAACCAAGAAAAATCAATCTGTCACAGTAAACGTGTTGAATAACGATGTTCTGAATGGCACATTGACAGGCACAGTACGCATCATTTCTAATCCACGTTTGGGTACAGCCTCAGTTGACAACAATCAGATAGTTTACACGCCTAACCGCGATACATGTGGTTTCAACGACACATTGAGTTACGCCATTTGCAATGCCATTGGTTGTGATACGGCGTTGGTCATCATCACAGTAAATTGTGATACGACGCAGAATTTGAAGCCAAATGCAGTGAATGATTTTGGTTCAACTAAGAAAAATCAACCCCTCAGTATAAATGTCCTCGGTAACGATATTTTGAATGGGGCTTTGGTTGGTACAGTCCGCATCGTGTCTGCGGCAAGACGTGGTACAGCTACGGTAACGAACAACCAAATTAATTACACGCCCAATCGCGACACCTGCGGTTTCACCGATACATTGAGCTATGAAATCTGTAATGCCATCGGTTGTGACACCGCCGATGTCATTGTGACTGTCACCTGCGACACGACCAACCCTAATACACGCCCACTTGTGGCAGTTGATGACCGCGTGATGACGGATAAAAACACAAGCCTGACGATACGCCCAACACTCAATGACACAATTCGAAACCGTTTATTGGCTTTGTCTATCGTGACTTTACCAAGACATGGCAGCGTTAGTTTCAGTGGGCTTGATACAGTCATCTACTCACCAGGGCGCGATTTCTGTGGTTTAGACACTTTTGAATACCGCATTTGCGACACCACTTTTGCATGCGATACTGCTTTTGTTTTCATCAATGTCAAATGTGATACTGCGCCAAAATTGTTGCCAATTGCCATCAATGACTTGGATTCAACCCTTGTCAATACGGCTAAAATCATCAATGTTCTGTCAAACGATACTCTAAATGGCATTTTAGTCAGACCCCTCAGTATTGTAGGGCAACCAACCTTCGGAACGGTGACTGTGAATAATAATGGAACAATATCTTATAAACCATTTGCAGGTTTTTGTGGCGCAAATGATAAGTTTAGGTACGAGATTTGTAATGACAATGGTTGTGATACAGCAGAAGTAACGGTTATTGTGAAATGCGACTCAACTGTTCTCAATAAATTACCCGTTGCAGAACCTGATGTCGTCACAGCACGCAAAAATACGCCAATTCGTATTGTTATCTTAGGAAATGATACGCTCAATGGCACACTCGACAGCATCAAAATAATCAGTTCACCACTGTTTGGTACAGCTATTTTGGGTAACGACAATGTGATAACTTATACGCCTGATTCTTGTGGTTTTACAGATTCTTTGATTTACAGAATTTGTAACCGCAACGGTTGCGATACAGCTTTAGTAACCATCAAAGTCGTGTGTGATACCCTTTTCCGCAAGCCAATTGCAGTTGATGATACGGCTCGTACATCGAAAAATCGTTCAGTTGTGATTGCTGTTGTCGGCAACGACTCACTTTTCTCGGCAGGTTTGGATACGATTTATATATCCAAAAATCCAGTACGTGGCACAGCTATCATTGAGCGTGGCGATATTCGTTATTTGCCACAAACAGATTCGTGTGGCTATCGTGACACATTCAGTTACGTTATTTGCACCCGAGGCGGTTGTGATACAGCTGATGTGGTTGTCAATGTTCTTTGTCAAGACGATTTAGCACCAGAAGCGAATTACGATACGGCTCGAACCAAATCGGGACAAGCCATTATCATAGCTGTCACGAACAACGATTCACTGAGGGGGGCTGATACATTCCGCATCACACGTGTCCCATTGAATGGTATAGCAAGTTTCGATACCTTGAATCGCTTGAAATACACCCCCAATCCATCTTTCTGTGGCAAGGACACATTGATTTATGAAATCTGTAACCGCAACGGCTGCGATACGGCTTTAGTCACAATAGTTGTAGATTGTGTGCCGCCGATAGCAATTGATGACTCGGCTAAAACACGTTACAATCAATTTGTTTCGATACCAATTGTGGGTAATGATACGCTCAATGGAGCAGATACCATCGTCGTCATCAAACAGCCAACACGAGGTTTAGTATCTATCAATGCTGATAAAACAGCGACTTATACACCGAGTTTAAATTTCTGTGGTAGAGATTCTTTCCTCTATGTCATTTGTAATACAGTTGGCTGCGATTCCGCTTGGGTGCGCATCGAAGTCAGTTGTGGCGACAGCATCATTATTTACAATGCTGTTTCGCACAATGACGATGGCAAAAACGACGGATTCTATATCAGAGGCATTGAAAACTACCCAGACAATGAAGTCATTGTATTCAACCGTTGGGGCAACGAGGTCTTCCGCAAAAAAGGTTATCGAAACGATGACGCTTGGAAAGGCATTTGGAATGGATTCACAGTCCCTGATGGTACATATTTCTATTGCATTTATCTAAACGATGCTCAAGGGCAACGATTTATAGGTTACTTACAGTTGATGAAATAACGTCAAAACGTTTTCTACGATTTTTTCCAATCCTTACACAATTTACGAGCGCAGTAGCCCAGCTATTGCGCTCATTTTTATTGTATAGTAAAATTAACATCAAAAGGTTACAGTTTTTTTTATTAAATATCTTATTTTTGCATTTATTTTAGTAAAGATTTATACGCCAACTTTATTCAATACTTCGGTAGTTTTTTAAGCGTAAATAATGCTGCTTGCGGCAGCGAAGCCGCCATTTTTCAACTAAAAAATTACCGAAGTATTGTTATTTGTTGCTAAATCTAATGAAAACGATTACACACCACTTCCTTGAAATAACAATAGTAATTCATTCAAGTCTAAACTAAATCATAAATATTTGATAATTAATAGCTTTAACTTTGCATTTTATTATCACTTATAATTTTAAGAACATCAGCTGTTAAATGAACAACATGAAAAATACTTACAAATTTTTTTCAACTCTACTGTGTTTTTTTATTTGCCAAGCTATTTATGCCGTTTCTTTCACAAACCTACATTCTGGTAGTTGGTATGACCCTACAATTTGGGATCAAGGTCGTGTACCCACAACCTTAGATTTAGTCACCATTGCCGCTGGCACAACTGTCACTGTTTATGGCAATTATACTGATTGTGACGGACTTACAATCAATGGTACTCTCGATGTAGGTCCTACAAACTTGACAATCGGCGGACGCGATTTGCAAATTGATGAGCGCGCTGTGCGCATAGCTTCATGTATCATCAACGGCAATCTGAAAATCACAGGCGATTGGAGTCACCAATTCAAAGTTTATGGTCACGTCAAATTTAATACAGGTTCAACTTTCGAGATGTCCGCAGGCACAGTCATGATTGACGGTTCGGGTTTTACAGAACCCCTCAGTATTCCTGCCGATAAAATCTTGTTAGATATGACAGATGCCTCCAGTTTTGTCTCCACAGGTGGTTTAATCGTTATTTGGAGTCCACATTTTCACGCTTCGGGTATCACAATCAAAGGCGCGAAATACATCCACGCCATTTCTTTTGGCAACAATTTGACTTTGCCAGCCTTTGCTTGCCGCAATCCCAACGATTTTGTTATTTCTGAAACAGATAAACCTACTTTTGGCAGTGTGCGTATCGCATATCTGCCCAATCCAAATCGCCAAAATCGGGTTGTTTTGAATAATATTGCCCCTATTACAGGCAATTTAGACCTTAGCGGTGGTGTTTTAGTCGGCGAAGGCAGTATCAAAGTAGGAGGCAATATTTTAATAGCCGAAGCAGGTCATTTAGAGCGCGATTTGGAGTGCAATGGTACTGATAATCAAAGCATTACGACCTATTCTTCTAATAATTCAAGCATCATAAAAGGAAATATCATAGTCAATAATCCAACTAAAGTGGAAAACAACCTTCATCTTGACATTCAAAACGGAACGATTCAACTCCTGCAAGGTAAATTTGATTTAGGCGACAAAACAGTATCATTGGCTTCCGCGCCCACAGGCGGCTCTGCCAATTCCTACATCATTTCTCACAATATTTATTCAAAAACAGGTACACTCCTTATCAAAAACCTTTCAGGAGCAACAACTTTTCCTGTCGGTACAGAGTCTTCTTATTTGCCTGTGAAATTGACGGCTGCGAGTGGTGATTTTAGTGTCTCAGCACGACCCCTCAGTATTCCCATCAACAACGGCACATATTCCATCAATACACAATGGGACATCAATCGAGTTGTGGGTTCTGCTTCTGCCAATGTCGAAGTACAGTGGAATATAGTCAACGAAAACACAAACTTCGGAAACTATCGTCAAAACGCTCGTATCCATCGCTACGATGGCAGCTCATGGCAACCCCTCAGTAGTGTCACTGCTCCAACCACCAATAATTCAGTTGTGACAAGTTCAGGTCAGAATATTCAAAACTTTTCATCTTTCACGGTTTTGACTCAAGAGCAGCTTATCCCAGTGACTTTAGCACATTTTGTGGGCAAAACAGAGGGCAAAAATGCTTATTTGGCTTGGGAAACAGCAACCGAATTGAACAATGCAGGTTTTGATATTGAAAAAAGTGAAAATGGAAAAGATTTTATAACCATTGGTTTTATCAAAGGTTTTGGTAATTCTTTTGAGATAAAAAATTACAGTTTTATAGACAATAATTTTGAAAAAACAGCTTATTACCGCCTCAAACAGCTTGATTTTGATGGCAAATTCGCTTATTCCAATATCATTTCTTTACAAAAACAAAATATAAAGGAAACTGTCAAAGTCTATCCGAACCTCATTGCCCATACATCTAATTTGACAATTGATGTATCAGAAAACACGGAAAATACAGTTGCAATCAGCATTTTTGATACCAACGGCAAACAAGTGTATCAAAACGATAACCTTAAGCCGACAATCTTAATTGTCTCTACTACCAACTGGACAAACGGTCTGTATATCATTCGCTTGACTCATAATGATGGTAAAGCGACCATACATAAAGTTTTAAAAACTAATGATTAAAAGAGCTATGGATTGCACCAATTAAGGGATTTTACGAAAAAATAGCGTTAAGTCATTCGTAAAATCCGTTAATTGGTGCAATCCATAGCTGTTTAATTTATACATTCCGAATCGCACCCAAACCGCCATCAACACCAAAAATCTGTCCCGTAATCCAACTCGCTTCATCACTCAGAAGGAATTTTGCCATCGAAGCCACATCCGCAGGTGTCCCAAACCGTCCAATCGGATGCCGCCGACCCGATGCTTCCCTTTTTTCATCCGTTGCCAGCAAGTTTTTTGCCAAAGGCGTATCCGTCAAAGATGGTGCAATAGCATTAACGCGAATGTGTTGCATCGCCCATTCTGCTGCCAAAGCCCGTGTCAAACCCTCAATCGCTCCTTTTGCGGCAGCTATGGATGAATGGAAACCCATACCTGTTTGCACCGCAACAGTGCTGAAAAGTACCACACTCGCGCCACCTGCACGTTTGAGTTTGGGTAACACTGCTTGTAATACGCCCACTGCACCCAGTACATTGATGTGAAAGTCCTGACGAAAATCATCTAATGACAAACGATGAAAGGGTTTCAGATTGATACTCCCAGGACAATAAGCTACGCCATGAAGGACATCGGGCAAAGAGCTAAGTGACTGAAAATCAGTATTTTGCACATCAAAATCAAGGTGCGACACTGAGGGGGTATTCCCATTGTGACGAGAGGCTGTAAAAATTTGCGTACCTTGTGCCGTGAGTTGCTCTGCAAGGTTTTTACCGATACCCGAGCTTGCACCGATAATTAAGATATTTTTGTTTTTCATAAAAAATTCATTTTTACACCAAACAAAAAAAGCCCCATCTGGTTGCACAACAAAGGAACTTACAAATCTTTCGCCATTTTGAAATGAGGAATAGAAACCTCTTCAAACATCCCCCCCTCAGTATGGTAGCCCAATTTTTCGTAAAAAGGCACAGCCGTATCACGAGCATTCAACTCCATTCGTTCAAAACCTCTCACCTTTGCAATAGCTTCACTTTTTCGCACCATCGCTTGACCAATACCTTGTTTTTGCGCATCCAAATCTACAGCTACTTGTCTCATTTTCAGCACTTTATCAGTTTTTAGAGTCAGCACTAAGCACCCCCTCAGTATCCAAGCCAAATCGTAAGCAGCTAAGTGAATATCTGTAAATTCTTTTGCCATTTCCTCTGCCGAAAAATCTAAGTTTAAAGGCGCACGTAGGATTTTATGGCGCAAACGCACTGTGTCATCGTATTCAGGTGTTGCAAAATCAACTTCTATGATATTCATATTGTATTTTTTAGTTCACTAATTAGATTCAGGTTCAAACAATATGTGATTGACAAGCATCGTACAAAATTTGCTTTCTTCAATCCGAGCAATAAATGTTTTTCCATCGCTAAAATTTATATTGGGCTAAATCTATGAAAAAAGAGTCATTATTTCAAAATTATGAGCCAGTCAAACTGATTTCTGAGAAACTGTTTGCGTATAAATAGTAATATAAAATTCTGATTGTTGTTCTGCTTTTGCATTTTTTTTTACCTTTATTACCGCTCAATGAAGAGAGGTAATTTGAATGCGTATTTCGTATATACCAATTCAATGTGAATTTGCCCTTTTTTTTTGAAACGCAGTTAATTAAAAACATTTTATAACAATATTTTCGATCTTTATCATTTATTTTAAGTAGTCAAAAATAAGTTTTCGTGCATTTCAAACGCCGCCTTTGGCGGCGAAAAGGACTTTGAGGCGCGAGCGATTTTTTGATTAAAATTTTGGCTTTGGCAAAATTTTAATCAAAAAATCGCTCGCTCCAATAGAAAAACTTTCAAAGTACGTCTTTTGCGCATAGTGCAAAACAGTGGGTATCAAACACGCGAAAGCTTATTTCTTATTACTTAATAAAACAATATTTTCACAAATGAAAAAATCCTTTTTCTCTCTTTTAATGTTCAGCGCAACACTCATCGGTTGCCAAAATAACACTGCTGAATCGTCGAAACCTAATGGGGCATTGCCTGCTTCACCTGCCGCAGTCGTTGCCGATACGCTTTGTTTTGAGTTCAAATACAAGCAAGATGTTACATCTTGTCAACTTATCATCGAAGGCGATAAGGTAAAAGGGTATTTTGATTGGAGTCCATTTGAAAAAGATGGTGGGCATGGTGTTTTGGAAAATGGCGTAAAAAAAGGCGAAATGATTACCGTAGATTGGAAAATGATGATCGAAGGCAGCATACAAACTGAAGAACTGTTGTTGAAGTTGGAAGGCGATAAATTGAGTAAAATGGAAGGCGAATTGGTCGAAAAAGGGGATAAAGTTGTAATAAAATCGCCCGAAACCGCCAAAGCACAAGATGTTTTGATGAAAGTAGATTGCTCAAAAATAGCATCTGCGATTGACAATGCTAAAGCAGCAGAAACGGCAATGAAAAATATGAAGTAAAAATGAAGGGGCAACTGTGCTTCAGTTGCCCCTTGCGATTTTTATAATGTGGTTGATTTGATAGCTAAAAAATTAATGAA
Source organism: Saprospiraceae bacterium (assembly GCA_016787525.1). Classification (GTDB taxonomy): domain Bacteria; phylum Bacteroidota; class Bacteroidia; order Chitinophagales; family Saprospiraceae; genus JAAFJT01. Next base: position 14,637 of record JAEUUP010000004.1, on the reverse strand, counting down.
CAACTGTGAAATACTCTTCTTGTTCATCGGTCGCAACCTCAAAAAAGTAGATACCTTTAGGCAAACTTGACAAATCGAAGGTTTTGCACAGAATCTCATCCGTATATTCTTTCTCAAGTAACAAAGCACCATCGTTGCTCAGAATACGAACCGTCGTTTTATCACCCTTTTTAGCAAAAGATTTCACCGTGATTTTGTCCTCTTTTTGTAGAATTGAGGGCAAAAGCGTTTGAATTTTGTCAGTTTCAGACAAATTAATGCTTGAAAGTGTGATGTCAAACGGTTGCACAACTTTGTAGCCATTGCGTTTGACGGTGAATTGGTATTTGCCAATAGGCAGATTTTCAAGACGATACGCTTTTACGAAATTGGGTGCTGTTTCGAGTGTTTCGTTGACCAAAACGATGCCTTGAATATCTTCTAAATAAATTGATACTGTTTCTGCCGCCATGTTACGGATACTGACTTTAAAAGTTTTGTCCTTGGTGCTGAAACTCACATTGTCGGCGCTGAATGATGGAACAGACGCTGTTGCAGGTGTTTGAGCAGTAAAAAGTACGGCGACCAAAGTAGCTAAAAACAAAAATTTTGATTTCATAACTTTGAATTTTTAATTTGTTAAACAATCAAGTGATATAAATAAACAATTGTTGCCGGCAAATTTCAATCGTTTTTTTCTTTTTCAGTTTTGTGTCGCACCTCTTTTGAAAGGCTTAACGTCGAAATCACAATAACTAAAATTTCTGCCACAAAGGTATAGGCACTCTTCGCAAACTTAAAAGAGCTGTCCTCAATTGCCTCTCAGTTCAAGGGCTTTTTAATGTTTTACCTTTTTTTTCAAAATTTTCATCACGAAAGGCACATTCTCGCAACCAAAAATTTTGGTAGGTAAAAACAACAGAGCCTCTAAATCAATTAATATTGCCTTAATGCTCAGGTTAAAAATAGCTTCAAGCAGGCGAAATAGGCTTTATCATCAAATAAAACACTTAAATTTTATACATTTTATTCAAAAAATACTGAGGGGTATTAATTTCGCACGTTTTTTAATACAACTAAAAAAATAATCAATCGAAATATGTCGGATTTAAGTTGGTTGTCGCGGACAACCTTGCTCGTAGGTTCGGGCGGTGTCAAACAATTGAATAAAGCACACGTTTTGGTCGTTGGTTTGGGTGGTGTTGGGTCATTTGCTGCCGAGTTTATCGCTCGCGCAGGTGTCGGCGAGATGACCATTGTGGATGGCGATGTGGTTGACCCGACCAATCGCAACCGACAATTGCCCGCTTTGGCGACGACTCATGGGGTATCGAAAGCGGAATGGATGGCGGAGCGATTAGCTGCCATAAATCCTGAAATCATTTTGCACGTCAGAAAAGATTTTTTAACGCCCGACAAAGCGGAAGAGATTTGTCAAGCGGCTAAATACGATTATGTGATGGATTGCATTGACAGCGTCACGCCTAAACTGTATTTGATAGCCTCAGCCAAACGGAATGGTCTGAATCTCGTCAGTTCGATGGGTGCTGGTGGCAAAATGGACCCAACCCGCATCAAAGTCGCTGACCTCTACGATACTTACACTGACCATTTTGCGCTCCAAATTCGCAAAAGATTGAAGAAAAAAGGGGTTCGGAGAGGTGTTATTGCCGTTTTCAGCGATGAGCCTGCCGTGAAAGATTCGCTGATGATGACAGATGGTTCTAATTTTAAAAAATCGGCTTATGGTACGATTTCTTACATTCCCGCAGCTTTCGGTGGTGTGTGTGCATCGGTTGTGATTCGCGAACTATTGGGTCAAAAAGTGCCTTTACACAAGAACAAACAACTTGATGAGATGAAAAAGAAGCGGATGGAATGGCAAAATAAGTCTTGATCCGTTTTCAGCCTTAGATTGCACAGATTTTTAGATTGAATTTTGAATTCAATAATCGAAAAATCTGCACAATAGCATAAAAACGAAATATCCCGAATGCTCCATGTTAGAGCATTCGGGATGTTTCGTATAGATAAGTCTTGTCTTTATGTTTAAAAATCACTTATCTGACTCATCGCTCCCGCCTTCAATCACTGCAGACAATTTTCTTTCGCATAAAGCTTCGCGTTTAGGTCTCAAAACTGACAAAGGCGCAGTTTTGACTGTTGCTTTACCCTTCAAATGAATCATCATCGCCAATTGCTCCGATTGGTCAGCAGGATAGTCTAGTACTTCCATAAATGACTGAATGACCCAATCGAATGTGTTGACATCGTCATTGAACACAATCAAATAGGCCGCATCGCCTGTGCCGATATCAGACAACTCACTCTCTAAGTCAATGTCAATATCTTCTTCAACATCAATATCAATGCTTGAATAAAATGGATTCATGAAATCGAGATAAATGATTGATTAATAATGATTAACGAATGTATATAAAAAGCTTGTGAAAACTTTTAAATTTAAAAACAAATTTACGGTATTTTGAACGAATGTTGAAGTGTGAAGTTGTTCTTTTGCCCACAAATTTCAACATTCGTTCAACCGTTTTTACGCATTAAAGAGCCTCTAAAGCAGCCCGAACTGCTGCGAAATTAGGCGTATCACCTGCGCTCGGAGTTATTTCTGCATAGCGCACGACCCCCTCAGTATCAATGACAAAAATGGCACGTTTTGACACACCAACCATGCCAAAAACGAATTTTTCCAAATACAAACCATACGCATCAATCACCGTTTTGTTGAAATCTGACAACAATGGGAAATTGTATTCATTATCTGCTTTAAACTTAGCCAAAGCAAAAGGAGAATCCACCGAAATACCCAAAACTTGGGCATTGAGTGACTCATATTTTTTCATATTGTCCCTTGCATCACACAATTGCGCCGTACAAACGCCTGTATAAGCGGCGGGGAAAAAATTAAGCACAACATTTCTGCCGCGAAACTCGCTGAGCGTTACAGGCTTTTTTTCGTCCGAAAAAAGCGTAAAATCGGGAGCTAATTGACCTACTTCGATAGCCATAGATTGGATGGTTGAGTTTTAAATGTGAATTAATTTTTGACCATGCAAAAACGAGTAACAAAATTACGCTGTCTTGGTTTAATAACCGACTTTTGTGGCTCTTATTTTTTATTACCACAACCAACGAATGAGTTAATTTTGCCATTCAAAAAACATGAATAATACGCAACGTGCCTACTTAGAGCTTCATTTTGCTGTTCTTTTATGGGGTTTTACGGCTATTTTAGGGCAATTGATACAGCTCTCTTCGCTTTCGCTTGTGTGGTGGCGTGTTTTTATTACCTGTCTATTCATATTGCTGACTTCCAAAACGTGGTCGAATGTGCGCCGTTTGCCACGCCGTTTGGTGGGGCAATACATAGGTATAGGCTGCATTGTTGTCATACATTGGTTGACTTTTTATGGGGCAGTCAAATTGGCAAATGCTTCAGTGGCGCTAATTTGTATGGCAACAACTTCGTTTTTTTCCTCCATTCTAGAGCCTTTCATACTCCAAAAAAGCGTCAAATGGTATGAAGTAACTTTAGGCTTGGTCATCATACCTGCGATGGTGTTCATCGCAGGGACACTGCCCGAAAAAATGACGCTAGGCTTGATGGTCGGTCTTATTTCTGCTTTTTTAGTCACTGTTTTTTCTATTTTGAATAAAAAAATGGTGAACCAAACAGACCCTCTCAGTATTACACTCTTAGAATTGAGTGGTGGTTGGTTGTTTTTGAGTCTGCTACTACCCTTCTATTTTCAATTTGATAAAACCGCGATTTTGATCCCCCCCTCAGTATCCGACTGGTTTTACCTGCTCATTTTAGCATTGTTATGCACCAATTTGGGGTATTGGATTGGCATTCGCACTCTGCGGCATCTGTCGGCTTTTGCCTCCAACTTGACCATCAATTTAGAGCCTGTTTATGGCATTGTGTTGGCTGTTTTAATTTTAAAAGAAAATCGTGAGTTATCGCCTTCGTTTTATTTGGGCGCAATCGTTATTTTAGCCGCCGTTTTGAGTTATCCATTTTTAAAAAATAAATTTGAATGATGATTTTGAACTGAAATCTGTAGAACCTCGTTCAAAAAATAAAATCTTTTCCAATGTCAGAACAAAAACGTACAGAAATCGCCGCTTTAGGCGAATTTGGTTTGATTGACCGATTAGCAAAAAAAAACATCACTGTCAATCCTTCAACGCTCAAAAGCATTGGCGACGATGCCGCTGTGATTGACAACGGCGACAAAATGACTGTTGTTTCCACCGATTTGCTCGTTGAAGGCATCCATTTCGATTTGATGTACACGCCATTGAAGCATTTGGGCTACAAATCCATTGTGGTCAATCTGTCTGACATCTACGCCATGAACGCTCAACCCAAACAAGTGACAGTCTCGTTAGCACTCTCGAATCGTTTCTCAGTCGAGGCTGTGGAGGAAATTTACGAAGGCATTTATGCTGCTTGCAAAGCCTACAATGTGGATTTAGTAGGTGGCGATACGACCTCCTCGCCGCGCGGTTTGGTCATCAGCGTCACGGCGATTGGGCAAGGTGAGCGTGACCAATTGGTCTATCGGAATGGAGCAAAAGTGGGCGATTTGGTGTGCATTTCGGGCGATTTAGGAGCTGCTTATTTGGGTCTTCAAATTTTAGAAAGAGAAAAAAGACTTTATTTGGACAACCCCTCAGTACAACCCGATTTGGAGCAACAAACCTATCTCGTTGGCAAAATTCTGAAACCCGAAGCACGCAAAGATATTATCGAAATGCTGAGCAAAAACGGCATCAAACCTACGGCAATGATGGATATTTCAGACGGTTTAGCCTCCGAATTGCATCATATTTGTCGCCAGTCAGGCGTTGGTGCATATATCGAGGAGTCAGGCGTTTCGATTCATCCCGATGCTCAGATGATGGCGATTAATTTCAAACTTGACCCCATCACATGCGCCTTGAGCGGTGGCGAAGACTATGAATTGCTGTTCACAATTGATCCTTCTGATATCGAAAAGCTAAAATATCTGCCCGATATTTACATCGCTGGCGAGATAGTTCCGAAAGAAGACGGCATCACATTGCACACGAAAGGAGGTAATATCCATCCCATTTCAGCGCAAGGTTGGCAACATTTTTAAAACATCCAAACCGTCTGAAACGTCAAAAAATAGACTTGCAGAGCAGGGTAAGTGCTGAGTGCGATTTGATCTTTATGGTTTTTGGGGTGAAACAAAAAATTGGCAGACCGCGTGTAACGCCAATTGAAACCCCAATGGCGATTCACGAAATAAGACAAACCGCCCGTATAAGCCACATCATTTTTTTCAAAAACATCCCAAACCGCCTTTGGATGCGTGAAATTATCACTAATTTTGTAGCTAAACAAACGCCCATAGCTTAGACCCGCCGTGAAGTAAACTTTATAAAATTCATTACCACTTTTGTCAGTCACTTTCCAATCGCGATAATTCACCAACAACGGCACTTCCAAATAGTTGAGCGTAGCAGAGCGAATGGGACCTGCATCGTTCTGACTTGACCGACTGCCACGTTGACTGAACAACATATCCAAAGTCCACAACCATTTGCTGACATCGCTCGGCTGCATAGTGGCTCGCAAGCCAATCGTGCCACCCACTTTATTGAACCCTGCTGCATTGTCGCCGTCCATCTGAGATGCGTTGAATCCTGCGACAACACCGCCTCCAAAACGGACTTGCGCATCTAAACTATTGAAAAACAAAATCGTATAAAGAGCGATAAGACATTTTGTCAAAAATGGGATATTTCTCTTTCTCTGTAAAAAATATTTCTTCATACAAATAAAACTTTAAAGAACAATAAATAGACTGAGGATAGGCTGAAAAGTGTAATTTTGCCCCCCCTCAGTATCCGAGAGCAAAAATGGTAAAAAATATCGTAATCATAGGTCCTGCGCACCCTTTACGTGGGGGTTTGGCAACTTTTGACGAAAGATTGGCACGTGCTTTTCAAGACGAAGGTCATCGCGTTTCTATCATAACATTCAGTTTACAATATCCTAATTTCCTATTTCCAGGCAAAACCCAATACTCCTCTGACCCTGCTCCCGAAGCTATTGATATTCAAGTGCTTATCAACTCTATCAATCCTTTTAATTGGCTAATGGTTGGGCAAAAAATTAACAGAATGAAGCCCGATTTAGTCATTTGCCGCTTTTGGTTACCATTTATGGGACCGTGTTTGGGAACAATTTTGCGATTGATAAAACGTAAGGGTCGTTCAAAAATTATTGGTTTAATTGACAATATCATCCCACATGAAAAACGATTTGGCGACCGACCTTTGGCACAATATTTTGCGTCAGCTTGTGATGCTTTTGTGGTGATGTCGCGCTCAGTCGAGGCAGAAATGAAAACATTTTCGAGCCAACCAACCGCCTATATTCCCCACCCCATCTATGACAATTATGGTGAAAAAGTGAACCGAGAAGCCGCTTTGGTGCATTTAAATTTGCCAAATGATGTGCGATATGTACTCTTTTTCGGTTTTATTCGTCAATACAAAGGTCTGGATTTGCTGTTGCAAGCCTTTGGTACTGAGGGGGTCAAAAATTTGAATATTAAGTTGATTGTAGCTGGTGAGTTTTATGATGATGAAGCCTCCTATCGAGATTTAATCGAGTCTCAAAATATTCAAAATCAAGTTATTATAAAATCAGATTTCATTCCTTCTGAAGATGTACGCTACTATTTTGCAGCAGCAGATTTGATTGTTCAGCCATACAAAACGGCAACTCAAAGCGGTATTTCGCAAATTGCTTATCATTTTGAGAAGCCCATGATTGTGACCAATGTGGGCGGTTTGCCAGAAATTGTGCCACATGGTGAAGCAGGTTATGTGGTCGAACCCACCCCTCAGTCAATCGCGGATGCTCTGATAGATTTTTTTCAGAATGGCAGAGTAAACGATTTTACAGCCAAAGTCGTAGAGAATAAAAAACGTTTTTCATGGAAGGCTATGACAGATGGTTTTCTCAATATTTAGTCTAATTTTTTTAAAAACCAATAAAAAATGGTGCAATTCGATACTTCATGGACATTGTTCCTCGATAGAGATGGCGTGATAAATGAGCGCGAAGAAGGTGGCTATATCTCGAAAGTCGAAGATTTTTCTTTCATACCCGGTACTATCAAAGCGCTCGAAAAGTTGAGTACCATTTTCGGTCGCATTGTGATTGTGACCAATCAAGCAGGCATCGGCAAAGGTATTATGACCGAAAAACAGCTTGATAAAGTACATAAACACATGCTCAAAACCATTGATTTGCTCGATGGTCGTATTGATAAAATCTACTACTGTCCCGACAAGCCCGAAGCCAATTCGCCCAACCGCAAGCCCGAAACAGGTATGGCGATGCAAGCTAAAGCAGATTTTCCAGAAATTGAGTTCAGCCGTTCGGTCATCGTTGGCGACTCGGTGAGTGATATGGAATTTGGCGCACGTTTGGGCATGGTCAAAGTGTTCATTGAGGGCAAAGGTGAAGACCCCTCAGTAGTGAAGCCTGATTTTCAATTTACCAGTCTGAAGGAATTTACGGCAGCTTTGTGATAAAAAAACATTTAAGAGGAAAAAAAACAGCATAAAAACCATTTTTTTGAGGCTTTTCATGCTGTTTTTTTATGTTTTAGCAGGAGTTGGCATTGTATATGCAGCTATGGGTGAATAGCTTTTAAACTCTTTTTTTTCATTCCCTTTGGGAAAACAAACGTACTACAATGAAAAAACCGTTCAAACTTATCATCGCACTCAGTTTGATACTGAGGGGTGTCTCACCTACCTTCGCAAGCGACAGCTTGAGCATCGAAGGTTTTTTATCAACAAAAAAAATAAAAGCCGAAAAAATGCTTGATGGCATTTTTTACACCCTCAATACTGAGGGGGTCGGCGAAGTACCCCGACAGGGCGATTTTGTCAAAATCCGCTACGTTGGCAAAACATTGGCGGGTAATGTGTTCGACCAATCGCCTGTCGAAGAGCCGTATGTTTTCCAATTAGGCAATGGGCAAGTCATCGAAGGTTGGAATAAAGCCATTCAAAGGCTCAAAATGGGTACAAAAGTCACTTTGTACGTACCTGCTCATTTGGCTTATGGCTCGATAGGCATCGGAAACATCATTCCGCCTAATTCACCTTTGATTTATGAAATAGAATTGATGGAGGTGCTTACAAAACCTCAATACGAAGCTCATTTGCGCAAATTGGAAGATAAATATCGCAAAATGTTCGACAATCGCTTGTCACAGCAGTTTGATATGGACAAGAAACACATCAACGATTATGCCTTGTTGCATCGTTTGCGGGTCAATCGTACACCTTCGGGTTTGAGTTATATTGTCACTAAGGCAGGAAAAGGCAATTTGCCTACAACAGGTAATAAAGTCACTTTTCACTACAATGGCATGTTCCTCAGTGACCAAATTTTTGATGAAACGAAGGATAAACTGCCCAAAACCGTGACATTAGGCGATGAAAAACTGCTGGCAGGCTTAGAGGAAGGTCTGAAGTTCTTCAATGAGGGAGCAGAAGGCTATATTTTGATTCCGTCGAAATTGGCTTATGGTGCGACACCTGTGGAAGAAGGTAAGGTTGTCATTGCCCCTCATTCGGTTTTAATTTATCAAGTGCAGGTCGTTTCGGTTAAATAGAGACAGAAAGCATTTTATAAAAGAAGGTCGGCGAAGCACACAACTTCGCCGACCTTTCTATTTACTTCATTATCAAAAGTTTATGCACCTTCTGCACCTACTGTTACGGGTCTTTCAGTGAACGAAGCTGCTGTATATTCGCGATTCATCAAAGCGATATTGTCGAGGCTGATACCTTTTGGACATTCAGCTTCGCAAGCACCGATATTGGTACAGTTGCCGAACCCCTCAGTATCGTGTTGCGCTACCATCGCTTGCACGCGTTTGGCGGCCTCTGGACGACCTTGTGGCAATCGAGCTAAGTGCGAGACCTTCGCCCCAGTAAACAACATAGCAGAGCCATTCGGACAAGCCGCCGCACAAGCACCACAACCAATACATTCTGCTGCATTCATAGCACTCGCAGCCGTATCTTTACCGACTGGGATGGCATTTCCATCTTGCGCTTGACCCGTTGAAACTGAGATGTAACCACCAGCTTGGATGATGCGGTCAAAAGATGAGCGGTCAACCACTAAGTCTTTGATGACTGGAAATGCTTTGGCACGGAAAGGTTCAATGACAATCGTATCACCATCTTTGTATTCGCGCATATGAAGTTGGCAAGTCGTTGTTGCCTTCCACGGGCCGTGTGGGCGACCGTTGATAACAAGTGAACAAGTGCCACAGATGCCTTCGCGACAGTCGTGTTCAAACGCCACAGGCTCTTCTTTTTTTGACACGAGCTCTTCGTTCAAAACATCGAGCATTTCCAAGAATGACATGTGTTCATTCACGCCATCGAGTTGGTAATTGACAAGCTCGCCTTTGTATTTGCCGCCTTGTCGCCATATTTTTAGATTTAATTTCATTTTTTATTCAAATTAATAGTTTTAACATTAATTTTTATGTTGATACTGAGGGGTTTAAAAACATTTTTCTTTAATGAAATTGAGTACAGTTTCTGCTTGAGCAATTGCAATTTCCACTTCTTCCACTTCAGGTTCTAAAACTGAAAGAGGATAACGGTATCTCACATCCAGTCCATTTAATTCAAAAACTTGATAATCTATGATATCAAACTCAGCATCTATTTTTTTACATAAATCAAGCAGTTTATCCAAGTTGTGGGTTTTAGGTATATCCACTTCTTTGAATTTTAAAAAGCCTTTCAATGACTTTTCAGCACATTGTTGCGCATGATAGATAGCAAGATCATTAAGTGCGTTAGCAAATAATATTTCTGCACCCCAGAAATCATTTTCAGCTTTGTAAAGCCACGCTTGATAAAGTTCCATATAGTTGTTTGCCTTCCTTTTGAATTTTAAACTCTAAATTTGATGGATGCGATGCTCTTTGCTCAAAGAGATTGAAATTTTCAACAACAATATCATTTTCAATTTTCATATCTCTTAAAGCCCATTTCCCTTTTTTATAGGAAGAATACGTATTGTGAAATTGATTAGAGACAACAACCATCAAATCCAAATCACTATCCTCATTCGGCTCGCCCCAAGCGTAAGAGCCGAACAAATAAATAGCTACTGGATTGTAGGCTTCCACTAAGCGTCTTGTGGCTTCTTGTATTTGCTCTTGTGAAATCATTATTCTTTCGATTAAATTTAATTTTCAACAAAATAAACTTAATATTTTGAAAAAATCTACCCCCTCAGTATAAAACCATTACTTAGGCATATACCCTCGTTGCCAACTTAACATTCTCGAACACCAAATGTTCTTTGTTCAAAATTGGGTCCGATGGGTCGCCTGTAAACTCCCAAGCGGCTGCATAAGCGTAGTTTTCGTCGTCGCGTTTGGCTTCGCCATTGTCTTGTGATTCGTCGCGGAAGTGACCACCACAAGATTCATTGCGATTCAAAGCGTCAATACACATCAACTCGCCCAATTCGATAAAGTCTGCGACACGCAAAGCTTTTTCTAACTCTGGATTGTATTCTTTATCGTTGCCTGGCACAAATACGTCTTTGTAGTATTCAGCACGCAATTCACGTATCAGACCAATAGCCTTTGTCAAGCCTTGGGCATTACGTGCCATGCCACAATATTCCCACATGATTTTGCCCAAACGGCGGTGGAAACTTTCGACTGATTGGTTGCCTTTGATGCTCAAAAGTTGTGCAATACGGTCTTTTGTATTTTTCTCTGCCTCAGTAAATTCAGGCGAGTCTGTCGAAATTTTACCTGTTCTGATGTCTTTCGATAAGAAATTACCAATTGTATAAGGCAAAACGAAATAACCATCCGCCAAACCTTGCATCAAAGCCGAAGCACCCAAACGATTCGCTCCGTGGTCACTGAAATTACATTCACCTGTCGCAAACAAGCCTGGAACGGTGGTCATTAATTCATAATCTACCCACAAACCACCCATTGTGTAGTGAACAGCTGGGTAAATACGCATCGGTTGTTTGTAAGGATTCTCGTCTGTGATTTTGGCATACATATCGAACAAGTTGCCATAACGTTCACGGACTTTGTCTTCACCCAAACGGTTGATGGCCGTTGAGAAGTCCAAATAAACACCCAAACCCGATTTACCAACACCACGTCCTTCGTCGCACACATATTTGGCGGCACGAGAAGCCACGTCACGAGGTACGAGGTTGCCAAATGCAGGATAAATGCGCTCCAAATAGTAGTCGCGATCTTCTTCTTTGATGTCATTCGGGTGTTTGCCGCAGTCTTCTTTGCGTTTCGGCACCCAAATACGTCCGTCGTTGCGGAGAGACTCTGACATCAATGTCAATTTTGACTGATACTCACCCGTCACAGGGATACAGGTCGGGTGAATTTGCGTAAAGCAAGGATTGCCGAAAAATGCGCCGCGACGGTGCGCACGCCATGCTGCTGTTACATTACACATCATGGCATTGGTCGAAAGGTAGAAAACGTTGCCATAACCACCTGTTGCTAATACCACAGCATGTGCTGAGTGGCGTTCTATTTCACCAGTAATTAAATTACGTGCGATGATACCACGTGCTTTGCCATCAACGATGACCACGTCGAGCATTTCGTGGCGATTGTACATTTTGCAAGAACCTGCTTTGATTTGGCGGCTCAACGCTTGATAAGCACCAATCAAAAGCTGTTGTCCAGTCTGACCACGTGCGTAGAATGTACGCGACACTTGAACACCACCGAAAGAACGGTTATCGAGCGTACCCGAATATTCGCGGGCAAAAGGCACACCTTGCGCCACACATTGGTCAATAATATCCGCAGAAACCTCTGCCAAACGGTGAACATTCGATTCACGAGCGCGATAGTCACCGCCTTTGATGGTATCGTAGAAAAGACGATACACAGAGTCACCGTCGTTGCGATAGTTTTTCGCGGCATTGATACCACCTTGAGCCGCAATCGAGTGCGCACGGCGCGGTGAATCGTGGAAAGTGAAAACCTTGACATTGTAGCCTAATTCACCGAGTGAAGCCGCAGCCGAAGAGCCAGCCAAACCCGTACCTACTACAATCACATCAATCCGCATTTTATTAGCGGGCGAAACGAGTGGAACGTGACCTTTGTAGTACGTCCATTTTTCATCAATCGAACCCTGTGGCGTTTTGGGGTCCAATTGGCGGTCGCTTTCTTTTATTTTAAGACCATGTACATCAACTTCTTTGATTGCCATTGTCGAATTTTTATTTTTTTATGAAAAAACGTCTTTTTTACTGAGGGGTGTATTTTTTATCTAAATTATTTATAAATCAATGAGTTAGATAAAAAATAATAGGAATTACTGCAAACCCAAGAGGTACGAGAATCGCAAACGCCTTACCAAAACCTTTGATAAAAGGCGTGTATTTTGGATGGTTTACACCCAACGTTTGGAACGCCGATTGGAAGCCATGCCACAAGTGGAATGCCAAAACGACCTGCCCAATCGTGTAAATCGCAATAACAACAGGACTCGTAAATGCCTCAGCAACAAGCGCATACAAGTCTTTCACTCCTTTACCCTCATTAAAATTAGGATAAACTGTTGATTCAGGCATACCACCGAAGTGCATTTGACCCCAAAACTGCGCCATGTGAATAATCAAGAACGCCAAAATTAAAGTACCCAACAGTGCCATGTTGTTTGATGCCCAAGTCACACCTGGAGGCGTTGTTTTAACTGCATAGCCCTGACCTTTTGCCTTGCGATTGGCAGCAGCCAACATCAAACCTTGAATGGTATGAATGATGATGAAAAGGTACAAACCGTACGAAATCATCTTAATAAGCGGGAAATGCGTCATAAAATAGGTGTATTTATTGAACGCTTCGCCGCCGTCGTCCTTCAAAAGTTGGAAATTACCCAACAAGTGAACGACGAGGAACAGAATGAGGAACAACCCCGTCAAACTCATCGTGAGTTTTCGACCAATGGAGGATGTCAAATAATTCGTTAACCAAGCCATAAGTATTTAGGAATTTGGATGAAACGTTAAAAACTTGTTTTAAAAATGCTTTGTTTTTCGTCAAATTAGTGCTTAATCCGAAAATATATACAAAACTATATGTAAAGTCTCGAATGGCAAAAATCGTTTAAACTTTTCATTTCCAAGTGCCTAATTTAGATTTTTTTTAAATTACACCCCCTCAGTAGCGCATATACTGAGGGGGTGTAAATCATATCTTATCGGCTTTGATTGAGGCAATAAAAAAGCGGTAATTTGTAAGAACCAAATGGCGATTGTGCCAATGGAGCAGTAGCAACTGTACAAATTTCTAAGCGTTTTTTCTTATCATTCCAATACACGTTTTGTATTATTTGTAGTTGTTCACAGTCCCGAGGGTTAACCACTTCGTCTATCACTTTGTACGTCAATTCATACGTATTGGGGTCAATTATTCGTAAAGTATCTCTTGAATTGAACATTTTTTTCCTTTCTTCAAAAGGAATCACTTGAGTTGGTAAAATTCCTTGTTGAGATTTATAAAATGAGCGTTTGGGATTCGTCATTACTGTCGCAAACAAATCGGACAAAGGCATATTTTCACTGACTTTTTTCAAAATTTTAACGGAATCTGCACTGATAGAAATGCCTTGATTGATATTTATTTGTCTCGCCCAATTCGTCTGTTTATCATTCAAACGTCTGATTTTATTGAGATTAGTTGGTTTAAACCAAAATAAAGGCATGGTTTTCCAGACCATTTCATCTTGGATAAAGTCTTTATAGCGATAAAGGGGTGCCAATGCTAATGTTCGCACGCCAAATTTTGCTTGTTTGGCGTTATAGTAAACGATTTGTTTAGCCCTAAAAAGAGGGTTAAAATCCAAATGAGGTTTATTTTTCACAACTTTAGCTTTTGTTTCGAGAGTGATAGGATCTATTTGAGTTATGGAGTCTGAACTCAGATGTATCAACGAGGCATTCTGTTTTGTACAATTATAGTCTTCAAAAATCGGTATTTTCTTGTTTTCAATAGCCGTAAAAAGCCAATTTTGCATGGCGAACCTTTCTTCAATGCCTTCATTTGCTGTATTGATAAATTTCAGCGGCACAACAATATTAGGTCTCGCATTTATAGCCGCTTCAAAAGATTCATCAACGATGAAATCGTTATACACTTCAGCAATCCAAGTAATATCTTTGTTTTTCAATAAATCATCAATCTGAGCAGTCATTTTGAGGCTCAACATACTGAGGGGGAGCAAAAACACAATTTTTAAGGCTTTCATTTTGAACAGGTTTAGAGAAGAGTAAATGAGTTTGTGATTCAGTACCAGTTGCTTGGTTTCAAGAAAACAATGAAGTATTGGTTTTTATTATCTCACTGCAAAAAAATAACAATACATGCACAAACCTTATTCTTTTCACACATTTCATTCATTTAAGTAGTCAAAAATAAGTTTTCGTGCATTTCAAACGCCGCCTCTGGCGGCGAAAAGGACTTTAAGGAGCGAGCGATTTTTTGATTAAAATTTTTGCAAAGACAAAATTTTAATCAAAAAATCTCCCGATCAAAT
>JAEUUP010000150.1 GCA_016787525.1 Saprospiraceae bacterium | reverse complement strand
ACTGATGTTACGCAAGCGACAGTTCACTCACTGTTTCTCGCTACGCTCGAAATGCGTGCTTTAAAATATCTTTTTTAGACCGAAGTTAATTTTGAATCGTTTTACGATTCAAAATTAACTTCGGTCTGATAGTCTCTTTTTCTTGTACGTCTTTTTTGCAAAGCAAAAAGCAGTGCGAAATCTGTTTAGTGCGTAACATCAGTTATTTATTGTAAAGCGACTGATTTATCCACTAAACCGACAAATATCAACTTCTTTGTCCAGTGGTGTGTTTTGCAGAAGAAAGTCTGTAAAATGATTTGCCCAAAATGGGACAAGTGATGTGCCTTTTGTACCAAAACCATTAAATATGGCAATATTGGGGTGTTTAGGGTGTAAGCCAATAAAAGGTCGTCGGTCTTTGACTGTGGGACGAATAGCGGCTTGATGAAAAACGACCTCAAAATCGGTATTCAAGTTACTTTTTAATTCGTTTATAATCAATAATTTAGCTCTTTCTTCAGGCTGGTCATTCTCAAATGCCCAAGTATTGGTTGCACCTACCCAGTACAAGTCCTTTGTTGCCCCCTCAGTATCGTGAAGCGGGACTATCGCCATTTTATTTTTGTAAATATTTGTCCAATTCAAATTAGGAATACGCACTAAGAGCAACTCACCTTTATCGGGATTGAAAGGTAGATAGCTAAAATAGGGATTTGTTGAGCCTTTAGCACCTTCACAAAAGATAATTTTCTGGGCTTCGATGTTTTTATATTGTACACATGTTGTGGACACAATCAAATCATCTGATATTATCTCACCATTTGTAAAACAAGCATTATCCTTAAAATAAGTTTTGAAGCGACTGACTAACAGAGGCAAATTGACCTGCGCTCCCCTATTGACTGTGGCGTAAGCGTAATGCGGTTTGAAATGTGCTTCTAAGGATTCAGATACTGAGGGGGGTATTTGTCCGCAAAAAGAAGCATAATCGGCATAGTTTTGTCGCAAAAGCCAATTATTTTCTTCTTCAATATGCCGTAGAACACGAATGAAGTGGCGGTCGTGCCACAGTTTTATACCTAAAACGGTCTCTATTTCTTTATAAGTACTGTATGCAACTGGTAGCAATTCATCAATACGCCACGTTTTCACAAAACGCATACCAGTAATCGGATTAATGACACCTGCAGCAATTTGCGATGAAGCTTTTTTACTCCCTTCAGTATAATTGTCAAAAATCATCACACTTTGACCTTTTTGCATCAATAAAAAAGCCAAAACCGAACCCGCCAAACCTTGCCCAACGATGATGTAATCTACTTTTATCATAAAAATTTCTTGCTCAATTCCAAATTCAAGCGATTGCTAAAAGATTGACAATTATGGATATGAAACTTTTGCATCAGCTCACATCACAATTCTACAATCGTCACACCATCACCACCTTCTGCATTTTCAGGATGAAAGGCACGCTTTACGCTTTTGTATTCCTTTAATTTTTGACGTACCAATTTCCGCAGCACACCATTGCCTTTGCCGTGCACAATGCTCAAGGTATTCGCACTCGACACCACTGCATTATCCAAAAAAGCTTCTAAGATGCGATCAGCCTCGACCATTGACAAGCCACGTAAATCTGTTTTTGCATCAAAATTGGCAGAACGGTTGATAGAATCATGTTTTGTTGTGGGTGAGAAAGCCGCAGTCAAAGGCTCTCCAACTGCAACTAAGTCTTTAATTTTAACCTTAACACGCATATCTCCCATCAAAACCATCGCTTCTTTTTTATCTAAGCTTTCGATACGTCCTGTGGCATTACCTGAACGCATTTTGACCAGCAGACCTACTTCAATTGGCTTTTCTACTGAGGGGGTCGAATGATAGACATCATCATTAAGCTGTGTCACTTCATTTGCTAGTTTTTGCTGCTCTTCGCGAATAGAATGCACCAATTTTTTCGTCTGTTCAAGGTTTTGCGTTTGTTTCAACTCCTTCAACAACCTTTGAACTTCATGATTGGCATTGGCTGTTTTCTGCAATTCAAACTCTTTTGCATCAAGTTTGAGCTTTTTCCGACGAAACTCTACATCTTTGATTTGATCATCGTATTGTTTGATGAGTTTTTCAAGAAGTGACTGTTTTTCAGACAATTCCTTCAATTTATCATCGTATTCCTGCTTTTCATTTTGCAAATCAACTAAAAGTTCATCAACAGCTTGCTCGTTTTCGCCAATGCGTTTTTTAGCATATTTTAATACTTCTTTATCCAAACCTACACTCGTTGCAATCTCAAAAGCATAAGAAGATCCAGGTCGCCCAATCGTCATTTTGTATGTCGGCTTCAGATTGTCTCTATCAAAATTCATACAACCATTGACAATACCTTGATTGCGATAAGCAAACATCTTCAAATTACCGTAGTGCGTTGTGATTACACCCATCACTTTTTTTTCATTCAATCCCCTCAGTATTGCCTCTGCAATTGCGCCGCCAATCTTAGGGTCAGTACCAGAACCAAATTCATCTATCAGAACAAGTGTATGTTCGTTAGCCATTTTCAAAAATGCCTTCATGTTCTGCAAATGCGAACTGTAGGTCGAGAGGTCATCTTCGAGGCTTTGAGAATCGCCAATATGGGCAAAAATAGATTCAAAAACGCCCATTTCGCTCAATTCATGCACAGGAACGAGCAAACCACTTTGCAACATCACTTGCAATAAACCGACTGACTTCATCAGAACCGATTTACCACCTGCATTGGGTCCACTGACCAACAAAATGCGGTTGTCTTTAAAGAGTTCCAAATTGAAAGGAACAGTTTCTTTACCTGCGGCTTTGTTTTTCAGATACAAAAGTGGATGACGACCTTTACGGATGCCAAAATGCGGTGCATTAACCAATTGCGGCATAAAAGCCTTCATTTTGAATGCCAAACGCGCTTTGGCTAACACAATATCGTAAGCAAAAACAACGGCTTGGTAATCTGCCAATTGAGGGCAATAAGGACGCAGTTTTGCCGACAAATCCCTCAGTATGCGGTAGATTTCTTGTTTTTCTTCTTGTTCGAGATCGAAAATATCGTTGTTGACATCAATCGCAGCTTCGGGTTCGATGTAGGCTGTTCGTCCTGTTGTAGATTCGTCGTGGATAATACCTCTGATTTTTCTTTTGTGTTCAACAGGCACAGCCAATACGCGTCTGCCGTTTCGCAAAGTCTCGTTATTGTCTGCTAACCAGCCTTTTTGACGAAATTCTCCAATCAATTTGCGGTAAACAGCGTCCATTTCGCGCATTTTCGATTGTGTGGCTTTCCGAATACGCACCAATTCGGGCGATGCATCGGAGCGAATATTACCATCATCGTCTATAACACGTGTGATTTCTTTCGACAAATCATTGTCATAATTCGTATGACGAATGATGTCAAACAGATTGGGATAAATCTCACGGCGTACAGGCGAAAAAAAGCGGTATAAATCTCTAAAAATCAATAAAATAGCATTCAGCCTTTGCAAACTTTCGACTGACAATACATAACCCTCGATGGCTAAAAACCTCAAATCTTCGTCAATCGGATAATAAGTAGCAAAAGGAAATTTATCGTTTTTTTCAAGCACTAATTTGAGTTCTTTGGTTTGTTTTAGCTTGATTTCGATGCTTTTGAGGTCAGTTTCAGGTTGCAAGTTCTCAAAATAAGCTTGCCCCATCTCGCCAGAACACTCTTGTTGCAGCAAAGCCAAAACTTTGTCAAACTCTAATTTTTCGTAAATATCTTTTGGTAATAAATTCATTTTTCTTTCAATAGTAAATAAGTTTCAATACTGAGGGGGCGCAAAATTAAAGACCTATAAACAAAAAAACGTAATCTAAAGTTCTATGATTCAAAAAAGTCTTAAATTTTTCTATGACAATTATTGAATTACAAGACAACTACCACTATTCCATGCTAAAGTTTATTTTTAATTTTACTTCTGAAGTGATGCTGTGCTTTTATCTGAAACTACAGTTTTGACTTGATTCCGTAGTTTTTTGATGTGTAATTATCTGGCAATAAAAAATCCCGAATTTTCTTTGTTAGAAAATTCGGGATGGCTATCTGGGTTTTTATTTGAAGAACTTCTTTATAGCAGGTTATAAACCAAATTGGGCAATACACCCAACAACAATAAAGCAGCACTGACAATAATCAACAATAAAGTTTGTAATGCATCTGCTTTCACTTCTCCCCCCTCAGTATCTTCATGTAAAAACATAGCAATAATGATTTTGAAATAGTAATAAACCCCCACCAAAGACATTGCAATGGCAAATAGCACCATGGACAAATAGCCATCTTGTAGCACATTTACGAAAACATAATATTTCGCCATAAATCCTGCTAAAGGAGGAATACCTGCCATAGATAACAAAGCAACTGTCATAGAAATTGCCAACAATGGGCTCTTTTTAGCCAAACCATTGAAAGCAGAAATCGAAGCTGTGCCTTTATTTTTCTGAATTAGATAAACAACCATGAATGCTGCTATCGAACCTATTGCGTACACAACAGTGTAAAAAAGCAATGAGTTATTGGATTCGCTATCAACACTAAAAATAGTCATCATCATATAACCCGCATGAGAGATAGATGAAAACGCTAATAAACGTTTTGCATCATGCTGCATAACAGCAATGATATTGCCCAAAAGCAATGACATGATGATAAGTACTGCAAAAATATCGAGCCAAACACCACTGACAAGTGGGAAATAAGACACAAACAAACGGCACATCGCTGCAACAGCCGCCGTTTTGACAGCCGTAGCCATAAATGCTGTTATAGGCGTTGGCGCACCTTGATACACGTCTGGAGTCCAAAAATGGAAGGGAGCAGCACCTATTTTGAAGCCCATACCAATGATGAGCATAATCATGCCAACGTTCAAAAGAGAAGTATCGGGCAATTTACCTAAGCTCGCACGGATTTCTAATAGATTGAAACTGCCTGTGATACCATAAATCAAAGCAATGCCAAAGAGCAGGAAACCACTCGCAAATGACCCCATCAAAAAGTATTTGAAAGCAGATTCGTTCGATGATAAGTCTGTTTTGTTGCTTCCTGCCAATACGTATAAAGAAACGGATAGAATCTCGATGCCCAAAAACAACATGACCATATTGGTGTACGATACCATCACCAGACCACCTGTAAGTGCAAAAAACATCAAAGAATAGCGATCAGTAATGGCTTTCATCGTGCTGAAATATTCTTCGGACATCAACAACCATAACAAGGCTATGCTCGACAAAGCAATCGTGAAACCCAACGCAAAATTATCCATTTGCATCATGCCCCAAATGCGTTGACTGAGATTCCAGTCATAAACACTCCACGAAATCGTCATTGCCAAACCCAACAGAGCCAATGGAAACACCAATTTCCGTAGGTTAAACATATCAGCGAGCATCGTAAAAATACCCGTAAGCGAAAGCGTCAATAATTCTTTCATAACTTTTGAGACAAAAGGGATTAATAAGCCCCCTCAGTATTTTTTATTATTTTTTCTGATTTTGTCAATTCACCCAACGCTAAATATAAATTTACTGTCCAAAAAGGGCGAACTGAGTTCTTATTTTTTTCAGTATAATAACTGTTTGCTGGTCGGTTTGGTGTGGAAGACCAATATTCGTTTTTTACATGGATATTACCCCTTTCAAAAATACCTCCCAAATGCAAATCAAGACCTAAACGCTTGTAAATTTTTATATGTTTTCCAAACATTAAACCAAGACCAGTTTTTTTATAATTACTTGATTGCCAACCAAAAGCAGATGAGGAACTTGAATATATTTCATCACCTGTTTCACCTTTGTGATATTGCAAAATAGCACCAAAATAAGGTGATTTTTCCCACAAATCTTTTTTCAAATAATACCTTAGTTGTGGCGTTACTATAAACTTTTTATGGCTTTGGCTCTCAAAACTAAAGTCTGAATTAGCAATTGAAAATTGAAGTCCAAGTCGTGAGTTTAATTTTATTTCAAATCCACCATCTATGACAAATCCGCCGCCGCCTTCGGTTATAATTAATCCTGCACCACCTTTGAGCATAACATTTTGAGCATTGGTGTTTTGTTCAAATAACAAGCTCAACAAAAAAATAAAATTTGCCCTTTGGGTTTCATTTGAGTTTGATTCTAAGGTTCTGAAATAGTCTCTACTTAATCAACCCACTTTGAAAAACTTGCAGTAATTCTTCAACAGCTGGTGCGACAATATCTAAAAGTGGTTTGGGGAATACACCTAAGACTATAACTAAAACGGATACGGTCAATAGCACCGTTGTTTCATTCGTATCCAAATCTTTGAACCCCTCAGTAAGTTGCTTGGTTTCACCCAACATGACACTTTGATAACTACGCAACATATAAACCGCTCCTAAAATGACTGTCAAACCAGCCACAGCAGCCATCCAAAAATTGTGCTGATAGATGCCATTTATTAAGAGAAACTCACCCACAAATCCATTGGTCAAAGGCAAGGCGACAGAACCCAAAAGTGTTATCAAAAACAATAAAGCAAACTTAGGTGCAACACCACGGATACCACCCATTGCAGTAATGTCATGCGTCTTTGTACGCTCCATCAGAATTTCAGCAACAAAAAACAAACCAACCACATTGATACCATGCGCCACCATCTGAATCAAGCCGCCTGTGATCCCTTCAGTACGCATAGTCAAAAGACCTGCTGCAATCAAGCCCACGTGCGCAATCGAACTGTAAGCAATCAAACGTTTATAGTCTTTCTGTGAAATAGCAATCAAAGAAGCATAGACAATACCGATGATGGCTAAAATCATAGCGGTATTACCCCACATTTTCCAACCCATCGGAACAAGTGGCATCAACCAACGCAATAAACCATAAGTACCCATTTTGAGCATGATACCCGATAGAAGCATTGTACCAGCTGTTGGAGCAGTGACATAAGTGTCTGGTTGCCAAGTGTGGAAAGGAAAAACTGGCATTTTGATAGCAAAAGCAATAAAAATTGCCCAAAATACCCAACCTTGCTGCTCATCGCTCATATTTTGACCTGCTGTATAAAGGTCTTTAATCAAGAAAGAATGGTCACCAGGTGTTTGCAAATAAACGAATAACAAACCAGCCAGCATCACCAACGAACCTGCCAAAGTATAGACAAAAAACTTAAAAGTGATACGTCCACGATGCTCACCACCCCACATCAAACAGATGAAGTATATCGGAATCAAAGCTAATTCCCAGAAAATATAGAACAAAAAGCCATCCATTGCCGTGAAAACGCCTACTAATGCCATTTGCATCAAAAATACTAAGGCATAAAAACGATTGGAATAGTAGCCACTTGATGAAGCCGTGATGATGAGTGGCATCAATAAAGTTGTCAATAAGACCATCAAAAATGAAATGCCATCCATGCTGACCGCAAAATGCGCCCCAAAAGGCAACCAATTCACGTCTAAAGAAAGAGCAGTAGGATTTGACGACAATTGGGTGGCGGCATAGCCAAACAAACCCAATTCAGCCAAAGCCAAATAGAAAGCCGTTAATTCCGCTTGCTGTCTTTTGATGAACAACATCACAAAAGCCGCTACAAGGGGGAAAAATATGAGTGCAACTGTTATCATAAATTCTTATTTGCTCAAAAATTGGTCAAAATACAAATCCAAAGAAACTCTTCGGAAAGGGGTTAAAGTGCTTTAAACAGTAATATCAAAATTATCGAAATTACCATGGCGAAAAAGTAAGTATCAACGTTACCTGTTTGTATGCGGCGCATAGTTGAAGATAACCAATGTATGCCTAGTCCAAAAAAGTTGACGACACCATCCACGACTTTTGTATCGAATATTGAACCAAAGAAATTAGCAATAGCGTCAATTGGCTTGGTAATCAAACTATTATACAATTCATCAATATAGTATTTGTTGTAAACTACTTTTCCCAAACCGTCAATTTCTGCATCTGCTTGCAACTGTTTATCTTTTACTGTCAATAGCCAATAGCCTGCAATTGCTAAACAAGCAGCTGTCACGCCCCACATCATTGTGTGCAAAGAGTGATTATCTCCTTCATGTTTCAAATCTGTCAGAACTGTTGCTAAATTGTGTTCAACATAACCACTGACCAAAAAGCCACCACCAACTGACAATGCGGCCAAAACCATCAGAGGCAAGGTCATACTGAGGGGAGACTCGTGCAAGTGATGTTCCTGCTCATGTGTCCCTCTGAATTTGCCCCAGAACGTCATAAAATAAACACGACTCATATAAAAAGCCGTCATCAAAGCACCAAGAATGAGCAAATAACCGATAATCGGCTTGTTTTCAAGTGCTTTTATGATAATTTCATCTTTTGAAAACCAACCAGAGAAGTATGGAAAACCGATAATTGCCAAATAACCCAAAGCAAAAGTAGCGTGTGTGATGGGTAATTTTGAACGCAAACCGCCCATACTGCGAATATCTTGCTCATGGTGCATCGCGTGAATGACTGAACCTGCACCTAAGAATAATAAGGCTTTGAAGAACGCATGAGTCACAACATGGAAAACACCTGCCGAATAGGCTCCAACACCCAACGCTGCGAACATGAAACCAAGTTGTGACACTGTGGAATAAGCCAGTACCTTTTTGATGTCCATTTGCTGAAAACCAATCGTCGCAGCAAATAAGGCTGTCAATGTGCCTGTCCATGCTACAACGTCCATACTGAGGGGAGCCATCGTGAACATAGCATTGCAACGAGCGACCATATAAATACCTGCTGTCACCATTGTCGCTGCGTGGATAAGGGCAGAAACTGGCGTTGGACCTGCCATCGCATCAGGCAACCAAGTATAAAGTGGAATCTGAGCAGACTTACCCATAGCACCGATGAACAATAGTAGTGTAGCAGCCGTCACAACTTCAGTAGAAAACAAACCAAGACTTTCTTTTGCAAAAACTGTTTGGAAAGTCACACTTTGAGTTGTTTGATAAATCATCAAAATACCCAACAATAAGCCTAAGTCACCAATACGATTCATCACAAAAGCCTTTTTAGCGGCAGATGAATAGTCAATATTTTTGAACCAAAATCCAATCAATAAGTAAGAACACAAACCAACACCTTCCCAACCGATGAACATGACAAGGAAATTGTCGCCCAAAACCAAGAGCAACATGAAGAAGACGAATAGGTTGAGATAGGCAAAAAAGCGACGAAAGCCATCGTCTTCGTGCATATAACCCGTTGAGTACAAATGAATTAAGAAACCTATACCCGTAATGACCAATAGGAAGATAGAAGACAATGAGTCAACTAGAAATGACATTTTTGCAGAAAAACTACCCACAGAAATCCAATCGAATAAAACCACCGTTTCAGCAGCAGGATTGTGTAGTTTCTCCATAAAAATCAAGACAGAGATGACAAATGATGCCAAAACAGAACCACTTGCAATGATACCTG
Organism: Saprospiraceae bacterium; assembly: GCA_016787525.1. GTDB lineage: Bacteria > Bacteroidota > Bacteroidia > Chitinophagales > Saprospiraceae > JAAFJT01. Next base: position 4,564 of record JAEUUP010000150.1, on the reverse strand, counting down.
TCAATGATTTCGACAAATTGCGATTCGCTAAACCTATAATTGCCCACGAAACGAGGGGAAATAAGGGTATTAAGTAAACAAATTTAGACATAATTTTTATCACATTGACCCCTCAGTATCTAAGGGTATTTCTATTGATGAATTATCTTCACTTTGAATATCTGGTGTGTAATATTTACAATAAAATATCTAAACACCTCGATTTACTTATCATGTGGCACTTGCACCAACTTGAAAGAACCTAATTTTTCAGTTTTTTTATCTGCTTTCACGCGCCTAATTTCGAGCTTGACAGGGTTAAGTTCTTTTTGTATTTTCAAAACAAACTCTGCTTGATCTTGGCTTTGGTGAAGTGGATTGCGCATTATTTCACGTACAATAATTGTAGCATTCGCATCATAAAACTCACAAATCAAATCATTAAGCTGCACACTATTGATATTTAATGGTGAAAACACTTTAGGAATAGACCCCTCAGTAGAGTTCGTCTTTTCCATACGCATATTCATACCACCACGTCCCCATGTTGAGTCCCAAAAAATGACCATTGTTAAGGACAAAACTTGCGGTTTGGGCGTTGAATCAGATTTAGCAACTGTTTCAGTTTTACCTTTTGTTTTATTTTCGATTTGCGCTTTCGCAAAAAATGGTACTATAATTAAGACCCATAAAATAATGAGCTTTTGCTTTTTCATCTGTCGAACCTACTTTTAAAATGAACAATAAATCTTATAAAATATTGATTAGAAATGACTTATAAGCTAAGTTTTGTTCAAATTATTGTTTGTTCTTGTTTAAAGCTTCCAGAAAAATTAAAATTTCAATCGGTTTAAGAAACCAATATCAGTAGATTTAGTATTTCTAAAAACCATCATCAAAATAGCCAAACCCACTGCAACCTCAGCAGCTGCAACTGCCATGATGAAAAAGACGAAAACTTGTCCGCCTGGGTCATTATGAAAACGGCTGAAAGCAACCAATAATAAATTCACAGCATTGAGCATCAACTCTACACACATGAAAATAACGATGGCGTTGCGGCGATATAAAACGCCAGTGACTCCAATGGCGAACAATATGGCACTCAACCAAACATACCAAGTTAATGGAACTCCTGCGATAATATCTTGATTCATAATTAGTTCTATTTTTAGAGGAACTACCCCTCAGTAATTTCTGATAAATTATTGAATTTCTCGTTTACCCAACAAAACCGCACCTACCATGCCCGACAAAAACAGTATAGCAGACACTTCAAATGGCAATAGATAATTTTTATACAATACTTGTCCCAAATAATTAACCGTTCCTAGACCTTCGCTGATATTATTTTGAATACTCATTTTTTCAGCATCGCGTAAAGCAACAATCAAAACCAGCATAAGCAAACAACCTGATATGACAGCTCCGAATTTGGCAAAATTAGTCTTGACAGGTTCTTCGTCTAAGTTCAAGTTCATCATCATAATCACATAAAGGAACAAAACCATGATAGCCCCAGAATACACGATGATGTGAACAGCTGCCAAAAACGTCGAATTGAGCAAAAAGTAATGTCCTGCTATCGAAAAAAAGGTGACAATGAGTGCCAACGCACTGTAAACAGGGTTGCGAGTGAACACAACGAATATAGCTCCAGTGATAGCAAGAGCAGAAAGGAAGTAAAATAGATACTGCGTTATCATAAAAATTGGTTATTCGTTAATGGTGATCACTGTCATGCCCTGCATTCAAACGGTCTTGCCATGTTTGGTTGTGGGTGTGAAATTTATCTTTTTTAAATTCTGCAACAGCTGGCGTTTGACGTTTTGAAACATCTACACGATTATCAATCGCTTCTACTAATTTGTCTTTACCATAAATCATGGTGTTACGATTCATTTCAGCATCCACGATGCGGTCTGTTAAGAAAATCGCTTCTTTTGGACAAGCCTCTTCGCACAAACCACAGAAAATGCAACGCAACATATTGATTTCGTAAACGGCTGCATATTTCTCTTCACGATACAAATGTTCTTCACCTTTTTTGCGTTCAGCTGCCTCCATCGTAATAGCTTCTGCGGGGCAAGCTACTGCACATAAACCACAGGCAGTACAACGTTCAGCACCCGCTTCATCGCGTTTCAAAACGTGCCAACCTCTGTATATAGGTGAAAACTCACGCTTTTGTTCAGGATATTTAGTCGTTACAGGTTTCTGAAAAGAGTGTTTGAGTGTAATTGCCAAGCCTTTTGCAATGCCAGGCAAGTACAATTTTTCAGCTATACTCATTTCTTTGTTTGAAACGACTTTTGAACGATTCGTTAATTTCATTTTTCCAATATTTTAGACCCCTCAGTATGAGGCAAAAATTTCATTGTTTATAACTCTCAATATCTGATTTTCGTTTTTAAAACTTCAACCACCCCTCAGTAAATGCCATAATAATACCTGTTAAAACCAAATTTAAAATAGACAAAGGCAAAAGTGATTTCCAGCCTAAATTCATTAATTGGTCATAACGGAAGCGCGGGATTGTCCAACGAACCCACATAAACAAAAAGATGAAAAAGATGATTTTACCCATCAATAATACAAACCCCAAAATACGAACACCATTTTCGCCGAGCGAAGGTATCAATTCATTCTCAAATGGGAAATGATAGCCGCCAAAATATAATGTTGCCATTAAAGCTGACGATGCAAACATATTGATATACTCTGCAAAGAGATAAAAACCGAGTTTCATGGAGGTAAATTCGGTATGATAACCACCAACCAATTCCGACTCTGATTCAGGCAAGTCAAAAGGCGCACGGTTACATTCAGCAAAAGCGCAGATAATGAAAATCAAAAAACCAAGGGGCTGATAAACGAAATTACAAAAATCTGCATCTTGTTTTTCTACAATATCGTTGAGGCTCAGTGAACCTGTGGTCATAATCAAAGCCACAAGACTCAGACCCATTGCCAATTCGTAAGAAATCATTTGGCTTGATGCACGCAAAGTACCCAACAACGAATACTTATTATTAGAAGCCCAACCGCCAATCATAATGCCATAAACGCCGATAGAAACGACACCAAAAACATACAAAACACCAATATTGATGTCCGAAACTTGGAAATGAAAGGTAGAGCCATCTTCCATAACCATAGGTCGCGCCCAAGGAATGACAACCGAGGAAATGTTGGCAACAAACATCGAAATAGATGGACCTAAAATAAACAACCATTTATTAGCAATGCCTGGAATAAGCTCTTCTTTCAAGAACATTTTCCCACCGTCAGCTAAGGGTTGTAAAATACCCCATGGCCCAGCGCGATCTGGTCCGACACGGTCTTGAATGAATGCCGCTATTTTTCGTTCGCCATAAGTCGAGTACATTGCAATCACCAATGAAACTGCAAAAACACCTAACGCAATTAAGGCTTTATAAATCAGTACCGTAGATAACATAAATTTTATATTCTGTTAGTTATTTCTTTTTAAGCACAGGATTTGGAGTAAAAAATTGATTATCAAATATTTATCAAAGTCAAAGTATCCATTTAATTTTTTGTAAAACTTAATACTACCCCTCAGTATTTTACTCTGAAACTCGCCAAGCTAAACCAATGCCAATAGCGTTGTCATGAATTAAACCCAATTTTATTATGTCGGGGCTTATATTATCTTTTAATTTTTCTTCACCCTTTTGGTGGCTCCATGTTTTGTTACAAGCCATCAAAATTTTTTTCAAATTTCGTTTTTTCTGCCAGTCAAAGTGCTCGAAAGTAGTATAACCACCCGCTAAACCAACAATCGCAATCAAAGCATTTCTTGATTTATGTTCTTTGTTGGTAGCCAAATTGTAAGCCCCCCACAAACCCGCTCCGAAAAGCGGAATACTACTTGCCTCATAAACCCTGTTACGATTATATTTCTGCCACTCCAATTGAGCCTGCGGTACATTGACCAACAATTCACCTAGCTTCCGATGAGTCACTTCTTCAAAAGTGCTGTCATCATAAGTCACGATGAGCTTGTTAACCTTTCTCATTTGCGTTCCATATTTTGAAGATGTTTCTTTTATCGTGACTGTCTTTGCTTCAAGGCGCACTGGTTGGTGCATATTTTGAGCCGATAAAGAAACAACCTGTAAGGAACTGAATGAAATAAGTGTCAATATAGTGTTCTTTAGTTTCATAATATCTATAAATTGGTTGGAAATTTGGTTAGTCTAACTATTTGCTAATCAACCATTTCTGGCAAGCTCATCTGTGCCTCTGCTTGATTATTCGGATTCAATGGTCCCGAGCCTCTATCATGTTTGATACCATCTAACTCTGCATTAACCAAGCCTTTTGCTCTATTCAAAGCCAAACGTGTGTCAAACTGGATTGCTCTCAAGCCAGAAACACCATCTTCGTAGTGATTAGCCGAAATAACAGAGTGGCGGTTGATTTTTGCTGGTCCCTCAATAACCCAATCAGTCAATTGTTTTTTGTCGAAACGACATTCATTACAAATCCAATCCACTACTTCACCATATTCATCTTTACGAGCTGTCACACGTAACACATCATCACCTTTGAACCACAA
>JAEUUP010000123.1 GCA_016787525.1 Saprospiraceae bacterium | reverse complement strand
GTGGAAAATATCTCAAGATCGCTCGACTCTGTCATCTCCAAAAGAATGAAAATAACTTTATCTATCTATTTATTCCTCTACTACCTTACTTACACTTTCCTCAAAGTGTGCTTCTGCCCCTCATTTTCAATGAACTCGTTAGTATAAAATTTGATTATTTGTTGCTACTTAACTTTCGCTAAAATAATATGAAATTTATACTTTTTATCTTTAAAACTACTCGTTAGTAGCTTTATTTTCAAATTGGACTGCAAAGATACGAGCGTTTTTTTCTTTCAAAAACTTTTTTAAAACTTTTTTTTATTTTTTTTCAAAGTCATTTTGAATCGCTGTATTCGATGCTTGATTGCCTTTTTGTTTAGTGCCTTTCTCTTAAAGCGACGCAAAGATAGAACGTCATTTTGACCTGTGCAAGCCTTTTTTAATTATTTTTCAGAAAATAATTTTTTTTCAAAAAGATTTACAAAATATTATTTTGCTGAAAGGTTCTTTTTTTGCTTATTAATCTAAGTGTAACTTAGTGTTATAAAAACAGTATTGGCTGAATGGCTTGTTTCACTCAATGAAATTTTTTTTCATAGATGACGAAAATCATGGCAGAAAATTAGCTCACTCATAGGTGCTGTTTTCAGAGTTGTCGCAATGCTTCAATTTCATTTATAGTTTTGGGTAGAGGTTTTCCTAAAAGCTGGTAGCCCCCCTCAGTAATGACAAAATTTTCTTCTATTCTGATACCACTAAAATCTCGATAAGTTTCTAAAATATCATAGTTGATAAAGTCTTTGAACCGTTTTTCAGAACGCCATTGGTCAATCAGGGTGGGGATGATATAAACACCGGGTTCGACAGTCAGAACGAAACCTGTTTCCAAAGCTCTACCTAGTCGCAATGACTTGATACCAAACTGTGTGCTTTTGTGGAGCGTCTCGGTGTAACCAACGTATTCTTCGCCCAAGTTTTCCATATCGTGTACATCCAAACCCATCATGTGACCTAAGCCACATTGGAAAAACATGGCGTGGGCCCCCTCAGTAACCGCGTCACTTGCATTGCCTTTCATCAGATTGATAGATTTTAATCCTTCGACTAAGGTTTCACACGCCTTTATATATATGTCTCGATACAAAATATCTGGTTTCAGCAAACTGACAGCTGTTTGGTGAGTCTGCAATACAATCTCGTAGATGTCTTTTTGTCTTGGTGTAAACTTTTTTCCGACAGGGAAAGTGCGTGTCAAATCGCCTGCATAGTGCATATCGTTTTCTGCGCCCGCATCGCACAGTACCATTTGACCTTCTTTTAAAGTATTGCCATGGTAGTGATTGTGTAAAGTTTCGCCATTGACTGTTAAAATAATCGGAAAAGATAGGTTGCCGCCGCCTTTTAGAGCAGCTTCGTGTACTTTGGCAACAACTTCGTATTCTTTCATGCCTGCCTTTGCGTGTTGTATGGCGGCTAAGTGCATCTCATTTGTCAGATTGACGGCTTTGTCTATTTCGGCGATTTCACGGGGTTCTTTGTAGGCTCTTTGATTGATGATGGCTTTTATCAAAGGTATTGAAACTTGTGAAGCTATTTTTCCCACAGGTTGATTGAGCCATTGAGCCAATTTCACAGTGTGGTCGGCTCGATAAGGTGGAATAAAATGGATGGAACGATTTTGGGCAAGAGCTTTTTGAATAATAACTTCAATGGTAGAGTAGGAGTGCGTTTGGTTGACACCGACTTGTGCAGCTATTTCACTGACAGAAGGCAATAAACCCGTCCAAACAATATCGTCAATGGTCAATTCATTGCCAAAAATGATTTCGTCGCCCGTTTCTGTATCTATGATGGCTGCTAAACCTGCTGTATCCAAGCCAAAATAGTAGAGGAAAGTGCTGTCTTGACGGAAGTGGTAGGTATTGTCGCGATAGTTCATGGGACTTTCGTCGTTGCCCATGAATAGAATGATGCCTGAACCAATGGCTTGCTTCAAAACATTTCTGCGATGGATATAAACGGATTGGTCAAAAGTTCGGAATTGCATAGCTTTAAGTTTTTGCCAAAGATAATATTTTATGGAAAAAACAACTTTATACTGAGGGGGGTAACAGAATTGAATATTGTCGCTGGTTTGATGCGTTTTGGATCTTGACATATTTCAATAAACGCAACCAAGCGACACTATTCAATTGACCTTAAAGCTATGCAAACTAATTAATGAACTTCTTTGACTAATAAAGCCAAAAGTTTTTTGATGCGCGCTTGCTGCTCATCGTCAGCATCGGCGTTTGGAGAATGACTGTATATATATAAGGTGTCGAAGGCCGCTTCAAACGCTTTGGCGGCTTCGTCTTCTGTTTCAGCTTTGCCTTCAATATTCAGCATTTCAGATTTGATGATATAATTATCCTCTTCATCTCGTTCGACTTTGCAGTGTAAAGCACTGTGCAGTTCGTAACTACGCTCTTCGTAATTGAGGTTTTTGAAAGAATAGGAAATTTCAGTAGCCGCATTGACCATATACTCCGCCAAAATCTTTGATTTACCCATTACTTTACCGTTCACTTTTGTGATTTGCACTTTTCTAAACACCGTTTCATGTTCCATAACTGGTTCTGATTGTTTGACATCAATCAACAGCGCGTCGCGTTGCCCAATGGTCATGCGACGAACGGGGTAGAGTGGTGTTGGTTGATTGTGTTCATCAAATTGCACAACAGCCATTGGACTCGTACCAGCGGCATTGCTGAAAGCATGAAAAAGTTGAACGATATTGTTGCGGCGTTCCACATCACGGAAACGCACACGCAAATATTCTGTCAATTTACGCGGCTCATTCGATACTGAAATGAGGTTTTCAAACTCTTTTGATATGACGGCACGTTGCTTATCGAAGTCAGCCGCCACCACTTTTTGCTGATGCCGTGGCGAATATTTGAGCTTAGGCACAGCCCCGTTTGCTGCTTTAAAATCGCACAATTCAACTTTAATCTGATTGAGGTCAATACCTTCTGTTTCGTCAAGTACGGAAATAGCGATGTTTTGCAACAAGTTTTGCATATTTTCCATCAGTTTGACTAAAATTTCAATCGGTAGTGTGTTGTATTGACCAATTGTACCTGCTACTTGGATGAAAATGCCGTCTTCTAAATTGAGTTTCATTGTTCTTTTAAATATAAAATTAACAGTATGCGAGAAAGGCGGCAAAGTTAGATAATTTTAGGAATTGCATTTAAAAAATACAAAAGCACCATTTTTAGTTTAAATTACAAAACGGCAAATAAAAGTTGCGTTTATCTCATTATGCACTGTGCAATCGAAGCCTTTTTTTATTTTTGTCCAAAATCATATATCAAATCAAATTCATGAAAAATATGAAAATCCAACTGACTTGCCTTGTTTGGCTCTTTGCAACGGCTCTTTTTGCTCAAAAAAAGACCATGGACAACGGTATCTACCATATTTGGAAAAAAATAGATGCCCAAACATTGTCGAACGACGGACAATGGACAGCCTATAATGTGCGCCCAAATACTGAGGGGGATGCCGTGATGCACATTTGGCACGCTACAAAAGGCACTGTACGAACGATTGAAAGGGGAGAAAAACCCACTTTTACAGACGATAGCCAATTTTTGATTTTTTCCATCAAACAACCATTGGACAGTCTGAAAGCCAAACGCCGCAAAAAAGTCAAAGAAGAAGATTTACCTAAAGATTCGCTCGGCATCTATTCTTTGGCAACTGGTGAGCTGACAAAGGTTGCGAATGTCAAATCTTTTTCCGTACCACAAAAATGGTCGGGTTACATCGCTTATCAGCATGAAATCGAAAAGCCCAACGAGAAAGACGCTAAAGAAAAACCTAAAAATGGAACGGATAGTACCCAAACCAAACCTAAGCCCAAGCCAAAAGCTGAAAGTAAAGACAATGGCACAAAGGTCGTTTTGCTGAACTTGACGACGAACCAACGCGACACATTCCCTTATGTTTTAGAATATATGTTTGCCAAAAAAGGCAAACGTTTTTTAGTTGCTGATACGGGTATTGATTCTGCAATTGTTGCGGGTGTGCATAGTTTTGATTGCGAAAAACGTGAGAAAACAACGGTTTTTCAACAAAATAAAGCCAAATTCAAACAATTGTCGCTCGATGAACAAGGCACACAAGCCGCTTTTATTGCCGATTTAGATACCACAAAAGAGCGTGTGCGCCCTTATCAATTGTTTTTGTGGCAAACCAAAACTGGTGGTAAAGCGCAAAGTATTGCACAATCCAATACCAATTTTGGCAATTTGAAAAAATACTTAGTCAGCGACAATGCCAAACCTGTTTTTTCAGAAGATGGCTCGAAACTTTATTTTGGCATCGCGCCACAGCCTATCTTGAACGACACAACTTTACTGCCCGAAGAAATAGTGAATGTCGAAGTGTGGCATTATCAAGACCCTCGCGTACATACACAACAAAAAGTGCGTTTGGAAATGGACAAAAAGAAAAGTTATGCGGTGGTGTATCATACAAATACGAGCAAAACTGTACCCCTCTCTCAAAGGAGTCCTTCGGACAGTAATCCGACTATTCCAGACATTGATTTTGAGGAGCAACGCAATTTAGACATCGCCATTGGCTCAACCAATGAACCTTATTTGATGGAGACAACGTGGGAAGGTTCGCCACGCAGCGATTTGTTTTTAACGGATTTGAAAACGGGCAATGCCAGTTTAATAGTGAAAAAATTGCGTGGCAATGCGTCTTTATCGCCCAATGGCAAATATGTCGTGTGGTACAATGAAGCCGATTCTGCATGGTTTTCATATTCGGTTATGAATAAGAATATTCTAAAACTGACCGATAACCAAACGGTTAAGTTTTATGATGAAGAAAATGACGTTCCCGACCATCCGAATGCTTACGGTGGCATGGCATGGCAACGCGATGACCGTTATTTGTTCGTCTATGACCGTTTTGATATTTGGAAAATTGACCCCCTCAGTAAAGAGAAGCCTGTGCGCTTGACCAATGGTCGTGCATCCGAAACCATTTATCGTTATATCAAATTGGACAACGAGGAACGATTCATAGAACCCAACGCGACTTTGATGCTGCACACAACCAACGATAAAACCAAAGCGCAAGGTTATGCCCAACTGGATTTGGCAAAAAATGCTTTGACGCAAATCGTGTCTGATGATTTTGCTTATGCACGTCGTCCGATGAAAGCACAAAAGGCACAAAGTTTTGTCTTTACCAAACAAAATTTTCAAACTTGTCCCGATTTGCTTTATACAACGGACTTCAAAACCCATAAGCGCATCAGCGACATCAATCCTCAGCAGAGCGAATATGCTTGGGGCAGCATCGAACTTGTGGAATGGACGGCTTTGGACGGACAACGACTGAGGGGTATGTTGGTGAAGCCCGAAGGTTTTGATCCAAAGAAAAAATATCCTTTAATTGTCAATTTTTATGAAAAAAGCAGCGACGATTTGCTCAATTATCGCACACTTGAGCCGCATCGCTCGCAAATCAATTATACTTTTTATGCGAATCGCGGCTACATGATTTTCAATCCCGACATTCCCTATCGCACAGGTTATCCTGGCGAAAGTTGTCTCAATTCTGTGGTTTCAGGTGTGACTTATCTGATGAATCAAGGTTTTGTGGATGAAAAACGCATTGGCGTACAAGGACATAGTTGGGGCGGCTATCAAGCGGCTTATTTGGTGACAAAAACCGATATTTTCCGTTGTGCAGAAGCAGGCGCGCCCGTTGTCAACATGTTCAGTGCGTACAGTGGCATTCGCTGGGAGTCTGGTTTGATGCGTCAATTTCAATATGAACATTCGCAAAGCCGCATTGGTGGCTCGATTTGGCAATATCCGATGCGCTATTTTGAAAATTCGCCGATTTTCTCAATGGATAAAGTCAATACGCCTATTTTGATTTTGCACAACGACAAAGATGGCGCAGTGCCATGGTATCAAGGCATCGAATATTATGGTGCTTTGCGTCGGATGAACAAACCTGCGTGGCTGCTCAACTACAACGACGAACCGCACTGGCCTGTGAAGTTGCAAAACCGTCTTGACTTCCAAACCCGTATGCAGCAGTTTTTTGATTATTATCTGAAAGATGCGCCTATGCCTAAGTGGATGCAGCGCGGCGTACCAGCGATGGAAAAAGGTATTTTGCAAGGTTTGGAAATAGAGAAAAAATAGACTACACCCCTCAGTATGTTGAAAACCAAAGCTACCCGCTCTTTACTGAGGGGGTAGCTTTGATTTTTTATTCTGCTTATTTATCCAATTCACCCATCATAGTCACCAATTTAGATAGGGTCAATTTCTCTACATCTTTACCTTTGAATAGTTGGTGAATGCGATGTTTCTTCTCAGGCAGAACCTTGATAAATGATTTTTCATCTATTTCGACTTCGGTTAAAGCATCGCTGTTGTTTTTCCGCAAGTAATAGTGATAATCGTTTTGGACTTCACCAACCAAAATAGTGCTGTTATCTTTCGTATGATCCAATTTAGGTGTGATTTTTTTCTTAATATCGCGATACAGTTGGAGCGTATTTGTTTTGTAAATAACTTGTGCCAGTATCATCTCCTTCCTTTTGGGCAACTGAATAGGCATAAAAACGATTGTATGGTCTTCATAGTTTATCTTGCAGTACAATACCTCTTTCTCATCCAAATACATCAGACTGCCATCTACCATTTTAGCTTCAATCGTGCCTTCTACTTGGTCGAAGCGAAAAACTAATTCTGTTGTTATGAGGCTTTTGCGAGTCCGTAATTCACCAGTTCTGAACATACTATCTTTAAAAAAACGCTGTTCTCCAATCACCATCGGCGTTTTACTTAGGTCAAGTCTATCCATAAGCCTAAAATGGTCACTGTTTGTAGGTAGTTGCGTCAATCCAAAACCTGTTTGTGCGGTGATTGACGAAATGCAAAGTTGAAGGACAAAAAGTAATCTTATTTTTTTCATATTGTGAATTGAGTGAAATGAAGTATGAATAAGTGTTAAGTAGAATCTTAAAGTCATTTTATCGGAAAATTCTGATTATCAAGAAAGTTGGGTGTCATTTTTACAAATATACCTTGTTTTTGTTTAGTGATTCATTGATTAACAAGACTTTAACACATTCGTCTTGCGGCTCTGACGCACGCATCCAAAGTGTTCAATCAGCGTGTAACGCACAAGCTAAAGCCTTACAATTTTTGAAAACACATAAAACATTTCCCGCGCAATCTCCAAACTCCGTTCTGTGTATTTCGCATCCATCAAATCTGTGCCGTCGAATGTTTTGGGGTCGTCATATTTGATAGGAATTCTTTGTTTTGCGCCGAACACGACGGGGCAGTTTTCGTCAGCGGAATTACAGGTGAGAATGGCTGCAAAATCCGATTGAGGATTGAACGCATCATTGTAAACCTTTGAAAAACAGACAATCGGCGGCTCGTTGTGGTCGAATTTGACAGCATAAATAGGGTTTCTGCCTTCGCTGATTGTTTGAATATCAAAACCTTGTTTCGACAATGTTTCTGACACTTTTGGAAACAACGCTGTCGCTTCTGTGCCGCCGGAATAACAAAAAACATCTTTGACACCGAAATAATAAGCCATCGTTTGCGCCCAGATTTGCGACAAATGGCTGCGGCGAGAATTGTGTGTGCAGATGAAATTCAAACGAATGCGCTCGTTTTGGTCTTTTTGCGCTTGTATAAACTGAATCAGCGGTGCTAAAACAGCTTTTCTTTCTTCTGAAATATTGCTTTGCGAAACAGACTGCAAAAGTTTATTTATTGCTACATTCATGCGTTCTTCTATTTTTCTCGTGATAATTTTACTGGGTTCAAAAGTAGATATTATTGTGTCACCCCCTCAGTATGGACACCGTATTTTTTGTTTTTAAATATAAAACGCGTTTATAATGAAAAATCAACTATTCGTAATTATTGCACTTTTAATGCTCAATGCTTGCACCGCACCGCAAACAGTAACCGACGCTAAACAAGATTTGACGATTGCTTTTGGCTCGTGCAACAATCAACGTCTCGACAATTATTTGTGGAAAGAAATTGTGAAACACCGACCTTCTGTTTGGATTTGGGGCGGCGATAATGTCTATTCGGATACAACCGATATGCTTGTTTTGAAAAAAGACTATGAAACGGTGTTGAATCATCCCGACTATAAAAAGCTCAAAAGCCATGCTAAAGTCTTAGGCACTTGGGACGACCACGACTATGGCTTGAACGACGGCGGCGTGCATTATGCCGCAAAAAAACAAAGCCAACAAGCCTTTTTAGACTTTATGGGCGTATCGAAAAACGATAAAAGGCGACAACAAGAGGGCGTTTACCACGCCGAAACAATCAAAACGAAAGGAGGAACGGTGAAAATCATTGTACTTGATACGCGCTATTTCCGTTCGGACTTGACAAAAAGTGCGAATCCTAAAAGACGTTACGATGCAAACACATATGGCGAAGGAACGATGCTCGGCGACACACAATGGGCGTGGTTAACCAACGAATTGACACATTCGCAAGCCGATTTTAACCTCATTATGAGCAGCGTACAGGTGTTTTCGGACGAACATGGCTATGAAAAGTGGGGCAATATGCCGCATGAAGTGGATAAATTGCTGAACACCATCCGAACATCGAAAGCCAAAGGTGTCATTATACTATCGGGTGACAGACATATTTCGGAATTTTCAAAACGGAATACTGAGGGGGTGCCTTATCCCTTGATTGATTTCACGAGCAGCGGTTTGACTCATGCTTCTGAGGGCAATACGAGCGAACCGAATCGCTATCGGGTCGGTTCGATTGTCCCAAAAATCAGTTATGGTCTGTTGTTGTTCGATTTTAAAAACAAAACGGTGAGAATGCAGATAAGAGGAAAAGAAGATGCACTTTTGAGTGAATTGAAACAAGAATATTGAGTCAATTTGATACTGACATTGAATAGTGCTACCCAGATTTAGGAAAATTTTAAATTTTCCTAAATCTAAATCGTTGAAAATCAAATCATCACATTGGGGGAATTTAAAAGTTCCCCAACGTTTTAGCACTTTTTTATGTCGGTATCAAAATCACACCCCTAATTTTTTGAAAATAAGGTAAAAAGGGTGAGAAATGCGCATTGACACGCATAATACTGAGCATTTTAAGGATGTTTTGCGGAGATTTTTTCATGCTATATTTTTTTGTTAAAATTGTTTTATATTTGTTGCCTACTCATGTCCTCAAGAACCCTAACAATAACTCTTGAAAAACACGCACGAATACAGGCATCTCTAAAATGAACAACATGGCCCAAAACCAAACATTCATCGCACACATACGCGACCTCATTGCCAAAGATGATTTGAAAAATGCCACGCAACAACTATCGGCTTTACTCAAAGACAGTCCGCGTCTTGATGAAGCGGTGCAACAATCGGCACGATACAATAACGTGATGCAACAAATCCGCCTCGGTCTTGTGGATTTTGCATCGGCTCATATCGCTCAAAATCAAATTCGTTATGCCATTTTGGAACTCTTGCGGGAGATTGAAGAACAAGAATCGGAATCTTCTGCTATTCGTGCAGAAATAAAACAGTACGAAAAAAGTAAAACCATTATCCAAAATGCGGATAAGATTTACAATATCAACCATATTGATAACGCAAACTTTTCTTAAAATATCGCCGTAGTGGCGGTGTGACTCTAAGTCATGTCGTCACTACACTGCACAACTTCTCTTAAAAGATGAATGAAAAACCAACTCGTTGGGAATATATCACAACCTTTATTGTGCTTGCGCTTTGCGCTTATTGGGCTTGGTATGATTATCAAAACGACCCCGACAAAAAGATTCCTTTTGAACCTTTGATTGCGGTTGTGGGCTATATCATTGTACTGCTTGGTTATTTGCGTTGGCAAAAAGGAAAAGGCGACCCAAGTGACGGCGTGACTCCAAGTCACGCCGTCACTACCAATCAAACAGCAGAAAAAATATACAATATTGAATCCGTTAAAGAAGGACACTTTGGCAAAACCATCAAAGATTCTGAAAATACGCTTGTTGATACCAGCATTAGTGCGGGTGGAAATGTAGATATTGGCAATAAAACCATTCAAACCCATATTGAAAACCAATATATCCAATATGGCGACCTTAAAATCCCCCGCTACCTCACCAATCCCCCTTTCGATGCCGAATTTTTCATCGGGCGGGAAAAAGATTTGGAAGCCATTGAAAACCATTATCAAAAGAAAGAGAAATTATTGGTTTTGGTGAATGGCGAAGGGGGCATGGGTAAGACCACTTTGGCGGCTAAATATTGGGTGCAGCATCAAGTTCGTTACAAACATTTGGCTTGGTTGTATTCGGATAGCGGCATTGGTTCGGCTTTGGTGGGTTTGGCGACTAAATTAAAGATTGACTTTGACCCAACCGACGATGAAGCGGCACAAATAGCCCGCATTACTGAGGGGGTCAATAATTTGGACATGCCTTGCTTGTTGGTGTTTGATAATGCCAATGATAAGGCGGATTTGGAGCAGCATTATACCACTTTGCATCAATTCAATCCGTCGTGTCATATTCTTTTGACTTCTCGTGTGTCGGAAGTGGGCGATATGAGGGTGCATAAAGTCAAACCTTTGGATAAAGACCATGCGTTAAAGGTTTTTAAAAAATACTATCCCGATTTTTTGGATACTGAGGGGGATATTTTAACGGATATTATGCACGCCGTAGGTTACAATACCTTAGTGATAGAAGTATTGGCGAAAAACTTGGCGGTCTTGAATAAATTTAAAAAACAGTATGGTTTAGCCGATTTGCTCCGCGATTTGCAACAAAAAGGCTTATTGGCGGTCAAAACACAGCCCGTAAAAGTGGTGTATGGCAGCCATATTTTGCGCAACGAGAAAGCCGATAGCATCATCGAAGCCATGTATGATTTATCGGCTTTGTCGGCGGCTGAAAAATACCTGCTGAGTAATTTTGCAGTATTGCCTGCCGAAAATATTCCATATAATACCTTCTGTCAATTGCTACAAGTGCCAGATGATGCGGATATAGATACCCCCCTCAGTAACCTGCACGAAAAAGGCTGGATTGAATACCGTCCTACTGATAAGGATTTTAAAATCAGCCCTGTTATTCAAGAGATTGTAAAAGTTAAAAATAAAGATACTTTATTCGAGGATTGTAAAGCCTTGATTGATACTTTGATTGCTCAATTAAAAAGAGATATTATCCACTTAGACGATTATCAACAAGCAGCTATTGCTGCGCGATATGGCGAAATGGTATTAAATGCCTTGACTATACCCCATTGGAGCCTTCATGTGCTGTGCGATAGAATGGGTTATTATTATCAGCAAGTAGGCAATTTAAGCCAAGCTTTAGCCATTTATGAAAAAGAATGGGTTATCATACAAAGACTGATGGAAGTCTCTAAAGATGATGCAGATTTAAAAAGTAGTTTAGCCTCTACATTGGGTTGGCTCGGTACAATCTATACGTCCTTGGGCAATTTGGACAAGGCATTGGGGTTTTACGAAGAAGATATAAAATTGACAAAAGAACTGTATACCGCCTACCCGAATAATGTGGACTTTAAAAACAACTTGGCAATTTCTTACGAAAAATTGGGGGAAACGCACACGTCCTTGGGCAATTTGGACAAGGCATTGGGGTTTTACGAAGATTATAATCGTTTAGAAAAAGAACTGAATGCCGCCTACCCGAATAATGTGTCCTTTAAAAACGGTTTGGCGATTTCTTACCAATATTTAGGCAACACGCACACGTCCTTGGGCAATTTGGACAAGGCATTGGGGTTTTACGAAGAAATGAACAAGTTATTTAAAGAACTGTATGCCGCCAACCCGAATAATGTGGACTTTAAAAACGGTTTGGCGATTTCTTACTCAAAATTGGGAGAAACGCACACGTCCTTGGGCAATTTGGACAAGGCATTGGGCTTTTACGAAGATTATAATCGTTTAGAAAAAGAACTGAATGCCGCCTACCCGAATAATGTGGACTTTAAAAACAACTTGGCGATTTCTTACGAACAACTTGGTAACACGCACACGTCCTTGGGCAATTTGGACAAAGCATTGGGGTTTTACGAAGATGAAGTCAAGTTATTTGAAGAACTGAATGCCGCCTACCCGAATAATGTGTCCTTTAAAAACGGTTTGGCGATTTCTTACGAAAAACTTGGGGAAACGCACACGTCCTTGGGCAATTTGGGCAAGGCATTGGGGTTTTACGAAGATGAAGTCAAGTTATTTGAAGAACTGAATGCCGCCTACCCGAATAATGTGTCTTTTAAAAACGGTTTGGCGATTTCTTACGAAAAACTTGGCTCAACGCACACGTCCTTGGGCAATTTGGACAAGGCTTTGGGGTTTTACGAGGAACGCAACAGATTAGGTAAAGAACTGTATGCTGCCTACCCTAATAATGTGTCCTTTAAAAACGGTTTGGCGATTTCGTACTCAAAATTGGGGGAAATGCACACGTCCTTGGGCAATTTGGACAAGGCTTTGGGGTTTTATGAAGAAGATATAAAACTGACTAAAGAACTGAATGCCGCCTACCCGAATAATGTGTCTTTTAAAAACGGTTTGGCGATTTCTTTTGCTCAATTGGGTGTATTTAGTAGAGATAATTTGAAAGATAAACCCAAAGCACGCATCTATTTTAAACAGGCAGAAGTTTTGTGGCTCGAATTAGTGCGCGATGCACCGCAATATGTGCAGTTTCAAAAATTCTTAGGTATGGTTCAAGATATTTTGAAGTCCTTGGATTGACCCCCTCAGTAAAAATAACGCCGTCCTTGCTCCATAGGAGTGCCTTTGGTACGAGGAGCGACAGCGACGAAGCAATCTTTAAAATAGGGCGCAGAATCCCATTGATAGTGTGCGCTCGGATTTGACAGGTTGCTTCGTCGCTGTCGCTCCTCGTACCAAAGGCACTCCTATGGAGCAAGGACGGCGTTGTTGTTGCGTTCCAAACCGTCGTCGAAGTTTGAAACTTCGACGACGTTGTTTTTTATACCTATTTCGCATCGGAAACACCGCATTTCCAATGCGAAACGCCGCATTTCCAATGCGAAATGCCGCATTTCCAATGCGAAATGCCGCATTTCCGATGCGAAATGCCGCATTTCCGATGCGAAACGCCGCATTTCCGATGCGAAATGCCGTATTTCCGATGCGAAATACGGCATTTCCGATGCGAAATGCGGCATTTCCGATGCGAAATGCCGTATTTCCGATGCGAAATGCCGTATTTCCGATGCGAAATGCCGTATTTCCGATAAGAAATGGTGAATGAATTTCAAGAAAAGCCCTGTTGTGGTTAAAGCTATAGGTATCCGATACAGAAATTTGAATTGTTTTCTACTTTTTTTTCAAAAAAAGTAGAAAACAATTCAAATTTCTGTATCGGATACCTGCGCTTCAAATGATTTTAAGTTGCGACCATCTTCAAACCCATCGAGTTGACATTTTGGTAGAAATAGTAAAGAAAAATCGGCTCGAATCCCGTAGGGACGGCATCATGGTAGAAAAAAAAATGTCCTCCCTCTGGGATTTATAACCCATTCTTGTTTCATCGCTACCAAAATGTCAACCCGATGGGTTTGAAGGTGGTCGTAACTTGAGATTATAATTGAAAAAAAATAAAAATTTTCCCAATAAAAGGCAACTATTTTGATAAAAGACAGTAAACAATCTGTGTAAGGCGTGGCGAGGTCTTTTTTTAAAAAACGCCTGCCAAGTCATACAGATTTAACCCGTATTTTGTCACTTAAAAGTCTTTTAAAATGATAAAAATTCTTTTAGACCACGGCAAGTTCAACGAAACAGAACTCAACCTTCGATTGGCTTCTATTTTCAAAAAGATGAACAACAATCCAATCTACGCCATGTTTCAATCCACCGTCACCGCTTTAGGTGTGTTATCCGTTGACTTCGACAAGGCATTGACCGATGCCGAAGGGCGCGCCACCAAAGCGATTGAGTTGAAAAACAAATTGAAAGAGGAGGCGCGAAAGTTTTTGACCAAATTCGCTGGTAAGGTTGAGGTCGTCGCCAACGATATGCCAGAAGAAGAAGGCAAGGCTTTTGTCAAAGATTCAGGTTTCACGCTCCGAGAAGCCCCTGCGTCCAAACCCGCTTTGGCTTTTTTGGCAGTGCCAACCAATTTCAACGTCATTGACGACAAACAGCGCAAAGGTTGGTGTTCTGCCACATGGGATAAGTCCGAAGGCGCGACATCTTACCTCATCGAAGAATTAGACGACAAAGGCGCTATTAAAAATACATTCACAGCCAATAAAACATCGCTGAATATTCCGGGGACGGAATCAAAAGTGGTCAAAAACTTCACAGTCCGCGCCACAAAAGGCGAAATCCGAAGCGATAGTTCCGATATTGTGGGCGTTTATGTGTCATAATCGAGCAAAAATAAAGAAGTCGAAGGCCCCCTCAGTATAAAAGTAAAAAAACAAGGTCGGCAAAGTTCAAACTTTGCCGACCTTTGTTGTTGAGTCTGTATCGCCTCCTATCGAACAGATGATTGGTAGTCGTACAAAAAGCATCTGCCACCAGAAAGCACATCATTGCAAAAGAAAAAACCATTACTTCCGAAACAAGCCAAAAAGCAACGACAGCAACACAACAAGTACGCATCCAATCAAATTGAGCCACAAAAAAGCCGTCAAATCTATCCACCAACAATAGATGACTGCTATTTCTGCCAAAATAGCGGCCCAAAACACCGCATCCCCTTTTACACTTTTAAAATAGAAAGCAACAAGGAACACACCGAGGATAGTACCGTAGAACCACGAGCCTAAAATATTGACGGCTTCAATCAAACTGCCAATATTGGCTGTAAACTGAGCCACTATGATGCAAAATATGCCCCAAAACAGCGTGACCCACCTCGAAAATTGATAATAATGCTGTTCAGAACCGTTTTTATTGATGAGTCGGTAGTAAATATCTACAACTGTGCAAGAAGACAACGAATTGAATGCCGAAGCCATTGACCCCATCGAAGCCAATAGAATGACAGCGATGAGCAAACCAATCATGCCCACAGGTAAGTATTTGGTGACAAACGAAAGGAAGATGTAATTCGTATCATTCAAATCTGTTGCACCTGAGGTTTGCTTCATGAGGTCTTTTGCTTCCTTGCGCAAGGCATTACTTTCTTTGTTGAGGGCTAAAACTTGTGCGGTGCTTTGATTGACAGCTGCGGCATCGTCCGATTTGAGAGCCGTTGCCAATTGTGACACCGCTTCTTTTTTCTGTTCAAAAACCTTGGTGTCGCGCGCCAAAAGGCTTTGATACTGAGGGGTCTGTTCGACCTTCTTGAGTTCCGTTTGATTGAAAAACAGAGGCGGTTGTTCAAATTGATAGAACACAAAAACCAATGCACCCACCATCAAAATAAAAAACTGCATAGGTACTTTCAAAATACCATTCATCAATAAGCCGAAACGGCTTTCTGAAACAGACTCACCCGACAAATAGCGACCAACCTGCGACTGGTCGGTGCCGAAATAAGACAATTGCAAAAAGAAACCACCGATGAAGCCCGACCACACATTGTAGCGATTGGAAAGGTCGAATTTCCAATCCAGCACATTGGTTTTACCAAATTTACCCGCAATTTCCAATGAATCCGCGAAGCCCAAACCTTGTGGTAGCATTTTTACGGCCATATATCCTGCGATAAACATACCGCCCAAGACCACAAACATTTGTTGCAATTGCGTATAGGAAATAGTTCGGGAGCCGCCAAAAACGCAATATATCGTGACGATTGCACCTGTGATGATATTCGTCCAATACAAATCCCAACCTAAAATAGTCGTCAAAATGATAGAAGGTGCGGCGATGGTAACACCTGTGGACAAGGCTCTGGGTATTAAAAACAGCAACGAGGTCAATGTCCGTGTTTTGACATCGAATCGCTCTTCCAAAAGTTGGTAAGCGGTAAAGACTTTGAGTTTTCTGAACAAAGGAATAAACGTCACCGAAATCACAATCATCGCCAAAGGCAAACCAAAATAGAACTGCACGAAGCGCATACCGTCGGTGTAAGCCTGTCCAGGAGCTGATAGAAAGGTAATCGCACTCGCCTGAGTCGCCATCACAGACAGCGTCACATGATACCACGGCATTCGTCTATCAGCCAAAAGATACCCTTCCATATTGCGTTGTGCAGCACGCCCGTGCCACAAACCATAGGCGACGATGCCACCCAATGTCAAAACTAAAACCGCCCAATCTATTGGATTCATAAAATGTGAGTCATTACTGATGTTACGCACGATACCATTATAGACTGTTTTTTGCTGCGCAAAAAAGACGTGCTAAGAAATTATTTTTTTTAGACCGAAGTTCATTTTTCAATCGCTTGCGATTGAAAAATGAACTTCGGTCTGATAGATTCTTTTTATTGTACGCTTTTTTTGCGCAGCAAAAAACAGTCTATAATGGTATCGTGCGTAACATCAGCCATTAATATCATATCGTTAAGTCCATTGGTCATTGGAGGTTTTCTAAATGACCCAATGACCAAACAATGCAAAAGTAATTATTAAACTTTTCTAAAAACTAAAATTAGACTTATAGCGAAATAAAGCGTTGGAACGGTAAATTTTTCTTATAAAACATTTCCTTTGCAGTCAATCAGAAAAAATCAGTGTTATGGACACGCAAACCAATCCAGTAGATTTAAAATTAACGATTTCTTATCGGCAAATCATCAACATGGCTTTGCCAATTAGCCTTTCCATTTTTATTCCACAGTTCAACTATTTGACCAACAATTTCTTCTTGGGTAATTATGATAAAAATGGTGAATTGTTGGCTTTAGGCGGTATCACAGGCGTTTATTATCTTGCTTTTGCTGTCACAGGCTATGGCTTAAATAACGGATTGCAAGCCCTCATCAGCCGACGGGCAGGAGAAGACAGAATCGAAGAAATCAGTAAACTGTTTTGGAATGGCATTCGGTGTGCTTTGTTCATTGCCTTCATTGGTATTACTTTATCGTACACAATTGGCTCTAATTTGCTTCTTCACTCCCTAAAATCCGATGTTTTGGCTACCAAAGCTGTGTCTTTTCTCAAAATTCGGATTTGGGGTTTACCAATGCTCTTGATTTTTCAATTGTGCAATGTCTTGTTGATTTCATCGAACAATAGCCGCTTTTTACTTTATGCGACCATCATAGAGACCATCGCCAATATTTTTTTCGACTATGTTTTGATATATGGCAAATGGGGTTTTCCAGAAATGGGGTTCAATGGCGCAGCTTATGCGAGCTTGATTACTGAGGGGGTCGCTATGGTGGCTTCGGCGGTCGTGCTTTATGGTGCGGGCATTATCAAAAAATTGGGTTTGGATAAAAACACGGCGTTCAATGCTGAGATTTTAAAACTCATCGCCATCCAATCGTTGCCCTTAATTTTTCAATTGGTTATCAGCATTGTGAGTTGGGAGTTTTTCTACATCTTAGTCGAAAGGCATGGTCAGATACTGAGGGGGGATACTTTGGAAAGTGCCATCAGCAATGTGATGCGGAACTTTTTCGGCTTTTTCGGTTGCACTACGTGGGCATTGGCTTCTACTTGCAACACAATGGTCAGCAATGTGATTGGACAAAATCTACAAGACCGTGTCCTACAAGTTGTGCGTATGATTATGACTTTGAGTGGCGGTTTGGCACTCGTTTTTGCCCTCCTCATCAACCTTTTTCCCGAGACCATTCTGTCTATTTATGGACAAAGCGCGGTGTTTATTACTGAGGGGGTGCCTGTGGCGCGTGTCGTCTCTTTAGCCATCGTGATGATGTCTTTGGGTGCTATCGCTTTGAATGGCGTGAATGGGACGGCACAAACACGGGTCACTTTGAATATCGAAATCGTTGCCATCATCATTTATTCTGTCTATGTGTATCTCATCTACGAGGTGTGGAAAATGCCGTTCATCGTCGGTTGGTGTTGCGAATTCATTTATTGGTCCAGTATTTTAGGCATGGCTTATTTTTATTTGAAAAGTGGTCGTTGGAAGGGGAAAACGATTTGATGGTTGATGTTTTTTGAAGAATCTTAGTTCTACTTTGGCACTTTACGAAAAGGTGTTGTCACGATGTGACAAAGGAGACTCTCTTTATCTGCCTGTTACAAATATGTTGTCGCTAACGCGACATCTTAGGCTTGAATTTCGCATAAAATGTCGCGTTAGCGACAACATATT
>JAEUUP010000115.1 GCA_016787525.1 Saprospiraceae bacterium | reverse complement strand
TTCATCGAAGCCACAACCAGCGGTGTCAATGAATACAATAGATTTTTCATCTTGAAAATTAGTCAAAACACGGTCAGATACTGAGGGGTGTGCTTTCAGTAAATTATCATAAAATTGACGATTAGAAAAACCCATAATCGTCTGATTCATACGGTATTGCACATCTAAAAAATTGACTGAATCGAGGTGTTGAATGCTTTTTTCAATCAAAGTCACATCAAAGCCTTGTTTCTTCGCCTCATTCGATTTCACGGTTGGGGGCAATTGAAAAGGGTCGCCTGCCAGCACCACACGCGAGGCTTTCAGAATCGGAATCCACGTAGCGGGTTCGAGAGCTTGGGCGGCTTCGTCAATGAAAACTGTGCGAAACTTCCGATTGTCCAAAACGGGGTGTGCCGAACCCACCAAAGTACAAGTAATAACGTGTGCGCCGTCCAAAATCTCATCAATGAGGCGTTGTTCAAGGTCATTTGCCCACGCTGCCATGTCGCGAGCTTCTTTGAGCAGTAAGTCGCGTTGCGTTTTTTCTTCATAACCGAATTTGCGCTTGTAAGTACGAGCAATACGCCGCAATTCGGCTGCCTTAATTTTTATTTTTTTAATATTTTTAGCTTCTGGATGAGTCGAAAGTTGCCCTTCAAGTGTATGCCGCACAATGGTTTCGTCAATGCGGGAGATATTGCCAATGCGCACCACCGACAAATGTTCTGCCACCAATCGTTCTGTCAACAAATCGGCTGCCGTATTCGATGGCGCAGTGACGAGAATGGTATTTTCGGTTTCTGTCAACTTCTTGACGGCTGCCACGAGGGTTGTCGTTTTTCCCGTACCAGGCGGGCCATGCACGATTGCAATGTCCCGATTGTCCATGATTTGGCGCACAGCGAGATTTTGGCTCTCATTGAGGCGGGACATACTGTCACGCAGAGCGTGATGGCGCAAACTGCGCTCAAGGGGGGCATTGGCTTTATAATTTTCAGAAGATTTATGACCTAAAAGAATATCGCGCAAGGCTGCCAAACGGTCTCCTTTGGCGGTCATCACCTTGGCAATGGCTTTTTCCATTTCAGTATAAGTGCGGTCGTCGAAGAGCAAATCTACCCCAATTTGTCCATCATTGAGCCAATCAGGTAGGTCTTTTGAGTTCAAAATGACGTACATCTGGTTTTTGTGGACATAATTTATAACACCAGATTTTTCGGCATGTGTCTGACTTTTGTCATTGGTGAAAATTTGCACAACATTGCCTGCTCGAAATTGGTGTGGCTCGTCAGGGCTACCGCCACGTTCAACCACCACAAAAGCACGGTCGCCAAATGTGTAGCCTGTGCGCACAATTTGAAGTGGATACCACGTAAAACCGTCTGCTCGACGTTGCTCCAGAGGCTTATTTTGTATGACCGTTTTGAAAAATTCGAGGTCGGCTTTTTTTTCAAGGGCGAGTAGTTCGCGTAATCGTTCGAGTTCTTTTTGCTTTTCCATACTTGTAATTAGTTGGTTATAATGGTATTTATTCTAAGTATGGATAATTATAATGTCATTAAAGATATCAAATACATTAATTTATCTCTCCCTTTGAAAAGGAATTAGAACCTTATTTGTTGATAGGCTTCTAAAATTTACAGTTTCTTTTCCAAAATAGATAACTTGATTTTGACTTATACCAATTCCATAAATAGTTATAGGTTTTTCTATCGTTTTACTGATAAAAATAAATGGCTCTTCAAGTGAGAAGCATTGTTTTCCGTTATCGACAACATAATAATATTGATTCATGTATTTATACGAATCGGCATCACGTATTTCAAACCCCACTAAACTATAGGTTTTGTCGATAAATTTATAATCTGTATTAAAAATGAAGTTTGTAACCTTGCTTTCTCTAATAAAATTAACCTTCAATATTTTATTATTGGGGTTAATTGCAGGTACGGAAATATATTTTACCACTTTCTCTTTAGGTGCAATTACAAGTTCACTTGGCATATTCATTCTGTAAACATTTCTTATTTTTTCTTGTTGATTTTTCCAATTACTTTCAAAATAGTCATTACTTAATGGATATAACTGTTCTTCACCACTAATAACTTGAAATTCTTTTAAGTTTAGTCTTTCAACTTCAGTCCCAATATTTTCAAACGAAATTTTAAAAACACTTAAATACTTTTTGTCAACTTTGTAAGGATTTAATATATCAGGATATTCTTCGCTATTTTCAAATAGACTTGCCATTTCAGAGCCATCTTGCCCTACTTCATTTCCAACTAAGATTCTTTGTTCCATTTCAGATGCTACAACTGACGGAATTTGACTCCTTTTTTCAAGTTCTCTCACAATATCAATCGCTTTTTTTATTGCATTTCTTTCTTGTTTTTGAACTTTTGTTAAATCATTTTCTTTAGAAAATAGATTTGAATAGGCTGCTTTAATTTGCTCTTGTTTATAATTTCCATCACGAAAACCTGCAGTGAATGATTCTTTATCAATTGTTTTTGCATCAATTGGTGTTATAGTCATAACTAAGTTATTGCTGACGGGTTTTGTTGCTGACTCAGGACTAAAAATTATTTCTTCTGCTTTCTGTTCAATTTTTTTAGTTGGAATTTTACTTGAAGAGCATGACATTAATGTAAACAAGAGTAGGAAGTTAATAACTTTAATCATGTATTGATTGTTTTATAGAATTAAGATTTATTTCCATATTTAATACTTCTAATAAACGTCTTTAGGTATAAATTGTTCATATTTTAATTTAACCGCTCCTTCAATCGCCCCACCATAATACCCGTTTGCGATTTGTTGCGTTTCAGATAATCTACCAAAGGTACGTCAGAAATGACCACTTGACGAAATTGAGATGAGGCATGAAGCAAATACGCCCGTCCACTCACAAAGATAACAATGCCTGCGTGTGCCATATCCATCCCCTCAGTAATATTGGTGATACCGATGATGTCACCTTCTTTGAGTTTCGACTCTATGTCAGCCACTTTTTCCTTCGGAATCCACCATTTTTCGCGCAAAGTTATGTTTTTCTCAATTTCTTTCATGTTGTTGAAAGTAGTAGGGTCGGCCATATTGCCATAAAAAGTATCGCGTTTGGTACTCATATAGTTGACAATCTTGTGGAAACGTTCGCCACCAATGTCTTTTGTCACATTGTTTAAGAGTCCATTGCGTTCATTTTCGTACAACCAATCGCTGAAATAGTGCAAACGTGCGGCGTAGTCAATTTGCCCATTGCGATAGCGTACATTCGTGAGGTTTTTCTTGAATAAATCGAAAGATTTGAGCGAATCTTGTTGGGTTTGGGTCAAGGCTATCATGGATTCAACAAAAGTAACACAGTCGAATTTCTTCAAATTGACGACCAAAACCTCTTTTTGAATGGGTTGCAACACGACTTGCCCTGTTGCTGTTCGGCGGCTGGTGTCGGCATTGGCTTTTGGGTAGGGATTTCCGATGAAAGTTGACCCCATAGCCACTACACCTTGCGCCATACTGAGGGGGCGCGGCATTTGCATTTTTAGGTTGAATATGTCTTGATGCGAAGGGCTGGCGGGTTTTGCTTTGGGAGCCGCTACCGCTTTTTTCTCCTTATGTGGGTGCATGTTTGTTTTTGACTGCGCCAAAAGAGTATGGGGAGAAAAAATAATACAGACAGTAAATAGGCGTAAAAAAGTAGTCATGCTGTGTACAAAGATTGAGTTTTCAATGAATTTTGAAGCAAAAATAAACGAAAATCACAGTAGAGACACTGAATTGCGATGAACGTCACCCCTTTTTCGTTTGTCGGTTTCAGATTTTGCAATACCTTTGGAAGCAAAAAGAGCCAACAAATATCGAACCAAGCTGATGTCTAACGAGCCAACATTCCCCCCCTCAGTATCGCCGACCTTGAATCGCCTTTTGTGGGCGAGCCTGATTCTATTTTACATTGCGGCATTTATCCAGATTGACTATTGGCGTAAGGCAGCTTATGGTGGCGACTCTTGGGGCTATTATGTGCATTTGCCTGCCACTTTTATCTATCAAGACATTGGCGATTATTCAAAATCATTTGAAGCAGTTAAGCAATACGATGCCAATTTGCCTGACCCCAAAGTGGATAAATACGGTGTGCGCCCTACGCCTATCGGCAAATTTGCAGTCAAATATTCGCATGGATTAGCGGTTCTGTTTTTACCTTTTTTCATCGTAGCTCATGTGTTTTGCAAATGGACAGGACTCTATCCTACCGATGGTTTCAGTATGCCTTATATGTTGGCGAATGGTGTAGCCGTATTGTTTTACGTATTTTTAGGGCTTTTTTTCTTAAAAAAACTGCTGAATTGCTATTTTACTGAGGGGGTCACTTGGGCGATTGTTTTCACTTTAGCTGTTGCGACCAACCTGTTTTATTTCGCTACCTACAACAGCATCATGTCTCATGCGCCTCTTTTTGCCTGCTATTGTTTTCTACTTTTTACAACCGATTCGTTCTATCGTTCGCCACAAAAACGGTGGGTGGTGTTTGTGGGTATTGGCTTTGGGCTGGTGGCATTGATTCGGATGAATGAATTATACGCCGTTTTTATTCCGCTGTTTTGGGGCGTTTCGGGTGTTCAATCACTGAAAGAAAGGTTTGTTTTTTTCTCAAAAAATTTCAAAAAATACATTGTTTGGGTCGTTTTGCCTGTGTTTTGCCTCTTTTTACCTCAATTGCTTTATTGGCATTTTGTGTCGGGGCAATGGATTTACAATGCCTACGTAGGGGAGACTTTTGACTTCCGACACCCGCAAATTACGGAGGGGGTGTTTGGTTACAAAAATGGTTGGTTGCCGTGGACTCCTGTGATGGTATTTGCGCTCTTGGGTTTGTTTTTTTTGAAAAAATACGCAAAAGCCGCTTTTTTACCGACGATTTTAATTCTACCATTGCACATTTATATCATTTATAGTTGGTGGTGTTGGTACTATATCAACGGTTTTGGTTCGCGTCCGATGGTTGAGATGTATGCTCTGTTGGCGTTTAGTTTGGGTGCATTTTATAGCTTTTTGATGCGCCTCAAAAAGTTGGGTGCAGTACTTTTAGCGGCTATTGTTTTGTTTTTCAGTGGATTCAACTTGTTTAAAATTTATCAAGAGAAACAAGGTTTGATTTGGACACAATTCAGCAATCGTGCTTTTTATTGGGAAATGTTGTTTGCAAATCAACCGAGTCGTGCAGGTCTGACGGCTTGGATGAGCAACGAATCGCAGCCAAAAGATGCGGTGAAAATTGCCGATATGATAAGTCAAAATTTTGAGGACTCGACTTTACAGTTTGTGACAACTGCCTTAAAATCGGAAGGGCAACGCAGTTTTGAGTCAAAAGAGACAGAAACAGGGCTTCTGAGCATACCCCTCAGTAAATACAACGTGCAACCGAACGATTATATAGCGGTGCGCTTGCAAGGTTTTTTCCACGAAAAAGACCGCATTACAACCTTTTATGAACAGGCATTGTTGAAAGTTTTTTTTATGGACAGAGGCGGAAAGCTGTTGAAAGACCGCTATTTCAGAATGCAGCCGTTTATTGGTAATCCAGACTTCAATATTTGGT
>JAEUUP010000113.1 GCA_016787525.1 Saprospiraceae bacterium | reverse complement strand
TTCATCGAAGCCACAACCAGCGGTGTCAATGAATACAATAGATTTTTCATCTTGAAAATTAGTCAAAACACGGTCAGATACTGAGGGGTGTGCTTTCAGTAAATTATCATAAAATTGACGATTAGAAAAACCCATAATCGTTTGATTCATACGGTATTGTACATCCAAAAAATTGACAGAATCGAGATATTGAATACTTTTTTCTATCAAAGTCACATCGAAACCCTGCTTTTTTGCTTCATTGGATTTCACTGTTGGCGGTAATTGGAATGGGTCGCCAGCTAAGACCACACGCGAGGCTTTCAGTATCGGAATCCAAGTCGCAGGCTCAAGGGCTTGCGCCGCTTCGTCAATGAAAACCGTGCGAAACTTCCGATTGTCCAAAATCGGATGCGCCGAACCCACCAATGTGCAAGTGATGACATGCGCCCCATCGAGTATCTCGTCAATCAACCTTTGTTCGAGGTCATTCGCCCAAGCGGCCATCTCTCGGGCTTCTTTGAGCAACAAGTCACGCTGTGTTTTTTCCTCATAACCGAATTTGCGTTTATAGGTACGGGCGATGCGACGCAATTCTGCGGCTTTTATCTTTATTTTTTTGATGTTTTTAGCTTCTGGATGAGCCGATAGTTGCCCTTCAAGTGTATGCCGCACAATGGTTTCGTCAATGCGTGAAATATTACCAATGCGTACTACAGATAGATGCTCTGAGATGAGCCGCTCCGTCAGCAAGTCGGCAGCCGTGTTGGAAGGGGCTGTGACCAAAATGGTGTTTTCAGTTTCCGTCAACTTCTTAACGGCTGCCACCAGTGTTGTCGTTTTGCCTGTACCTGGAGGGCCATGCACGATGGCAATGTCGCGGTTGTCCATAATTTGACGTACAGCGAGATTTTGGCTCTCATTGAGTCGTGGCATACTTAGGGGGGCATTGGATGGATGGTTTTCGGAAGATTTGAAGCCTAAAAGAATATCGCGCAAAGCCGCCAAACGGTCGCCTTTGGCTTTCATCACTTTGTCAATGGCTTTTTCCATTTCGGTATAAGTACGGTCATCGAACAGTAAATCAACCCCAATTTGTCCATCGTTGAGCCAATCGGGTAAGTCTTTTGAGTTTAAAATGACGTACATTTGATTTTTGTGGACATAATTTATCACACCCGACTTCTCAGCATGAGTATTGGTTTTGTCATTGGTGAAAATCTGAACCACATTACCCGCTCTGAATTGATGAGGGTCGTCGGGATTGCCGTTGCGTTCGACAACAACAAAGGCTCGGTCGCCAAATGTGTAGCCTGTCCGCACAATTCTCAGTGGAAACCAAGTAAAACCATCGGCTCTGCGTTGTTCCAAGGGCTTATTTTGGATGACCGTTTTGAAAAACTCAAGGTCGGCTTTTTTTTCGAGGGCGAGGAGTTCTCGCAGGCGTTCTAATTCGCTTAATTTTTCCATATTATTCCTTCAATCGCCCAACCATAATACCAGTTTGCAATTTGTTGCGTTTCAGATAATCTACCAAAGGCACATCGGAAATGACCACTTGCTGAAATTGCGATGAAGCGTGAAGCAAATGCGCTCGCCCGCTGACAAAAATGACAATACCTGCATGAGCCATGTCCATCCCCTCAGTAATATTAGTGATGCCGATGATGTCACCTTCTTTAAGTTTTGACTCAATAGCAGCCACTTTTTCCTTCGGAATGTACCATTTTTCGCGCAAAGTTATGTTTTTCTCTATTTCTTTCATGGTATTGAAGGTCGTTGGGTCTGCCATATTGCCATAAAAAGTATCGCGCTTCGTACTCATATAATTGACAATCTTGTGGAATCGCTCGCCACCTATGTCTTTGGTTATATTTGTCAAGATACCATGTTGCTCATTTTCATACAACCAATCGCTGAAATAGTGCAAACGAGCCGCATAGTCAATTTGAGCATTGCGATAGCGTACCTGTGTGAGTTTCTTTTTGAATAAATCGAATGACTTGAACGAATCGCGTTGTGTTTGAGTGAGTGCAATCATAGACTCGACAAACGTTACACAATCGAATTTTTTTAGGTTAACAACCAAAACTTCTTTCTGAATGGGTTGTAACACAACTTGACCCGTTACTGTTCGGCGGCTGGTGTCTGCATTCGCTTTGGGGTAAGGGTTGCCAATAAAAGTTGACCCCATTGCCACCACACCTTGTGCCATACTGAGGGGTCGAGGCATTTGCATTTTTAGATTGAATATGTCTTGATGCGACGGGCTGGTCGGCTTGGGTTTAGGAGTCGCTACTGTCTTATTTTGAGTTTTTTTACCCGCATTTGCCTGCGATTGGGCAGACAACGAGTGATTGGGGAGGGCAAATAGGACAATTAGTAGTTTAAAAAAATGATTCATGTTATGGATAAGGATTCGTTCTCAATGAATTTTGAAGCAAAAATAAGTGAAAATCAGAGTAGAGACCATGAATTGCGA
Organism: Saprospiraceae bacterium; assembly: GCA_016787525.1. GTDB lineage: Bacteria > Bacteroidota > Bacteroidia > Chitinophagales > Saprospiraceae > JAAFJT01. Next base: position 165,305 of record JAEUUP010000113.1, on the reverse strand, counting down.
TGAACGTCACCCCTCTTTCGTTTGTCGGTTTCAGATTTAATGATACCTTTGGAAGCAAAAAAGACAACAAATATCGAACCAAGCTGATGCCTATCGAACCCACATATACCCCCTCAGTATCGCCGACTTTGAATCGCCTTTTATGGGTCTGTTTGCTCATTTTTTACATGGTGGCGTTTGTAAAGATTGATTATTGGCGCAAGGCAGCCTACGGAGGCGACTCATGGGGCTATTATGTGCATTTGCCTGCCACGTTTATCTATCACGATATTGGTGACTATACAAAATCATTTGAAGCGGTCAAAAAATACGATGCTAACTTACCCGATCCGAAAGTGGATAAATACGGTGTGCGCTCAACACCTATCGGCAAATTTGCAGTGAAATATTCGCATGGTTTGGCGGTTCTGTTTTTACCTTTCTTCCTCGTAGCTCATGTGTTTTGCAAATTGACGACCCTCTATCCTGCCGATGGTTTTAGTATGCCTTATATGTTGGCGAATGGTTTGGCGGTTCTGTTTTACGTATTTTTAGGGCTTTTTTTCTTGAAAAAAGTCTTAAACCGCTGTTTTACTGAGGGGGTCACTTGGGCTGTTATTCTATCTTTGGCGGTGGCGACCAATCTGTTTTACTTTGCCACATACAACAGTATTATGTCTCATGCGCCGCTTTTTGGATGTTATTGTTTTCTACTTTTTGCGACGGATTCGTTCTACCGTGCGCCGCAGCGCAAATGGGCTTTGTGGGTTGGTTTGGGCTTGGGTTTGGTTGTTTTGATTCGTATGAATGAGCTGTATGCCTTGTTTATACCTCTTTTTTGGGGTGTTTCGAGTGGGCAAACTTTTAAAGAAAGGCTTATTTTTCTATCAAAAAACTTTAAAAAATACATCATTTGGGTCTCTTTACCTGTGTTCTGCCTCTTTTTGCCACAATTGCTCTATTGGCATTTCGTGTCGGGACAATGGATTTACAATGCCTATGTCGGTGAGACTTTTGACTTTCGCCATCCACAAATTACTGAGGGGGTATTTGGTTATAAAAATGGCTGGATTCCGTGGACTCCTGTGATGATTTTTGCCCTATTGGGTTTGTTTTTTTTGAAAAAATATGCCAAAACGGCGTTTTTACCTACGATTTTGATTCTGCCTTTGCACATTTATATCATTTACAGTTGGTGGTGTTGGTACTATATCAATGGCTTTGGTTCGCGCCCGATGGTGGAAATGTATGCGTTGCTGGCTTTTCCTTTGGGTGCGTTTTATAGTTTTTTGATGCGCCTAAAAAAGTTGGGTGCAGTGCTTTTAGCAGCTATTGTTGTGTTTTTCAGTGGATTCAACTTGTTTAAAATTTATCAAGAGAAACAGGGTTTGATTTGGACACAATTCAGCAATCGCGCTTTTTATTGGGAAATGCTGTTTGCAAACCGACCGAGCCACGCAGGTCTGACGACTTGGATGAGCAACGAATCACAGCCAAAAGGTGCTGTGAAAATTGCCGATATGATAAGCCAAAATTTTGAGGATTCGACTTTGCAGTTTGTGACAACTGCCTTAAAATCGGAAGGACAGCGTAGTTTTGAATCCAAAGAGGCAGAAACAGGGCTTCTGAGCATACCCCTCAGTAAATACAACGTGCAACCGAACGATTATATAGCGGTGCGCTTGCAAGGTTTTTTCCACGAAAAAGACCGCATTACAACCTTTTATGAACAGGCAATGTTGAAAGTTTTTTTTATGGACAGAGGCGGAAAGCTGTTGAAAGACCGCTATTTCAGAATGCAGCCGTTTATTGGTAATCCAGACTTCAATATTTGGTCGTCGGGTGAGGCAGAACGGTGGGGTGAAGTATTTGTCTTCATAAAAGTGCCTAAAAAGGTGGGTACTGAGGGGGTACTACACATTAATGTATTCAATTCGCAGAAACGTTCGTTCTACATAGATGCCTTAAAGGTGGAGTTGTGGCGAAAATAAACAGTCGCTTTGAGGTTGTTTTAAAATAAAAAAGCGACAAGCTTTTTCAGACTGCCGCTTTCATACTATGATTGATTTTAGATGAAATTCATTTTGATGGCGCAAAGGTAAAAACAAAACTTAATTTCTAATTGAAAATAAAAACTGTTTTAATTCAGAATATTATTTCAAATAAAGTTCAAAATTTTAATTAAACTTTGGCACTACCCTTTAACATAAAGTTCGCCATTCAGTACTTTTCTCGAAATAACAATACGTTGCACCTCTGACGTACCTTCGTAAATCTGTGTGATTTTAGCATCGCGCATGAGCCTTTCCACGTGATATTCTTTCACATAGCCATAACCACCGTGAATTTGAACAGCTTCAACAGTGTGTTTCATGGCGGTTTCGGAGGCAAATAGTTTTGCCATAGCTGCTGCTGCCTCGTAATCTTGATGCGCATCTTTGAGTTGGGCTGCACGATAAACCAATAATTTAGCCGCTTCAATATCCGTTGCCATATCTGCTATTTTGAATGCAATAGCTTGGTGTTGCGCAATCGGCTTGCCAAATGCTTCACGCTCTTTGGCATAGGCTACAGCCAACTCGTAAGCACCGCCTGCAATGCCTAAAGCTTGTGCTGCGATGCCAATACGGCCACCAGACAAAGTTTTCATGGCAAATTTAAATCCAAAACCATCTGCACCAATGCGATTTTCTTTGGGTACACGCACATCGTTGTACATAATCGTGTGCGTATCGCTGGCTCTGATGCCTAATTTGTCTTCTTTTCCGCCGATAACCACCCCATCCCACGAGGTTTCAACTATCAAACAATTGATGCCGCGATGTCCAGCTTCTTTATTCGTCTGCGCCATGACAAGATGTACACTCGACGAACTCCCATTGGTAATCCAGTTTTTAGTGCCGTTCAGAAGGTAGTAATCACCCATATCAACAGCTGTCGTGCGCTGGCTGGTGGCATCGCTACCCGCCTCTGGCTCTGATAAGCAAAAAGAGCCTATCCACTCACCTGTCGCTAATTTTGGCAAATATTTGCGTTTTTGCGCCTCTGTTCCATAAGTTTCGATGCCCCAACAGACCAAAGAATTGTTGACAGACATGATGACAGCGCAAGAAGCATCCACTTTCGAGATTTCCTCCATCGCCAAAACATAGCTCAAAGTGTCCATACCACCGCCGCCATATTCAGGCGACACCATCATACCTAGAAAGCCCAGTTCGCCCATCATACGCACTTGTTCTTTTGGAAATTTCATGTCCCTATCACGCTCAATCACGCCGGGTTTGAGTTCTTTTTGAGCAAATTCACGAGCAGCTTCTTGTACGGCGAGGTGTTGTTCTGTCAATACAAAAGTCATAATTTATGGTTTTATTTAGCCTTTGAAAAAGTGATTTCAAAATTTTTAGCGAAATTACGCTGATTTTCTGAGTTGAAATACATTTTTAGAGAAGAATTTACTGAGGTAGTTAAAACAATAAAATCAAGTCCCTTTTTTATGACAAACTTCTAACTTTGAGCCTTATCTTAGACCTAAATTAAAGTCTGTATTGACCATTAGTCAATCCAAAACTCTTTATTGCGAACGTATGAAAAAACGTCTCTTATCAATTTTGATGCTGTTTTTTGCACTTCTACGAGTTGTTGCACAACAAAGTGATTGTGGCAATATTGGTTTTGAAGATGGTCATTTTACGGGTTGGTTATTGGAACAAGGCTGGATTGGTTTGTCGAATGATACTTTGGTTTATGGTCCATCATTTCAGCGAACATTGAACGAAGGGCATCGAATTATGTCTGTTACTGAGGGGTATGACCCTATGGTTTTGGATGAAAACATACCCGTTGTCGCGCCCAATAGTCGCTTTTCGGCTCGCATTGGCAATAAATTGACAGGGGCAGTATATGATAGAATTTCGACCACACTTCATGTGACTGAGACAAATAGTTTACTGGTTTACAAATTTGCCATAGTCCTACAATCACCGAATCATCCTGACAACCGACAGCCCAAAATGCTGATAAAAATCGCTGACCAATATGGGAGAAGTAGTTCTTGTGGCACTTTTGAGGTATCAGCTTCTCGCTCAAATAGCCTCTTTAAATATCAGGCACGTAACAGTTTGGTCTATCGCAATTGGACAACAGCAGCTATAGATTTAAGAGACTATTTGGGACAAACTGTAACGATTTCGGTGACGACGAATGACTGTATGGAGGGTGCGCATTTTGGCTATGCCTATTTTGATGCCGAATGTTTTTCATCACGTATCAATATTAGTTCGGGTTGTGAATTGCCCTCGCAAGGCATCACATTGACCGCTCCAGAGGGTTTTGCGATGTATAAATGGCAAACAGGCGATACGACAAGGTCCATTTTTGTCAGAAATCCAGTAGCAGGGACGCGCTACTCTGTACGTGTAAAACCCTACTACACATTGAGCGAGAACTGTGATTTGACAATGAATTTTGTCATTCCTGATAGTTTTCCTATTCAAAACATTCAATTGACCAAAAGTACATGCTATCCTACTGACACGGGTGTATTGGTACGCCGCTTTGTGAATACTTATGGCTGCGATAGCGTGGTGACACTTCGAACCAATTTGTTGCGTGGAAGAGATACAACGTTTTTAGTTTTTACAACCTGTCGGCCGCAAGATACCCAAACAGTGGTAACAAGGTTATCAAATATGTTGGGTTGTGATAGTTTTGTCCAGAAAACGACGATTTTACTGAGGGGGGGCGATACAACGTTTTTGGCAACTAAAAGCTGCAATCCGCAGGACACAGGTTTTTTTGTTGTAAAAATGGCAAATGCTGTCGGTTGTGATAGTTTTGTTGTCCGTCGTGTCAGTTTAAATACCCATCGCGATACAACCTATCAGTTGCATACTTCTTGCAATCCGCTCGATACAGGCACGAGGGTTTTGAGACTAAGGAATGCTTTGGGTTGTGATAGTTTTGTCCAGAAAAAGACGATTCTACTGAGGGGGGGCGATACGACTTTTTTGACCGCTACTTCCTGTAATGTGCGTGATACAGGCGTTTTTGTCAGTAAATTACGCAATTCGTGGGGTTGTGATAGTTTTATTGTAAAAACAGTTAAGTATAATCCGATGAAAATCAGTCTTCAAACTTTGCCAACACAGTGCCAAGAACAAACAGGGCAAATCAATATCATGAGCGCCATAGGAGGCAAACCTCCTTATATGTTTTCGCTTACAGACAGTTTACATTTTCAGAAAGAAAAAAATTTTTCAAGCCTTTTGGGGCGTTATTTTACACTTTTTGTACGTGATTCGAGTCAATGTATCAACCGATTTGACAGTATTTTGGTAAAACGGAAAGGTTGCAAAATATTTATCCCAAATGTTTTTTCACCGAATCAAGATGGTGTGAACGATGAGTTTAAAATATTTGCACCGTCAAATTACATTAAGTTAATCAAAACGTACCGCATTTTTTCGAGATGGGGCAATTTGGTTTACGAAGCACCGCAAAAAAATGCCCCATTTGAAACTTTTACAGATTGGTGGAATGGCAATTGGCACAATAAAATCGGGCAATTTATTTCTTCTGATGTATTTATATATGTCATTGAGGTCGAATATTTTGAAGAGTTCAATCACCTTGAAGAAACAATATTGCAAGGCGACATTACAGTTACGCTTAATGAATAATGGGTTGATTTGGTGTATTTTCGTTAAAAAAGCTATTTTTTTGAGAAAAAAATTGGTTTAGACCAAAACTCGCTGTAATTTCATCTCACCAAGCTAGACTAACGAAGGACAACTCAAATGGAAAAAACGTGGCTCAACAACATTATGCGTTACGTATTACGGAAACGAATGCGACGTATCCGTTACTTCTCGGCGCACCCACACGAAGTCCAAGCAGGGCTTTTGAGTCAATTTGTCAATACTGCTCGCTCAACAGAATGGGGAAAAACATACGATTTTAAAAATATACGTACGCCTCGAGATTTTGCTCGCCACATACCTATCCAAGATTATGAGTCACTCAAACCTTATATCGGTCGGATGATGCACGGAGAACGTGATGTACTTTGGGCTGGGCAAGTCAAATGGTTTTCAAAGTCAAGTGGGACAACCAACGACAAATCAAAATTTATTCCTGTCACCATTCAAAATCTCAAAACCTGCCACCTAAAAGGCGGTTGGGACACATCGGCATTGATTTATAAAAATCGTCCCGAAACATCTGGGTTTTCGGGTAAAATGCTGCTTATGGGGGGCAGTACCGAGCCTTTTCAAGGGTGTCCGACCACACAATTTGGTGATGTGTCGGCGATTATGCTCAAACATCTGCCTGCAGTGGGCAATTATATTTTTGCGCCCAATCTAGACATAGCCGTTCTGCCCAATACCGAAGACAAAATCGAACGCATGGCTCATGCCCTCATCAAAGAAGATATGCGTAGCATTGGTGGTGTGCCAACATGGACGGTGGTGCTTTTGAGACGCATTTTAGAAATTACAGGCAAACAAAATATACTCGAAGTATTCCCTAATTTGGAAACGTATATACACGGCGGCGTGAGTTTTACACCTTATCGGGAGACATTTAGAGAATTGATTCCTAAAAAAGATTTTGTTTATTGGGAAATTTATAACGCTTCGGAGGGTTTTTTCGCTACGCAAAATGAGTTAGGTGCTGACGACATGCTGCTTTTGTTGCAAAACGGTGTCTATTTCGAGTTTATGCCCGAAAGCGAATGGCAATCGCCAAAGCCGTTGGCAATACCCCTCAGTGAAGTAGAGGTTGGCAAGCACTATGCACCCATCATAACTACCAACGCAGGTCTGTGGCGTTATGCACCGGGCGATACGGTACAGTTTACGTCTATCAATCCATATAAAATTAAAATCAGCGGACGCACCAAGCAATTTGTCAATGCTTTTGGCGAAGAAGTCATGGTATCGAACACTGATAAAGCCCTTGCTGAAACCTGCGAATTGGTCGGTGCGCAAGTGACGGACTACACAGTTGCACCTATTTATTTTGAAGGGAAAAGCAAAGGTGGACACGAATGGCTCATCGAGTTTGAACGCGAACCGCCTGATTTAGAGACTTTTAACAATCTGTTAGACAATAATCTTCAACGTATTAACTCAGATTATGAAGCCAAACGCTTCAAAGGTTTGGCAATGGAACGTCTTAGGTTGCGTCTCGTACCGCGCGGAACATTCCACAATTGGTTGAAAGCCAAAGGCAAATATGGTGGTCAACACAAAGTGCCTCGCTTGTCGAATAGTCGTCAGTATGTTGAAGATATTCTTAATTTTGTAGGTGGTCGCATAACTTAATAAAAAGGGGATTAGAGTTTGATAAGGCTCTAATCCTCTTTTTCAATAGGCTTCCGTTCGTCCCAGTATTTTTCCGCCATTTTTTATTTTCTCATCGGCTTCTTTTTGTTCTTTTTCCTCTTCTTTACTGAGGGGGGTATTTTTCAGGTTCGACAAATCGGGTTGCCCAGCATCCACCCAAGCCGAATACCAAACCGACCCAACAGCCAAAATTGCCCGCCGCATTTGCTCCTCTACCATACCACCCAAACGATCGTGATAGGCTTTTGCAAAATCAAAACATTGCTTTTGAACCTCAAAACCATTCACCATTTCTGGACAGTATTTTTTATCTACCTCAAATTGAGCTGACACTTCTTTTTCAATACGTAAAGTATTGGCAGACAGTCTATTAGATTGATTGATGATGTTCCAAAAATAACTGCGAGGTTGTTCAATATACCCAGCTTTACCTACAAAAAAATCGTATTGATTGTCGGCAAACAGTTCTGGCAAACGGCTTTCCCAAAAGGCATGTATGCCGTTTTGATTGCTGTATTGACCATCATAATTAGAAATAGTGTGCAAAGGAATATGCGCATCCGCAAGATAATGCCCTAACTCAGCAGCATACTTCAAAATGAGATTTTTATTTTTCGACACAAAAGCCTGCACCAGTTGCCTGTATATAGTTTGCAAATGATAAGGCAAAATACCATGTTGCGACAATTTATCTTTTGCAAAAACAGCTTTTATACCACCATTTTCAGCTGTTGACAGTGGGCGTAATTTCTCTTTTTTGAAAAAAGACAGTAGCGAATCGGGCGAAATACTGAGGGGTTCGTCAGGTTGAATTTTAGAAAGATTATTAAAGAAAAATCGCCGAAAACTGGAATCAGTGACCACAATGGAGTCGCGTCCAAAAATCTTTTTTATACTTTTTGATTTCAGATAATAGTCTCGCTTTTGTTTTCTAATCGTTTGAAAATCAACGAGTAAACTGGTGTCACGTTTCTCACCTACAACAAAAATATCTGTGTGCAGAATTTGTGCATCAACCTTTTCTTGCGGCAAGAAGGCCCATTTATCAAGATTGATATAATGTCGAATCCCCTCAGTAGGCACAACAAAACGGCGGCGATCAGGATCAACTGCATGTTCAGTGAGATACTCAATTTCAGTTTTGAAAAGCGGCAACATCTCTTGTGGTAAAGTAAAAACAGCCAAACGATTGATACGTTTGTGTCCAAAAAAGCCCCATGATTTGGGGTTAAATGAAGTTGTTAGTATAAAGATTGAAATGAGGTAAAGTGTTTGTTTCATTATCAAGCAGATTCAAAATAATGGTTTACGATTTTCTATTTTTTATGTCAAAGTCTACCAATGATTGCCATTTCTAATAGTGTAACTTTGCATCAATAGCCTTAAACTTGGTGTAAAACATAAAGCAGTCACCAATCTTTAGTCGAACGCGAAGGTTGTGGTTTACCTTTGCGCAAACGCTGTTGCACCTTACGCTCCTCTTCATCCATGATTTTCAGAACCTCCTTAGCTTGTTCTTTTTGCATTTCTTGTTGCGGCGATTGTTGCGCTTGATTCTGACTTTGATTTTGTTGTTGCTGTTTTTGGTTTTTATTTTGTTGGTCTTTGTTTTGGTTTTGTTGGTCTTTATTATTCTGATTTTGATTATTCTTATCGTTGTTTTGCTTATCCTTATTTTGGTTCTGTTGGTCTTTGTTTTGTTGCTGCTGTTGCTGTTGGAGCATACGTTGAGCCAAAGCCAAATTCTTTTTGGCATCAGAATCGTTGGGATTCAAACGCAACGAGTTTTTGTACGCATCTATCGCTTTATCGTATTCTTTTTTCCAAAAATGAGCATTGCCTTTATTGTATAAAGAATTAAATTTCAATTTACTATCTTTTGTTTTAGCAATAATATCGTCATACTGCTTGATCGCATCATCGTAGCGTTGTTGTTGATAAATGGCATTCCCCAAATTGTAGTCACCCTTGGCACTCCGTTGAACTTGTTGCGCTTTGGTGTAGTTTTCCTCCGCCAACTTGTAGTCATTGTTGAGGTAACTATTATCTCCTTTTCGCAACAATTTATGGGCTGTTTGTCCATTTACAATGGTATTAAAAAAGAATAGAAATATAAAAAAGCCCCCCCTCAGTATAAATTGATTTTTTTTCATAAAATTTAGAATTGTCAAGCTATATATAAATGATAAGGCAAAAATACACACCCCTTTTTTAGATTGTGTGCTAAAACGTGTGCAAATTTTTGTTAAAAATAGAATAACCTGTAACCTTTTTTTTAGAGCGAGTATCCAACAACTAGAAGTTAAATAAAAAACGTGAATCCAATTGCGATTATTGATAACGACGCAGACAGAATCGAGCGTGTATTGAGAGGAGATAGCCAAGCTTTCCGAGAGCTTGTGAATCGGCATAAAGACTATGCTTTCACACTCGCTTATCGCATTCTGAATAGCCGTGAAGATGCTGAAGAAGCCGCTCAAGATGCTTTTGTACGGGCATATAATGGTTTGGCGACCTTCAATCGCGATGCGAAATTCACAACTTGGCTCTATCGTATTGTCGTCAATTGCGCTCTGACGGTACAACAACGGCGCAAAATGCAAACAGAAGACATTGATAATGCCAAAATACTGAGGGGTGGCACCAATCCGAGCGATGGTTTAAAACATAAAGAACAAAAGTTTTATATCCAAAAAGCTTTAAAACTTTTACCACCCGATGATGTTACTATGATAACTTTGTTCTATCTAAAAGAAAATTCATTGGAGGAAATTGCCGATATTGTTGGTATCGAAACCAATACTGTGAAAGTAAAATTGCATCGTGCACGCAAAAGGCTAGCAGATGTGATGCAAAATCTATTGAAAGACGAAGCTAAAAATTTGTTATAATCATGACAGAAGAACAAATTTGGGATATTCTCGATGGCAATGCCTTGCCAGAAGTGCAGGAAAAACATAAGTTTCTGATGCAAACAGATGCTAAATATCGCGTGCATTTCGACAGTTATGCAACACTGCATGACCAACTCTGTGGTCTGGAGCTAGAAATGCCCTCCATGCGTTTTGAGCAGAATTTGATGGAGCGTTTGCAACCTACTGTCAAAAAACAGCCTGTGGTTGACCGATTGCCCTTATTCTTTTTGGTATTTATGTCAACTTTGGTAGCGATTATATTTGCACTGATACCTAAAGCCGAAGTACCTGTTTCAGAACCAACTTCCTCATTACCTGTACTCGACACGGTTTCTACTGAGGGAGTCGTTGCGTGGTTATCCAATCCTGCATTGTTTTATGGTTTTATCTTGCTGAATATCATATTATTTTTTCTTGTGTTGGATAAAAAAGTTTTTCAACCATATTTCCAAAAAAAGGTGAAAAATTGAATAGGAATAAGCTGGCGACAATCTTACAAAATTTAAAGACTGTCGCCAATTTGACCTACTATTAACGCTATAACCCAAAGAAAAAGGCATCTTCATAGTGATCAATATAGAAATTATCACCTCTCAGTACTACTGACAAAATATCGAATCGAATCGCTCCTTCATGTCTGCTTTCTGTCATGTAGGCTATGGCAGCTTGTGTAATTCGGTGTTGCTTTTTACTATCTACTGCTGTTTCAGGCACACTGAAAGTATAGTCAGATCGCGTTTTCACTTCCACAAAAACCATAGTCCGAGTGCTCATGGCTACAATATCAAGTTCAGTACGTCTGTATCGCCAATTGCGATGTAAAATCCGATAACCTTTCTGCTCTAAAAATTCGGCTGCTGCTTGTTCTCCTTTTTGACCGATTTCATTGTGTTTTCCCATGTTTTCCTCAATTTTATACCCCAAATACGTCAATATTATTACTCACTGATTCCAGATTTCCCATCCTTTTTCAGCTTGATAGAGTAACATATCATAGCCATTTTTCACTTTTGCTCCTTGTACTATACCACGCTTCATAAACTCAGTTACTTCTGGATTGTACACCAAATCGTATAAAAAGTGTTGATTTCCAATATTTTCATAAGGCAAAGGTGGACACCCCTCAGTATTTGGTGACATCCCTAAAGGCGTTCCGTTGATGATTAGGTGATGAGTTGCTAAGATTTCAGCGTTCACATCCTTGTAGCTTAATGACTCAGGCGTGCGGTTTCTTGAAACATAGTGAAATGGGATGTTTAATTTTTTCATCACATATGCCACTGCTTTCGATGCACCACCTGTACCTAATACGAGGGCTTTGAGACTGAGTTGGGGTAATGTGTCTATATTCCCATCTACGAGCATATCTATGAGTGATTTTTCAAAGCCATAAACATCAGTATTGTAGCCTACTAAAATGCCATTTTCGATACGAATACAGTTGATTGCACCCACTTCTGAGGCACTTTTATCCAATTTATCTACAAAAGGTATGACCTCTTGTTTGTATGGGATGGTGACATTGAGCCCCACAAGGTCGGGTTGCCCCTTCAGTAAATCTGTGAATTTTTCGATATTTTCAATCGGATAGGTATCATAAAACCATTCGTTATCAACACCTAATGCTTTAAATTTATTGTTAAAATAAGATTTCGAAAAAGAATGACCCAAAGGGTATCCGATGAGACCAAGATGCTTCATTGATAAATATATGTTTTACAGATGACGATTTTCAAAAATGCAAAGATACTAAACCAAGCCATATCGTTTGCCAGGAAGAACTTGAACAATGCCTTTAAATTCTAAACTTAACAATAATGAAGCAATCTGGCTGGGGTGCATCTGTACAGCCAAACTTAGTGTATCAATAGGCGTACTTGTCTCAGATTTTTTTAAAAAATTAACAATAATTTGCTCATTATCAGAAAGTTCTACAAAAAGTTGCTTTTGTGCGGCTGGCTTTTGAGCATCTAAATCGGCCCAACCCAGATGGTGAGCCAAGTCTTCTGAGCTTTCAATCAAGGTAGCTTTACGCTTTTTTAATAGATTGTTGCAGCCTTTTGACTGAGCATCACCTACTCGACCAGGAACGGCGAAAACATCGCGATTACATTCAAAAGCCATATTAGCGGTAATTATTGAACCACCTCTTTCAGCAGTTTCTATGACAATAGTTGCGTCTGCTATCCCTGCGATGATGCGATTGCGCATCGGAAAGTGCTTTTGTTCAGGGTCTTGATCGCTGGGATATTCTGTCAATAAACCTCCGTTTTCAATCATTTTTAAAGCCCACTCGCGATGTTCAGTTGGGTAAATACGCTGTAAACCTGTACCCATGACACCTACGGTTGGTATGCCACTTAACAAACTTTTTCGGTGTGCAAACGAGTCAATACCATAAGCCAAACCACTGACTATCAAAACATTATAGGGAATAAAACCTTCTACGATTGACTCACATGTGCGCACGCCATAGGGTGATGGCTTTCGTGTACCTACAATACTCACTATGCGTGGCGCATTCAAATCGGCTGTACCTTTGTAATACAAAAGCATCGGGCAATCGGCTAAGTTGCTCAAGCGGCGCGGATAACCGGGGTCAGTATGGTAGATGACACGCACTTGGTTTTTTACAATAAAATCCAATTCTTTTTCTGCCCATTTCAACACATCTGACGTCAAGATGTAGTCTGCAATGCCCTCACCAATGCCATTGATACGCATTAGTGACACTTTACTCGATTTGAAAACGGCTTCTGCACTGCCACAATGGGCGATGAGATTTTTGGAATGGACAGCTCCGACTTTGGGTACTTTGGTCAGAGCAATGCGATAGAAAAGTTCGCTCATAGTTTTGTTTGCGATGTTAGGCTTTTAAGTACAATATCATTGTTTGAACCTGATGCCTTTATTCTGAAAATAGACTATTAAATGTCTTCTTCGAGCCATACAACTTGCCCTTCAGTGTTGATATAAGCCCACATATTATTTTTTTCAATCCATGCTAAACCATTTCTGAAAGGCTCAACAGCATCTAAAAATCTTGGAGGAATGGCAATACTCCCCTCAGTATCAACATATAACCATTGGTTTTTGACACGAACGCCTGCTAAACCATCGCTGAATCGTTGTGCTTCGTCGAAACGAGGTTCGATATGGAGTTTGGCATCTTTGGTCATATAACCAAATTTATCTTTATAACTGAACACAGCCAAGCCATTATAAAAATCACCCACAAATTCAAAAACAGGATTAATGATAATTTCATTACCTTGATTGATGAAACCAAACTTATCCTCAATTTTCACTATCGCCAAACCTTCTGAAAAAACACCATCACTCAACCCTTTGATGTGCAGATACTGAGGGGGGACAATGACCTGCCCTGATTTGTGTACCAAACCCCATTTGTCATCTTCAAAAATGGTTGCCACATCGCCCTGAAAAGTCGTCGCCAGTTGGTAAGTGGGTTCAATCATCCATTTGCCCTTGTTATTGATAAACCCCCATTTACCCTCCGATTTGACTGCTGCTAAACCGTTGTTGAATTTTTCGGCAGCTTCAAATTGTGGCTTAATAACAAACTCGCCTTCTTTGTTGATAAAACCCCAGCGTCCACCAAAACGAGCAGTTGCTAAACTACCGTGAAAGTCGCCGACCCCTTCAAACTGCACATCAATCACCAAATTGCACCGACTATCAATATAACCCCACTGGTTGACCAGTTGCACACGTGCCAGACCTTCCTCCATAAGCCCCACGTAGTTGAATATGTTTTTCAGTAGAAGGCGACCATGATAGTCCATAAGCATCACACGGTCAAAAATTTTCACACGTGCAAATTCATTGTGAAAGTCTTCAACATCTTGATATTGTGGCTCAACGATGATTTCACCATCGAGGTCAATAAAGCCATATTTGCCTTTGTCTCTTATTTTAAAAAGCGGTGGTAACATATTGTTTTTTCGTAAAACAAAACAAGGTTTGCGCAAAAATAGAAAATAGTTGCGCTTTTTCTATTAATTTTCTAATTTTGGATACAGCAATTTTGATTTGCCTTTCAATTCGCTTTACACAATTACCAAACCAAAATCATAAGAAGTCATTCTCTTTGCAATTTTTTGAACTCTGCAATCACATCTCGACCTTCTTGGTCTGATAAATGAGCAAATTTCCCTTTCTTATCAATGATAAAATAGCTTGGTATAGTGTACAAATTGTACAAACGTTTTGTTGCGTCAATGTCCATCGGCTGCACATTCAATCCTTTAATATTGAGTCGAGCCAAAGCACTTCGAAACTTATCGGGTTGTTCATCAATATTGACATTGAGCAAAATGACCCCCTCAGTATGGAGACGATTTCTGACCTCAGCATACTTCGTAAAGTTGGCAATACAAGGTTGACACCAGCTCGCCCAAAAACTGACATAAACAACTTTTCCGCGAAAATCTTTAAGATACAAAGGGGTGTGTTCTGTTGTAACTAGTTCTAAATCAGGTGCTTCAGCGCGTTCAGTCACGTCCAAAAACTGATTATAAGCATCATCTACTTCTTTGATAAGTTCAGGGAAAGTGCAGTTTTTCCGAAATTGCTCGATGTGTTGTCTGCCAAAACTTAGGTTATTGGTTTTGTCTAAAACCTCAATCAGTAACTCTTTTTCAAGCCAAAAACGGTTGTAACTACTCAATTTTTTTTCAATGGTTTCAAACAATGTGTAAGGGTCATCGTGGTTCTGAAATTGCGTCGCCTGATAGTGAACAAAAGTTTTAAGTGCATTGCGAAATACAAAGGTTTCATTCAATTCATAGTCTGTATAATTGAATCCTTTGAAAGGGAAAAAAATTTGTGTGGTCAATCGAAACTCATCTTTATCCATTTTTTTTATCAAAAAATAGGCATAAAGTTGTGTATCATAGGCATAATTTAACTCTTTCCACAACTGCGAATAGAGTTTTTTGTGGATTTTTGGCTTCACTTCGGTCAAAAAAGTCAGCCCTGCTTCTTTATCAGCACTCGCAAATGAGAAAAAAGTAGCCGCATCCGATGCTATTGCCCGCACTTCCGTTACTTTGTCAAGGGCAGGCGACAAAAATTGAGTTTTGTATGTGGAAGGCACTTTTGTACAAAAACGACTGTGAAACGACCTCAAAATCGTATTATTTTCAGCACCTTTCCCTTCAAATCGAATGGTTTGACCGATTTGTCCGTTCTTGAAACTGATTTTTATATCGTCCGTAGGCTCTACAAAAATCTCGAAAGACTCGCCAGCATAGGTAAAAGTGACGAATTTCGGTTCTTCGACATCGAGTGTAAAACTGGCATCATTGGTGTTTTTGCGCAACTCAATTTTATAAATGCGCCATTCTTTTTCTGCATTTTTTAAAGCACATTCAGCCGTCCACACTGTTAAATCATCTTGTGGTGAGGGCGGTTCTATTTTTAAATAGAAATAAGGAGTGCTATATAAAGCATTGGCTACTAATGAATAGAAAAGTGTTAAAAGCATCTGTTTGCTCATCAGTCCATTTTGTTTTAGTTCAGAGTTCGGACGCTAAGGTAACACAGGATTGGTTAATTACCATCAAATTTTTATAAACTTACTGGGTTGTTGTCGCCCTAAGTTCGTTGAAGGTGTTATAAAATACAGGCCTTGTGGCAATTGACTGACATCAAAAAGTATTTGGTTAAGTCCTTTTTCTAAGAATCGTTGTTCACGTTTTACAATCTTGCCAAAAGCATCTGAAAATTGAAACTCAATATGTTGGCTATTGAGGCTCTCAATATCTAAAAAAAGCTCCCCCTCAGTAGGGTTAGGTAAAATTTGCTGAACAACAACTGGAATTTGCTGTATTACTGGTCTTTTTACCAAAGAAAATGTAGGCTCAGAACTGAAATTGAGTGTCAAACTCGCTTCATTATTACTTGGATTCCCATCTATTGGTGTTGAACTTAATAGTTTGGCTGTTGCAACAAGGGGAGTATTCGGGTTCAACACAAATAGTGGAACTGTGAGGGTTGCCGATGAGTCTTTTGCAAGGCTGCCTATTGTCCAGTTGAAACATTGTACTGCTCCGATACACCATTCTTCCCACAAACCATTAGATACTACTACCGTTCCACCATTTACTGTTCCTATTGGAAATTTGAACTCGATTTTTGCATTTGAAAAAGCAGTAGAGCTATTGTTTTTCACAACAATTTTATAACTGATGTTTGTCCAGTTTCTGTAATATGTATTAGGAGAACTAATCGCTATACCTAAATCTGGTGTACCTATACTGGTTGATCCTACTATGACATTGAAACTGCAAGTTGCAGTGTTGTTGCGTGCATCCGTAGCGGTATAAACGACTGTTGTTGAGCCTATTGGAAAACAAAAACCACTACTTTGTGTGCTATTTACTGAGGGGGTAGTCGTGCAGTTGTCCGTTGCAGTTGGAGCTGTCCATGTGGCAGTTGCGCAAGCTGTGGATGTTGTTAAATTGATATTTTGTGGGCAATTGCTCAATACAGGAGGAATAACGTCGGTCGTACAATTGTTTGTAGCAGATACCACAACACTGAAACTGCAAGTTGCAGAGTTGTTGCGTGCATCCGTAGCGGTATAAACGACTGTTGTTGAACCTATTGGAAAACAAAAACCACTATTTCGGGTGCTACTTACTGAGGGGGTAGTCGTACAATTGTCCGTCGCAGTTGGAGCTATCCATGTGGCTATGGCACATGTTGAGGACGTTGTCAAATTGATATTCTGTGGGCAATTGTTTAATACGGGTGGAATGGCATCAGTCACACAAGGGTTAGAATTGCCGCTTACTAAAATGATACTATAATCTTCAACTTCGCCTGCTAAAAATGATTCACAAGCAGTCGGATAAGCATCTCGTTTCATGCTAACACGCATGGTTGTTGTACCCAATTGCGTCACTGCGGGTATCACAATATTAGAGGTCACAAGCTGACTCGTTGCGTTGCGTTCAAAGATTTTTTCAGAGTCTTCAAAAACACTGTTTTTATTAAAATCAATCCATGCTCTAAAATAGAGGTTAGTTTGTTGTCCCGACCAACTTAGCCCAGGAGTGATACTGAGGGGGTAACTCAAACCTTGAGTCAGCGTTGTGCCTTTGTCTGTCCAGTCTGAGTAACCAATAACAAAGCGGTCAGCACGTGATTTTTCACTTTCGTTGTTCAAAGTATTCATTTGAACCCGTGCAATCCATTCATTCCATGGGTTTTGTGAGGCAGAAGCACAATAAACACCATTGCTGCCGCAATTTTCGACTAATGTCACCGTAGTGTTATTTGAACAGCCTTTGGAGTCTGTAGCTGTCGCAGAATAGCTATTAGCAGCTAAATTAGATACTGTCAAACTACTAGCAGCATTACTCCAAACTATGGTGTAGGGTGATGTGCCGCCACTTATGGTTGCTGCTATTGCACCATTGGATGCACCACAAGAAGGCTGTGTCAGCGACGTTGTGATGGTGATTGGTGCAGGCTCGGCAATAGAAAACGATTTGATACTTTTAGCATTGGTCGCATCTGTAATAGTAACAGAATAATTACCTGCTCTCAGCCCTGTTTGTATGGCAGTAGTAGCACCATTTGACCACAAAAAGGTGTAGGGTGCAGTGCCTCCTGCTGGCGAGAGTGTTGCTGTACCATTAGAGCCACCACTGCAAGTGACACTTTGGGTCGAAATGGTGACAGGGAAGCCTGAATTAACGTTGATATTACCTGTTTGGAATGATGTAGCATAGAAAGCACCGTTGTTATTGGCTACTTTAGAGTCATCCACAGAGCCATTTCCATCTGAATCAACACTCAATTGGTAGTAAATTTCAATTGTATAATTCGTGTTAGGCAACAATCCGACGAGTAAATCAATGGATAAATTGGCAGAAAAAGTTCTGGTTCGATAAGGTGGATTGTTGACAATACTTTGTTGTGAAAGTGTTCCTTTTTGAAATGTACCTTTACTGAGGGGGTTGTTGAAAACACGATAATAAATCGCTGTTTCTTTCATCATATTTGTACAACTCTCCCATGACACAGTTGTTGCTGTACTGAGTTGAAGAGTTGTTAAATTTGTGCCTAGCGTAGAAGGTAGAGAATTACCATAAGCACAAGTGGTGACAAAATAGCCCGAAGGAGCATTGTTGACCGTAAATTTTACTGCGGTTGCACAAGAGCCAACAAAATCAAAACCACAGGCTTGAAGTATGTGAAAAGGCAACAAAAAAAAAGCTATCACGAAGAGTCGTGATAAATGTAGAGATTGTTTCATTGGATGTTTGTTTTCTGTTAGAAAATAATGTTCAGTATTTGCTTTAGTTGTATATTAAATAACAAAAGCTTACTTTGCTACTTAATTTTAAATTTATTTTAAATTTTGCACAATATAGCCAGTAATATTGATTATCAGTATAGGCTCTTTATAAATTAATTTCCAACAATACTGGACAATGGTCGGAGTGTACGGCATCATTCAATTGACGACAACTGACGATTTTATCTTTTAGACTGTCTGTAACAGATTGATAGTCAATACGCCAGCCTTTGTTCGATGCACGTGAATTGAAACGAGTTGACCACCATGAATATTCCTGTAAAGTCGGATTTTTGAAACGGAAGGCATCTACAAAGCCACTTTCAAACCATTTTGTCATCCAAGCACGTTCCTCAGGTAAAAAACCTGATGTTTTCACATTACCTTTAGGGTTGTGAATGTCTAATTCGGTGTGAGCAATATTGTAGTCGCCGACTAAAATGATGTGGGGTCTTTCTTTTTTCAACTCAGCAATCCAGTCGTACATGTCAGCCAAAAAATCCATTTTTACAGCTTGTCGTTCATCGCCCGATGTACCAGAAGGGAAATAGACATTGAGCAAAGTCCAATCGCCAAAGTCGGCGCGAATGACCCGCCCTTCTGAGTCGTAGCGTGATATGCCCATTCCTTCAACCACATTGTCAGGTTGGATTTTAGAAAAAATAGCAACACCAGAATAGCCTTTTTTTTCTGCCGAAACCCAATATTGATGCACAAACCCAAGTTGTGTCAATCCCTCAGTATCTACTTGGTCTGGCGACGCTTTTGTTTCCTGAATACAGACAATATCAAAATTGTCAGTGGCTAAAAATGCAGCTAAATCTTTCTTGAGTGCTGCCCGAATACCGTTTGTATTGTAGCTTAATATCTTCATAAGTGATTAATAATCAATAAAATAATAATTAATTTTAGCTGTGTCGTTTTTTCAAAACCTCTAAAACATCGTCGAGCGTAAAATTTTTAGCTGCGAGTAGGACAAGATAGTGAAACATCAAATCGGCAGCTTCGCCTAAGAACAGTTCATGATTGTCGTCTTTGGATTCGATGACGAGTTCGACAGCTTCTTCGCCTACTTTTTGTGCCACTTTATTTATACCTTTTTGAAACAAAGAGTTCGTATAACTCTTTGATACTGAGGGGTCTTCTGCTTTGCGTTTTTGAATTACAGATTCCAAATAGAATAGAAAATCTGTTCCTGCAAAATCATTTTTTTCTTGCCAACAAGTATCTGAGCCTGTGTGACAAGTCGGGCCGTCGGGGTTGGCTTTTATTAAAATCGTATCATTGTCGCAATCTGCTTTAATGTCCACAAGGTTTAGAAAATTGGCTGAGGTTTCGCCTTTTGTCCATAATCGTTGTTTGGAACGACTGAAAAAAGTCACTTTCCCACTCGAAATAGTCTTTTCCAAGGCTTCGGTGTTCATATAGCCCAGCATCAGCACTTGTCGTGTTGCTGCATCTTGTATGATAGCAGGTAAAAGACCATCGGCAGATTTATTGAAATCAAGATTTTTTATATCGAAATTCATAATTAAATGTATTTGAGGGCGAAGTTAGCGAGTTAAATAAGGCGAAGAACTAAAAGTACTTGAAATTTTAACTAAGCCAAAGTTTTTAACTCCCCTCCCCTCAGTAAAACAATCAATAAACGACAAATTCAACACTTATGTCTATAAAATATGTCGAAATGTGTTAGAAGACTGTACCTTTCGCAAAACTTTTAATGATTTCAACATCATTCATCAAATCACTGAAATGTTATGAAACAGCTTTTTTTCCTTCTTTTTACACTTTATCTAAGCAATGCTTTCTCTCAAGTCCAAACCATTTCTATAAAACTGACTGAACCAAACGGCGCGCCAATAGTTGGTAGTGCGGTTGTGTTGACAGAGCGAAACGATACGCTGCGGAAACAGTATGCTATCACTGATACGGCGGGTTTGGCTTCGTTTAATATTGGCAAAGAGCGACAATTCGTTGTTTTGGCAACCTTTATTGGGCTTAAACCTTTGCAGCGTGGCGTAACAGTGACAGACAAGCAAGCGCAGTTTACCTTTGTGATGGAAACGCTTTCGGCGGAACTAAAAGGAGTTGAAATCGTCGCAAAAAAGCCGCTTATGACCCAAGAAGACGATAAAACAGTGGTGGATGCAGAACAATTGGCACTGACTTCAACCAATGCTTTGGAGGTGATGGAAAAAACACCCGGACTGTTTATTGACCAAGATGGCAATATTTATATAACAAGTGGTACACCTGCGGCAGTTTATATCAATGGCAGGGAACAGCGTATGAGTAATGCTGATATTGCTGCACTGTTACGCATTTTGCCACCCAATAGCATCGAAAAAATTGAAATATTGCGCACGCCTTCTGCCAAATACGATGCCAGCAGCAGCGGTGGCTTGGTGAATGTGGTGCTGAAAAAAGGTGTAAAAATCGGTCTCACAGGCAATGTGAATGCGGGTGTGAATCAAGGGGTTTATGGCAATCGCTTTGTGGGTTTGAATCTCAACAACAACGAAGGTGAGCGCACTTCGTTTTTCAATGTCAATGCGGTGCAAGCCAATGGTTTTAACAAAGTAACGAGTGATAGAATATTGACAGACAATACATTGCACCAATACTCTTATACCAAAACGCCGAGCGATGCCCTCAGCATGGGCTTTGGTTTGGGACGCGAGTTAAAGAAAAAATGGACTCTAAACTACGATGCACGTGGTAATTACTCGAACAATCGAAGTGATGCCAACACTGAAAGCGTGATAAAAAGCCGACCTTCTGAAAGCCTTTTGAGTGATAATGACAACCAATTGAAAAACAACAATAAGAATATCAATGTCAGCCAAGGATTTTCAGCAAAACTCAAAATGGATACGTTGGGTTCGGAGTGGACAACGGATGTCAACTATAATTTTTCTAACAATCAAGGCGAGCAAGATTATACAACGACCTTTACGTTGCCCATCGTTAACCCCATCAATGGCAATGGCGATTGGGATAACAAAAGACATTTTTTCTCCATGCAAACCGATGTTAAATATAAATTGCCGCACCAAGTGACACTCGAAACAGGTGCGAAAACCACTTTCCAAAGATTCGACAGCGAAACCGCGTATTTTATTAATGCGAAAAAAGACGATTTTAGAACCAATACCTATCGTTTCAAAGAAAATATCAATGCAGCATACTTGCAAGGGTCTAAAAAAATGGGCGATTATCTTTTGAAGGTAGGCGTGCGGCTTGAAAATACCAATATGTCAGGCAATCAAACTATACCCAAAGATACCTCGTTCGGTGTTCATCGCACAGATTTGTTCCCATACCTCTATTTCAGCCGCAAAGTAGCTAAAATTGCAGGGTACGAACTGAGGGGGTACTTGGTAGCACGCCGCACCATCACTCGCCCGACCTACGAAATGTTGAATCCGTTTCCACGATTCTTAGACCAGTTTCTCTACGAAGCGGGTAATCCGAGTCTCAAACCGCAGTTTACACAAAATTATGAGTTCAACATCAGTGTCAACGAAATGCCCATCATGGCTTTTGGGCGCAACTATACGCAGGATATTTTCACTAATGTGATTTATCCTGATCCACAAACGCCAATAATCAGCTATCGAACTTATGACAATTTGGGTAAAAATGTGGAAACTTATGGAAGGCTCACAGGGGCTATTCCGCCAGGCAAAAAGTATTTTTTTGTGGTCGGTATCCAATACAATCACAACAACTATAATGGCGTGTACGCCGATAGTGCTTTGAGTTTTCAGCGAGGCAGTTGGTCATTTTTCACCTATCACAGTCTAAAAATTGGCAAATTGACCAATATCAGCATGAATGGTTTTTTACGTTTGAAAGGTCAGCTACAATTTTACGAGTTGGATAATTTTGGTGCGCTCAATTTCTACGTCAATCGCCAGTTTTTGGATAGAAAACTGATTGTTTCACTCAATTTTAGTGATGTGTTTTTGACGAATCGGTACAGTTTTACGCTCAATCAAGGTGCTATTCAAGCATTAGGCACAAGGGCAAACGACACACGCCGCATAGGACTCAACATACGCTACATATTTGGTCTTCGAAAAAAAGAAAAAAGGGAGAACATGTTTGATATTCCAGAAGGCGGCTCGTAAAGCCCCCCTCAGTATCAATCGTGATTGGGATAAACCAAACCAATCTCTGCACGCACAGCATCGAGTAAACCAATCAAGTCCAAGCTGAATTGGTGGGACATAATAGGGCTTTCCAATTCATTGGTTTTCAAGCAATGAGTGACATGTGCCGCCTCAAATTGGTAGCCATGACCATCGAAAGGCATATTTATGGTTTCGACTGAGCCATCTTCCTTTTCCCACAAAATAGTTTTGGGATGGTGGAAACGAGAGGGCAGGTGCAGCACACCTTTGTCACCATAAATGGAGGCTTCGATACGCGAATTGTGCATCATGGAAGAATGACCCATGAAAATCGCCCCATTTTCGTATTGAAAATTGGTGGCGCAAGAATAGTCCACGCCCGATTCGCCAAAAGTAGCCAATGCTTGTACAGTCTTCGGTTTGCCGAAAACAGCGAGGGACAACATGACGGGATAGATGCCAATATCGAGCAACGCCCCCCCGCCTAATTCCTTATTGAAGGCACGACTTTCGAGGTTGTAAGTGAATTTGGAACAAAAATCTGCTTTTATACTGAGGGGTCGTCCGATAGCACCCGCTTGTATCAACTCTAATGTTTTACGAAAAGCTGGAACAAACTGCGACCACATTGCTTCCATAAAAAATGTATAATTCTGCCGAGCCGTATCTATCATTTTTCGCACTTCTTTGGTGTTCATGGCCAAAGGCTTTTCACACAGAACGGGAATCCGACGGCGCAAACACATCATCACCACCGAGTGGTGCAGCACATGAGGCGTTGCCACATACACCACATCGAGATGCGGACAATTGAGAATGGCTTCGTAGCTGCCAAAAGCGTATTGAGCGTGGTATTGTTCGGCAAAAGCATTGGCTCGTTCGCGGTCAGTAGATGCCACGGCGTGTAGTTTCGCATCTGGAACTTGTCGGAGGTCTTGGGCAAATTTATGTGCAATTTTGCCCAAACCAATGATGCCCCAATGTATTTTTGTTTTCATAAATGTAATGTCAAGTTTCAAACAAAAATAGGCATGAATTTTTGGAAACCAAGTTTTTTATACTTTTCTATCCATTTTGGGCAAGAAATTTTGTTTTTTTGCAGCTTAATTTAAAAAATCATCATGCTGAACATCATCGCTATTCTTCTGTTCCTACTCATTTTTGCTGCTGCCGCCTATTTTATCTTCACTCTGACAAAACAATATTTGGACAATCGGCATCAAGCACAACTCATTGATTTGCAACAGCAACGGATGCAACCAACGTTGCCTTTGCGCCTACAAGCGTGCGAACGTTTGATACTTTTGTGCGAACGCATTTCGATTCCGAACCTTATCAGTCGCCTGCGTACTGAGGGGGCTTCAGTCAACGATTTGCGCATGGCGATGATCATTGCCATCCAACAAGAGTTTGAACACAATATCACACAGCAATTATATGTGAGTGAAAACCTGTGGAATATCATCATTTTAGCACGCAACAATACAGCAGACATTGTGAATATGGTGGCTCAAAAACTCAGTCCTCAAGCAGATTCGAGCGTCCTCATCAACGAATTATTCCAGTTTTTGAATGAGCAAAATTCAGACTCAGTAAGCAAAGCGCAGGCTGCTATTCGTCAAGAAGTGGCAGGAATGATGTAAATCATCGTATTTTTCTTTAAAAATACCTATTCTATGTTTGATTTTGTCCTCAAACCCACCCTAACTTTGCGTTTTCAAATCATTTTCCTAAACTACAATCAAATCACCTATCATGTTAAAGAAACTCATTGCTCCCCTCAGTATCATCGCATTATTGGCGATAGGCTGTAACAAATCGGCGAAATCTACCGTAAATGCTACCGCAAAAAAAGAAATAAGTGAAGAAGAAGCTTATCGCATTTTCAAAGCCAAAGAATCGGATGGCAAAACTTTTGGCGAAAAAGTAACACCAGCAGGAGCCATATCATACGATGCCATGCTATCCAAAATGGGAACTTCTATGAAAATGGATAATGTAAAAGTCGTCGGCACAGTAGATGCTGTTTGCAAAGCAAAAGGGTGCTGGATGAATATTGCGAGCGAAAAGGGTGCGGCACCGATGTTTGTCAAATTCAAAGACTACGCGTTTTTTATGCCTAAAGATCTGGCAGGGAAAAAGGTAGTGATGGTTGGCAACGCATTTAAAGAAATCACACCTGTGGAAGATTTAAAACATTTTGCTCAAGACGAAGGCAAGACGAAAGAAGAAATCGCTAAAATCACTAAGCCAAAAGAAGAGATGAAATTTATGGCAAGTGGGGTGACAATACTTGACTAATCGTTTGATTGGTTATTGGTGATTTGTGGACTCGTTCACGAAGTAGCCAATAACCAATCAAAAAATAATCAACAACGGATAATAAATTTAAAACAAACATGCTGTGAACTATTTATCTGCTAAAAACTTCATTCTCAATGAACTAAACCAACTTTCTCCTTCACTGACCTACCATGGGAAACACCATACACTCGATGTTTTAAATGTTGCTGAAAGTTTATGTGTAGCTGAAAGCATATCGTATGAAGCAACTGTACGCATCATGACAGCCGCCTTGCTACACGATTGTGGCTTTTTGAGAAACTACCACGAACATGAAAAACACAGTTGCAAAATCGCCCAAGAAGTGCTGCCACAGTTCAATTATACTGAGGGGGACATCAAACATATTTGCGAGATGATAATGGCAACTAAAATCCCACAAATGCCTAAAGACTATTGTGCGAAAATCCTCTGCGATGCCGATTTGGACTATTTGGGGCGGAACGATTTTTACGCCATTGGTCAAACCCTATTTTCAGAAATGAAAATAATGCATCTTGTAGAGACAGAAGAAGAGTGGAATAATATTCAAATTCGCTTTTTGGAACGGCATCAATTTTTCACTAAAACGAGTCTATATGCTCGGACACCTCGCAAAAACGAACATCTGGAAGGTTTGAAAAAAATTATCGAAAAAAAATAAAAAAATTTTCAGTGGCAGGCAGCAGAATAAAAACGCTGTTCGTTTAAATGTCGGTTTGATGACTCAAATATGTTGCTGAAAAGAAGCAGCCCCCAGAATCAACCCTCACTAGAATGTATGAAAAAAAGTTACAAATCTTCGAAAATTTAGAGACAGGTTCTATCTCATCTTTAAATTTTCAAAAACGGGGGCTGCAGTCTTTTTTCAGCTATATTTAAACGCCAAAAATAATACCTTCTTTGTTCAGAATCAATGCTTTCCTCTATTTTACAACTTATTTTTTTATTTTATTTTTTATTCATGCCTCTTGCGAGTTAATCTAATCTGTGTTTTTTCAAAAAAAAATCATTTGGTCTTTTAAAAAAAGAAAAAAGTCCTATCTTTGCGGTCGCTAAAAAAAGCTATGGCGCGGTAGCTCAGATGGTTAGAGCACAGGATTCATAACCCTGAGGTCGGGGGTTCGATTCCCCCCCTCGCTACACACTAAAAATAGTAAACGCAACTAATTGTCATTCAATTAGTTGCGTTTTGCTTTTAAGGTCGAGTTATCAACTTGCTATTTGCTCAACCTCATTTTCGATTAAATAAGCCAACACTCGCACCGACCCAGTCTTTATCTTTATTGTAGCGTACGCCAATCATAATGCCTTTGCTCAATCGAATTAGATTATTGACCACTTTGGGGCGTTCCCAACCGTTTTTCCACAACATCAACATGCGGATTTCAATTTTTGCAGGCTCTGTGGGAGTCTCCAAGGCAGCGACATAAGTGACTTTTTCTTGTAAAATATGATTGGAACGGTCTTCAACGGCATCTAAATCTTGCTGCGTGATATTTATTTTTACACCTTGACCACTGAATGAAAAGAGTGGCTTTAAAACATAATTCTCCAAATCGCTTGGATATTCGGTCAATTTGTCCAAAAAATACGTTTTAGGCACAAAATCGCTCTTTAAAAAAGGCAAAGTGTATTTTGAAATGCGGAAAAACCAGTTCGGATGTCCAACCCATTCTACATCGAGGTCATCGGTGAAGTGAAAGCCAAAAGTCAAGTCAGGTCGCCTGTCTAATTCGTCAAAAATGACACGATTATAGATACGTTCTATTTTCACCAAATCGCCGTTGCCGTTTTTATAAAACAACTCTCGACCTTTTTTTATCACTTTTGTAAGACACAATATTTTGATTCCCAAATACTTAGCCGTTCCTAAGAAATCTACTAATGTGTTTTGTTTCTCTGGTTCAACTTCTAAAAGAATAACATTTTCTGGATTTGAATCTCCAACAATCACTTCTCTAAGCAAGTCATAGTACCCCTCAGTATCCAGACCCTCGAAAAGCGGTGTCATCGTTTCAGGAATATTTTTGAAATATTGGCAATAGCCTTCTGCCAAGTCTGTTTGGAAAAAATAGAGCGACGGAAAGCCCTGCATTTCAATCAATTTGGGTACAAGTTCGCCGTTTGAGCCTTCACAAATACCAAAATCAACCACCATAAAATGCGGATGCGCATCCTCATTGGGGACACGGTGCTCGGGTTTCATTGCCCCCTCAGTAAGAGCCTTAAAATTGGGCTGCACAACGACATCCACGATGTCGTCACATGCACGTAGCAATTTATCACGAAAATCGTCTGGAATAAAAACAGGCGTTTCACTCACTCTAAACGGCGGTGTGTGGTTGTATAAACTGTGGATATGATCAAGAAAAGCGACATATTCTTCCTGCGAAAATGCGGCATTATAGGCTTTGCGAAGATGTGTAATCATAAATAATGTTGGTTTTAAATTTAGAGTCGAAGTAAGATAAAATGAATCGGAATCGGATAACTTTCTAAGAAAAAAAGTTCGATTCCGATTCATTATATTCAAGCAGGCACTAAACTACCCTGCAAATTCATAATGGCATCGTTCAAAAAATTGGGTAAAATAGTCTTGTGCGTCAAGTTGATTTTGCGATCATCTTCCAAATCGTGTAACATTGTATGCCATTTTTCTTCCCCATAATCTTTTATGACCTGTGCTTTGCGTTCAGGATCATAAAAGTGTGTCAACATACCATCAGCGTCGGCTTCGGGGTGAAATTGTGTGCCGAAAAAATTATCCGAAAAACGAATAGCCATGATGGCACGCGGCAAATTGACATGAGGACGCTCTTTCTCCAACGCCAAAATCTCAAATCCTTGACTTTCGAGATATTCTTTGTTGGCATTCACGACTTGCCAATCTCTGAAATCGGCAATCCAGAAAGGCTCAGGCAAACCTTTGAAATACAAATCGCGGCTGCCAAAGTCGGTTTTATGGCATGGAAATGTACCAAAAGAACGGGTCACACGTTGCTTGATACTGCCAACTTTGAAATGCTGACAGGCCAACTGAAACGAATGACAAATGAAAAAGACATACTTTGGGTTGGTCACTTCACTGGTGTCTTCTTCACTGGCTTGTAAGGTCTGATTGTGTTGCCACAACTGCTGAATTAAGGTGAAATAGGCTTTGTCCCACCCCCCAGTGAAGTCAAAAGGGCTGCCTGGACCACCCGAAGAGATATAAATATCGAAACTCGTATCTGGTATCTCATTTTTGTATCGGACATCAAAAACCTCATAAGTCAATAAATCGCCATAAGATTCGACAAGGCGTTTGAGGTATAAAATGCCACGATTGGGTACATTATTGTTCAAATCAAGAATGGCTACGCGTAACGTTTTTTCCATAATAAAAATTTAGGTTGTGATTGGTGCATAAATATCAAGGTTGGTTAAAAATGGAATAGCAATGCCAAAGGTAAAATAAAACTAAGTCAAAAAAGGTAAATAGCACATCAATCGCAAAAAATATACTATTTTTCGCATCAAATCTATCATTATGAAAAAATTTACAATCCTTTTCTTTATTATTCTTTTAGGCGATCTCGTCGCCCGAGCGATGCAGCCCAGTTGGCAAACAGCGGAGTATATTTTCAAACCATTGTTGATGATTTCGCTGGGTATTTATTTCATCAACTCGACTTTACTGAGGGATGTGCGACAAAGCCAATTTATTCTAGCTGCTATCATTTTCAGTCTTTTGGGAGATGTTTTTTTGATGTTTGAAGGCTATTTTATTCAAGGTTTAGCATCATTTTTGATGGCACACATTTTTTACATTTTAGCTTTTCGTACTGAGGCCGATCGTTTTTTTTCAAAAAAAGAGTTACTTGTACCAACTTTAGGTGTACTTATTTACGGTATGATACTCCTTTATATCGTTTTGCCGAATGTAGATTCAGCCCTCAAATTGCCTATAACGGTCTATGCTTTGACTATTTTGACCATGCTTTTGATAGTTTTGTATCGTCATAAAATGGTGCCCGATGAATCTTTTAGATGGGTCATTTGGGGCGCTTTACTTTTTGTCATTTCTGATAGTATGATTGCGATTAGCAAATTTGTTAGTTCGTTTCCATTGTCGGGTGTACTCATTATGCTGACTTACGGGATAGGGCAATATTTGATTGTTGAGGGTTATTTGAAGAATAAAACTTAGTGCATCTTGAAGCTATCAAAACTGTCTTTGAAAAAAATAAAATCTTTTCGCATTGTTTTACGTTTTAGAATCAAACAAGATACCCCTCAGTAAATTCATAAAAAACACATTGAAAGATGAAAAAAATAATTGTTTCCCTTACAGTTATGCTTTTGGCACTCACTCAGTTGCGTGCGAGCGTCATTCTATTGCCCATGGACTTGAAGCAAAAAGAGCATCTCAAAGCCTATGGTATCACTTATTGGGTGTTGTCAAAAGGTGTTGAAGCGCATTGGTTGTTGAATTATCGGGGTGGGAGCTTTGCTTTTCCGCATCAATTGGCATTTGAGAAAGAATGTAAAACCCGCAACGTGACCTACGAAGTATTGAGCGATGCACAATTTGCAGGTATTCAGAACGAAATATCGAATCCAGAGGTTAATATGGACGATATCAAACTGGAGGTCGCACCTAAAATTGCGGTTTATACACCCGACATTGACTCAAAAGGCAACAAAGTGCAACCTTGGGACGATGCCGTCACGATGGTTTTGACTTATGCCGAAATCCCTTACGATGTTGTTTATGACCGCGAAGTAGTAGATGGTAAATTGGCTTTGTACGATTGGCTGCACTTGCATCATGAGGATTTTACAGGGCAATACGGCAAATTTTACCGCAACTACGGTCATGCACCATGGTATCGCGAGAATCAGAAACGAGCCGAAGAACTCTCCCGTTCTTTGGGTTTTTCAAAAGTGTCGCAATGTAAATTAGCCGTTGTCAAGCGCATCAGAGATTTTGTTGCAGGTGGCGGATTCATGTTCGCTATGTGTTCTGCCACAGACAGTTATGATATTGCTTTGGCAGCCGAAGGTGTGGATATTTGTGCTGCAATGTACGACGGTGACCCAGCCGACCCCAATGCTCAAGAGAAACTGGATTTTTCAAAAACCTTTGCGTTTAAAGACTTTTCACTCTCTCGAGACCCGATGGAGTACGAGTTTTCGAGTATTGACAATAACTACGGTCGTCCAGCTTCGCCCGAAACAGATTATTTCACATTATTCGATTTTTCAGCCAAATACGACCCAATTCCAGCTATGTTAACCCAGTGTCACACACGTACAGTCAAAGGTTTTATGGGTCAAACAACGGCTTTCATGAAAAAATACATCAAATCAGACGTGTTGATGTTGGGCGAAAACAAACCTTACAATGAGGTGCGCTATTTGCATGGTGTCGTCGGACAAGGCTTTTTCTCATTCTACGGCGGTCACGACCCAGAAGACTATCGTCATTATGTCGAAGACCCCGAAACAGACTTGAGTCTTCACCCACAATCACCTGGTTATCGCTTGATTTTGAACAATATTTTATTCCCTGCGGCTAAGAAAAAACACCGCAAAACGTAGAAATATCAGAAAGCCATGTTGAGGATATTTTTAATATCCTCAACATGGAATTAAAATAATTGCGATATAATACTGAGAGGTGTATTGTCTGATTATATCCATCAAATACTAAAACTGTATCGTCATTTTACCTTTCAAAAAGAAAGGTGTACCAGGTATAAAGTGTATTTCCTCAACACTTTGTGGTTCATTTTTCAAACGCGATTCTGTGGCAAACTGTGTCTCATTCCAAGCAGTATTAAATAAATTTTCGACAGAAATACCTAAGTTCATATTTCTCCACTGATAATTCACATTCGCATCATTTACGAAATAACCTTTGGCAACAATCGAATTGTCTTCATTGGCAGGACGGCTTTTCAAATAACGGAACTGATAACTACCTGCCCAACGTCCTTTTTGCACCGTCAAACCACCCACAGCCGTCAAATCGGGTGCTAATGGGATGTAGTTTTGCCCTTTTTCATCGTCTATGCTCCGTGCAATCGTATAATTCACATCGCCATTAAAAAACACCCCCTCAGTCATTTGATAGCGCAAGCCCATATCCACACCTTGCCGACGTGTGCGACCGCTTGGCTCAACCACACCTTCGTCGCCGACATACACGAATTCTTGTTCCAAATACAAATGCCACAAGGCGACATTCAGCAACAAACGCGGTTGAGGTTTCCACATCAAACCCAAATCGGCACTGTATGCAGCGGGTAAAATCTCGTTGCCCGTTTGTGCCACCACAACACGTGTATCGTTGGAGTGGAAACCTTTGCCCATTTTCAAATAATATTGCAGATTTCTACTTGCATTGTAGGCAAAATTGAGCTTTGGGCTCAAAATAGACTTTTTGATAGATTGTGTTGCGTATTTTGTGGCTAATTGGTCGTTGTAAATAAATGAAAAATTGTCGAATCGCACCGCAGGATTGATGAGCCATTTACCAAAATTAAACTCTGCGTTGGCGTAGCCAAAAGTATTTGTTTCTGTTATATCGCCTAATTTGATGGCTTCGATGAGCGTTTTTCGATTCACAGTATGCGATAATTCAACGTCTCTGTTGTCATCTGTTCTGAAACCGCCACCTATTTGCAAATCCAACTCGCCTTTACCGAAATTGACTGTTTTGTTCCACTCGCTGTGCAATCCATAAATATTGCGTTTTTCTTTTTGTTTGATTTGGTCGCCGTTGATAGAGTCATTTAGAAAAAACGTAAAATTTGAGAATAATTCAAAATTATACTGACTTAAATAAGCTGTTGTTTTTACAAAACTTTGATTATCAATGCGTTTATTAAACTGAAAATTAATATTCGAGCGTGACGTTTGCCCCCCCTCAGTATTGTCAATTGCACCAAATCGAGAAATCAGCCTTGACTCAACAGCTCTTTGTGGCACTTGCCCAGACGCATCCCAACGGCTTTTGAAATGAGAAGCAGATATGATAATCTTATCTTGATTGGGCAGAAT
Source organism: Saprospiraceae bacterium (assembly GCA_016787525.1). GTDB lineage: Bacteria > Bacteroidota > Bacteroidia > Chitinophagales > Saprospiraceae > JAAFJT01. The sequence goes on along the minus strand of JAEUUP010000113.1, from coordinate 133,222 downwards.
GGTTGAATATTTACCCATCACATTCAACCGATTAAAGTTTTGCGGCGACTCAAATGCACCATTTGTTGCCAAATATTCGGTTGCGATATAAGCATTTTGATTGTTTTCCCCACTCAATAATTTGAACAAACCCACCGTGCGGAATGTGTTAAATTGTCCTGCTTCAATACTGACAGCACTGTTATCCAATTTGTCTTTTGTTGAAAAAGCGACATAACCCGCTGTTGTCAGATTACCTTTGTCAGCATAGTAAGAGCCTTTGCCAAAGTCCAATTTGCCCACAGTTTCAGGTATCAAAAAGTGCAAGTCAGCATAGCCTTGACCATGCGCATGTGAGACCATATTGACAGGCATACCGTCCACAGTGATGTTGATGTCCGTGCCGTGGTCAATATCGAAACCGCGCAAAAATATCTGTTCCGCCTTGCCGCCACCTGCGTGTTGACCGATAAATAGTCCAGGCACTTTACGCAAAATCTCTTGCGACGAATTGACGGGATTGATTCTGACATCAATATCCGATACGATGTTTTGTGTTTTAGGCGAAGCGTTGATGGTGATTTCATCTAATTCAAAAATGCTTTTGGGCAAGATAATGGTTGACTTTTCGGCATTTTTGACAATAAAATACTGCGATTTATAGCCTAAAAGGACAATTTTGAGTGTATCGCCCACACTTGTTTGATTGATATTGAAAAAACCTGCCTCGTTGGTGTGCGCATGGCTGTTTGTTTTTTGATTCAGAACATAAGCAGTTTCTAAGGGCTTTTTGGCTTCATCAAAAATGTAACCCGTTGCGTTTTGACCCCAAATATGGGTTATTACGAAAGCGAAAAAAACAGTTAAAAGTGATTTCATAAATTTATTTTTACAAGTGATTGAATATGTATTCGTTTCTTTTTTACTGAGGGGGTATCAACGTTTTGAAAAAATCATTGTCAAAATTTTTCCCAATTGGAATAGATTGACTTTGAATGGTAACGACCTTATTTCGGACATTTTCTATACGGTCAATCGCAACAATAAACGATTTGTGTGTGCGGACAAATCGTTTCACAGGTAACTGTTCCAAAATCGTTTTCATGGACATACGAAGTAGAATGGGTTTTTGGTTTTCGAGGTTTATTTTTATATAATTGTCCAAAGCCTCGATATAGGTAATATCAGCTATTTTGATGGGTGTTAAAGCATAATTCAGTCTAACATATATGAATTCGGTGGTCTCTTGCACCTGTTGCGCACTGTGCAACACCTGTGCTTTCTTGATAGCTTGTTGAAAACGTTCCAATGTGAAGGGTTTGAGCAAATAATCCACAGCATTGAGATTGAAACCATCCACAGCGTATTCACTGTAAGCCGTCGTGAAAATGACCATTATCTTGTCTGGCAGATTTGTATAAAAATCAATACCCGAAATAGCAGGCATATTAATGTCTAAAAACAATAAATCCACTTTGTTTTGGGCTAAATACTGCACAGTTTCTCTCGTTCGCGTAAAATATTTTTCTAAAACAACCCCCTCAGTATGTTGACAATATTCGTCAATAATTTCTAAAGCTAAAGGTTCGTCGTCGAGTGCGATGGCTCGTATCATGTCATTATGAGTTTTAGTTCAACCAAATAAGATGTATCGTCGTCTGTGACCGTTAGGTTATGTTTGGTCGCGTACAGCATCTGCAAACGCTCCTTGACATTCGCCAATCCAATACCACTTGACCATTGATTGGGTGCTAAAGGCACTTTTTTATTAAACACTTTGAGCAGCAGATCATTTGTACCTATGTGAATATGAATGTCTATCACACAATCTTCATCGGGGTTGATACCATGTTTGAAAGCATTTTCGATAAAGGTAATCAACAGCAATGGCGCAATCTTTTTGCCCGAAGTGACTCCTTCTAATGTATAATTCAACGCCATATACTCCGTCAGACGTTGTTTTTGTAGAGCAATATAACTGTTGATAAAACTGATTTCTTTGTCCAAAGGGACGTGTGTCTTTTGAGCATCTTGGAGAATGTAGCGCATCAGTTCTGATAATTTCAAGACACTTTCACCTGCTTTTTTATCGTTTTTGATGACCAAAGAATAAATACCATTGAGCGTATTAAACAAAAAATGGGGATTTATTTGAGCTTTCAAATGTGCCAACTCTGCGCTAAGTTTATCATTTTCAATACTTTGCAAACGTTTATCAGCTAAAATAGAAATGGTGAGAAAGATACTAAGAAAGAACAAAATAATGACATTGATTTTGGGGCTTGTCGGTCTGCCTCCTGGCGGCGGCGGGTTGGGCATTTTGTCGCCATGCTCTTCGGGCGACGATAGTTTGAGCAAATTGAAAATAGATTTATTTTTTTCTATCTCAGACATATCGCCTTTTGTTATTCTTTCTTGAGCAGGTGTTTTGATGCCTAAACCATAAGCTGCCAATTCGGGCAAATAAAATATGATAATCAGAGAAGCCGCCAGCCACAAAGCATAGGTAAAAAACTTTCGCTGGAAGTAATATTTTTCAACCAGCCACAAATAATTGAAATAGACGAAAAACGTCAGAAAGCCAAAACTAAAAAAGTAACGAATGGCAAAAGGATTGAATAATAGAGCAGCAAAGTTATCAATCCGTTGAAATTCAATCAAATAGGGAAACAGTAGAGCCAACAAAATGACTGCTATGTGGATGGCGGCGCGTGCGATTGTTGATTTTTGTATATTCATCTACCCCTTCAGTATTTAGCGTTTTTTATTCAAAAAATAAGTACCAAAAGCCAGAACAGCTAAGGCTAAAATCAGCCACCGACCATAAGCAAATAAAGACTCGACCCCCTCAGTAAAAAAATTACTGTTGCCCGAAATACGCTCAATAATCCATGCCGAAGCAGCAAGAGCCGCTAAAGTTGCGCTACCGATGCGGACAATATCGTAGATTTTAGGTTGTTGACTCAGTAAAATAAGTGAGGGAACAGTCAACGCGACGACTAAAAGTTGTTGCAACTCGATACCAATATTGAAACCCAAAATGCTTAAAGTCATAGCCGTCGCATTGAGGTCAAGGTCAGATAGCGTATTGGCAAAAGCCAAACCGTGAATCAAACCAAAACCCGCAGCAACAAATGTTTCTCGATTCGGAAAAATAGGTCGAATAGCGTGTATGGCGGAAATCAAGATGGAAAAAGCAATCAAAACCTCAATAGGTTGGCTTGGCAAACGCAACCAACCCACTGCACCCGCCAATAGAGTGAGCGAGTGACCGATGGTGAAAGCAGTTATGATTTTGAGCAACCGCATAAAAGCATAACGTGTGCCACCGAAATTGCCCCATTTTTTACCAGAAACGAGCAGAGGCGCGGCTAAAAGTAGCACCAAAAGAAAAAGTAGGTGGTCAGTGCCTTCCGAAATATGTTTTCGTCCCAAACCGACCATACTCCAAAAGCCGCCCCATAAGCCCTTGCTTTCGAGACTGATAACGAGGGGAAAAATCTGATTGTTGCGGGGTTCTACGGCAATGATACCCACTTCGGCAGGGTGTTCGGCGACAACACCTGTTTCCCAATCTTGTCGAATCGAGACCAAAGCACTGTGGGTGACGACTTGGTGCATCACAACATCGTAGTTCAGAATAAATTGCCGACTATTTGCCCCTGTGGGTGGTTTTAGCCACAATTTTACGATGATGTCTTGTAGAGTACCGCGTTCTTGCGTGTTTGAGACATTTTCTAATTGCATATCGCCTACCTCGACAGACCATTTTTGACCGTCCATACTGAGGGGGGTGATATGAGCCTGCAAATAGAGTCTGAGCGAGTCCTTGAAACTGCCCATCAATTCATCGGCGGTTCTCGGAGCTGTTGGTCTGATAGCTGTACCCAATTCGCTCACAGGCAAGCGTAATTCTGCTGCAACGCCATCGGCTTTAATATCAAGGAAAATCAAAGTATTGGGCGAGGGGTGTGCCAAAAGGGCATTGACGGCAAAAAGTATGAGAAAAAGGGCGGTGCTTTTCATGTTATAGATTTAGCTAAAAAAATTGCCACAAGTTACGGGCTTGCGGCAATTTTTTATATTTGAAATAGTGTATGGTTTAAGCCTTTAAAACCAATATTAGTTTTTCACTAATCGTTTTGTTGCGCGTTCCCCATTTTCTGTTTCGAGTGTATAAGTGTAAACACCTGATGCCAAATGACTCAAATCAACCGTGATATTGTTGTCGCCACTGTACATTTTTCCTTTTGAAACAGCTTTGACCATACGCCCTGTCATGTCGTAAATGGCAATTGAGACCGACATATCGCGTGGTAAAGTAAACCTGAGCGTTGTCTGCTGGGTTGTTGGATTGGGAGCAGTTTCCATTTTATAAACAGAAGCATCTACGTTTTTCACGCTACTTGGATTTCCAGTACCGCCATAGTCGCCTGTACGGTCGCGCCAAACTGTATGCGGATGCGTATAGGTACGAATAACAATACCGCCCTGTGTCGAGTATTCCAACCAAACACTGGGCCCGTCAATACGTACATAGTCGCCTTGTGTCACCATCGTGCCTGAGCCGACAAAACCAAAATAGGTATTGTCTATATCGTTCGTGTATTTGGTCATAATGGCAGCTGCATTGGCTGAATCTACGTCGGCTACATAAGTCCGAATGGCTGCCAGAACCAAAGCTTTTTGCGCAGCATCAAGGTTACTGCATTTCAAACCCACTTTGGTGGTCGGGAATTGCCAATCTTTTTGTGGTCCCAAAGTGAGGTCACTGTAAGAACCAGACAGTGTTGCCGATGTTTTTTGCGTGGCAGATAAGCCACTGATAGCGGCAGCCAAAGCGATACGCTCCTCTTTCATCGGTTCCCAAGTGCTGCCATTTTGAGAAAATTCGGTATAAGGCTCTGACGAACGAAATGAAGGTGTACCACCGACCAAAGCCCCATTTTTGTAAGTATTGGCAAAAGCCAAGTGATGACCGCCGAAATACAACTCCCAAGTGCCTGTCAAAGCAGGTGTACCCAACAAGGCGATGTAATAGTTGCCAGAAGTGTAGCTGGAACCGCCACCATTTGCGCCTAAATAGTCGTCAGCGGCCATGATGGCGAGTATCTCGTTGTAGCCTTCAACGCCTACACCAGCCGCCGCTTTGACTAAGTTTTTAGCGGCAGCCAATTGAGTTGCCGATAATTCACTCATTTTGATGCCAATACGATTATTGTAAATACCAACAGGAAAGTTCGACCATCTTTGAGCATCGGATAACGAATAACTCAAAAAACAAGTGGTGATTTGAGTCGAAGACAAAGTCGCCTTGAAAGCATTGGCAGCATCAATGACTTCTTGTGTTGTTGACGGCCCAATGGGCGGTGCGGCGACTGTTTGCTGTGGGGCATCTTTGAACGTAAATGCCATAATCAACAAGGTACAAAAACCTAATGACCACAATTTGGGTTTGGTAAAAGGTGTTCTCATCTAATGTATTTTAAACTGTTATGAAAAATGAATTTAATAGACTATGGGTAAAGCAATATAATTCTTATAAATATGTTTTTAAGATAGGCAAAGACAGTTTTGCCTTTTTGATGGAAAAAAGAAAGAAAAGTATGAGCGTATAGATAAATGTCGCTATCATAACAAACTTGGTTTAGACAGTTATATAAGTTGCGTTTGATTTTAAATACCAAAAATATACTATCCACACGTTATTGATTCCAAGTTGGTTGAGTCGCATTTTTGAAATGTCGTGAATGCTTGGAATGTTGACGTAAACGGCTGCTAAACGCCTATTGAGATGCACTCAAGCTGCTATTTTTTGTCCCGTAAAAGCATTTGACTATTTAGGCATTATTTATGCTGTAACTTTTTTCATCAAGTAGTTCATCGTTTTCACTAAAATATTTTTAAAACATTTTTTTACCATGGATACTGAGGGGGTAGTTATGACTGAAAAAAGACAAGACATCCAGTTGCGTCCTTATCAAACGGAGAGCTTGAATGCAATATTCGACGCTTGGGGTCGAGGGTGTCGTTCGGTGATGTACCAATCACCCACAGGTAGTGGCAAAACAGCTACTATTGCTTCAATTGTTAAAAAATTCGATGACAATGGCTTTCGTACCTTGACCATTGCCCACCGTGAAGAGTTAGTGGACAATATACGAAGCGAATACAGCGATATGTTCGGTATCGCAACGGGTGCTATCAAAGCGGGTCAAAAACGCGATTACAGCCTTCCGCACCAAGTTGCAAGCATCGCTACTTATGTGAATGCACTCGATTTTTTTCCCGATTTAATCATCACCGATGAAGGGCATCATTGCATTGCCAAGACTTATTTGACCATTTATGCTGCCCACCCTCGCGCTCGCCTGTTGATGGTAACAGCAACACCTTACCGACTGAGTGGTTTGGGGTTTACGGATATTTGTGATGAGTTGGTTTTAGGTCTATCCGTCGCTCAGTTAGAGAGAATGGGCAATCTCGTACCTGCTCGCCTGTGGGCAACCCCTACTTTTACGCATGACCAAATATCAAAAATCCATATCGTCAAAGGCGAGTATTCAGAGAGTGAAATGACTAATTTGTTGAGCGAAACACAACAAATCATGTCAGTTGTGGACACTTATATCGAAAAAGGCGAAGGCAAACAAATGATGTTGTATGCCACTTCTGTCAGCCATTCCAAAAAATTGGTGGAAGCTTTTGAGTGGCGTGGCATCAGAGCTGGGCATGTGGATGGTAAATCCAAAGACAGGAAGAGTATTTTTCAGCAATTTGTTAACAAAGAAATTCAGGTTTTATCAAATTGCGAAATTGCTACTGAGGGGAACAATATTCCATGTATCGAAATTGTTGGGCTGGCTCGGAAAACCAAATCTTTATCCATGTACCTTCAAATGGTTGGTCGGGCTTCACGACCTTGGGCAGGCAAAACAGATTATCTTTTGTTTGATTTTGTTGACAATTATTGGGACCACGGTATGCCCAATCGCGAACACGATTGGCATAGCCATTTCAAAGGTATCACGAGGAAAGAAAGAGTTAAAAAAGACCAAGGATTGGAGCGTCAGTTTCAAATCGAATCGGAACAAGGTGAGATATTTATCAGCAATTTGTCAAAATTGCCCGATGGTTTCCGAGGTAGAATCCTGCAAGAAGTTGACCCGCTTGACACCAAACACATGCAAATGTTGCTGAAACAACAGGCCAAACTTGAAGAAAAAAACAGGAAATTAAGAGAAAAGCAAGAAGCCATCGAACGCAAAAAAGCAGAAGTCCAAAGACGGAAAGAAGAAAAACTGGCAGCTATTCAGCGAGCAAAAGATGAAAAATTGGCTGAAATACAACGGAAAAAAGATGCTAAAGAAGCCGCTCGATTGCGCCGAATTGCTGAAATAGAAGCACGAAAACAGCGAAAAATTGATGAAAAAGAAGCTAAAGAACGCAAAAAAGAAGAAGACCGACTGGCTAAAATCAGAGAACAAGAACGCCGCGAAGCCAGTTGGGAACGCAGCCGTTTAATCTACAAAATCCAATGGGAAACCAAATCAAGAAGGACGGTTGAATCTCGCGAAATGAGCAAAAGTCATATGGATGCTTATTACAGAAGACGCGAGGAAAGCAATGCGATGTGGGCAAAAATGCGTGAAACCAATTACTCATTTTGGGAAGAATATACCAAGCAATCAGAAATGCATCGTCAAGAAGAAAAAGCACTTAAAGTAGAAGAAAAAGCACTTTTGCACTTCCATAGAATGGAAAACCAGTTTGAAATTGGCATTAGGATGACTCACAGCATCAAACATACGCTGGATAGAGTCTGTGGTTTTTGTGCGCAAAAAAACTACCCGATACCAACAACTGAACAATTATTGAAAATTGCAGACCCTTATTTTGAAATACAGGGCTTATTTACGAGACAAAAATTCAATGATGTGTGGTCTGATATAGCGAAAACATTTGGCATCAAACTGCCTATTCACGATTTAGCGACTGCTGAGGAGGTATTATAAACGGAGAGTGAAAAATTACTGAGGGGTGTTTTTCACTCTCCGTTTTTATGACAGAATTAAAACTTCACATTTACTCGTGTGAAAAAGTAGGCACCACTCATACCCATTTGCACTCCATCCCAGTGTGTACCACCATCCGTACTACCCGAATTTTGAATGGTCGGATAAACATCAAAAATGTTATTACCACCAATCGCCCATGTCAAGTTTTTAGTGAGTGCATAGTTCACAATCAAATCGGTTACAACTCTTGGTTTGTACACATCCGTCACGATTGCACGCCATTCTGCCTCTCTACCCGATGACAAGAGTTTATCCAAATCAGGATCAAATCCCAAAATACCTTTTGTACCTATAAACTCTACACTCGAAAAGTAAGCATTGCGCAAAGTCACTTGCCATTTGTCGAGGGCATATGTGATACCTAATTGCCCTTTGCTGCGTGGCGCAGACGATAGGATGAACTGCAATTCGCGTAAACTGATATATTTATCCTTTTTATTCGCCAAATTCGGTGCTGTTTTCACATCTGTTAACTCCATTTTATTTATATTTCCTCCTAAAGTAAACGAAAGTGTTCCTTTACTGAGGGGGGCTTTATAACTTGCTGCTATGTCCAAACCTTGTGTTTTTGTATCCAAAGCATTAGTATAAAATTGAGCCGCTTTAACCTCCAATTTTTTCAATTCTGCACCTATGATGTTGTCATCTTGGAAAAATGCACCTGTCAATACGATGCGGTCCTGAACATTGATTTGGTACGCATCCACCGACAAAGAAAATTTATCGTTCGGACGATACACAAACCCCAAACCTGTGTTGACAGAGGTTTCAGCTTTCAAACTTGGTATGCCCAATTTTTTAGTCAAATCGCTTCTGTTGTTAAAAACCACTTTTTCGAAATTGTTACCATCTGCATCTACGTCATTGATTGTGGAACGGAAATAAACCTGTGCCAACGATGGTGCGCGGAAACCTGTTTGGATAGACCCCCTCAGTGAAAGCGTGTTGTTGATACGCCACAAAGTCGCTAATTTACCCCCAAATGCACTACCGAAGTCAGAATAATTCTCAAAACGCAAAGCACCTGTCAATAAGAAATTTTTATTAACACTCAACTCTCCATCGGTGTAAATCCCTATGACATTGCGCGTTTCATCCAATGCTTGGTCTGGGCGGAAGCCAGGGAAGCCTTGTGAACTACCACCTCTTGTAATCGTATCTTTTGTACCATTAGCATTGGTCACGATAATAGGTGTTGACGGGTAGGTTTTCCATGAAGCCTCGTCACCTGCAAAAATATGGTATGCCTCTTGGCGATACTCAGCACCAAAAGCGAGGTTCAAGCCCGACAAAATTTTATCGAATTTGCGGTCAAGGTCAAGATTCAGCGTATTTTGGCGAATACCATAACCACCATTGTCAAATGAAGTTGGAGATTTTGCGCCCAATGATGGGTTGAGCGTATTAGTCATAAACAAATGGACATTGTTTTTACCCCAAGTGTTGCTGAGGTCGAAATTCCACTTGCCCAATTGAGTTTTATAGCCCAAAGTTGCCGTAAAATTGGAAATATCACTCAACAAATGTGGATTGTAGTTGCCTGGATAAATCTCTGGAACAGCTCTCGACAAATCATCTTCTGCTGGAATTGTCCACAAAAACATATCTGTTTTGCGGAAACTGTATCCACCAAAAGCGTAAAGTTCGCCTTTATTTAAGGCAATTTTACCATTCAGATAAGCACTCATATTGCTCAGACTGGCATAACTCGCACCGTCGCGGTAGTTTTCGTCAGGAAAAGCTGTTTCATTATTGGGACGAATTGCCTTCCCTTTCGACATATAATCTGCGGTGATACTAAATTGTGCTTTACCTACCGCAAAACCATGTGTTACATTCGCATTCAACATGCCCCCATCAGTTGTTTTAGGCAGAATTTTACCAAAGTTTTCATAGCTGAGGCTTGAACCCCAACCTGTTACGTTGCTGCCATAACCAACACTGCCTGTTGTGCCTGTCTGACCAGATTTTAAAACAATATTGATAACACCCGCAACCGCATCTGAACCATATTGCGCCGCCGCACCATCTCGTAGAATCTCGATGTGATCAACTGCTGAAGCCGGTATGCTGTTTAAGTCCGTACCTGCATTGCCTCGTCCGCGGGTGCCGAATACATTAATCAATGCCGAAGGATGATACCGTTTGCCATTCACCAAAAATAATGTTTGGTCAGGACCTAAGCCCCTCAGTGATGAAGGGTCAACATGGTCGGCAGCATCTGCGCCTGTTTGGCGGTTGGCATTGAAAGAAGGTGCTAAAATGTGCAAAATGCGGTTCAATTCAATCTCACCCGTTTGGTTCACAACATCTTTGATGGGAATAATATCCACTGCAACAGGTGTTTCTCCTTCGGTCCTCGTTTGGTCACGTGAACCAATCACGGTTTTAGCCACACTTCCCAAAGCCGCTTGTTCCTCGATCACAACATTTAAAAAACTGCCATTTCCAACTGGTACTTCTTTTGTTTTGTAACCCAGAAGCGAAAAAACAAGAACGTCTCCCACTTCCGCATCAATGACAAATTGTCCATTAATATCCGTTGAAACTGAACGATTTGTACCTTTTACAGTCACTTTTACATTAGGCATCAACTCGGCATCTGTCATGCGTACTTGACCACGAATGGACGCAACTATGCTATGTGCTGACCGTAAGGGCGCTTCAGTTTCATACATTGTCTCTGCCATAAGAGGAATAGATTGGAGAGGCATTTGAGTCAATAACAGGCTCAATACAACAAATAGTCGGTTCTTTCTCATTTGTTAGTTTTAATTAAAGTTTTGTTACCAGAATAATATAAATGCTTGACAATTAATGTAGTGTGAGGAAAGAAAATCTGTTTTTGTATTTATATTAAATCAATAATGACCAGCCTATAAAGGTAGGCTTTTATTGACACGCAAGTTAAGAGATTTTCTTCAATCCACAAATCTTTATTGTTAAGAAGATAAATACTTGGTAGTTTTTTAGGGTAAAAAAAAAGGAAACCACAATGGGCTTCCTTCTCCAACTTAGAATGTATGAAAAAACCTTACTCACTTCATTTTTGATTACGGCTTCGTCTTCGTTCGATTCAACTGTTGCAAAGCCGTATATTTCCAATAAATGCTTTTAGATGACTCAGTTGCAATCAATCGGCCCTCTCTACCATCTAAAAAACCGAACTTTAAGATATAGACGCTAAAAAATTTAAAAATAACTTTCAGCACCATAAAAAAAGCAGACATTTTTTTCCCTTTTGTAAACATATCCTGCGCACCTAAAGCAGCATAATGGCGCATTTTTTTGTCAAATTGCTCAAAGGAAGAATACGTAAAATGCAACAAGTCATGCGTCAAACGCTGTATTTCTCCTTTGAAAATCAATTTTTCATGCACGAAATCACCAACCCAAGTGGCTTCCGCTTTCGGAAACAAACGAACTTTTGCATCAGGATACCAACCCGAAAATTTTATAGGTTTTTGTCCTATATGGTTGAGTCGCGGCATCACGTACCCCCCCCTCAGTATCGGCTTCAAACTCAAAATTTCCAATCGTAATTTATCCGATAGAACCTCATCTGCATCAATGGATAAAATATAAGGATGTTGAGCCAAGTCATTTCCGTAATTTTTTGCCGCAGCATAACCTTGCCAAGTCCTCGAAACAAAAGTCAAATTCGGATAACTTCGACAAATCGCTTCCGTACTATCTGTGCTAAAAGAATCTATCACGATTATCTCGTCTGCAACTTCATGCAATGAATCGAGGCAACGTTTGATATTCGATTCTTCATTTTTTGTGATTATCACTACAGAAATTCTCATGATTCAGATTTTCTTCTTTTCTAAAACCGAACACTTTACCAAACGTTTGACTCTTAAATTCGGTTGCGTTTAATTGTGTCATTAAATTATGACACGTTATTGTCAATATTCTAACAACTGTTTGATGGCTTGACCTACCTTTTCGATTGAGGGCATCATTGTCCGTTCCAAAACTTCATTCAATGGCACAGCTGGTACATTTTCGGCACCAATGGTACGAACAGGTGCGTCGAGCCATTCAAAACATTGCTCTTGAATACGCCCTGCCAAACTTTGAGCAAATGATGGATTCGCCGCTTCTTCTGTGACGACCAAACAACGACCATGTTTTTTGACGCTATCAAAAATAGTTTTTTCATCGAGTGGCGACAAAGTGCGTAAATCCAGAATTTCGACTCGTCCATCACAATTTTTAGCTGCATTCAAAGCCCAATGCACACCCATGCCATAAGTAACAACGACCAACGAATGCCCTTTTGCAATCTGTTCACTATCAGCTTCTAGGATGGTATTGGCTTTTCCAAAAGGCAGCACATAATCAGCATCAGGTTCAATATTTTTAGCCCCCTCAGTACCTTTCACTTTCGACCAGTAAAGTCCTTTGTGTTCCAAAATGACACAAGGATTTGGGTCATGATAGGCGGCTTTGAGCAAACCCTTCAAATCTGCACCATTGCTTGGATAGGCTATTTTCAGACCACGAATAGCCGTTATGATGGTTTCAACACTGCTCGAATGATAAGGACCACCGCCGCCATAAGCACCGATTGGCACACGCAATATCATCGAAACAGGAAATTTACCATTCGACAAATAGCAGGAACGGCTCACTTCGCTGAACAGTTGATTGATGCCTGGAAAAATATAGTCCGCAAACTGCACTTCGACAATCGGTTTTAAACCAACTGCCGACATACCGACCGTCGAACCGATGATAAATGCCTCTTGAATTGGCGTATTGAAGACTCTTTCGTCACCAAATTTTTCTGCCAAAGTAGCTGCTTCGCGAAAAACGCCACCCAAACGCCGCCCAACATCTTGACCATAAAACAGACAATCTTTGTGTTTGCTCATCAACTCTTCGATGGCGTGTAAAGCGGCATCTACCATCACTGTCGGTTTGCCAATACCACTTTGCGCCTCCGAATTTGGATTTTTTACTGAGGGGGTGCGATTGCCACACTCTTCAGTTATGGGTGTCGGTGCAAAAATATGCGTAAAAAGGTCATCTGGTGTTGGTTCAGCAGCCACTTTAGCTTTCTCAAAGTCTTTCAAGACCGTTGCTTTCACTTCATTGTCAATCTCAACTAAGTCTTCGATTGTAAAACCCGATTCGAGCATCAATTGTCGCAAACGAGGAAAAGGGTCACGTGTTTGATGCTCCTCCAAATCGTCGCGATACCATTCCTTGCGCACGCCCGAAGTGTGGTGCGTCAACAAAGGCACACGCGCATGAACCAAAAAAGGTCGTCTTTCGCGCCGTATGGTGTCAATGACTTCTAAAAAAGTACGATAACAGGCTTCAAAATCAGCCCCATCCACGCGTCTTATTTCCAAGCCATTGAAGCCTTGAGCATAAAAGGCAGCATCTTGCGCCCGGGTTTCAGCAGCATTTGCCGAGATGTCCCAACCATTATCTTGAACCAAATACAGTATAGGCAACCGTTTCAAAACAGCCATTTGAAAGGCTTCAGACACCTCCCCCTCAGTAACCGAAGCATCGCCAAACGAGCAAACCACTATGGGTTTGTCCTCATCTGTCTCATGTGTCAAGCCAACAGCCTCTTTGTAAGCCACACCCAAAGCCGCACCCGTCATTGGAATAGCTTGCATACCCGTTGCTGCAGATAAGTGTGGAATTGTCGGCTTGTCCACATCGCACAGACTGGTATGGCAGTAATATTGTCGTCCGCCTGAGTATGGGTCATCGCGTTTTGCCATCAGTTGCAGCATCAAATCGAGCGGTGAAGAACCAATAGACAACATCATCGCATCATCGCGGTAGTAAGGTCCTAGAATATCTTGCGGTAGGAGCTGCATACCCAAAGCCACTTGCACAGCCTCGTGTCCACGCGACACTGCATGAACGTATTTGGCAACAAAACGGAAGTTTTCTTCATAAGTTTCTGCCATAGTTTTGGCAGTTGCCACCAAACAATACCCCCTCAGTAAAACATCGGTCGGTAGTGCCGTTCGGGCTTCTAATTGGTTTTTTGACATAGCAATATCTGAATTTGGTTAGGTGATTTTTATCTATTTGAAGCCGCAAAAGTAGATTTTTGAGGGCAAATAATCCAATTTATGTGGTCTTTGTCATTCAATATGCTTAGGGCATTCACACAAACCGATGACTGACAGTGTGAAAGTTTATTTAAAAGTCGGTACAGAACAAGCGAAATTTATAAAACAATAGTAAAACTCTTTTTACAGCACAAAGCCACCCCCTCAGTATAGAATAGAGGGCGTGGCTTTAGTTATATAGATATTGAGGGTTGGGCATAAGTTATTGACGTTGAAAATCAAATTTTTACAAATAACTCACTGTTTTGTGCTGCGCACAAAAGACGTGCATAAAAAGGAGGGTTTTCGGATTACCGTTTATTTTTGATGCCGAGGCATCAAAAATAAACGGTAATCCGAAAAATTCTTTTCAAAACATGCTTTTTGCCAAAGGTAAAACAGTCTATACCTGTTTTAATAGATTCGCATTATTCACACCCTTCATATAGGCAATACAATTCACTAAATTACTGTTTCACAACCTTAATTGGATGACTCAATTGTCCATTAGCTTTTAGTTGAATAGTGTAAATACCTGACTGCCAATTATTTTTCAAAGAAATCCCCCCCTCAGTAGTTGGTAACTTTTGGGAGAGAATGTTTTGTCCTAGAATATTATAAACGTATAAAGTCGCATCGTCGGCAGTGATATTCTCCAAACGATACTGCACATAAAAATCCTCAGAAGACGGGTTGGGCGAAACAGCTACTTTGATATTGTCTGTCAACTCTGGTACACTGTTGTAGAGTGAATTCACCAATTCCACATCGCGTTGTGCCACTGCACCCGATACCAACGGCACATTTACCGTTTTGGAGCGATAACCTGACAAACTGAAAGTCACACTATAAGTCCCTGCGGTCACTTGCCCTGTGCGATAATTACCGCCTATGTCTGATACAGCTTTTTTGTCGAAGTCTATTGAGTTTATTTTGACAGACACACCCGATAATACTTGCTTGGTCACAGAGTCGCGTACAATGCCTTCGAGATAGCAAGCCCGTTTGTACTGAGGGGTCAATACATAGAGTCCATCGCCTGAATCGAGATTGGACACAACCAAAGTTCCAGAAGGTAAAAACGGGTAAACGCCCCATGCCCCATTGAAACCATTGCCAACACCTTGTGTGTAAGTGTCGTAAGTACCAACCACTACCAAATTCTGCGGGCGTGTGATGTCCACGATATTGATACCATCTTTGTACCATGATGTCACAGCAAAATTACCATTGGGCAAAATGTGGGTATTGTGGACAATCGAACCTGTGGACAAATTCTGCACTTTATCCAGCAATTTGATGCTCGACAAATTGGAAATATCGTAAGCTGCTAGATAAGAGCCTGTATTCTCATCAGTCGTCAAAAGCGTTTTACGGTTAGGAGTGAGCCACACATTGTGTGTAAAAGCTGTTGGTGTTGTTTGAGAAACGATGACAGTGGGCGATTTTTTGTTTCTAAAATCAACTACATTGAATGTGCCATTATAAATCATAGCAGCAAAAAGCGTGTCGTTGTCCACATAGCCGTCGTGGATATAGTTGGCGCGATAGTTTGTGTTGATGTTGAATTGCCCCGCATATTTTGGGCGATAAGGGTCTGGTTTTAAATCCAAAACTAATGCACCACCATTTGAAACAGCCGAATTGCCGCCAAAAAGATACACAAACCCCTTAGTTGTGTCCACATGCAAAGCATGAAAAGCCCGCATTTTGCCAATAATAGCTGTGTCTATGATATTGCGTGTCGTGTCACCCACATAATTATAGGCTTTATACGCTGCCACGCTCGTGTCGGGCAAAGCGGAAAGGTCTATCACCTGCAAGCCTCCACCGCCTTCTGTCGTAACATAAGCTATGTTTTTGTAAGTCTTAATTTCTTTCCATAAGTTGTTGATACTTGGGATTTGTACGATGGTTTTAGGTGTATCGGGTTGTGTCACATCTACGATGATGGTGTATAGTGAACCACCTAAAAGGGCATATTCACGCCCATTTTTGGCAAAACCACAGATATTGGCCAGTGTTTGACCTGCAAAAGGCACATGTGCGCGCTGAGTGATGTTGACATTTTGAGTCAATACCCCCTCAGTAAAAAAGCCTAAAATGAATAAAAAGAGGATTGTTTTTTTCATGCGTTTGAGAATGAAATGAAAAATAGTGATTGATACAAGTTGTGCGAAAGTATGGTTTTTAAAGAGTTTATGGCACTTCATTGTGTTGCTTTATGCCGTATTAAAATGTTCACGGTCGAAAAATAAACACTTTACCCACAAAAACGTATTCTTTATCTATCTTTGCGCTTCGTAAATTAAAAACGCAAAAAATAAACTTAGGTTGTTCGCCGAGAAAATCGAGCAATCACCTGTATCAAAACTCTCAATTATTATTTATTCAAAAGAATGGAAAAACTCAAAATAGGTATTTCGATAGGCGATTTAAATGGCATTGGACTGGAAGTCATTTTGAAAACAGTTTCTGACGAACGCATCCTCAAACTTTGTACGCCTATACTTTATGGCTCTTCAAAAGTCGTATCCTACCATAAAAATATTGTACAAGTTGAATTCCCATTTGCCAACATTCGCACTACCGAAGAAGCCGAAGATGGTAAAGTAAACGTCGTCAATTGCTGGAATGAAAATGTGAATATCACACTGGGTAAAATTGGTGAAGCTGGTGGCAAATACGCTTTACGCGCTTTAGAAGCTGCCGTTCAAGCCCTCAAAGAAGAAGAAATTGACGCACTTGTCACAGCTCCTATCAACAAAAAGGCGATGGCGATGGCAGGTTTTACTCACGTTGGACACACTGAGTACATCACTGAGCAACTGGAAGCTAAAGAAAGTTTGATGTTGATGGTAAACGACGGCTTGCGCGTAGGTTTAGTCACCAATCATCTCCCCCTCAGTAAAGTGGCTGAAAATGTGACGAGAGAAAAGATTTTGAGCAAGTTGACTATCTTGAATCAAACTTTGAAGGTGGATTTCAATATAGAGCGACCTACGATTGCCGTTTTGGCACTCAATCCACATGCAGGAGATGAAGGCACTATTGGTATGGAAGAAGAGGAGACCATTCGTCCTGCCATTGATATGGCAAAAGAGCGCGGCATGATGGCATTTGGTCCTTTCCCTGCCGACGGTTTCTTTGGTTCAGGACAACATGCTAAGTTTGATGGTATCTTGGCGATGTATCATGACCAAGGTTTGGTCGCTTTCAAAGCCCTGTCTTTTGGCGATGGTGTCAATTATACGGCTGGTCTTTCAGGTGTTCGTACGTCACCTGATCATGGCACAGCTTTCGAGATTGCTGGTAAAAATGTAGCTGACCCTTCGAGCTTCCGCAAAGCCTTGTTCTTAGCTTTAGATATTGCTAAAAACCGCAGACTACATGCCGAAATGACTGCTAATCCGTTGAAATCACGTTCTGCTAAATTCAAACAAGGTGAGGACGAGGTTATTTTGGAAGATGTTTAAGGAATATCAATAATAATTTGTCATTGGGTCATCACTTTGATAGCGACATTGATTAGTGCTACCCAATGACAAATTATTATTAACAAATTATATCATATCAGGTTTTTGTGGTGTATCGTTGTCTTTTTTGTGAAACCCAATTGGGCGACGGCTGCGGCATTTTTCTCGCCATTCATCACGCCAGCGTTCACGTTCATCAGGAGTCATGCCTTGCCATTTTTCATACATGTGCTTTTTCTGTTCCCAATGCTCTTTTGATTCGGTTGACATGCCCATAATTTTGAAACCTCCCGTCAGTATGCGTCCCAAAACAAACAAACCCAAGGCTTGAGAGAAAGAAATCATAGGTAAATTGAACAGTTCAGGCATCAGCCAATTCCACAATGCCATGACAAACGTGCCAAAAAACACGATATAGAGCGCGACCAATGCCGCCATTTTCAAGCCTTTTTTCAACCAAAAATTCTCCATTTAATAGTTATTGGTTATTTAGTTGTCAGTTGTTGACTAAGTCTTCATACAGTGATTTCAAACGCTCGCGCAGAAAAAGCACTGCATAACGTTTACGAGAAAGAAGCGTATTGACTGTTACGCCTGTTTCAGCAGCAATTTCTTTAAAACTTTTATCTTCCAACTCATGCCAAATGAACACATCGCGTTGTTCGGCAGGCAATTCTTCGAGGGCTTCTGTGAGAGACTCCATGATGGTGTCGCGCATCATTTCGACATCAGCCGAGTGAATATTGGCAGCGGGTAGTAGTTCATCAATCAGGTAGGGTTCATCGTCACCATTGGTATTAGTGAATGTAAAAACATCTTCCAACAGAAGAGGTTTTTTCTTCCGATAGCGGTCAGTGATTTTGTTGCGTGCCACTGTAAAAAGCCATGAAGCAATTTGCTCAACAGGCTTCATCAAGCGGTACATTTCCGTAAACTCAAAAAACACATCTTGCAAAATATCCTCCGCATCGTCTTGTCGCGGTATGCGTTGACGAATAAAAGCCAACAGTCTTTGCCTTTCGCGCCGTACTGTTTCTTGTATTTGCCGATTTTGAGCGTCAGCCAATTGTGGTTCGATTGTTAATGTTGCGTACTTCATCCTAATAGGGTTGACGAAGCAGTGTCAAAAATATTTTAAAACCCTCAAAAATAATTAAAAAGAGGTGGTCAGTTTCTTTATTTTTGCCCAAAAACGAATTTCAACTTGACAACGCAGCAGAAACATCATTTCCACTCCATTGACCTCTTGCGCGGTTTGGCAGCCTTAACGGTCGCTTTTTACCATTATACAGACTATTTTCTACCCAAAATGCACCCCCTCAGTATATCGTTCGCTCATGGCTATTTGGGAGTAGAGGCATTTTTTGTCATTTCTGGCTTGGTTGTCCCGTATTCATTGGCTCAAAAACATTACTCGATTCGGCAGTTTGGGACTCAGTTGGTCAGCCGTATCATCCGTATTGAACCTGCATATTGGGCAAGCATCGTGCTGATGTTGTTGAAAGATGCTGGTGTTTGGTATTTCAGAGCCAATAAATTGATTCAATTAGAGCCTTACAATCTTTTCCTTCATATCTTTCATGCCAATGCTGTGATGCATGAACATTGGCTACGCGGCATTTATTGGACTCTGGCGATTGATTGGCAATTTTACATCATCATTTTGGTCTTTTTTGCCTTATTCAATCGGCGAGAATGGTGGATTCGGTATCCGATTTACGCGCTTTTTGCCTTTGCTCACTGGTATTTTCCTTACGAATGGCTGCCTTATCATATCGCCTCGTTTGGGGCTGGAGTTGTCTTATTTCACTACTATCGTGGTCATATAGACGAAAAAGAGTTGGCAATCGTCCTACCTGCCATGCTTTTGATGCACTATCGAGGATTCGATTGGCGACATTGTTTGGCAACTGCCATACCGTGTGCTATTATTCTATTTGTCAATGCTGAGTGGAAGTGGGCGAAATTTTTGGGCAAAACATCTTATTCCTTCTACTTGACTCATGTTGTGACGGGTTGGCTATTGCTCGACGGCGCGACAGAAATAGCAAAAGATGATGGGTGGTTTATGGGTACAGCCATTATTGTCGCTGTTGCATTCAGCATTTGGCTGTCCTATTATTTCTATCGGTGGGTCGAAGAACCAACTTTGGCATGGGCAAAGAATTGGCATAAATGGGTGAAAAAGCATTAATCCGATTTCAAATCTTGATTTGGGTTCCCCTCAGTAAAAACAGTCAATTTTTTTTCAAAAACGCCACTTTCAAGCCCAAAAGTATCAGAATCAAACCTGTAAATTTTTCTTGCCATTTGACGAATGTCGGATGCCGATTCAAAAAATTACCCGCTTTACCAAAAGCAATGGCTATTAATGTGTTGACTACTGTACCTGAAAAGTTGAACCACAAACCCAATAATGCAATGAGCAAACCTGTATTTTCGTACTGAGGGGGTACGAACTGAGGCAAAAACGCAAGAAAAAACAAAGCCACTTTAGGATTCAATACATTAGTAATAACGCCTTGTTTGAAAATAGACCACTCCGTTTTAATATTTTCATTGCGTTGAATATCAAATGCTTGCGTTTTTGACAAAAGGCTTTTGAGACCAATATAAATAAGATATGCCGCCCCAATATACTTGATGGTATCGAACAAAAAAGCAGATTGTGCAATAATGGCTGAAACTCCTACCGTAGCCGCCAAAATATGCACTAAACACCCAACTGCAATGCCCAACGATGCCATCACGCCCGCTCTGATACCGTGATTGGTTGCATGAGTTGCGACAAAAACCATATCGTTGCCAGGCGTGATATTGAGCATAAGGGCAGCAAAAGCAAAAACACTAAAGGTTTGTAAATCCATAAAATATGATTTTAATAAAATCGTCTAACTTGTTAGGCAATAACAAATTAGACGATTGTGAAAAGATAAAAATTATTAAAATCCAAAAGGATAGACAGCCAATTAGCGACTAACCACCTGTTTCAATACGCATTTGAGCAATTTGTGACTCCCAAAGCAGGCGTGCATTTTTAACATCGTTAGCATCACAAAAGTCTGTAATATTCAATACAGTTTCTTCAGTAATACCTGATTTGGTGATACTAAATTCTAAGTATTCGTTAGGCGAAGGGGCATCTTCCCACTCAAAACGCAAGAGTTCATCTTCCCAGTCTTCGACCAGTGTAGCTACTTGCTCGTCGCCATCCCAACCGAAGGTATAAGTTGTGCTATTAATATCTACTTCGTCGCAAAACCACCTCACTAAACAAGCAGGGGTTGTCAAAAATTGATAAACAATCGTTGGCGAAGCACGAAAGATGAACTCCATCTCAAACTTCACTCTTTTTACTGCCATAATTATTGTAAGAAGTTAGTGACCTTATTAAAGTCGGTTCAAATGAAAAGAAGAGCTTTTACAGTAGAAAATTTATATTTTCTGTAATGTCGGCGAAATAAAAATAAATTCAATGATTCCGCCAAAGAAAAGCAATATTTTTTTTACTAAATATTGAAAAAGAGTTATTATTTGGTCAATAGTGCATTTTCATAGAATATTTCAGAATAAAATTTTGTGACCAAAAACATTATTAACAGTCTTTTGCAAGGTTAGTGTATTGACAACGTTTTCAAATATACTTACCTTTGCACCACTTTCTCAGAAGCCATAAAATGAAATCAAAATTAAGCGATACCCTCTTGTATTTTTTCTTTCCCATGTAAATTTTTAGCAAAACATTGAAAAACAAACCAGAACAATCAACTAAAAACAAACATTCATTTTGGCTTAATAAAAATAAATCCTTTTCTCAGGCATGAGACAACTCAAAATCACAAAATCCATTACCAATCGAGAAAGTCAGTCACTCGAAAAATACTTACAGGAAATTGGTAAAGTGGATCTTCTAACACCCGAAGAAGAAGTAGATTTAGCAAAACGCATCAAACAAGGCGACCAAATTGCGCTTGAAAAGTTGACCAAAGCTAACCTTCGCTTCGTAGTTTCTGTTGCAAAGCAATATCAAAATCAAGGTCTCTCACTTTCCGACCTCATCAATGAGGGGAATTTAGGCTTGATTAAAGCAGCACAAAGATTTGACGAAACACGCGGTTTCAAATTCATTTCTTATGCAGTCTGGTGGATTCGCCAATCTATTCTTCAAGCTTTGGCAGAGCAATCGCGTATTGTCCGTCTGCCTTTGAACAAAGTTGGCTCTTTGAATAAAATCAATAAAGCGTTTTCCGAACTCGAACAAGAGTATGAACGCGAGCCGACACCCGATGAGTTAGCATTGATGCTCGAAATCACAACAGATGAGGTAGAAACCACTTTGGGTGTTGCTGCACGTCATGTATCTATGGACGCACCTTTCGTAGAAGGCGAAGATAACTCTTTGCTTGATGTACTCGAAAACAGCACAACACCTGGCACCGACACGCACCTTGAATACAGAGAATCTTTGAGTCGCGAAATCGAACGCTCTTTAGGTACTTTAACTGATCGCCAAAGCGACGTGATTCGCTTGTACTTTGGTATTGGTGTCGAACATCCGATGAGTTTAGAAGATATTGGTGATAAATTTGGCTTAACACGTGAGCGTGTTCGTCAAATCAAAGACAAAGCCATCAATAAATTGCGCTCAGCATCAAAAAGTAAGTTATTGAAACACTATTTAGGTGCTTAAAACAGGGAGAAAATCTTTATTTAAAAAAAAGAAAAGGGCAAGACAACGTTAAACAACTGTCTTGCCCTTCTTTTTTATCGGTTTGCCTTCAAATGCCTTTATTCTTAGGCAAATAAAATTCTGAATTAACTTTTCAAACATACTGATTCTATATTGTTTTGTACTGAGGGGTACTTTAAAATATTATTTTTTCCACACAATCTATTGATGGTAAATCAATTAAGTACTCATTTGTACACAGTTTTGACCATATAAAATTCTGTATCAATTTTTTTTTTGAAAAAAAAATAAAAAATACATGTGTCCAAAATACACTAAGTCAGTCTTTAAATTGTTGAGTAACTTTTGATTATTTCAAAGCTAACTGAAAATGTCAGACTCTGCATGAGATACACAAATCACCCGACTTTTTCAGATAAATACATAAAAACCAACCAATTTTATTTTTTAACAGAAATTAATTTTTTATCAAAATGGCTACTAAAAAAACAGCAGCACCTAAAGAAGTAGAAGCACCCGTAACTGCAGAAGCACCAGTTGTAAAAGCAACTAAAAAAGCAGCTACAAAAAAAACAGCTACAACAACGAAAGTAACATTTACATTGCCAAAAGAAGCTGTACAAACAGCTCAAAGCGTGGCAGTTGTCGGTGAGTTCAATAATTGGGACATCCTTAATGGGGTTGAATTGAAAAAGCAAAAAGATGGTTCTTTCAAAACAACACTCGAATTGGAAGCTGGCAAAGAGTATCAATACCGTTTCATCATCAACGGTGAGGTTTGGGAGAATGCTTGGGATGCACCTAAATACATTGCAACACCATTCGGCACATTCAACTCTGTTGTATTGGCTTAAAAACAATTGGCTATTAGAAGATTGGTTACTAACCGATTGATTTTACATATTTGGTTATTAACCAATCTCTAATCCGTTACTTGAACGTCTGCTTTCAAAAAAGCAAAATTATCCGAATCAATATCATGTGCAGTAAAATACAACTGTACATCAACAATGCTCTTCAGTAATCCTTGATTGTCAATCATATAGGGTTTATAACCCGCCTCGATGAGCATATCAAACGCCTTTTTGTGCCCCTCATTATTATCTCTCAAATACTCGATGATGATGATGGGCGATTGTCCTGCCATCGTTTTTCGCAATCCTGCTACTACCTGAGCTTCTGCCCCTTCTGCATCTATCTTCACAACAGGGTTTTTCAAATCAAATTTTTCCACAAAACTGTCAACGGTCATACCATTGACGGTTACTTTTTGCGGCTTAAATTTCTGAAACCATACCTCTTTTTGAAACTGCTCAATGTGCGTCGAATTGTATTCTGAATAAAGAGCAGGAAACTCATAAAATACAATACTTTCGCCATCACGCTCTGTTGCAGCGGCATGTATAGTCACCACATTGACTAAGTTTTTGAGGTTTTTTTCTAATAATGCAGCTGTTCCTCTAGCTGCTTCGATGGCAATGACTTGACCTTTTTCGCCAAGTAATATAGAAACAAGAGCCGAAAAATAGCCGATATGCGCCCCAACATCCACAAAATGACGTGATGAACTATTACTAAAAGTTTTTATCAAAAATTTAGCTAGTCGAATCTCAGAATCGTGTGTTTTGCCGCCTGTTAGATAAATATCCGTACCCGCAGGCAATAACATACTGAGGGGGTGCTTAAAAAAAGTTTTGGCACTCGTTAAAATACCTTTTCTTGTCCATTTGAAATAGACCTTATGGATAAACTGAGCAAAAAAATA
Organism: Saprospiraceae bacterium; assembly: GCA_016787525.1. Lineage (GTDB taxonomy): Bacteria > Bacteroidota > Bacteroidia > Chitinophagales > Saprospiraceae > JAAFJT01. The sequence goes on along the minus strand of JAEUUP010000113.1, from coordinate 109,145 downwards.
GCGGTAAGGTGAATATATCAAACGTCCCCATGCGCTTGTTTGGGCGAGAGATTCTACTTTTTGAAGTAGTGTATCTAATTCAGAATTAGGCATTTTGGCTTGTAAGACAGGTATTAAAAAATACAAAAATAAGCATTTTGTCACAAAAAGAAAATCGAATGCTCGTCTATGACCAACATTCGATAATCTTTATTTCTTATATCGCATCACTATTATTTGCTCCATTCTTTGATTGAAGCCTCGTTCATGCGGATATAGTCATTATTTTTAGCTTCTTTAGCTGCTTCCAACGATTTTTGAGCCGTTGCGATAGCACCTTTTTTGTCGCCCATTTTCGCTTGAATCAACGACTTGTGGCGCAACATCCAAAATCTTGTCTCATTGGGGTTCAAAGCTTTGTCGCAAAACTCTAAAGCTTGTTTGAGGTCTTTACCTGTCTCAAAATAATAAGTTGACATAGCGTAATAGTCATTTTGAGTCGGACCTGCCAATTTTTGTTTGATTTGAGCCATCACTTTTGAGTCCACATCATTTGTGAAAGGCACACGAACAAGCGTATTTTCCCACATAATATCAAGCGAAGCACCCGTACCTGTGATATCCCCAATCATCATTGAAAATGATTCGACATTAAAAGGCAAATTTTGAGTTGGCACTTTGACCTTCACAACATTGTCTTCTTCTTTAAAACCAAAAGCAGAAGCCGTTGGGTTTTTGTTGAAAATAATTTCCCATTCGCTCGCGCCCGGTTTTGCCATCAAAACATAAGTACCTTTTGCCAAACCTTTACCTGCAACAGTGATTGAATCCGTTGTCGTAAATTTGGTAGGCGAATTAGCTCCTAAACGCCAAACGGCATCGAAAGGAACAACGCCCCCAAAGATTTTACGTCCTTTTGCAGCAGGACGGCTGTATTCGACTTTGATTTCAGTCAGGCCAACGCTTTGCGTAAAACTACCGCTTGGGCTCGGCTGTGGTGTCGTAATCTGCGCATTGATAGAGATACTCAGCATCAAAATGGCTACGATACTGAGGGGTCTTAGAAAGAAGTTTTTCATCACTCTTTTTGTTTAAAAAATTAAAAAATTATTCGTCATTCAGGTGTTGTTGCCGAACAACTCGGCGAAATTAGGTACTTAAAAACGCAATTTCGGAGTTTTAGATAAAAAACTCTCTTTTTAGATAAAAGTTTCAATGCAAAACACCATTAAGAAGCGTTAAAAGAAAGCTATTTTTGCGAAAATTCACGATTCAAAAAACATGATATTAAAAGCTGAAAACCTTATAAAAAACTATGGCGCACGACAAGTCGTCAAAGGCGTTTCATTCTTTGTCAATCAGGGTGAAATCGTCGGCTTGTTAGGACCCAACGGAGCAGGCAAAACCACTTCTTTCTATATGACGGTCGGTTTCATCAAACCCAATGACGGGGCGGTATTTCTGAATGATGAAAACATCACAGACTTAGCCATGTACCGTCGCGCACAAAAAGGCATCGGCTACTTGCCTCAAGAGCCTTCTGTCTTCCGAAAATTGACGGTTGAACAAAACATCGCCGCTGTACTCGAAATGACCCCCCTCAGTAAAAACGAACAAGATGTCCGCTTGGAAAGCCTTTTGGATGAGTTTAACCTACACAAAGTGCGCAAAAGCAACGGTGACACACTCAGCGGTGGCGAACGCCGCCGTACCGAAATTGCGCGCGCATTGGCAACCAACCCCAGTTTTATCCTACTCGACGAACCTTTTGCAGGCATTGACCCGATTGCCGTCGAGGATATTCAATACATTGTTGCAAAATTGAAGACTAAAAACATTGGTATTCTCATCACCGACCACAATGTGCAGGAAACTCTATCCATCACCGACCGCGCCTATTTGATGTTCGAGGGTAGTATTCTGAAAGCTGGAACGGCAGAAGAACTCGCAGCCGACGAAATGGTGCGCAAGGTCTATTTGGGTAAACATTTTGAATTGCGCAGAAAAAATATTGAAGTTTAAAATAAAACAACATGTCTGACGAAAAAAAACCTAAAAAAACAGGAAAAAAGAAAACTGAAATCGGAAAATTCGACATGGGCATCAACGAATTTGGTGAGTTGACAACAACCATCAACCTCGACAAAATCAACGATTTCCTAAACCAAAACGTCTCTGACAAAAAATTGGTAGAAAAAGAAGAAACGGAAAAAGCCAAAAAGAAGAAGAAATAATGTTGCGTTCATGGTTCAGTCCCTTTTTGATGCTTTTCACTAACCGACGGCAATCGAAGCCCAAGCGGGCGATTTTTGTATTGAAGACCATGATTTTTGTCGCTTTTTTTGGTCATTGGTTAGCCAATGAACCTTCAAAAACGCTGATTCCGCCACTCATTCCCTATTCTTCGGGCAAATTAGACAATAAAGAAAATGCATCGGTTTCTCCTTTTGCAACGCAAAATGCCCCCTCAGTATATTATCGTCATTGGTTGGGAACTGATGCGTTAGGACGCGATGTGTCAGCTGGCATTATCACAGGCACACGAACAGCCTTTCTTATTGGTGTGGGTGGTGTTTTTTTGGCGTTGCTTATAGGTTTGCCTATTGGCTTAGCAGTTGGGTATTTTGGCGACAACCGTTTGGAGGTGCCTATTTTCAGCCTCATACTGAGGGGGTGCTTTTTTGTCCTCACTTTGTTTTATTTGTTTGTTCTTTTCAATGTTCAAGCATCTGTTATATCAATTTTAGGTGTTTTGATAGTTGCATTTTTAGTTTTTGAATGGTTCATCAGTATTTTGGAAAAAAGTATTTTCCTAAAATTTAAAAAAATAACACTACCTCTCGACCTTGTCGTCATGCGTTTTGTAGAAGTGATGCAGAGCATCCCATTCATTTTATGGGTTTTGGGTGCATTGACCATTGTACAACGACTCAGCACATTGAGCCTTATCCTTTTTATTGGTGCAACGGGTTGGACAGGCTTCGTCCGTTTGATTCGCGGTGAAATGATTCGCATCCGACAGTTGGAATACATGGAAGCAGCCGAAGTCATGGGCGCACGCCCTTTACGCATCATTTTGCACCATGCTCTGCCCAATATTCTCACGCCTGTCCTCATTGCTTTCGCTTTTGGCATTGCTAATGGTGTTTTGCTCGAGGCATCTTTATCATTCTTAGGTTTGGGTTTACCCGTTGAACAAGTCACTTGGGGGACTTTGTTGATGGAAGTTCGCACAGATTATAGTGCGTGGTGGATGGCTGTTTTTCCGGGACTGGCTGTTTTTGCTACTGTTTATACATTCAACCGCTTAGGCGAATATCTTTCCGAATAAATTTTCTACTTTCTGTTTGTTTTTGTCGAAAAATGGTTTTTATTTCAAACAATATTTTTAATTTTGTTTGAAAATTATAAACTTATTTTTTAAAATTTTAAACAGAACAACCATGTTAGGCAAGATTTTACGCTGGCTACTCATCATTGTCGTTGGCTTTTTGGGCATCGGCTTACTCCTTCCAGGCACTTCACACGTTGAAAGACAAATAGATATTGCATCTCCTGCGCCGCTCGTTTATGACCAAGTTAATGAACTGAAAAACTGGGTCAACTGGTCACCTTGGGCAAAACTCGACCCAAACGTCAAGTGGGTTTACAGTGAGCCATCAAGTGCAGGCTTGGGTGCGTACTACACTTGGGTCGGCAACGACAAGGTCGGCGAAGGGAAGCTCACCATTATTGATGCCAAACCCACCGAATTGCTGAAAACCAAGATGGAATTCAAAGGACAAGGCGATGCGATGGCTGATTTTAAGTTTACTGCCAAAGACAGTACAGCCACTAAGGTCGTTTGGTCATTTGACTCGGATCATGGTATGAACCCCTTTGCGCGCTGGTTTGGCTTGGCGATGAATAGCTTCATTGGACCCGACTATGAAAAAGGTTTAGCGAACCTAAAAGCACATTGTGAAAGTAAAAAATAACCGATTTTTACCCCCTCAGTATTCAGGCACGAAAATTGTCAAAAGAAGCGGAGTGTGTATGAAAAGGTCAGCAAGGATGTAACCTTGCTGACCTTTTTTAGTAGAATACAATAAACTTTTCGCTTACTTCAAAATGATAAAAATGATTAAAACGTTAAAAACAGTGCTTCTCTCACTTTTTTTCTTCTCGGTTCATGCCCAAAATGGTTTTGTGGATGCCATTGTTTACAAATCTGACGGCAGCACAATGACAGGACAAATCAAGTATCAAGAATGGTTTATCAACCCCGAATTTGTCCAGTTTAGGGCTTCTAACTCAAGCAATATTCAAAAACTATATCCTAAAGACATCTCAAAATTCACCATTACAGGTAAAAACGAGACCTACCAATCAGCAATTTTGGAAATAGCTAACCGAACTACCAAAGATTTAGAAGCCTCAGACGCATACGAAACGGAGCGCGATGCATTGCAATCCATCAACTGGCGACAAGACACTGTTTTTCTACGCCTTTTAGAAAAAGGGAATTTATCACTATTTAGCTACGTTACTTTACAATCACCATCAGAGCATTTCTTCATTCAAAAAGGCAAGGAAAAATATATTGAGCTATTGAACCTGAAATTCCGCCTAAAAGACCCACAAGGCAAACATACTATTGTATATTCTTTCATAAAAGATTATATCACGAGACTGACTTATGCCACAGACGATTGCAAATATTTTATCAGCAAGCTAACAAACCTCGAATTGAATGAAAGTGACCTAAAAAGAATCGTCAAAACCTATAATAACTGCGTAGGTAAGTCAGAGTATTCGAGTGCATCGGCTAAAGCTAAGGTTAACTTTTTTGTCCAGACGGGCGTGGCATTACCGTTTGCAACAATTAACTCATTTGGAAAATACGATAATATCAAAGGAAACTTGACTGTTCCAATAGGCTTAGGACTTGAGATAAGAGCTGGACGTGCCTTATCGCCACTGAGAATAGGAACTACATTAAGTTTTGTATCGAGTAAATTTGATCAATATTTGAGCGCAAACTCACGAGAGATTCAATACGATGCCAAACTAACTGGGTTATATCTCATGCCCTATATGAGAGCTAATTTTGCAAGTAAAATTCGTGTTGGACATGCTTATTTCTTCAAATTAGGCTTGAATTTGGCTTATTTTCCAAAAGCAGATTATACTAAATCATACACCCAACCCGCCAATTTTTTTTCACCAGAGGTTTATGATTTGAAAAGTTCATCTATTACTGCATCATTAATAGCAGGATATCAAATAAAAAAATGGTTTGCTGAGGTAAAAATGGAGCAGTTCCCATTGAGTCTCATTCCTGCCAATATCAACGACAATATTTTCAAACCTTGGCATCATTCATTTCTTGTTGGATATTATTTTTAGCTTATTAATTTTATTCAAATTGTTGATTTTTAAAGTTGTTTTTGATTTTATTGGCATCAAAAACAACTTTTTTGTTTTAAAAAATTAACTTTGCTGCATTCTGAGAATATCTTTTTGACGACGACAGCATAATATGAATATCTCAAACGCACAAGCCGCGCTCAAAAAATACTTCGGCTATGATACTTTTCGACCCATGCAAGCCGACATCGTTCAGTCCATTTATGACCGACGCGATTGCCTTGTGTTGATGCCGACGGGCGGTGGCAAATCCATTTGTTATCAAATTCCAGCGGTCACTACTGAGGGGGTCACGGTGGTTGTTTCGCCTCTGATTTCTTTGATGAAAGACCAAGTGGAGGCATTGAAAGCCAATGGCATTGCAGCGGCTTTTATGAATTCTTCCCAAAGTTATTCAGAGTCACAAGTAATTGAAAATCAGCTTTTTGAAAATAAAATTAAACTCATTTATGTATCGCCAGAAAAGGCTGTATCTCAGTCTTTTTTACCTATTCTTAAAAACTTAAACATCTCGCTCATTGCGATTGACGAAGCGCATTGCATTTCAGCTTGGGGACACGATTTCAGACCTGAATATGCTCAATTAGGCTTTTTGAAACAACAAATGCCGCACATCCCCATCATCGCCTTGACAGCAACGGCTGATAAATTGACCCGCAAAGACATCATTGAAAAACTCAATCTCAATGACCCCTCAGTATTTATCTCCAGTTTTGACCGCCCTAATTTGAGTCTTGAGGTGCGTCCAGGTCAGAAACGCATGGAACAGATTTTGGCTTTTATCAAAAGCCGTCCTCAACAAGTCGGCATCATCTATTGCCTCAGCCGCCGCAGTACCGAAGAAGTTGCCGTCAAATTGTTGTCCAATAATATCAAAGCGGCTGCCTATCATGCTCAAATGTCGCCACGCGAACGCTCTAAGGTGCAAGAGGATTTTCAGAACGACAAAGTGCAGGTGGTGTGTGCGACGGTTGCCTTCGGTATGGGCATTGACAAATCGAATGTCCGTTGGGTGATTCACTACAATTTACCCAAAAATATAGAATCGTACTACCAAGAAATTGGACGGTCAGGGCGCGACGGTGCGCCTGCTGAAACGGTTTTATTTTACAGTTTTGCCGATGTGAATGCCTATCGGGAAATGTTTGGACAACTGGAAAGTAGCAATCAAGAGATTCAAAATGCGAAACTGGATAGGATGTTGCAGTACGCTGATGCCCAAATCTGTCGTCGCCGCATTCTCTTGAACTATTTTTCAGAGAATCACACCGAAAACTGTGGCAATTGCGACATCTGCAATGCCCCCCCTCAGTATATTGATGGTACAATCTTGACTCAAATGGCTCTTTCGGCGGTCGCACGCACACAAGAGCAAGTGAATATGAGCCTTTTGGTGGACATACTGAGGGGGTCATCGAAATATGAAGTGATTGAGCGCGGTTACGACAAGATAAAAACCTATGGCGTAGGGCGCAATGTGCCAATCACCGAGTGGCAGTCGTATGTGTGGCAAATCATACAATTGGGTTATTTGGAAATTGCGTATGAAGATAAACACAAACTAAAAATGACACCTTCGGCGAAAGAAGTGTTGTTCAATGGACAAAAAGTACAACTTTTCAAACCTCTCAGTATCAAAGAACGTCAAGAAATTGAGAAAAAAGCAAAAGAGCAAAAAGCCAAAACGGAAGCAGCAACACCTCGTTTGCGCATCAAAAACCAACTTTTCGATTATTTACGAGAGTTTCGCCGTCTTTTAGCCATCGAAAAAGGTATGCCGCCTTATATTATTTTTTCGGATGCGACTTTGGGCGAAATGGCAGCATCTGTGCCACGTAACGAGTACGAGATGCGCCAAATATCAGGCATTGGCGAGCAAAAATGGCAGCAATATGGTCAGGATTTTTTAGACAAAATAGAAACCTTTTTGAGTCAAAACCCTGACTTCATCGAGAGCGGTGCAGTGATGCAAAAGGTTGAACCCAAACAACTTGAAAAAACAGACTTGATTGAAAAAGCAGCCGAAAAGGTTTTGCAAAAACCGCCGAAAGCACCACAAGAATCTAAAGTACCAACTCAAACGGTGACATACAATCTGTTCAAAACAGGTTTGAGTATCGAAGAAATAGCCGAACAACGTTTTCTGTCACCAACAACGATTCAGTCGCACTTGGTTCAACTCTACGAAGCAGGTGAGCCGATTGATGTGTTTCAATTCGTTAGTTTGGCAGATATTCAAGAAATTACTGAAGGGGTCGCTTTTCTACCAGAGCCTTTAAAATTGAAAGAGTTACATGAGTTTTTTAGCGAACGATTCACCTATGGTCAGTTAAAGTTTGCCTTAGCTTATCAAGAAAAAAATAAAACAGTCGCATAATTGCAAAATAAGGGTATAAAAACTGAGGTGGTTAGAGTTATAAACCCTAACCACCTCAGTTTTTCAATTCAGTAGAAACCTCTTAAAAGTCTCAATAAACGGCTTCCACGATGCGTTTGATGGTTTTCACATCACCCATCGTGTAGTAGTGCAAGCAAGGCACGCCTGCCGCTTTCAATTCTTTCGACTGTGCAATACACCACTCAACACCAATTTCGCGTACTGCCGCATCATCCTCTGCTTTCATCACTTCTTTGACAAACTCATCGGGCAAATTGAGAAAAAACACGCGTGGAATACCTACTAATTGTGCTTTTTTAGTGATAGGCTTCAAACCGGGGACAATCGGCACATTGATACCTACCTCTCGGCAGGCTTTCACATAGTCAAAGTATTTTTTATTATCAAAAAACATCTGTGTTACGATATAATTCGCACCTGCATCTACTTTTTGTTTCGTGAATAACAAATCTGTTTCCAAATTAGGTGACTCAAAATGCTTTTCAGGATAGCCTGCGATGCCAATACAAAAGTTTGTTTTAGCCCCGTTTGAGATATTTGGGTCGAGATACTTGCCTTCGTTCATGTCCCCAATTTGTTTCACGAGGTCAATGGCATACGGATGCCCGTCGGGATGCGGTGCAAAATGCGCTTCAAACTTCGCTGCGTCGCCACGCAAAGCCAAGACATTGTTAATATCCAAGAAGTTGAGGTCAATCAAAGCGTTTTCCGTTTCTTCTTTCGAGAAGCCACCACAAATCAAATGTGGCACAGCATCAACACCATAACGGTGCATGATGGCCGCACAAATCCCGACTGTGCCAGGACGCTTGCGGATGGCTGTTTTTTCGTAGTAACCGCTGGGTCGTTTGCGGTAGATAAACTCCTCGCGGTGGTAGGTGACATCAATAAAAGGGGGCTTAAACTCCATCAAAGGGTCAAGCGTATTGAAGATAGACTGCATCGAACCCCCTTTCACAGGCGGTAAAACTTCAAATGAAATCAAGGTTTTGTCTTGTGCTGCCTCAAAATAGTCCGTAACTTTCATAAAAAATAAAGTAAACCCAAGTCATGCTTGGTTATTTTTAAAAATAAAAAAACATTTTTTGACCTAAAAGGTCGTCACTAATAAGCCGCAAAGCTACAAAACCCCTCAGTATCAATGGCGTTTTATTTTAATTTAGTGTAAAAACTGTTCTTTTTTTAAACAAAAACTGTTAAGTACCAATATTTGTTTTAAAATTATTAACAAAAACCGTTGAAGCATCGTTAAATTTGCGGCATTGAGAATACCGAAAATGAAATAAAGATGATTCAACGACTGTTGATTAAGAATTACGCTATCATCGAGAGCCTTGAAATTGAGTTTTCAAAAGGCTTGACCATCATCACAGGCGAAACAGGCGCAGGTAAATCCATCCTTTTGGGTGGTTTGGGCATGATTTTAGGCAATCGCGCCGATACCAAAGTATTGTACAATGCCACCGAAAAGTGTGTCATTGAGGGTTATTTCGATATTTCTGCATACAATTTGCAATCTTTTTTCGATGAACACGAAATTGATTACGATACCCAAACCGTCGTACGCCGCGAATTGACACCCGCTGGCAAAACACGAGCCTTCATCAACGATACACCTGTCAATCTGGCACAACTCAGAGCTTTTTCGGGCAAATTGGTGGATTTGCATCAGCAATTTGACACACTCGACATCCACGATGCTTCTTTCCAATTGCAAATGATTGATGCTTTGGCTGGCAACAAGCACCCCCTCAGTATTTACACCGAAAAATACAGAGTTTTTCAGAGCGATAAAAAACGATTGGCTCAGTTGATTGAGAAAAACGAAAGGTCAGCTCGTGAAATTGACTTCTTAAACTTCCAACTCGACGAATTCAACAAAGCCGAACTCATCGAAGGGGAACAAGAAACCCTCGAAGCCGACCAGCAACGTCTGCAAAACGCCGAAACCATCAAACGCAATCTCTCCGCCGCCTACCAAGCCATCAGCGAAGACGAAAATGCGATAGTTGGGCAGATGCGTTCCATCAGTGCGAGTATCAGTCAGGTCAAAAAATACACCCCCTCAGTATCCAAACTCTATGAACGCTTCGAGAGCCTCTTATTTGAACTCGAAGACATTGGTGGTGAACTCGAATCCATCGCCGAAGATACCGAATATGACCCCGAACGCATTGCCGAGATTCAAACGCGACTCGATACGATTTACAAATTAGAGAAAAAACACGGTGTTGCCACCGTCGAACAACTCCTCAGCATCCAAGATGATTTGCAAAAACAACTTGATGCTTTTGGCGACCTTTCCGAGGAGATAGAAACCCTCCAACAAGACCTCGCTCAACAAGAAGAAGTGTTGAAAAAATTGGCAAACGAACTGTCTGCCAAACGCAAGTTTGTCGTGCCACAATTTGAAGAAAAAGTAGAAGCCATGTTGCGCCAACTCAGCATGGAAAATGCCAAACTAAAAGTACAAACCATTGATTTAGACGACCTTACGCCGACAGGTATGGACGACGTTCAGTTCCTTTTTGCTGCCAACAAAGGGTCGCGTATGATGCCCATCAAAGACGTTGCCTCTGGTGGTGAGTTGAGCCGATTGGCGTTGTGTACCAAATCCCTTGTGGCCTCTGCGATACCCTTACCGACCTTGATTTTCGACGAAATTGATTCGGGCGTATCTGGTGATGTGGCTTTGAAAATGGGCAATATCCTTCAAAGTTTGGCTTCGCACCACCAAGTTGTGGTCATCACCCATGCACCACAAGTGGCAGCCAAAGCCGATAAACACTATTTCGTCTATAAAAACCACACAACCGACCGCACATTGACCAGCGTGCGCCCCCTCAGTAAAGAAGACCGCATCAAAGCCATCGCTGTCATGTTGAGTCAAAACCCGCCGTCTGCCTCTGCTTTAGCGAATGCTAAAGAGCTGTTGACAGCGAATTGAAATGAATAAAAATAGCCGTTTTGTGAGCTAAAAACAAGAGAGCCACCCCTCAGTACAAGGGGTGGCTCTTTTGTTTTTAGCTGCTGAAACCTTAAACTGCCACATTAAACTCACGCAAAGCATCGTTCAACGACACTTTTTTATCTGTACTCGGCTTACGTTTGCCGATAATCAAAGCACAGGAAACTTGGTATTTACCAGCAGGAAATTCCTTTTCGTAAGTTCCAGGAATCACAACCGAACCCGCAGGTACGCGCCCTTTGTAAGTCACTGGCTCTGAGCCTGTTACATCAATGATATGGGTTGATTGCGTCAAAACAACATTCGCACCCAGCACTGATTCACGCTCAACACGTACTCCTTCTACAACAATACAACGAGAACCAATAAAACACTCATCTTCGATAATAGTTGGTGAAGCCTGCACAGGTTCAAGTACACCACCCAGACCAACACCGCCACTCAAATGCACATTTTTGCCTACTTGCGCACACGAACCGACCGTTGCCCAAGTATCCACCATTGTACCGCTACCGACATAAGCACCAATATTGACATAACTTGGCATCATAATCACCCCCGATTCCAAAAATGAACCATAGCGCGCAATCGCATGAGGCACAACGCGCACACCTTGCTTCGCAAACTCACGCTTCAAGGCAATCTTGTCATGGAACTCAAACGGGCCGACTTCAATCGTCTCCATTTGCTGAATGGGGAAGTACAGAATCACGCCCTTTTTGACCCAATCATTCACAATCCAGCCCCCCTCGGTTGCTTCATCTTTCGCAACGACAGGTTCTGCGACACGTACTTGTCCTTTATCCAACAACTCAATGAGGTCTCTAATAGCCGTTTGTGTTGCCTTTTCTTTCAAAAGTGAGCGGTCATTCCAAGCCGCTTCGATGGTACTTTTTAGGTTTTCCATTTTTTTATTTTTTTATAATAAATTGATAATTAATTGTTTGTAAATTTCAAGCAATTAAAAATTGCGATTCTTTCATCACTCGCAGCAATTCTCTGTTTTCTTCGGGAGTACCAACCGTAATCCGCAAACAGCCTTCACAAAGCGTCACTGTATGGCGATTCCGCACTACAATGCCGTGTGTCAAAAGCCATTGATACATCTCATTTGGACGAGGAATTTTGACTAAAATAAAATTAGCATCACTCGGATACACTTTTTCCACAAAATCATACCCCCTCAGTATAGCCGCCATTTTTTCACGTTCGGCAAGGATTTCTTTCACATTCGCATCCTTTTTAGCGGCTTTGTTTTTCAACAAATCAAGAGCCGCTCTTTGTGTCAACTCGTTGACATTATAAGGTGGTTTCACTTTGTTCATCAAATCAATCACCTCTTTTGAGCCAAAAGCCATACCCAAACGGATACCCGCCATGCCCCAAGCCTTAGAAAATGTTTGCATCACAACCAAATTCGGGAAAGTTGAAATCCACTCAATACAGCTTTGCTGTGTCGAAAAATCAATATACGCCTCATCCACAACCACGATGCCTTTGAACGCATTGAGCAAGTTCAAAATCCTACTCGCTTCGATATTGTTTGCCGTCGGATTGTTTGGGCTGCAAATAAACAGAATTTTTGAGTGTTCATCAGCCTCCCTCAGTATTTCTTCTACTTTCGGTTGAAAATCCACCGTCAAAGGCACAGTTTTGACCGCCACATCGCAGGTGTCCGCTGAGACTTGATACATACCATAAGTCGGCGGCAACGTAATAATATTGTCCACGCGAGGCTCGCAAAAAATGCGAATCAAGACATCAATCACCTCATCTGAGCCATTGCCCAAGAAGATATTTTCGGTGTCCACGCCTTTAATTTTAGCAATTTCGCGTTTCACTGCCATCGCCAAAGGGTCAGGATAACGATTCAAACCATCGTTCGGATATGGATTTTCGTTAGCATCTAAAAAGACCGATGCCGCACCTTTAAACTCATCGCGTGCCGATGAGTAAGCTTTCATTTTTAGGATATTTGGACGAACTAAAGCGTTGATATTCATTTATTTAAATTTAACTATGAAGATTCCTAAATAATTGTTTATCAATTTTTTAAATTGAATCATTTTTAAATTAGCTCTACCGTTGTACGTTAACAAACGTCTTTTGATTAGTTAGTGCAATTGTTCCAACCGAATCGAAACCGCCCGCGCATGAGCATCCAATTGTTCAGCTTCTGCCATAGTCACCACCGTTTTCCCGATATTTTTGACCCCCTCAGTATCTAACCGTTGAAAAGTGATTTTTTTAACAAAACTATCCACTGATACACCCGAATAGGCTCTGGCATAGCCATTGGTGGGCAAAGTATGATTTGTGCCAGAAGCATAATCGCCAACGGACTCTGGCGACCAATGACCGATGAAAACCGAACCCGCATTCACCACTTTTTCACTTAAAACATCGGCATTGGCAACTTGCAAAATCAAATGCTCAGGGGCATAATAGTTTGAAATTTGCATCGCTTCTTCTTCATCTTCTACGATAATCGCAACGGAATTTTTCAAAGCTTCTTGGGCTAAATTGGCTCTTGGCAATTCAATTAATTGTTTTTCAATGCTTTGCAAAACATTATTTACAATCGTTTCTGAAAAAGCAACTAAAACCACTTGACTGTCAACACCGTGTTCTGCTTGAGACAAGAGGTCAATGGCAACAAAATCAGGGTTTGCTGTCTCGTCGGCTATCACCAATACTTCGCTGGGACCCGCAGGCATGTCAATGGCCACCCCCTCAGTATTTACGAGTTGTTTGGCGGCTGTGACGTACTGATTGCCCGGTCCAAAAATCTTCCACACACGTGGTACTGAACCTGCGCCATAAGCCATCGCTCCAATGGCTTGCACACCGCCCAGTTTGAAAACTTCTGTGATACCACACGCCTTTGCCGCAAACAAAACCGCAGGATGAATCTGTTTTTCGCCCGTTTTTTCGTCTATTACTGTCTGAAAAGACTCCTTTGGAGAGGGGGGACTGCACAGCACAATCTGTTGACAACCAGCAATTTGAGCAGGCACACCCAACATCAAAACGGTTGAAAACAATGGGGCCGTACCGCCCGGTATGTACAAGCCAACGCGATCAATACCAACTGATTTGCGCCAACAACGTACACCTTGCATGGTTTCAATAACTTCAACTACTCCTTTTTGACGTTGATGAAAAGTCTCAATATTGGCTTTTGCTGTCAAAATGGCTGTTTTCAAATCATCGGATAACGCATTTTCAGCAGCTAAAAACTCTTCTTCAGTCACTTTCAATTCATCGAGAACGAGTTTATCGAATTTTTCGGCATATTTCCGAACAGCCGTTTCGCCATTTTGCTTGATGTCGGTCAAAATGGCTTGCACAGAATCAAACAGCACCGATGTATCCATCGTTGGACGAGTCAACGCGGTAGAATAGTCGGATGGGTTGAGTTGCTTATAGATTTTCATAATTAAATTATCATTTTTTCGATTGGAACAACCAATATGCCTTGCGCACCTGCAGCTTTAAGATCATCAATGATGTCCCAAAATTTTTCTTCATTCAAAACAGAGTGAATCGCTGACCACCCCTCAGTAGCCAGAGGCACGACGGTTGGGCTTTTCATGCCGGGTAAAACTTGCGTAATGGCTTCTATCGAGTCGTTGGGTGCGTTCAGAACGACATATTTGTTCGACTTCGCCGCACGAACTGAATCCAAACGGAACAATAATTTTTGTAAAATATTGGCCCCCTCAGTATCCAATCCCTTTCGGCTGACCAAAACGGCTTCTGAACGAAAAATGCTTTCGACTTCTTTCAAACCATTGCTCAAAAGGGTCGAACCCGTGGAAACAATGTCGCAGATGGCATCTGCCAAACCGATATTGGGCGCAATTTCGACTGAGCCACTGATGACATGAACTTCAGAAGTAATGCCGTTGGCAGATAAATAATCGTTGAGAATATTGGGGTACGATGTCGCCACCTTTCTATCTTGGAAATACTCAAGTCCTTGATAATCAACAGCTTTTGGGACGGCTAACGACAAACGGCAACGACCAAAATCGAGTCTTTTGATGATGTCAATATTTGCACGGCTTTCGACAACGACATTTTCGCCCAAGATGCCCAAATCTGCCACACCGTCTTCGACATACTGAGGGATGTCGTCGTCGCGGAGGTAGAGAATATCGAGCGGGAAGTTGGATGCAGAAGCGACGAGTTGCGCTCTGCCATTTTTGACATCAATGCCACACTCTTTCAAGAGTTCGAGTGAGATTTCGGAGAGCCGTCCCGATTTTTGAACGGCGATGCGTAGGCGTTTCATTTTTAAATATTTGATAATTAATTAGTTAGAAAAAACTAAAAGAGGCTTGTGGTTTGGTCAACCAGCAAGCCTCTTTTGTTTATGATATAAAAAATCGAATCAAAACAACGGCATCACCAATTGCCCAAGAGCAAGTCAGTTGAGTGATGGTGATGATGTTTTGTAACGAAATTCATTTTATTTAACCATTTTTTAGAAAGTGCGGCAAAGTTAAAGGCTTATTTCTGTTTCCGTACACCTTTACTTTGTCTTTTTTTCGTAAAACCTTATTTTTCTTTACCAACCCATAAATTTTGGCAACTTTCGCACCGATTGGCTTTCGTGCGCTCGAAAAACACGTCTATACGCCCAACCATGATGCCTGCCCAACCGACTTGATTGACAAGGCACGGTTTGCCATCAAGGTTTTTCAAAATATCAGGCTGTTTCAAAAACGTGTGCGTGTGTCCGCCAATGATGAGGTCAATATGACGGCTGTTTTCAGCCAAACGGATGTCGCTGGGACGGTCTTTCTCGCCTGCACGTTCGTATTTATAGCCCAAATGCGACAGACAAACCACATAATCGCACTTGGCTTCATTTTTCAAAAAGGCAGCTGTTTCGTTGGCTTTACTGAGGGGGTCTTGATAGACCGTTTCTTTGTACATAGCTTTTGGTACGAGGCTTTCCAACTTGATGCCGATACCAAAAACACCTATTTTGATACCTTGTTTTTTAAAAATTTTATAGGGAAGCGTTTTACCTTTCATCACCGTATTTGAAAAATCGTAGTTGGCAATGAGCAAAGGAAAATTCGCGTTAACTAATTGTTTTTCAAGACCTTCTATACCGCCATCGAAGTCGTGATTGCCGATTGTTGCTGCATCGTAGCCCATAGCGGACATGAGTTTCATTTCTAATTCGCCACCATAAAAATTGAAATAGGGTGTACCTTGAAATATGTCACCTGCATCGAACAGCAGTACATTTTTCTCCTGTTTGCGAATCCTATCTATCAAAGTGGCACGACGCGCTGCACCGCCCAAACCTTGATTGGCTGTGCCGTCCATCGGGAATGGATCAACCCTTGAATGAACATCGTTGGTATGCAAAATGGTTAGTTTGACGATTTCGGGTTTGGTGGCAGCTAAGGCTTCTATTGGAAAATTGCCTGTACCGATGAGCAATGCACCTGTGCTGATATTTTGAATAAAATGACGACGATTCATAGTTTAATTCATTTACTTTCAATGATTTACAACAATAATACGACCTTCTAACTTGGCATCGAGAATTTTTTCTTTTTGAACACCTTCTATGAAAGCATCGCGCATGAGTTTGTTTAAATCAGTTCTTTTAAGACCCGATAGTTGCGTATTGTCGCCACCGTTTGCGATGTAGTCGGGCAAGGCAAAGGTGTATATTTTCTCCTGTTGTAAAGGTTCGCCGCCGATTCTGATATTTTTTGCCAAAGGCGCATCGGGCATCGGATGAATTTCGCAAGTCGCATGGGAGATGGGCCAACCTCCTTTTGCTACAACGGTTTGAAACAGCTTTTCGACATCTGCACCACTGCCTTGCAAAACGGTTATTTGATTGTCGAAAGGCATGAGTTCGTACATTTTGCTGCGCGTCACATCGCCTTTAGCAATGGATTTTATGCGCAAACCACTTTGATTCAACAGTGTAAAGTCTATTTTTTTACCATAAATGGCTTCAGTTTGCCTATGAATGAGGTCAGCCGCCCAATTGCCCATCAGACCTTCAGGAGTAGCGTGGGTCAATTCCTGTGCTGCTTGACCGATGACTTCATTCATCGTGACTTCTAACTTTGAACGATAAGGCGCTATGAGCTTTTCTACTGAGGGGTCGCCTGTGAGTGTATCTGCCGTTTTCATACGGTGATAAGATACTCGTTCGTCAGCAATAAAAATCTTAGTCGGTGTGCAAGCCGCTACAAAAAGTAAGCATAAAACCAATGTATGGACAATATTTTTCATCATTTTTGTTAAACTTTGAACTTTTGAATTGTCTAAAATAATAGACCTTGCGTGGAAGGCGGTGGTTTCAAGCCAAGGTGCAAATAGGTTTTTTCAGTGGCTTCTCTACCTCGTGGCGTACGATGCAGATAGCCCTCCATGATTAAAAAAGGCTCATGTACTTCTTCAATTGTTCCAGCTTCCTCTCCAACAGCAGTGGCAATCGTCGTCAGACCCACAGGTCCACCTTTGAATTTATGAACAATGGTAGATAAAATGCGATTATCCATTTCATCCAATCCACTTTCGTCCACATTCAGAGCGTTCAATCCAAATTTGGCAATTTCTACGTCAATTTTCCCATTTCCTTTCATCTGTGCAAAGTCACGCACACGGCGCAATAAGGCATTGGCAATGCGCGGTGTCCCTCTTGAACGACGTGCGATTTCTAAAGCTCCCCCCTCAGTAATAGGCGTATTGAGAATCTCGGCAGAACGGAAAAGAATGCGTTTTAAAGTTTCGACATCGTAATAATCCAACAAACAATTGATGCCAAAACGCGCCCGCATGGGCGAGGTCAACAGCCCCATACGCGTTGTTGCCCCAATCAATGTAAAAGGGCTCAACGACAACTGAATGGAACGTGCATTGGGACCCGAATCAATCATAATGTCAATCTTGTAATCCTCCATGGCAGAGTACAAGTATTCTTCAACAACTGTGTTCAAACGATGGATTTCATCAATGAACAAGACATCGCCAGCATCCAAGTTCGTCAATAAGCCAGCCAAATCGCCCGGTTTTTCCAAAACAGGTCCTGAGGTCATTTTCAAATTCGACCCTAACTCATTAGTGATGATATGTGCCAAAGTGGTTTTACCTAAGCCTGGCGGTCCATGCAATAAAACATGGTCGAGTGCTTCACCCCTCAGTTTGGCAGCACCTATGAATATTTTTAAGTTATCAACAATTTTTGCTTGCCCACTAAAATCGTCTAAGGCTTTTGGGCGCAAGGCTCTTTCGATGAGTTTTTCCTCATTCGATTGATTTTTGCCCGTCGCGTCAAGGTTTGGATTCGCCATTTAATCTAAAATTTCAAACAATTTGATTTAGGCAAAATTAAACAAATTTTTCAAGGCACATACCCCCTCAGTATTTTTTACTGAAAAAGAACTCATACAGGGTATAAAATAAAAAGTCGAATCCCAATGCTGTACGCATCGGGATTCGACAAAAAGAGAATGAGAGGTTTTAAAAATGGGTGTCTGAAATTATTAAGTTTGTTGTTGCAAAAAATAAATAAAAACAGTGTTGTTCGTAAAACCGTGTTTGTTCTTAAAAAGCTCTTGATAAAATAGTGTATTTGTTCCTAGTGTTGTCTGTTTTGTAAAATTGTAAAGATTCGTTCAATTAAGTGTATGTGTAAGTTTTGTCCTTGAAAACTGATGGTGCAACGTTGCACGAATTGTCAAAATTTGTAAGATTTACCGTCTGGATTTTCTATTTTTTCTGTGACATCCTTTCGGTTTGATGATACAAAGTTAGTATCCCTATTAGCCTCAGTCAAGGTTAAATTTGGTAATTATTTTTTACACATTTCTAAATATTTAGAAATCACTTAATTAAGACATAATTTTGAAAGAAAAATATTTTCAATTACCGTATTTTGGTCATGCCAAAGTACAGTAAAGGAGACTGATATAAATTATATCAGATTCAAAGACGAGTAAATAGAGAAGCGTTTTTAGCCTTTTTTCAAAGCGTTTGAGGTCAAAAATTTATGAAACCCGTATGGCAAAATAATACAAAAACGTGACAGCCTTTTTTATTATTTGCTTTTATTGATGCGCTTGCCGTTCTCATATCTGACTATAAACGCATCTGTCAGTGACCTTGATTTTACTTTTTGAAGTGCTGACAAAGCCGCTTCGTAAGTATTGTAAGTCAATAAAATTCGTGTGTAACGTTTGCCATTGATTTGTGCTATTTCAGTATCAAAGTCACCTAAATCTTCTACTTTTTTCAATTTTTTTGTGTTGACTTTATCCAAGTCTGATTCATAAGCAAACAATTGGATTTTGTACTGTACCGTTTCTTTTACAGGTTTAGTCTTGCCTGTAGGGACTGTTTCTGTTTTCTTTGTTTTGACTGATTCCGTTTCTTTATGGATTGTTTCAGTTTTCAGAGCAACGGATCTAACTTTTGGCTTTCCGTCCTTTTTCGCATCGGTAGGCGTTGGATATTGTCCATAAACTTCCATTGAAAGAGCCGGTGCAGGTATGTACCGTTCGAGAAAAAAATCGAACATATCATTTTTCAAGCTATCTTTTGTTGAAAACGTCTTGTGCGAAGCTTGAAATCCGTCTTTTTCAGCTTCTAAAGCATAGCTTTTTTGTGGTAAAACCGTGAATTGATACGTCCCTTCTCTTGAGACCGATGAAGATAATAAACGCAAATTATCATCATTGGTCGCACGAATTTCATAAAGCGACAATCGGGCATTTTCGAGTAAACTCGATGTTTGTTTGTCAAAAACACGACCTAAAACCAATAATTCAATACGATTATTAACAGTGAAACTAAAAATATCGTCGTCTTTAGAAGTGATTTTTTCTATGCCTACGAGGCGATTTGATACAAAAAAACCACCTATTTGCGACTTGTTTTTCACAAAATACCAATCGTCTGCACTGGAATTGAATGGAACTCCCATATTTTGTGGAGATGTCCAATGTTGTCCCGAGCCTTGCGATTTGAAAATATCTAAACCGCCCATGGTCGCACGCCCATTGGAAGCGAAGTAAAGGGTTTGTTCGTCTTCGTTGTAGTATGGTGTTACCTCGTCCCCCTCAGTATTGATGATACTACCCAAGTTCATGGGGCTGTCAAATTCAGAATTTTCGTTACTGCGTGAGCGTGCGCTTAGCCAAATATCCATGCCTCCTTTGCCACCTTTTCGATTGCTGACAAAAAACAGAATTTCGCTATTGCCTTTATGAATCACATACGGATGAGTCGTCATACCATCTTCGTTGGTGCCTGTATAATTGATGCGCTCAGACAAACGAATAGGGGCTGTCCAACCGTCTTTTGTACGTTTAAGATAGTAAATACCACAGCTTTTCTTCTTTTTCTTAGCAGTTTCTTGACACATAGTGCAGTAAAAACGAGAACCATCGGGTGCAAAAGTCCCATTCCCAATAGAGTTAGCCGTTGGTACATTGAGGCTTTTTAATGGTTCAGCCTGCATCCAGTCACTACCGACTTGCTGAGAGCGCAGTATTTTAGCGACATCATTCCAACGTGTTGTGAAGTATAGCACATCGTCGCCAAAAGGCACAGGTGCAATGTCGTTTTCTTGTGTATTGATGTTTTCGTTGAGATGACCTACAATAATATTTGAAGTTTTCGTGGAGTCTGATTGTCGAATAGCCAATGAGCAGCCTGCTATGAAATCTTCAATTTTTTCAGTCACTTGTTCACGGTCGTTGCCAGTGTACTGATTCAAATAAATCAAATATTCAGGAATGGCTTCGTCCCATTCGCCAGCTTGTTGTAAGGCTTGAGCAAACTCGAAATGAATATCAGGGTACTTCTTTTCATTAACAAGAGGTCTGAATAGGTTGATGGCTTTGCGATACTCTCGGCTTTTGAGATAGAGTAAAGCTGCTTGATACGCCACTTCCGTTTTCTGTGGTTTGAGTTGATAAGCTGTTTCAAGAAGGGGGGCAGCATCAGAAATATGACCTTGTTCGACATATTTCTCAGCCAGACGAATCAATTGTTTATAGTTTTTAGGTGGCTCAGGTGCAAGCGTTGACTGAGTCCATACTGAGGGGGTGATAAAAATGCTTAAAATCAGGTTAAATGCGATGGCCTTATACGACATGATATGGGTAGTTTTGTTTGGTCATTGGTCAATGACTAATTGACCAATGACTTAATGACCAATGGCTAAAACAGACTCAATCACCCTTGCATAATGTGTATGCTCTAAAACTAAAACCTTTCTGGCAATATCCGTTGGCGAATCTGATGGCTCTATAACGGTTTTTGCTTGAAAAATAATATCTCCTTCGTCGTATTGTGCGTTGCAAAAATGAATCGTCATACCTGATTCTATTTCTCCCGATGCTTTTACAGCTTCGTGAACATGGTGTCCGTACATACCTTTGCCGCCGAATTTTGGCAATAGAGCAGGGTGAATATTGACCACTTTATGGTCGAACTGCTTGACCAAATATTGTGGAACAAGGAGCAAAAACCCTGCCAAAACAATAAAGTCTATCTCATAGTCTTTCAAAGATTTTAAAAATATTGTTTCGTCATAAAGCATTGGTTTTGTAATGCTTAAAAGCGGGATTTGATGTTCTTCCGAAATCAGGTTTGCACCTAAATCAGGTTTGTTCGACACCAAAAGTGCCACTTTTACTGAGGGGTGGTTTTTGAAATGTTCTATGATTTTTCGAGCATTACTACCTGAACCCGAAAGGAATATAGCGATATTTTTTTTTGTTATCATACTGCTTACAAATTTATTGTCATTGAGGCATTTCTCTGACCATACTTAAAATGGCTTGTCGCTCCTCACGGAGTGCCGATATATAAGACTCTCCGCCTTGCTTTTCAGCCGTTTTATTCAGTTGCGAACAAGCCTTATATTTTTGCTGTAATTCTTTGTAAACCAATGAGTAATAGCCTAAAAAAGGTAATGATGAAATGAATAACCACAGCGACCAACTACCTACTACAAGACCTATGAGAAGGAGCAAAATGTATTGAATCAAAGTCGCACCCAAAGCAACGCCCGCCATCACAGGTCCTTTAAATTCAAGAAACTTGACACGTTCATTGCGCACTTTTCGGCTGTACCAGTTGGGTAAAAAATGCCCATACCAACCAATTAAAAATGGTATAAATCCGATGATGAGAGCCAATAAGTTTCTGAAACTGGCATGATAGGGTTGTGCCACAGCCACATCATTGAGTCCTTGTTTTTGCAATTTTGAAAAGTAATTTTCTGATTTCTCTCCTAATACAACACGTTGGTTTTCAGTCAATTGATTCAAGTTATTGGCTATCTCTTGCTCCGCCATCAGTCGTCTTGATGATTTTTCAAAAATGGGAAACGTTTGAGGTGGAAATGTATTTTGATACATATCTAAAAGCCCATCTGCCAATGCCTCATCCGATTCTTTTTCAACATGCACAACACAAGCCGTCATCGCTTTTTCAACATCTTTTGTCAGTTGGTTTATGGCTTTTGCTGCATTTTGAGTATGGATTTCATAGTAATTACTGAGGGGTATCGGTGCGCCAATTTTTATCATTACTTCACCCCGAGGGGTGTGAGGTTCGCTGTATGTCAGACCCACTGGCACTACTTGGAGGTCGAGGTCACCGTATTTTTCATAATTGCTGAATGCCATGCGTGCCAAACCTTTTTGAATTGGGCGCAAACGTTTGACTGTTATCGTCGTGCCTTCGCTAAAAATCATGATGTGCTTGTTCTCACTCAACATATCACGAATTTGATCCATGATAGCCGTATTTTGCCTCATACTTTCAAAACCATCGCGAAAACGAAAAATAGGAATCATCAACAGATTTTCCAAAATTTTGCGATAAAATGGCTTCCGAAACATATCACCACGTGTGATAAAGTAAAAATCACACTCCCAAAATACACAAGCCAACAAAGTAGGTTCAAAAAAACCTGTTGGGTGGTTGACCGAAAAAATCACAGGTTTGCCTTGTGGTATGTTTTCAGCACCTGTGAAAAAAACCTTTTTGAAATAGATTTTATATGCTAACGTCACAATAGGACGCACGATGTGATAAAGTTTCATGGTTGGTTTTAAGTTAATAAAAAAAAAGCCATTGCGACACTTCACAATCTTGCCATAGCTCGGACAGGAAATGTTCCCACGCCTTTGAATTTAGGTGGTACTGCCGAAAAGTAAAAACCTTCGTCGGGTAAAGCCGCCAAATTAGTCAAATGTTCGACTATCAAAATATTTTCACGCAACAAAATCGTGTGCACAGGGCGCGATTTGTGTCGTGTATCGTCAATATTGTGGCTATCAATGCCTACCAAGCACACACCCGATTGCTTCAAATACTCAGCCGCAGCAACTGTCAAGTATGGATGTCCTGCCTCGAAGTACCCCTCAGTATTCCAATGCTTCGACCAGCCTGTATGGACTAAAACGGCTTTATTTTTCAAGTTTTTACCTTCAAACAGCGCAATATCAACGGCTGCACCCACTTTTTCGTAAGGCGCACGGATGACTATACCTTCTAAGTCAGCGCAATTTTCGAGTGGCAACTCTGCTAAGTCGTGACCATCGGCAAAGCGATGAAATGGACAATCGAGGTAAGTACCTGTGTTCGCTACCATCTCAATTTTCCCAATTTGGAAAGAATCGCCATTGTCATAAAACTCGGCAGACGCTTCACGACTCCAATAATCGCAAATGATGGGCGCAGGCAAACCTTTGTAGGTCACAAGACCATCGAATATATCGTGGCTAAGGTCTATCAGTGTCACTAATTTTTATGGATTTGATTGATTTCTATGATTGAGTGTGATTTGAAGAAGCAAAATTAAAAATTTCCTAATTTCGCAGCCTTATGTCAGCTAAAAAGAAACTCATAGTTATCGGTGGTCCGACGGCGAGCGGCAAAACGGCTTATGCCATCCAATTGGCAAAACAGCACGAAACAGAAATCATCTCAGCCGATTCGCGCCAATTCTATAAAGAAATGTCCATCGGCACAGCCAAACCTACGCCCGCAGAATTGGCACAAGCCAAACACCATTTGATTGGCAACTTGTCTATTCACAACTCGTATTCAGTTGGTGATTTTGAGCGCGACGCATTGGCGATTTTGAATGCTATTTTTGAAAAAAAAGATGTGGCTATCATGGTCGGTGGCACGGGTTTGTACATTCGAGCCGTGTGCGAAGGGCTTGACGAGTTTCCAGAAGTACCCCTCAGTATTCGGCAAGAATTTGAAGACCTTTTTGAAAAACAAGGGATTGAATTTTTGCAAAAAATATTACAAGAGGTTGATTACGAGTATTTTACACAAGTAGATATTCAAAACCCCATGCGCTTGATTCGCGCACTTTCAGTTTGGAAAGTTAGTGGCAAACCGTTTTCAAGTTTTCGTTCAGGAGAAAAAGTAGTGCGCAATTTTGAACCTGTATATTTAGCTTTGGATTGGCCTCGTGAAGTTCTGTACGACCGCATCAATCGGCGTGTAGATGCCATGATGACTGAGGGGTTGCTCGATGAAGCCCAAACTTTGTATCCTTTTCGACATCTGAACGCTTTGCAAACGGTGGGTTATACCGAACTTTTTGCCCATTTTGATGGTCAAATGACACTTACCGAGGCTGTTGACAAAATCAAACAACACTCACGTAACTACGCTAAACGACAAATGACATGGTTTAGGAAAAATGATTTTTGGGAACGGATTTGTTTTTGAGCTATGGATTGCACGAATTAACGGATTAGATGGATTGAAAAAATTCGTACAATCCGTTAATTCGGGCAATCCGTGGCTCAATCAAGCTCGATCAATCTCAATCAAAAATGATCGTCTTATTGCCACTCACGAAAACACGGTCATTGAATACCAATTTTAAGGCATTGGCAAGTGTGATTTTTTCGACATCGCGCCCCATTTGCGCCATTTCTTGTGGCGATTGGGTGTGATTGGTCGGTATCACTTGCTGCATGATAATCGGTCCTTCATCGAGATTGTCGTTGACAAAATGGGCAGTCGCACCAATAATTTTGACCCCTCGTTCGTAGGCTTGACGGTAAGGGTTCGCACCGATGAAAGCAGGCAAAAATGAGTGGTGGATATTGACAATTTTATTATTATAGTCTTCCACAAATTTGGGTGTCAACACCCGCATATATTTCGCTAAAATGATGTAATCGGGACTAAATTCATTGATTTTGGCTAAAACTTCGGTTTCATGCTCATCGCGTGTCTTTTTTTCATGCGAAATATGAAAAAAGGGCAAACCGAACTGACCAACGAACCCCCTCAGTACATCGTGGTTGCCAATGACTGCCAAGATTTCTGCATTTAACTCACCGAACTGATGCCGAATTAACAATTCACCAACTGCATGATGCTCTTTTGTCACCAAAATAACGATGCGTTTTTTACGATTTTCAGAAATGCGCACATTGGCATCGGCAGGCAAAATGCCTGACAATCCGTTGTGGATGCGTTCGGCATCCATATTGCCGTCAATTTCGGTACGCATGAAAAAACGTCCTGTTTCGGGCTGAACAAACTCGTGGTTGCTCACCACATTCAAGTCGTTGTGGTACAAAACCCCTGTTACTTTATGCACCAGACCTTTGGCATCGGAGCAATCTATCAAGATGGTGTGTGTCATATTCTATTATATCCGTGTATTTTCAGATGATTAATTTGCTTTATCAACAGGTTAACCATACAACAATACAGCCATTTTTAAAAAAGTAGAAGGCAAAATTAAACCTTGTTTTCAAAATTGAGTCAAAAAATCAAAATCAGTCGAAAACGTGAAGGAACAATTTTCAGATGAATACATAATGGATTTGCTATCAAAAGAAGCGACTCACGAACGAGGTTTCCTCCTTTTGATGCAAACATACCAAGAGCCGTTGTATCGGCACGTTAGGCGTATGGTTTTCGACCATGACGATGCAAATGATGTGATACAGAATGCTTTTGTCAAAGTTTTTAGAAATATTGAGCGTTTTGAGGGTAAATCGAAATTGTTCACGTGGTTGTATCGCATTGCAACGAATGAAGCAATTACCTTTTTGAGCAATCGAAATCGCAAAGAAACCGATACGATTGACGACCCAAACAATGCGCACTTAGCCAATCAACTGCGTGCGGATGCGTTTTTCGATGGCGACGAGATTCAATTGCGGTTGCAACAAGCCATTGCGACTTTGCCCGATAAGCAGCGAGCTGTATTCAATCTCCGCTACTACGACGAGATGCCTTATGAGGAAATGTCAGTCGTTTTGGATACATCAGTGGGTGCATTAAAAGCCTCATATCACCACGCTGCAAAGAAAATTGAGGCTTTTTTTAAAGGAATAGAAGTAGATTAAAATATTCAGAAACATGAAAGAAGATTTTGAAAAAGAACTGCAAGAACTGTCACCGTTTCTTGCTGATTTGAAAAAACAGCAGAAAAACGAGCCGTTCAAAACCCCTCGTTTGTATTTCGATACACTGGCAGACAAAGTGATTGAAAAAACAACTGAAGATACAAAGGTGCTAACAGCCCCCCCTCAGTATAAAACCTCTCCAAGCCTTCCTGAACAGATAAATGGTTGGTTGTCAACGATTTTGAAACCCCGTTTAGCATTATCAGCATTAGGCTTAGTTGTGTTGGTAGCAGTAGGTTGGTATGCAGTTCGTTCACAAAAGATGGACAATCCTATGGCAGCACCGCAAGAATTGGTAAACACCTCTGACCCTAAAAACGAAGCTAAAATTGTTGAGTCGCCTATAGTACAAAATACTAGCGAAGAAAAAATTAATACGCCGCCAAACGCAGTTAATACGGATTCAAAAACAGTTGAAGAGAAAAAAGCAGATGTGGCAGTAAATGAAAATTTACAATTACCTATACAAAACATTATTGAAACTAAAAAAGATGGATTTATACATCCAGAATCGGGTCTGACTGAAGAAGAAATTGAAGAATTTTTGAAAGAAGCCCTCGATGATGAAGATTTAGAAACCATCGGTGGCAAACGTTTGTAATTTATATTTTTTAAAAAAAACAGAAACATGAAGCAGATATTTTTTATTCTCATCGCACTTTCATTTTCGGTTGATGCCTTTACACAACCCAATGGCGACCGCATTAAAAATCGTGTCGAAGCACGTCGGATAGGGTTCATCACCCAACGTTTGAACCTAAGTCCCGAAGAATCACAACAGTTTTGGCCTATTTACAACCAATATACGGAGAAAATGAAACAAATCCGTACTTCTGTGAAGTTGGACAAACCACTCGAAGATATGTCGGATGCCGACGCTGAAAAACTGATTATGTCTGAAATGGATAAACAATCACGTGAATTGGAATTGCGTAAGGAGTATTATCAAAAGTTAAAAAAAGTCATTTCGCCTAAGAAAATTGCTAAATTATACAAAGCAGAGCGCGATTTTAAAGCAGAAATGTTGAAACAACTGCATGAAATCAAACAAATGAAGCAAAATCGCCAAGGTCAAATGCCGAATAGACAGGGTAATCCATTACCTAATAAAAATTGAATATTGATACAGTAAAAAAGCCTTTGAACCTGCGTTCAAGGGCTTTTTTACTGAGGGGGTATTTTTACTTTTTCAAACTCCGATAAATCGCCTCACCTACTTCTGTCCGAATGTTTAAAGTACCTATTTTGCCATTGTCACGGGTTGGATAAACACGATTTGATAAAAATACATAGACGATATTGTATTTAGGGTCAACCCATGTAAATGTGCCTGTGAAACCCGAATGTCCATAACTTTCTGCCGAAGCCGATTGTGGGCCGTTGCTTATTTTTTTATTAAAGTCCAATTTGTCAAAAGCAATGCCACGACGATTTTTCAACTCTGGAAATTGATACTGCGTACATTGGTCAACCACTTCGGGTTTGATGAATTGTTGACCGCCATAAGAGCCACGTTGTAGATACATTTGCATCAATTTCATCAAATCGTTGGCATTGCCAAATAGACCAGCATGACCTGAAATGCCGCCCAACAAAGCTGCGCCTTCATCGTGTACACGACCATGAATGAGGGTTTTTCTGAACAAAGAATCGTATTCTGTGGGCGCAATTTGCGATTTATCATAAAAGCGCAAAGGGTTGTACGTCAATGAATTAGCACCAATGGCTTTGTATGTTTTTTTCAAATAAGTTTCCCATTCCACACCTGTAATTTTTGCCATAAAATCGGGATAAGTATAGTAATGCAAATCACTATACACATACCCTTGTTCGGGTTTGATGGGCGAATCTTTGATTTCTTTGAACAATTGTGGCTTATAATCTTTGCTCAACCAGACATTATCAGCCACTTGAATCGAATACTGAGGGGTCTGTTTGTCGGACAAAGTGTTGGGCAGCCACGTGATAGATTGAGCGTTTAGGCAGTCTTTCCACAAATTTTTGTCAGTGCGAATGGCTTGGGCGATTTTAGCATCTATTTTTTTCTGACCACCAAAAAGACGTTGAAAAAAGCCCAAATGATATTGCGCAGCATATTTTTGTTTAAAAACAGTACTGTTTTTCACCGTTGCCACGCTGTCAATGCAGCCTTGCCAAAATGGAATCCACGCGCGCAAACCCGATTTGTGGGTCAACATGTCTTTGAAACGCAAATTGGCTTTATTTGAATTCGCAAAATCAGGGTAGTAGTCGGCAAATTTTTTCTCAATATCAAATTTGTTTTCGCTCATCAATTGCATCACTGCCAAAGCCGAAGTTGTGATTTTTGTCACAGAAGCTAAATCATACAAATCGGTCATTTTGACCACACCTTTCGCATCTTTTGACCCATTTTCATTCAATTTTCCTTTAAAACCTTCATCGTAATTGGTGCGGACTTTTTCATCCATCACATCGTTTTTGTTATCCGCTTTAAAATTGTTGCTTGTTACTGAGGGTGTGTGTGTTTGAGCATCTTCAAATGTGTGGAAGCCAAAAGTTTTTTGATAAACCACTCTCCCATCCTTGGCGATTTGCACGACTGCCCCTGGATAAGCCTTTTCTCGCAAGCCTAAATTGACAACTGAATCCACTTGTTGCATCAATATTTTGCTGTCCAAACCGACCATTTCTGGTGTTCCATAAGCCAAACGACCCATAGTTTTTGTCGAAACGCCCATACCCAATGGATAATTTTGATTGACCGTCACAGGCAAACGACCTTGCATCGGAATGGCACCAAAAATGGCTTGTGCCGCCGCTTCTTCAGCATAATTGGTCAATTGATAAGCCATCACAACGGCTTTTGCATCGTTCGAGCCTTCCAATTTGTCCAAAGCATAAGGATTTCCAAAGATGACCATCACAGCTTTACCTGATTTTGTCAAAGCAGTCAGAGCTTTTTGATTAATGTCTGTCATGCCATATTTTGCACCCGGTCTGACGTTTTGCAAATGCACACCAATAACCACCAAATCAAAACTATTGAGTTGACTAACAATGTTTTGTATCGCCGAATCAGTTGTATTGGGTGGTAAAATAAAGGTCGAAACAGTCGTATAATTTTGCGTCATTTTTTGAAAAGCCGTTGTTTCTTTGGCATCAACAGAGACGACAGCAATGCGTTGGGTCAAATCTTTGATGGGCAAAATCTCCGCTTGATTTTTCAACAAAGTCAAAGACCCCTCAGTAAAGCGGCGGTTCAGAAGGTCGGATTGAATGGTGTTTAAATCTTGAACCAACCCATCAACTTTTATAGGTTTGTATTTATCCAACCCAACCCAAGACTTCGCCATCAATATTTTTCGCACCCGATTGTTCAAATCTTGCTCCGTCAGCAACCCCTCAGTATAGGCTTTTTTTACGGCATTAAAAGCAGTTGGCACATCCTCAAAAGTTTCGATAATTTCATTACCTGCCAAAATAGCTTTCACAATAGCTTGACCGTTTGGAAAATATTTAACTGCACCCTGCATATCCATCGCATCTGTAAATACCAAACCTTTGTAATTCAAATCTTGACGCAGCAAATCAGTTACAATTTTTGGAGATAAAGTTGAAGCCAAGTTTTTGGTACTGTCCAAAGCAGGAATACTCAAATGCGCCGTCATAATACCCGATAAACCATTGGCAATCAACTCCTTGTATGGATACAGTTCAATATCAAGTAAACGCTTTTTGTCGTGTGCAATCAACGGCAAATCGTAGTGAGAATCCACACCCGTATCGCCATGTCCAGGGAAATGTTTGGCTGTCGTAAGCAAACGTTGGCTTTGCATACCGCGCATATACGCGAGGGCTTTGCGCGTCACATTCATTTTATCTTCGCCAAACGAACGGAAATTGATGACAGGGTTGTTCGGATTGTTGTTTACATCCACCACAGGCGCGTAATTGACATGAACACCCAAGCGATTGCATTGGCGGCCCACTTCGCGACCCATTTCTTCAATCCATTCTTCATTGTTGGGTATTGCACCCAAAGCCATTTGGTACGGAAAACGCACGGTGCTATCGAGCCGCATCGCTAAACCCCACTCAAAATCCTGTCCAATCAGCATTGGCACTTTCGACATGGCTTGCAATTCGTTGGTGATTTGTGCCTGTACTGAGGGCTGCCCTGCAAAAAAAACAATGCCCCCCAAGTGGTATTGTCGCACCCAATTTTTCAATTTTTCGGGGTCATAACCTTTGCCACTATAATTGCCACGGGGCATGAAAAGTTGACCAATCTTTTGATCAATTGACATATTTTTCAGCGTGCTTTCAACCCATTGAGCGTTGTAATTGGTCAAGAAATCGGGTGCTTTTTGAGCAAAAAGCGCATTAGAAAGGCATAAGATGACAGAAAGCGTGATGATTCGCATAGCTTTGGCTTGTTATTGATTTGATGAATATTAGCTTTTTGAAAAAAATTGATTCTATTACGAATAATAGGTTACAATAGAAGACAAAAGTAATTTTTTTTTAGTTTTGTCATAAAATATCAATCCATCTTACCTTTTACAAATGAAAAAACTCTTATTCATCGTCGTTTGTTTTTTTATTGTTCAACTCGCTGCAACGGCTCAAGCAGACAAAAAACTAACAGAACTTATTGCTACCTACGATAGATTCATGGTAAATGAATTTTCGGGAGGTTCAATATCCGCTATTGCACAACCATTAGGATATTTTAAGGAGTCTGATTTTGCCCGACGTTACCAATTTTATAGAAATTTAAATGATTCTTTGAGTCTATTGCCGAAGAAAGATTTTTCCTTTGAGCAGCAAATCAATCTTGAACTCTTGCGTTTTATCATACAAAATGAGATGAAAGAGTTTGAGTTTCATCACTATCGCAACGGCATTTTAAGTGATGATGCGTTTCATATTGACTTTGCGGGCATTACATCCAGAGTTTATACGACTGAAAAAGATTTGCGAAAGTATCTTGATAAATTGCGCGATTTTCCCCGTTTTACACATGAAAACTTAGAATTGATACGCTCTGGTTTAGCAGAAGGCATTGCGCAACCTGCTTATATCATCGAAGGTTTGCGCCCATCTTGGGATATACACATTGTCAACGACCCCTCAGTATCTTTGTTTTTCAAACCCTTTTTGAAGCAACCTATGGGGATTGCCGACACGACTTGGACTCAATTGGTCAATATGGCTAAAAAACGCATCATGGGCGATGTCGTGCCAACCTATCAACAGATTAAAACATTTTTTGAAACCGAGTACTTGCCCAAGGCACGCAAACAAGCTGGCGTTGGCTCAAGCTTTCCCAACGGAAAAGCCTTTTATCAGCAAAGAGTCCAGTATTTTACTTCGACTTCGATGACCGTTGACGAGGTGCATCAATTGGGTTTGAAAGAAGTGGCACGCATCGAAGCCGAAATGCAAGCTGTGATGAATGAGGTCGGTTTCAAAGGCAGTTTGAAGAACTTTATTGAAAAATTGAGAACTGACCCTCAATTTTATCCAAAAACAGCAGACGAACTATTGCAACGTGCTGCTTGGCTCTCCAAAAAAGCCGAAGCTGGCTTACCTGCTTTATTTGGCAAATTACCCCGTCAACCTTTTACTGTTGCACCTGTTCCAGATTATTTAGCACCGAGCTATACAGGTGGACGATACAGTGGTGCGCCCATCACGAGCAAATCAGCAGGTGCCTATTGGGTCAATACCTACAAATTGGACAGCCGCCCTTTCTACACGCTTGAATCTTTGACGCTGCACGAGGCAGTGCCAGGCCATCATTTGCAAACAGCTTTAGCGCAAGAACTAACGGAATTACCACGTTTTCGGCAAAACCTATATGTCAATGCTTTTGGCGAAGGCTGGGGCTTGTATTCTGAGTATTTAGGCTACGAAATGGGTTTTTACAAAGACCCTTACAACCGTTTCGGTCGTCTGACCTATGAAATGTGGCGTGCGTGTCGTCTTGTCGTGGACACAGGGATTCATGGTTACGGTTGGTCGCGCGAGCAAGCCATTGATTATTTGGGTAGTCGAACTGCTTTGTCAGTACATGAGGTCAATACCGAAATCAATCGTTATATATCGTGGCCGGGACAGGCTTTGAGTTATAAAATAGGTGAAATCAAAATTAAGGCATTGCGTCAACGAACAGAAAAACGCTTAGGCGAAAAATTCGATATACGTGCCTTTCACGACCTCGTTTTATCGCAAGGCAGTGTGACTTTATCCGTTTTGGAAACCATGGTGGATAATTTTATGCGTTGATACTGAGGGGTACGTCTTGTCTTATTTGCTTTAAAACAAAAATCCCGAACGTTCAAAAAAACGTTCGGGATTTGTTTTTACGCCACAGCAACGTGGTCATTATGCTTCAGCAGGTGCATCAGTTGTTGCTTTTGGAGCTGCTGCTTTTACTTTTTTCGGACGGCTTTTGCCATGTGAACCCAGAACAATTTTACCGCGTTTGGTTCTTTTGTCTCCTTTACCCATTGTTTTTATTTATTTTTTAATGAAAAAATTGCGATTTTACTAAAAGGCGTGCAAAAGTAGGATTTTACTAAAAGAAAAGCCAAAAAGTTTTAAAACTTTTTGGCTTTTGAAAAAAATTCTTACCCCTCAGTATCTAAAATGGAATGTCTTCTCCATTGCCTCTATTCGGATTGGTCATAGGTTCGACTGGCAAAAGCGGTACATCGTCATCATTCATACGTGACGACAATCGGATGATATTATTCTGCGGGCTGTTGACATCAACGGTGGCAGCGAGATTGTTAAAACTAAAGTCGTCTTTATCAGCAAAGCGTGAAAATTCTCCGATAAACCGCAAATTGACTTCACCCAAAGCACCATTACGATGTTTCGATACGATGATGGTTGCCATGCCTTTGGTCGAATTTCCCTGCTCATCTTCCATAATTTGATAGTATTCTGGACGATATATGAACGAAACGATGTCGGCATCTTGCTCAATCGCACCTGATTCACGTAAGTCAGAAAGTTGTGGCTTTTTAGAACCACCGCGCGTTTCGACGGCACGACTCAACTGTGACAAGGCGATGACAGGCACATTCAACTCTTTCGCCAAACCTTTCAAGGCACGAGAGATAGATGAAATCTCTTGCTCGCGATTGCCTCCACGATTGCCTTCTGAGCCACCTGTCATTAACTGTAGGTAGTCAATAATAATCAACTGAATATCGTGTTGTGCCTTCAATCGGCGGCATTTGGCGCGCAATTCAAAAACATTGATACCAGGTGTGTCATCAATATAAATTGGTGCTTTCGACATTTTTTCAATCGAAGTGTGCAGTTGTTGCCATTCGTGTGGCTCTAACTGTCCTGTCCGCAATTTGCTACTACTTACTTCCGATTCCATCGAAACAAGACGTTGTACCAATTGCAAATTCGACATTTCGAGTGAAAACAAAGCAACGCCTTTGCCAAACTCCATCGCTGCATTACGGGCTAACGACAAAGTAAATGCCGTTTTACCCATCGAAGGGCGTGCGGCGACGATAATCAAATCCGAAGGCTGCCAACCAGAAGTCAATCGGTCGAGTTCTGTAAAACCTGTTGGAACACCCGTTAAACCATCTTTTTTCTGTGAAAGTAACTCAATTTGTTTCAACAATTTGCCCGCCAAGGTATTCATGCCTTCAAAACTGCGCGACAAATTAGTTTCAGTAATAGAAAAAAGGCTTTGTTCTGCTTTATCCAAAAGGTCAAAAACATCAGTAGAATCTTCGTAAGCATCTTTGATGATGGACGTTGACACTTTAATCAACTCGCGCTGAATATGTTTTTGAGCAATAATACGAGCATGGTATTCGATATTAGCAGCCGAACCGACACGATTTGTCAATTCCACAAGGTGATAAGAGCCGCCAATCGTGTCGATAGCACCCATTTTCCGCAACTCCTCCGTTACGGTCAAAAGGTCAATAGGTTTAGAACCTCTGAACAATCCTGTGATGGCTCTGTAAATGGCTTGATGCGCCTCTGTATAAAAACTTTCAGGGCGCAAAATATCCATCACCGCAGGTAAGGCATCTTTATCGAGCATCAAAGCACCCAAAACGGCTTCTTCAAGCTGCAAAGCCTGAGGTTGCACCTTGCCAAACACAAATGAACTGAGGTCGGAGGTACGATTGCGCTCGCCACCACCGAAAGAGCCACCCGTCAATTTGTCGAATCGCTGTTGTTTCTGATCTTTGCTTCTATAGTCTTCCATACCTTTAATTTCCCTAAATTGGGTATATTTTTATTTAATCAAACACTTTTGCAAAATGCTCGACCAAAGTTACAAATATTTGTTTAATCTCAAAGCGAATTTACCATTTTTTGTTTCAACAAAGTTAATCATTTTTCCTTGCACACTAAAATTTAGTTATACAACCAACTTGTTGACAACTTTTGAATCGGTTTACAATTCTGTGGATAACCTTTAAGGTTTTTGTGGACAAGTTTTTTCTTGTTTTTTAAAAAATTGAAAACCAAATTCTTGCACAAATTTACAAAGCATTACTGAGGGGTTGAAAAAAAGTTTTCTACGTGAAGTTTGTCCCTTTTTTAACTCCACTTGATTGCTGAAATACACATGTTTTGAACGTAAAAAGCACTAATTTCGCCCAAAATTTCTAATCAAATTCAAACCAAATAATTTTTTGCTGTTATGTCAATGTCTATTCAACCTTACAAACCCAAAAACAAAATCCGCATCGTCACAGCTGCCTCGCTCTTTGACGGACACGATGCTGCCATCAATATCATGCGCCGCATCATGCAGTCGTCGGGTGCAGAAATAATCCATTTGGGGCACAACCGCAGTGTCGAAGAAATTGTCACCACAGCCATTCAAGAAGATGTGCAAGGCATAGCCATCACAAGCTATCAAGGTGGTCATATTGAGTTTTTTAAATATACTTATGACCTTCTTAAAGAACGAGGTGCAAGCCAAATCAAGATATTCGGCGGTGGTGGTGGCACTATTTTGCCACACGAAATTGAGGAATTACACGCTTACGGCATTGCTCGGCTTTATTCGCCTGATGATGGTCGTCGAATGGGTTTGCAAGGGATGATAAACGATGTTTTGGCGCAATGTGATTTCCCAGTGGGTCAAAACATCAATGGTGAGGTCAAAAAACTGTCTGCCAAAGACCCCTTCTCCATAGGAGTCCCTTCAGACAGTATTGCGCGCCTTATTTCTGCTGTTGAGAATTTTCCTGAGCAAAATGAAGGCTGGCTAATCGAGTTACGTGCTTCTCTCCAAACACCAAATCCTCAACACCAAACACCCATCATAGGCATTACAGGTACAGGCGGTGCGGGCAAATCGAGTCTTGTGGATGAGTTGGTTCGCCGTTTTTTAATGGATTTTGATGAAAAAACGGTGGCTATTGTCTCTGTTGACCCATCAAAACGGAAAACGGGCGGTGCGCTTTTGGGCGACCGCATTCGTATGAATGCCATTAATAATGGGCGTATTTTTATGCGCTCGTTAGCCACGCGACAATCGAATTTGGCATTGTCGAAATACGTGCAATCGGCGGTTGATATACTGAGGGGGGCAAATTTTGACCTTATCATTCTCGAAACAAGCGGTATTGGGCAATCGGATACCGAAATTGTTGACCATTCCGACGTATCACTCTACGTGATGACACCCGAATACGGTGCGGCTACGCAATTGGAAAAAATTGATATGCTCGATTTTGCCGACCTCATCGCCATCAATAAATTCGACAAACGTGGGGCGCAAGATGCTTTGCGCGATGTCAAAAAACAGTACCAACGCAATCACAATCTTTGGGACGCACCAACTGACGAAATGCCTGTTTTCGGCACAATGGCTTCGCAGTTCAATGATGCGGGTATGAATGAATTGTACGCCCATTTGTTAGAAAAAATTAAAGAAAAAACAACCGTTGACTTTGTCGCACATTCAAAACTTGCCTCTCGGAACGCAGTACTCACTACTCATAAAACATTTATCATCCCACCTAATCGCACCCGTTATTTATCAGAAATTACGGAAAATAATCGGAATTATGACAAATGGGTGGCTAAACAAGTGGATGTTGCCAGACAACTTTTTTCTGTAAAAAATACAATACAAAGTCTTGAAAATCAAAATTTTATAGAAAATAAAGAAGACATACTGAGGGGAGTAAAAAAATTGTACGAAGAAGTCGAATTACAACTCGATGGGCAATGCAAACGCATCATTGAAAATTGGGAAGCCAAGTATGCAGCTTACAGGGCTGACGAATTTGTGTATCAAGTGCGGGGTAAAGACATAAAAGTGCCAATTTATCGCAAAACCCTGTCGGGCAATAAAATTCCACGTGTGATATTGCCAAAATTCAAAGATTGGGGTGAGATTTTGCGGTGGTCGTTGCAAGAAAATGTGCCAGGCGAATTTCCTTACACCGCAGGCGTTTTTCCTTTCAAACGCGAAGGCGAAGACCCCACTCGGATGTTCGCAGGCGAAGGCAATCCAGAACGTACCAACCGTCGTTTTCACTATGTTTCCAAAGGTTTACCTGCCAAAAGGCTCTCAACGGCTTTCGATTCAGTGACTTTATACGGCGAAGACCCCGATTTTCGACCTGATATTTATGGTAAAGTGGGCAATTCGGGTGTCAATATTTGCTGTCTCGACGATATGAAAAAACTGTATTCAGGCTTCAATTTGACTGACCCTAAAACGTCGGTTTCAATGACCATCAATGGACCTGCCGCTATTATGACAGCGTTTTTTATGAATGCGGTGATTGACCAAGAATGTGAAAAATATGTCACTGCAAGAGACGGTGAAGTTTCAAACTTCGCCGTCTCTAACGCTATATATCTCGGTGATTTGCCCGAAGGCAACGATGGTTTAGGTTTAAAATTATTAGGTACAACAGGCGATACAATTTTAGACCCCTCAGTATATAATGACTTGAAAAACAAAGCGTTGACTCAAGTGCGTGGTACGGTACAAGCTGATATTTTGAAAGAAGACCAAGCACAGAATACCTGTATTTTTTCAACCGAATTTTCGCTCAGACTGATGGGTGATATGCAGGAATATTTTATCAAAAACAAAGTCCGCAACTTTTACAGCGTCTCCATTTCGGGTTATCACATCGCCGAAGCGGGGGCGAATCCGATTTCACAATTGGCGTTTACGCTGTCCAATGGTTTTACTTTTGTGGAATATTATCTGAGTCGGGGCATGAATATTGATGATTTTGCACCCAATTTGTCCTTCTTTTTTTCCAATGGTGTTGACCCTGAATATGCAGTGATTGGGCGTGTGGCGCGTCGCATTTGGGCAAAAGCGATGAAACATAAATACGGCGCAAATGAACGCAGTCAACAGTTAAAATATCACATACAAACATCGGGTCGGTCGCTGCACGCGCAGGAAATTGCTTTCAACGATATTAGGACGACTTTGCAGGCTTTATATGCCATTTATGACAATTGTAACTCATTGCATACCAATGCTTATGATGAAGCCATCACAACGCCCACAGAAGAATCGGTGCGTCGCGCGATGGCAATTCAGATGATAATTAACCATGAATTGGGTTTAGCCAAAAACGAAAACCCGATGCAAGGCTCATTCATCATCGAAGAATTGACCGACTTGGTTGAGGAAGCCGTTTTGATGGAATTTGACCGCATCAATGAGCGGGGCGGCGTTTTGGGTGCAATGGAGACCATGTATCAACGCAGCAAGGTACAAGAAGAAAGTATGCACTACGAAATGCTGAAACACACAGGCGAATTGCCGATAATTGGGGTCAATACCTTCCTCAATACTGAGGGGTCGCCCACAGTGCTACCCAAAGAGGTTATTCGCTCGACCGAAGAAGAAAAGCGCGCCCAAATTGCAACACGTGATGCCGTGCAAACAAGAAATCCAGAGAAATCAGCGGAAATGTTGCGCCATTTGCAGCAAGTTGCCCTTGAAAACGGCAATATTTTCGAGGAATTGATGGAAACAGCAAAGTTTTGTACTTTGGGACAGATTACTCATGCGTTGTATGAGGTTGGAGGTCAGTATCGGAGGAATATGTAGGATTAATTTATCAAATGTATTAAAAATGGCTTTTTTCATTAAAATTACAATGTTTATTCATTTCTTATATCTCAATTGGAATAGTTCAAATTGTGAATGCTTGTTTGTTAACCAAAGCCCAAATTTCAAAATGGGACAAGATTCTTTAATTTGTTTCATCAACCAAAATATGAGAAACCCTTACGAAGCCATTGATATTGAAGGTACTGTTTATTTGAATTTTTTAGTAGAATTAGATGGAAGTATATCAAATATCAAAGTCGTCAGAGGAGTAGGCAGTGGCTGGAATCAAGAAGCAGAAAGAATCCTTTTATTAACTTCGGGAAATTGGCAACCAGCTTGTAGGAACTCAAAATGTATTAAAGATTCTATCACAATCGGTATAAAGTGTAAAATCCAGTAAAGTTGTTTAAAATTAATGGAAATCGTGAAATAGCCTACGTTGAAGCAGATTACTCAAGCACTGTAGTATGAGGTTGAGGGGCAGTATCGGAGGAATATGTAACCCCTTCAGTATAAAAGCCGTTTCAAACAAATAATAATAAAAATTAAGGAAAATGATGAAATTTATTAATCAACAGTTTTTTGTTGCCCTCGCTTTGTTCATTTCTTTCACAGATTTGAAAGCACAATCTGATATTTCTGAGCATACAGTTTTACTCAACAAATTCAATAATTTACTAACTTTTCGAGATTCTACTGTTCTACCAGATTCTATTAAAGTAGCCGTTTATAAACATTTAGAAAAGGAAAAAATGCCTTATGATAAAGTGTTTTATTTCAATTATTTGTGTTATATTTTTAGATATGATGAGGCTGTGAGCTATGAAGATACATTAATTCAAAAATTCAAAGACCGCAATTTTACTTTGACATTTTGCAAAGACAATTTCAAACCTAAGAAACTAAACAAGGTCTATTATATCCGCATTGATTATGCTGATTTAGACCTTCCAATGAAAAGAGGGAGAGATTTTGTTATTTTCGATACAAAAGGCACAATAAAATCTCGATTTGAACATTGGGAGGGCAACCATGATTCGGGCGACGACAATCATAAAGAAGAAATCAGAGATTGGAATGGCGATGGCGACGACGAAGTAGTTGTCAATTTTCATGATGAACGACGATTTTATTCTGCTGAAGTAGAGTATGTTTTTTCATACAACGAAAAAACAGATACACTCAACAGAATATTTGTTTTTGATAGAGTGTTCAAAGGTGCGGAAGAACCCAAATATTATGAAAGCTCAGGTGTAGAAGGTTATCAACCGATTGATTTTCGGGATACAGCTTATTATAAATTTGTCAATTCAGATTCAATTGTAGCCCATTTTGAATATTCTCGAACAAATACACTTACAAATTATAAAATTGTTGAAGAGGAATATGATTTTTGGATAACGCGACAAAAAGATGGTTTTTACTTAAACCCAAATAATACTGAGGATTTTTGGATGAGAAGGCGAAACCAGAATGAAATTTTTTATAATCCATACAGCGATGGCGATAAACAACAAATGCCTTATGTAACGATTGATTATCCCAATTACTACAATTGGTTGCCAAAAGCATGGCGAGAAAAAAAATATTTTACAACTGCGCCTAAAGAAACAGAGAAAGAAAAATCGCTTTTAGAATCTGCCGAGAAAGGGGATGTAAAAGCGCAATATGATTTAGGTAAAATGTATCATATCGGAGATGGTGTCTTTCAGAATTATAAAAAAACTATAAAATGGTATCGCAAAGCAGCAGAACAAGGTGACAAGTTGGCACAAAGTGAATTAGGTATGCTCTATCACTATGGTGAAGGCATTGCTCAAGATTATCACGAAGCAGCAAAATGGTATAAAAAAGGAGCTGAACAAGGTAATGCTAACGCACAAACAAACTTGGGTCTTTTATATCAGCAAGGGCAAGGTGTTATTCAAGACTATAACGAAGCCTTAAAATGGTATCATAAAGCAGCAGGACAGGGCAATGCTGAGGCAGAATATTATTTAGGAATGATGTATTATCAAGGTGAAGGTGTGCCTGAAAATGATTCAATAGCCCTTATTTGGTTTCGTAAAGCAGCAGAACAAGGTATTGTTGATGCCCAATTTAAGGTTGGTTCAAAATATTTTATCGATAAAAACTATACAGAAGCATTTACCTGGTTTCTTAAAGCAGCGGAGCAGGGACATTATAAAGCCCAACATAATTTAGGCGTTCTCTATTATGAAGGACAAGGTGTGAGTAAAAACCATAAAGAAGCTGCTAATTGGTTTTTAGAGGCTGCCAAACGCGGTTATCGTTATTCTCAACACAATTTAGCAAAGATGTACGAAAAAGGAGAAGGTGTTGACAAGGATTTGGAACAGGCTGAATACTGGCATGAGCGTTCAGGGCTACCGAAGAACTGATGGAAACGGCGAAACATTGTACTTTGTATTTAGACATAATTGGAGTGGAGAGAGGAATACCCCCCTCAGTAAAACGGACTTAAACACCATTAAAACAGGTAAAATCAATGAACACCCACGAACTCATAGACGAACTCATAAAAATGGGCATTTCTATATTGCTCGGTGGCGTACTCGGTTTGGAACGCGAGTATCAGAACAAGCCCGCAGGTTTTCGTACTTTGGCATTGATTTGCATCGGTGCGACTGCTTTTACTATTTTGTCCATTCGCTTGTCAGGTGACGGTATGGCGCATGATAGGATTGCCGCCAATATCATCACAGGCATTGGTTTTATCGGTGCTGGTGTGATTTTCAAAAGTGGTGTGAATGTCTATGGTTTGACCACGGCGGCCACAATTTGGGTCACAGCTGGTATCGGTATGGCGGTTGGTGCGGGCGATTATTTGTTGGCATCGGTGATAACAGGTGTGACATTGTTGATTTTGTCGCTGTTCGAGTATTTGCAAAACAAAGTAGATGTGTTGCACAAACGCCGTCTGTATTTTATCACTTTTGATGGTCATGTGTTCGACACCCGTATCGAAAATGAGATGCGCAAATGCAAACTCAAATACAAAAAACTGAAAGAAAAACGAGCAAATAATGAAACGACATGCTCATATGAAGTCTTTGGGCGAGAGTCACACCTCGATATCTTTAATGAATTTTTATTAGAAACACCAGATATTAAACAATTTGAGTACTAAATGAAGCATACTCACACTCATATTTATGAACACCATATTGACAACATCTACAACAGTTGTGTCAACAAAGGGTTTATCGAAACTAAAATGGCAGCTTTAGGTGCACGTCACATTGAAGTGACACTGGAAGAAAAAACAGACTGTGTAACTATTGAAATTAACCGTGAAATTCCCATTGATGTACCTGGTATGTTCAAATCCATTATCAAACCTTGGAGTAAACTGATACAAAAAGAAGTTTGGAAAGGAGTGCGAGGCGGACCATATTATTGTCAAATCAGCATTGAAGTTCAGAATGCACCGCTCGATATTCGAGGGACGATGAAGTTGATGGCGCATGAGGGTGGCACTGCCGTTGTATCCATCACAGAAGTCAATTGTACGCTTCCTTTCATTGGTAAAGCATTGTCTAATTTTATTGGCGAAACATCAAAAAAAGCCATTGAACAAGAGTTTGCATACATCGATGAATATGTCTAATGCTCTAATTTTTTATCCCTAAAAATCTGTATCAGAGCCTCAGCACCACGAAAAGATGATATTTGACCCTCTAAAACAGCTTTCTCGATACTAGAAAAAGCAGCGGATACTGAGGGGTCTTTGTAGAACATATCGTGCAACGCAGACTCAATACTTTCAGTCAACCAATAACGAGATTGATTTTTTCTATTGTTATAAAAAAACTGATTCTCTTTTGTAAATTGTTGGTAATCATTGATTAATTGCCAAATATCGCTAACCCCCAAACCACTCAATGCAGAGCAAGTCAATGCTTGTGGCGTCCATCTGCTCTCTTTCATGGGCAATAAATGCAAAGCATTATTATAAAAAGCTTTGGCTTGTTTTGCCATTTTTTCTCGATCACCATCGGCCTTGTTGACAGCAATCAAATCCGCCATTTCGACTATACCACGTTTTATACCTTGCAATTCGTCACCTGCTCCGGGTAGCAGTAACAGTAAGAAGAAATCTGTCATAGAGTGAACAGCTGTTTCAGACTGTCCTACACCAACAGTTTCTACAATGATGGTATTAAAACCAGCTGCTTCGCATAAAACAATGCTTTCTCGTGTTTTGCGAGCCACGCCCCCCAATGAATCACCTGCAGGCGAAGGTCGGATAAACGCTTTTTCATTGGCGGAAAGGTGTAACATTCGGGTTTTGTCGCCCAAAATTGAGCCACGAGACATTTGACTCGATGGGTCAATTGCCAATACAGCAACTTGATGCGCCCTCTCAGTAATGTGCATCCCAAGGGCTTCAATAAATGTGCTTTTGCCAACGCCAGGCGTACCAGTGATGCCAATACGTACACTGTTGCCAGCATGAGGCAAACATTGTTCGATGATTTGTTGCGCAAGATTTTGATGCGCCACTTTAGTACTTTCAATGAGCGTTATGGCTTGACTCAACATGACACGATTTCCTTGCAAAATGCCTTCAACATACTCGGATACTGAGGGGGTACGCCGACGTTGAAACTGAAGGTTCGGATTGATGCTTTGCATATTGCTTTTTCTTGCAAAGTTACAATTCATGCACACAAACCCAAGGCTGTAATCTAACCAAAATATTGAATGGTCGAACAAGTGTAAAAATGATGTATCAATGTCCAATTGATAGAAATCGGTATAAACAATTTCTTATATCGAAAGCCATTTGCTTTAAAATCAAATAAAATTAATTAGTTATTCTAAAAAAATAAATCTAATTTTTTTGGCATATACTTTGTGGACAAAAAAAAATTGAAAATTATTTTTTATCAAAATATGTACACAAGTAACTTATAATCAAATACTTACATCATTTTTCAAGCTTCCGTCATAAAAATATTATTATTTTTATTTTAGCAAACACTTGCATTATTCATTCAAATGTCCTTAAACTTGCAAGCGTAAAGCAAGATAAAATAAAATTTTCTATTTTTTTTTGTAACACATTTTCGTACCAAACCGTTCTAACTATGAAAACTCGATTAACCAAGCAACAGTCGTTTTTTATCTTTTTTCCGTGAACACATAAAAATAAATTTCATGTCAATGCTTGGACAGAACCAATCTATTACCATTTCGACCACCCTTTCTCCTCAGCAAATTCAATTGATGAAATTGCTTCAATTGCCATCAACGGCTTTAGAACAGAGAATCCAGGAAGAAATCGAAGCTAATCCAGTCTTAGAAACTGGAGATGATTTTGAAGACCTCTATGGGTCTGACGAACCTGTATCAGACAGTGAAACTGAGAAAGATGATATCTCAGATGAGACTGCTGAGGACTTTCGCGAAGAAGAGGAGTTGCCTCTCCGCGAAGAAGATTATGAACTCGACGAATACTTAGAGCGATTTGCGGAAGATGACCCTTCGGAATACAGAATGAAGGGAGAAAGCCGCAATGCCGATGAGGAAGAAAAGACGATTCCCATCGCGCTCGAAAACAGTTTTCATGAGTTTTTAGAGCAACAGTTGGGCTTGCTTGACCTCAAAACTGAGCGTGAAATTCAGATTGCCAAACAAATCATTGGCTCAATTGATGAAGATGGCTATTTGCGCCGTAATCCTATCAATATTTGTGACGATGTGATGTTTTTGCAGCACATTGAAACGGATGAGCAAGAAGTGGTCAGCATTTTGGAGAAAATCCAACGATTTGACCCTCCTGGTGTTGGGGCAAGAACCTTGCAAGAGTGCTTGTTGATTCAAATTCGTCAAAAACTTGAATTGAACAAAACAGATGCAGAAACAGTCAAAAAATTGCGTTTAGCAGCACGTCTGATTTTCGACCTTTTTGATGAATTTACTAAAAAGCACTATCAAAAAATGCAAAAATCATTGGGTCTGTCGGAAGAAGAACTCAAAGATGTGCTTGATGAAATTCTGAAGCTCAACCCCAAGCCGTCAAGTGGTTATGTGAGTGACCAAGAGCGCAATATGCAATACATTGTTCCAGACTTTACAATCGAAACTAAAGAAGGCAACCGCCTCGAATTGAGCGTTGATAGTCGCAATGTGCCAGACTTACGTATCAGTGAACATTATCGCGAAATGCTCAAGTCGTACAAAAGCCATCGCAACAAAAACACGTCCGCTCGTATGCAGAAAGAGGCGGTGATGTTTATTAAACAGAAAATTGACTCTGCGAAGTGGTTTATTGATGCAATTCGTCAACGGGAACAAACCATGTTCAAGACGATGTATGCCATTATGACTTACCAACAAGAATTCTTTATGACAGGCGATGCTAAACGACTGAAACCTATGATTTTGAAAGACATTGCAGATGTAACAGGCTTGGATATTTCGACTGTTTCGCGTGTTGCCAATTCAAAATATGTACAAACAGAGTTTGGCACAAAA
Organism: Saprospiraceae bacterium; assembly: GCA_016787525.1. GTDB lineage: Bacteria > Bacteroidota > Bacteroidia > Chitinophagales > Saprospiraceae > JAAFJT01. Next base: position 64,347 of record JAEUUP010000113.1, on the reverse strand, counting down.
CGCCTTAAAGATTTCTTTTCTGAATCGCTGCAAACCAGCGAAGGAGATGAAGTTTCGACTTTAGAAGTGAAGAAAATTTTGACGGATATCATCAAAGTCGAAAGCCATCGAAAACCATTTTCGGATGAAAAATTGAAGTCTATGCTACAAGACAAAGGCTACAATATTGCTCGTCGGACAGTTGCGAAATACCGTGAGCAACTCAATATTCCTGTTGCTCGCTTACGTAAGTCACTGTAAATCAACGATATATTTTATTCTATACTGAGGGGTATCCGATGCATCGCGATACCCCTCAGTATGCGTTAAGGTTTCTTTAAAAAGCACCCAACACATACCCAGCACACACTACATCAGAGGGTCAAACGTTTATAGAAACCAATGAATTAGATTCTAATTTTAAAAATCATAAAAATAAGTTTTACATGAAAAGACTAAAAAATAAGCTCGTTTTGATAGGATTTGTCTTATTTTCTTTTTCCTATTTCCAATGCAAAGTCACCAATGGCATTACCAATGCTTTGATGCCTGATATATCTGAGGATGTAAAAATGGGTAAACAAACTGCCGATCAAATCAATAGTAAACCATCAGAATATCCTATTTTGCCAGAACGTGGCAACGAAGAAGTCTATCGCTATGTACGTGGCATTACGAGCAAAATTCTGAGCAGTGGCAATGTGGCTCATGCCAAAGATTTCCCATGGGAGGTCAAAATCATCAACGATAATAAGACTCTGAACGCATTTTGCACACCTGGTGGTTATATTTATGTTTATACGGGTCTAATAAAATACCTCGATACGGAAGACCAATTGGCCGGAGTGATGGGACATGAAATAGCTCATGCTGACAAACGCCACTCGATGCGTCAACTCTACCAATTGTATGGTGTCCAGATTTTAGCAACTTTAGGAGCAGGTATTGCAACCCAAGGTAAAAATGAAGGTACTCAAAAAACAGCTATGTCAGCAGCACAAATTGCTTCAGCTGTCGTTGGTCTGCGTTTTAGTCGAGACCATGAGACAGAGGCGGACAATATGAGTGTCAATTATTTATGTGGCACTGAATATAATCCTGCGGGTGCGGCAGGTTTTTTCAAAAAAATTGGGAATGCTAATACGCCTCCTGAGTTTCTGAGTACGCACCCAAGCCCAACCAATCGCGTACAAAACATTGAATCTCAAGCGGCTACGAAATCTTGTCGCGGCAATGCGACCAATGCGACACAATACCAACGAATCAAAGCATTGTTGAAATAAACTACGGTTTAAAAAAAAGACGATAAGAAGTCACAACTGGCTCTTATCGTCTTTTTTTATGAACAAACCACAAGAACTATGGCTTGTTTGTTGCCACTGATTTTTTAGCAGGAGCTTCTGTTTTAGCAGCCATTGACGTTTTAGCAGCTTTCTCACCATGGCATGAAGCCGCTGCAGCAGATGAGCATTTACCTTCTGACATAGCTTTTGCGCACTCCGCTTTTGTCATCGAAGCACAAGAAGTCTTAGCAGCACAGCATGCTTTTTTAGCAGGAGCTGTATTTGTTGTAGAAGCAGTAGGTTCAGTTTGTGCGTTAGCAGCAAATGAAAAAGCGGCAAAAGCTGCCATCAAAAACAATTTTTTCATATTAAATCTTGTTTTAAAAAATTTGATAAAATTCAGTTATATGTTTTTATACCTCCAAAATTAAACTAAATATTGAGCCAATGTTCTGTTTTTCGCTAAAAAGCACCATTTAACTAAAAACCATAACAAATTCTAAGCCAAAACACCCCCTCAGTAAATATCAGCGCAGCAACATTACGATACCTCGTTCTGCAAAAGAATGCCCATTAGCTTGTGACGCTTTGATTAAATAAGTATAAGCTCCTTGCGGCATATCTTGCCCATTACGTCTGCCATCCCAACCTAAAACGGGGTCAATGCTTTCAAAAATTTTGCTACCCCAACGGTCGAATATCTCCATTTTATAATCTTGCACACGACCCACATATGTAAAAACAGGTCGAAATTCTACATTTTTTCCACTGGGCGCAAAAGCATTGGGTACCCAAATGGTTGAAAATTGGTCAATACAGACCGTATTTGAGAACGAAGTACCCTCCTCTTCCGAGCCGTCAGGTAATCTATACCTAAGGTTCGCACCCAACTTATAGCACACTGTAGGCTCATCTGTGCCAACAATATCAGGAAAATCAAAAACAGATGTGTCCTGCGGCAAGCCAACTGGCGTAGGTACACCCGAGACAATACGATAAACTTGATAGCCTGTTGGCTCACCAATGGGAACGAGTAAACGATTCCAAGTCAATAAATTGCGCCGATTAGCAGCCCCTTTACCTTCCAGAAATGGTGTCATAGCAAAGTTCGACAACCGACGTACACCACATTGGTCTTTGGTTTCAACTTTATAAAAATACGAATGTAGGCTCGGATTAGCAGATGTATCCACAAAAAAATATTCGTTATCGAGAGGCGATGGTGCTTTGAATTTTTTTATTTCGACATACCCTGAATCTTTATCCCCTCTCAGTATGCGCACCGAATCAATCTTAGCATTGCGATTCCAAAACCAAACGATTTCAACTTGGTTTTTATCGGTTACACTGGCATTTTTCAACAACAAAGTCGTCACAGGCTGGATAATGTCTGCAATAATAGTCGTGTCCGATGAGCGTGAACTAATATTTGTGATAGATTGGACTGCTCTTACGAATATATTATAGTGAATTTTATCCGCCACATTTCTTAGTGTATAAGTGGTATCAGTAGCACCCACAGAAGCTACTAACGATGGATTGCGGCCGTTTTCACCCACCCAAATCTCATGTTTTGACAAGGCTGTTGCCGCATTTTTATAAATATTCCACTTCAAAGTGATGGTTTGGTCGCATTTGCTTTGCACCGCTTTCAACAAAACAGTATTGTGATTTTGGTCGAAAAGGCTGGTATTATTACACGCATCAACGGCTAAAACCTGATAAGTTTCGATTTTTACTGAGGGGGTTGCCGTGTTGTCTACAAAGTGAATAGTGTCCCGATTTGGCACATTAGCAATCGGTACAAGCCCCGTATTGGTCTGTTTATAAACGATATAGCCTACAACTTCGGGCGAAGCATTGCGTCGCCAACGAATATCAACAGAAGTATTACTCAAAACACTAACCACCAAGATTGGATTGAGCGAAGGCGGCTGATTGTCAAGTGTGTCGCTACTGAGACGTGCCAAACCGCTACAATTCGCATCAGTTTGCATATAGTAGTACCAAGTCCCCCCCTCAGTATTGTTGTGGAAATAGCGCGTCTGATTGATATTGGTGATAGTTGTCAACAACTGATAAGGACCTTGTGGATTCCGAGCCGCATAAATCAGATACGCATTGATAGAACCGCAACGAATCAATGGCGTTGTCCAAATCAGTGTATCGCGGCGTACACAATTCAACTCTGGTGCTGGCACTTGTGCTGATAACACACTCTGGTATATAACAAAAAAGAAAAGAAGTCTAAATATTTTCATTTTTCTTTAAAAAAGCCCTCTATACTGAGGGGTCTGTTTTGAAAATAAGTAAATGAGAATGAGGTCTATCTCACTCACCTCAATGATGCTTTATAGGTTTTGTTTGTTGCTTCCCTATTGTTTTGATTCGTTCAAATGGCGCTTAAATTTTTCTTCCAATTCTGACATGGTGTAAATATCAACCAACTTCGTTTCAAAACTTAAACCATTGTTGAGCGTTCTTTTACTGTAAATCAGTCCAATATTTTTTGCATACAACTCTTGAATATTGTAAACATGTACCCATCCGCCTCGTTTGGGGTCTTTTTCCGATTGCTCTTCTTTCATTTCAAATTCAGCCGCATCGAGTTGTTTCCCTTTGAAATCGTAAGTTGTTTCCTTTAAAAAACGCCGATTTCGGGTCAATGTTGTCGTAATTGTCGAATCTTTCAAGTCTGAATACTTAATAACATTGACAAAAACGCTTTTGTCATCTTGCACTTGGAAAGGAAAAACCGCTCCACCTTCAATCGTTGCCGTCGTTTTAGTCGAAAAACCTTGTTGGTTGACACCATAATAAATCAATTCTTTCAATTTCATGCCGTTGGCAACTTGCTCTTCACGCATCAGCATCAAAGGGTGAAATCCTGCATCGTAACAATTGCCCACGAGATAGACCGAATCGCCTTGAATGACAACTTGATAGTACCAGTAAATTTTCAATGTTGTGTCAGCAGTCGAAAACTGATATTCATACACTTTCGACTGCTCTTTGAGTTGTTTTAAGGGAAAATAGTAGTCGCGCAAGCTTTTTTTACCGCAGGCTTGAAGCCCCCAAAAGCCAATAAAAAAGCATAGAAAAATATAAAAACGATTCTTTTGAATGCCTTGCAGGATGGTCGCCATGAGTTTTTTTTATTTTGAGTGCAAAAATACTGAGGGGGTGCTTTTGAAGTTTATAAAAGCCGAAATAGTTGCCTAATTTTATTAAACTATCGTATTCAGATGGTTCAGTTTTTCTACTAAAAACGCAATATCTGCCTCCGAATGAAGCGCACTCAAGATGATACGTGTGAGAGGGGGATCCGTTGGTTTTGGATACGAAAAACTGGAAATCAGGATTTTATGATTTAACAAAAAACTAAACAGCTTGCTTTGGCTTGTAAAAAAAACAGGATAATTGGGTAGAGAGCTAATAGCCAAATGAGTAGAGGGCTGTATGCTATTTTTGAATTGTTTAATATTCATTTGGAGCCTTTCACGAGCTAAGTTATAAACGGGTTGAGCTTTCAAAAATGCAAAAAGATAGGCGGGAACAATCGGAGACGCTCCGACAAAAAGTGGCATTTGACGAATGGTCGCGATAGTATTTGAGTCTGACAAAATTACACCGCCGGGAATGCCTACTGCCTTTGCTAATGAAGCAATCACAATCAAGCGTACTTGCGAATCTGAACCAATATCATTTTTTATTTTTGAAAAAATACCTCCCCCCTCAGTACCTGTGATACCAATACAGTGGGAATCGTCGAGTAGTAGAGTAATATTTTTATCTTTTGGTAAATTTTTGACCCATGAAAAATCAATGTTTTCGCCTCGCAGAGGGTCAATCGCATTGGTAGCGATGGTCAGTGATTCTGTGGTTTCATGAGCGACTTCGATGATTCTTTCAGAAAACTCAGCAAAGTTTTGTCCTAAATACTGAGGGGGTGCATTGGGTTGCCAAATAGCAGGGTGAGTCGAAGGAGCCAATATAATTCGTTGATTAGAAAGATATTGTACAGCCAATTGACCCGCTGCTAAGCCCGACGACACCGTCAAAGCAGCTTCCGAACCTGCCCAATGGGCGATAAAGTTTTCAGCTTCTTCATAAATTTTAAGTTGCAAGTTATTGTTACGAGAGGCCGAAAAAACAGTACCATACTGAACCATGCCTTCCATCAGAGCTGCTCTGAATTGAGCTTGATGTCCCATACCTAAATAAGAAGTACCACTGAAAAACAAGTGTTCGATGCCGTTGATATGTAAAATACGGCTTGGTAAATGGTCTATGATTGTTGTGGTCATCGTGGTTTAAGACAGTGAATATAGCGTTTAATCCTGTATTTTATTTTTTAGTTGAAAAACGGCGGCGAAGCTGTCGAAAAAGGGGAATGATAGATATTAACACTTACTAAAAAGGTTATTTTCTCATCCATAAAAGCGATATTTACGATGATTAATTGTTAGACTCAACAAATATAGACCGTTTGAAGTAATTATATTCTAAATTTTCTCAAAATTAGGCAAGTTTACTGAGGGGCTATCTTAAAGAGAAGGTCATTGTGACTTTTGCAATAAATAAGATGTAGTTTTGCGCTCTTTTTCACCTGACATTCTTTTCAAAAATGAAAAACAAGGCTTTACCTACTTTAGTTTGGATAGCTTTTGCGACCCTTTGCATTGTTTGGGGAACGACCTATTTGGGCGTTAAAATAGCTGTTGAATATTTTCCACCTTTCTTTTTTTCTGGCTTTCGCCATGGTGCAGCAGGGCTTATTTTTATAGTTTTGTATCTGACTCAATCCAGACAAATGCCTTCTTGGACTGACATCAAACGAGCATCTTTAGCGGGTATTTTTATGATTACGGGTGGTAATGCGTTTTTATCGTGGGGTATGAAGTACATTCCGAGTGGTTTAGCAGGTGTTTTGAGCGCAACTGCACCTGTTTTTATTACTTTATTGAGTATTTATTCTTTTCCAAATTTCAAAATTACATGGAAAATCACTTTGGGTTTGCTCTTGGGCTTCATCGGCATTGCTTTGATTTCAAAACCTGAAGGTGGTATCGAATTGACTTACGATTTTTGGATTGGCTTTACATTAGCGATTGTAGCGAATCTGTTTTGGGGTATTGGGAGTGTTTATATGAAAAAAAAACCTGTCGAACAGCATCCTTTTTTGAAAACGGGTATTCAAATGATTCCTGCGAGCCTCATCAATTTTGCCATCAGTTTTATATTTGAACCCAGCCCTAACTTCGCCGCTATTGATTTACGTGGGTGGGAAGCGATTTTGTATCTCATTTTTATTGGTTCATTGGTGGGTTATCTGAGTTTTGTGTATCTGACGAAATATATGACTCCTGCACGGTTGTCTATTCACATTTATGTCAATACAGTTGTTGCTGTTTTAGTCGGTTGGATGTTGGGCGGTGAGCATTTGACGGTGATAACTTGGAGTGCTTTAGGCATCATTATGTGTGGTGTTTTTGTAGTGAACAATGAATATGCACGGATGTCTAATCGAGTTTGAAATTATTGCAAATTTTTCAAAAAATAGAAACTCATTCGCCTTACTAGAAGCGCATTGAAGAGGCTTTTTTAACCAAATTACATTTTTTACAATTATTTTTTTAGCCAACAGTATTTCTGTGTTTCTCTTTTTCGTAACTTTCCACACATTTTTTGAACTTTATTTTACTCAAAATACTGAGGGGGTGACTTTGACAAACTTGCTCAATGAAATCTCTTGTTCGGTTTTTGGGGGATTAAAAAAAATTGCATAAATTGCAGACTCATTTGCAAACTTTGCAAATAACTTAATCAACTTTTGCTCTATCCAACTAGCTATTTAAAATCATTTTCTAAACCAAACCACTTATTATTGTATGAAAAAAAGTATGTACACATGGCTCTTAGGTTTGTTCCTCGTGATGATTGGGCAATCCGTTTGGGCGCAAAAGGTATCGGGCATCGTGACAAGTGAGGAAGATGGGCTTCCTATTCCGGGTGTTTCTGTTATCGTTAAAGGTACTTCAAAAGCGACAATTACGACTATTGATGGCACGTTTGAAATCACTGCAAATGAAGGTGAATCAATCGTTTTTTCTTTAGTTGGTTACAGACGACAAGAATTTACAGTTGCGAAAGAAGTTTCTAACATTAAAATCTCAATGAGTAATGGAATCAGTAAACTTGACGAGGTAGTCGTGACGGCTATGGGTGTTGACAAAGCTAAACGAACATTAGGTTATTCTGCACAAGCTGTAAAAGGCGAAGAATTGGCAGAGGTTAACCGTGAAAATGTCGTTGATGCTCTTCAAGGTCGTATTGCAGGTTTAACAGTTAATGCGACAGGTGGAGCTCCAGGCTCTTCTTCCCAAATCATTTTACGTGCGGCAACTTCTTTCAGTCAAGACAATCAGCCACTTTTTGTTGTAGATGGTGTGCCAATTAACAATCGCACCTTCAATCAAGGAGCATTGGTGTCAGACAGACCTAATCGTGATTTGGACTATGTTAGCCCAATTGCTGACCTTAATCCTAACGATATTGAAAGTGTGAATGTTCTAAAAGGACCTGAAGCATCTGCATTGTATGGTTTTTATGGCGCTAATGGTGCGATTGTTATCACGACTAAACGTGGTAAATCAGGACCAGGGAAAGTGACTTACTCAAATAATTTTGGTTTTTCAGAAGTTTATCGCTTCCCTGAAATCCAGACGGAATATGGTCAAGGAACAAATGGTACTGCTAGTTTGCAATATCGTCGGCATTTCGGACCTAAGTACCCTGCAGGTACGCAGTTGTATGATAATATTGGCAATTTTTTCCAAACAGGTACAAATACAAACCATAATTTGTCTTTTGAGGGAGGTAAGGATAATACCAGTTTCCGTGTTTCGGCGGCTCTTACTGATAACAAAGGCGTGATTCCAACAACAGGTTTACAACGTTATTCATTAGGAACACGTGGAGCTACAAAGTTGCTTGATGGTAAAATAGACCTTAATGGTGCTCTAAACTTAGTAAGAACGCAGAACCAAAAAACGCCACGTGGCGCAAATGGTTTATTTCTCAATTTGCTCTCATGGCCAGCTGTGGATGATGTTAGTAACTATCTGAATTCAGATGGTTCACGTCGTCGGATTACTTCGGCTGGTAATGATACAGAATATGATAATCCAAATTTTACTATTCTCAAAAATAAAACCTCTGACCTCATTGACCGTGCTTATGGAAATGTTGGGGTCACTTACAGCCCTGTGAAATGGTTGAACTTTGCACTGAGGGGGGGATATGATTTCTCGACAGCAGAAGGAAACTATTTTATTCATCCTGAATCAACGATTACGCCTACGGCAGATCGTGGTATTATTGAAAATTATGTCAATAACTCACGCGTTCTGAACGGTACAGGCTTGCTGACAGCAACAAAAGAGGTCGGCAAGTTGAATATGACTTTGCGCTTAGGTTCTTCATTAGATGAGCAGAAATATAACGCTGTTTCGGTGCGTGGTACTCAATTGGTTATTCCTGACCTCAATAGTATCAACAACACCTATCCGACAACTATGCGCAATAAACAAACGTACTCAACTCGTCGTAGCGTAGGTTTTTTTGCAGAAGCAACATTTGACTATAATCGTTTCTTGACATTGACAACATCAATCCGTAATGACCGTACTTCAACTTTACTTGCGCCAAATAACTCTTTTGTTTACCCTGGTGCAAACGTGAGTTTTGTATTCAGCGAGTTACTGAAAGATATTAAATGGCTCGACTTTGGTAAATTACGCTTCGGTTTGGCGGGTTCTGGTCGTGACGTTCCACCATACAATATTAAGTCCGATTTAACCCCTCAGTTAACGACAGGTGCGGGTTATGCTTTGGGTTTCACAGGCAATAGCCCTAATTTGAGACCCGAAATTATCAAGTCATACTCAGTCGGTACAGAATTAAACTTTTTCAAGAATCGCCTCGGTTTAGAATTGACATACTTTAACCAAGTTAACTCTGACCAAATTATGCGCCTCGTTCGTTTGAGCTATGGTACGGGTTATGTGCTTCAAAACTTCAATGGTGGTACATCATCTGCGGAAGGTATTGAAGCGCAGTTGAATGTTGTGCCTGTCAAAACGAAAGATTTTGAATGGAGTACATTGTTCAATTTTTATAAAGGACGTACACGTATTGTAGAGTTCCCTGCTGACATTCCAGAATATTATGTATCTGACACTTGGTTGTACGGTAATGTTCGGGCGAGCGTCTTCCCGAATAAAGCTAGTGGCGATAATTACTCTATGACAACTTTGGCAGGTTATACATATGCGCGTAACTCAAAAGGTCAAGTTTTGATAAGCCCAACAACGGGTTTACCACTCATCGATGCGTCTTTCAAAAAAATTGGCGACCGCCAGCCAGATTTCACATTAGGTATCGTCAATCGTTTCCGTTACAAATCCTTGAATCTGTCCGTTACGTTAGATATTCGTAAAGGTGGTGATATATACAATGGTAATGCACTGTATTTGTGGATTTTAGGCTTACATCCAAATCAAACTGACCGCGAAACACCAAGAGTTGTGCCTGGTGTTTTGTCAGATGGCAAACAAGAAACGGATAATCCTACGGTTAATACAATCCAAGTCATACCTTATTACAATAATGACTATTATCGTGCTCAATTTGCTGAAGAATCTTTTATTGAAAAGGATATAAATTGGTTCCGTATCAAAGATGCACGTTTGGGCTGGTCAATCCCGCAAGAATGGCTGAAAAGAACGAAAGCATTCAAACAAGTTCAAATTTATGTTGCTGGAACAGACTTATTCCTTCTTACAAACTACTCAGGCGCTGATCCTAACGTGAATGGTGTTACACCAGGTGTAGGTGGCGTAGGTGGTACAGGCTTTGACTACGGTACATTGTCAACACCACGTGTGGTCAGTTTTGGTTTAACAGTTGGATTCTAATTTATTCATTAAAAACAGACCCCTCAGTATTTTGCAATTTAGGTGATTCAAAATGTAAAATACTGAGGGGGGTAAAAAATAATAGAACAATGAAATTTTTAAAATATTTATTCATCCTCCTCTTTGCTGCTACTTTGACAACAAGTTGCAACGACTTTTTGGATGTTAATACCAACCCAAATGTGCCACAAGAAGCACCTGCTCATGCTCTTTTGCCACCTATGATTCAAAATGCCGCAAGAGCGATTTACTTCGACTCTCGTTTTATCGGAAAGTACAATCAATGGTATTTCCAAAACACCTCGGGCAATACTTGGGACTTGCACGGATACGATGCAGGTAGTGACAACTGTGGTGAGGTTTGGCGGCAGCACTATTGGGCTATCGGCAAAAATGTTGATTTGATGATTGCTGATGCAACTGCACGCAATATTCCTCAATACATTGCAATAGGCTACGCCCTTCGTGCTTGGGGTTGGCAAGCTGTTGCAGATGTTTACGGTGATGCCATTTTGAAACAAGCATGGGACTCAAATCGCAATTCATTTGATTATGATTCGCAAGAAGAAATCTACAAAGAAGTTGATCGTCTTTGCGATTTAGCCTTAACTCAAGTAGATTTAAAAGGCACAGCCGATCCAAATTTAGCGGCGGCGGACCAATTTTTTGCGGGTGATATGACAAAGTGGAAGAAATTCATCAATGGTATCAAAGCACGCAATGCACACCGTTTGACCAATAAATCTTCGTACGACCCCGATAAAGTCATTGCATTGTGCAATGCTTCATTGGCTTCTAACAACGACAATGCAGTTGTACCATTCTTAGGTTCGGTATCTGATGACGCTAATTTCTTGGGTACTTTACGTAATAATGTGGCAAGTTTCCGTCAATCAGCTTATATCGTAAGTTTGTTAGATGGAACCAATCCTGTAATGCTGGGGGCAAGAGATCCTCGCCTACGACTCATGCTCGCACCTTCTGCAACAGATACGATTGTACGTGGTGCAGTCAATAATACAACAACTGCCAACAACGTACCAAATCTTTGGGGAACTTACACAGCTTACACGTCAGCAGGCGCACCTGCAACAGCCGCTGTTTCTGCAAATGCAGGCGTTAAAGGACGTTATTTGTTCCATGATTTGGCAAAATATCCGATGATGACTTATTCTGAAATACAGTTCATCAAAGCAGAAGCAGCATTGCGGAAAGGAGATAAAGCAACTGCACTCGCAGCCTATAAAGAAGGAATCAGTGCTCATGTTGATTTTGCATCGCCTTATGCCAATTTGGGTAGTTCTAACCTAATTACACCTATTACAGCGGCTCAAAAAACGGCACTCATGGCAGATACCCGTATCGTACCAGTTGCTGCTGATAGTATTACAATGGACAGAATTATGTCTCAAAAGTATATTGCACTATGGGGTTGGGGTTTGATAGAAACATGGAACGATTTACGTCGTTTCCATTACGGTGCTGACTTATTTAAAGGCACGCCAGTATATTCAGGGTTCAAACTACCTACTACCTTTGCAACAGCTAATCTTAATAAACCCGCCTATAGAGTTCGTCCTCGCTACAATTCGGAATACATCTGGAATGTCGAAGCATTGAAAAAAATTGGCGGTTTAGCAACCAACTTCCATACAACTGAATTGTGGTTTACCCAACCTTAATTTTAAAAATAACAATTAAAAATTTTCGAAAATGAAGATAAAACAAACTGCCTTTGCCGCTGCTACCATGTTTCTTCTTGTCTTGGCAGCCGCTTGTGGTGAAAAATATAACCTTGTCGGGCTTGGTGAACCGGCAACTGGTGCGCGAGTCAAATTCGTTCAAGCTTGTTCAAATTGTCCATCGGTAAACGTCAAAGTGGGTGGCAAACTGGTAACAGGAGCAGCATTAGCCTATAATGGTACTTTCCCGAATGTAGGTTACGCCGCTTTCCCCGCAGGTGATGTCAGTTATGAATTTGTACGTGCTGACTCTGGTACACTTGTTTTAGGGGGTAAAGTAACAACGTCCGATGGCAAATACTATACGGTATTCCTCAACGATACAGTGCCAACAATCACAGCTTTTACCACAGAAGATGATGTCTATGCAGCGAAAGAAGATACTTTAGCACGCGTTCGCTTTGTACATGGCTTGTCGGCAAAAGCAAAAGATACGCTCGAGTTTGTCCGTAAAATTGATTCAAAAGTCTTGTTTTCAGGTATCACATTTGGAAAAACAACTGCATTTGTGACCAATCAAGGTAATACACCTGACAGCTTCTTTATTCGTAAATCTGGTACAACAACGGCATATCCCGGTATCGCTTCTTTGATAGGAACTTGGAGTCAAGGTCGTACATATACGATTTACTCAAGAGGTGTAACAGGTAAAACGGGAACACCCGCACCAGGACTTACTTTTTATACCAATCGTTAAGTAAATTTTTGTAAAAATACTGAGGGGGCTTCCGATACATCGGCAAGCCCTCTTACTTTTTCAATCTAAAACTACTTCTTGTTCAATTTTCCATGGCGGCGACACGATTACATAAAACACTAAAGGCTCATCACTCACATTTCGAATCCATTGCGTCGCGCCCGCAGGGACGAGAGCCCCATCACCACCCCTCAGTATTTCAGATTCTTGATTGATAAAAATCTCGCCTGCACCACTCAAAATCACATACAATTCGCTGCTTTGGATCAAAATATGTGGCTCGCTCGCTTTGCCAATTTCCACAATGCAATGCGCAAGACTATAATTCAAATCCACAGCATCATTTTTCGGATGCACAAATTCTTTGATTATCGTTTTGTCTCCCGCAATAAAACTGTCTATTTCTGACAATGATTTTTTAAACATAAATTCTTTATTTTCAACTATTTACAATTCTTTTCCACTCATTGAGTCCGTGTTCTGTCAAATAAGGCAAACCCAAACGCATAAACAATTGGGCATAATACATGACCTTGTCTACTTCTTCTCCTGCATATAAAATCGCGGCATTGGATAACCAAAAATCACCAAACAACGTCGCCAACGCAATCCAATCGTTGCACTCTTGTTCCGACAAATTGGATCGAATAATGCCATTTTGTTGTAGTTGATACATCAAAAACAAGAATTGCTCTCGCCTTGCAGCAGTCAACTGTTGATAATGAGAGCGAATGAAGGCTATCCGCCGCATGATGTGTACAAAATCGAGCATCAAAAACCGATATTGATTCAGCAAATCGTAGGTTGTCAAAGTCATATTGTATAAAAATGACAAATTCATCTCCGTTTGTTGACCCGTTTGCCCCCTCAGTATAGCCGCATCTAATTTATCAACAAGTTGCAAATACAAAGCCTGTATGAGGGCATCTGTTGATGGAAAATGATAACACAGGTTGCCATGACTCATGCCCAATTCAGCGGCAATGTGGCGCACTGTCACAGCGTCCGTACCATTGGCATTGAATAAATCGAGCGATTTTTGTAGTATTTTTTCTTTTGTTCCCAATTTTCAAAAAAATATTTTTAGAACACTTGTTCTAATTTGGCAAATTTAGTACATTTGTTCTAAATTTCAAATTCTAAATTTTAAAATTATGAAAATAGCAATTATCGGCGGTGGCATTGGTGGACTTACAACTGCTATTGCCTTGCAACAAAAAGGTTTTACGGACATCACAGTCTATGAAGCAGCACCTGAAATCAAAGCCGTTGGAGCTGGTTTGTGGATAGCTGCCAATGCTATTATCGTTTTTGACCGTTTGGGCATTGCCGACCAAGTGAAAGCCGCAGGCAATATATTGCAATCCGCTGGTTTGGGCAATCATAAAGGCGAGATACTCTCAAAAATAGATTTTACAAAAATTATCCAACGTTATGGCAACGGTACTGTGGCGATACATCGCGGCAAATTGCAACAGATTTTGATGAAAAATGCAGATAAAAGCACTATTTTGACCCATAAACGATTGAAAAACATCAAAATTACTGAGGGGTCAAAAACGGAATTGTATTTTGAAGATGGCACGAGTGCAGAGGCTGACTTAGTGATTGGTGCGGATGGCATTCACTCTGTTGTTCGTAAACGTCTATTCGGCGAAACACCTCTGCGCTATTCAGGGCAGACCTGCTGGCGAGGTATCACCCAAATGAGCTTAGAAAATCCTAAAAACAGTGCCGAATTGTGGGGTACACAGGCAGGTCTGCGCGCTTGTGTGAGCCAAGTGAGCGATACGGAAGTGTATTGGTATATCACGCAAAAGCACAAAGCGGGCTTAAAATTGAGTGAAACAGAAACCAAACCTTATCTTTTGAACCTCATTTCTGAGTTCAACTCGCCCATCCAAAAAGTAGTGCAACTAACTGATAATCAGCATATTTTGCACAATGATTTATTTGATTTTGCTCCTCTAAAAGAATGGTATAAAGGCAATACCATACTGATTGGCGATGCAGCTCATGCCACTACACCGAATCTGGGACAAGGGGCGTGTCAAGCCATAGAAGATGCGTGGCATTTGGCTGATTGTCTTAAAAGTACCCCCTCTCCAACGGAGTCTATGACAGTATCGGAAGCATTTGCGCGGTTTTATAATTTGAGGAAAGAAAAAACGGCTTTTGTTACCAAAACGTCGTTACAAATTGGGCAATTGAGCAATTTAGGCGGTGCTATCGGCTATCGTTTGCGCAACTGGTTGTTGAGTGTGACACCATCGTCAATGGCGGAAAAACAGTTCGATTATCTGTTTCACGTGTAAGATAAGCGATGAATAATTTATATTTTTGCGCCCAAAATAAAAGAAATGCAAATTAGAGAGGCTCGTCTAACAGATTTTGAAGGCATCTTTCGTTTATACAAGACGGTAGCAGCACAAGGTTATGGCATCGCTCGATTTGAAGACGAAATTACTGAGGGGTATGTGCGTCACAATCTGGAGCAAGGTTTGAGCGATGGTATTGTTTTGGTAGCAGAGTCGGAAAGTCAAATTGTTGCTGAAATCCATACATATCGTATTGGCATTCGTATTTTCGAACATGTTCTGAGCAATTTGACTATTGCAATTCACCCTAACTTTCAAGGAAAAGGTATTGGCTATCAGCTTTTTAGACAGCTTTTAGATAAAGTCGAAAACGACATGCCGCATATTTTACGTGTCGAATTGCACGCGCGAGATGGCAATGAAGCAGCGATTCGGTTGTATAAAAAGTTAGGATTTGAGTTAGAAGGTTACTTGAAAAATAGGGACAAAATGCCCGATGGACAGTTCTACCACGACATTTCTTTTGGTTGGATGAATAAAAATTATCGCGCATAAGGCGTTAAAAACGAACTGATGTTTAGTACAATAATAGCAAAATACTTAAAAATTCTTGACCGCTATATCATCAAAAAATACCTGACTACGTTTGGGTTTGTTTTGTTGATTCTCTCGCTCATCGCTTGTGTCATTGACTTGGGTGAGAAAATCGAAGATTTTAAGCACGAACACGTGCCTGTGAAAACGGTTCTTTTTGACTATTATCTGAATTTTATTCCGCACATCAATGCGCTTTTGTTTCCACTCATTGCGCTCATTTCTGTCGTATTTTTCACCTCGCGCATGGCGTATGATTCTGAAATCATCTCAATTTTAAATGCTGGCGTGAGTTTTCAACGGGTCATGCGCCCATATTTGGTTGCGGCGGGTATTATTGGCATTGTACATTTGGCGTTTAATCACTACATCGTCCCGAATGGCAATAAAAAACGCTTGGCTGTCGAGCGCAAGCATGTTTGGAAAAATAACGATAAAGGTAAATTCGACAATGTTCACATGCTTTTAGACCCCAAAACCGCTGTTTTTGTGGGTTACTACAACAAACACGACTCTACAACACGCGATTTTAGGATTGAAAAATACGATACGGCGGGCAATATTGTTTATTTGATAAAGGCAGAGACAGCCAATTTTAAGACCAATCCAAATCGTTGGGAATTGCGCCAACTGTCGCGCCGTACATTCAGCGGCTTGTATGAACGCCTTGAAACGAATATTTCTACGCTCGATACCGTTTTGAATTTAGCACCCGAAGATTTTTCGCAATATTTAAATCAGAACGAATTATTGACAACGGGTGAGTTAAGTTATGAAATCTATAAGCGCGAAAGCCGTGGCATTGGCAATTTCAAACCTTTTGAGATTGAGATGCACCGCCGCACTGCCGACGCATTTACCATCGTCATTTTGACTCTAATAGGCATGTCCATCGCTGCTCGCAAAGTGCGTGGGGGCATGGGATTTCACTTAGCATTGGGTATTGGCATCGGCGCATTGTATATTGTTGTCTCCAAATTCTCTGCTACTTTTGCCCAGCAGCCAGATGTACCCACTTGGTTGGGCGTTTGGATTCCAAACTTCATTTTTGGTGCAGTAGCACTGTTTTTAATATCAAAAGCGCAGAAATAAAGGCTATTTTTCGCTCAACATACCGTACATATCACTGTATTTTTTCTTCAAAGCGAACCACTCATCGCGCGTTTGGGCAGCTGTGATAAAGTCAAGCTCTTTGGCTGCTTCTTGCATTTTCTTTTCTGTTTGGTCAATGAGTTTTTTAAATTGTTCACGACTCATATAGCTTGTTATCGGGTCAGCGGCCAAACTGACTTCTTCGGACTCGACGTACATTTTCGCTTTTTTACCCCTAATATCCAAGATTGACCCTGCTGCAATGATGTCCTCACGCGATCTTGCCACTGTTCGTGGCGTGATGCCATTAGCTTCATTATATGCTATCTGGATAGAGCGACGGCGATTGGTTTCATCAATCGTTTTGCGCATAGAATCGGTTATTTTATCAGCATAAAAAATAACCAAACCATTGGAATTACGTGCAGCACGACCTGCCGTTTGTGTCAGTGATCGTGCATTGCGCAAAAAGCCTTCTTTGTCAGCATCCAAAATCGCAACGAGCGATACTTCGGGCAAATCGAGACCTTCGCGCAGCAAATTGACACCCACCAAAACATCAAAATCGCCCAACTGTAAATCCCTCAGTATTTCAACTCGTTCCATCGTATCTACTTCTGAGTGAATATAACGCACTTTGATATTGAGTTTTGCCAGATATTTTGACAATTCTTCGGTCATCCGTTTG
The DNA here is from genome assembly GCA_016787525.1 of Saprospiraceae bacterium. GTDB lineage: Bacteria > Bacteroidota > Bacteroidia > Chitinophagales > Saprospiraceae > JAAFJT01. The sequence goes on along the minus strand of JAEUUP010000113.1, from coordinate 46,976 downwards.
GTCAGCGTTGTCACCAACACACGCTCGTTTTTCTCAATGCGTTTGTGAATTTCGTCCAAAAGGTCATCCACTTGATTAATCGAAGGACGTACTTCAATCGGCGGGTCAAGCAAACCTGTTGGGCGCACAATTTGCTCCACAACCACCCCCTCAGTACATTCGAGTTCATAATCAGCCGGCGTTGCTGACACGAAGATGACTTGGTTTATCATACTCTCGAATTCATTGAAATTCAACGGTCTATTGTCCATTGCACTCGGCAAACGGAAGCCAAAACTCACCAAACTCTGTTTTCGCGCCCTGTCACCGCCCCACATACCTCTGATTTGCGGAATCGTCGCATGGCTTTCATCCACAAACATCACATAGTCATCTGGGAAATAATCGAGCAAACAGAAAGGTCGGTCGCCCATTTTTCTGCGGTCAAAAAAGCGAGAATAGTTTTCAATGCCTGAACAATAACCCAATTCTTTAATCATTTCAAGGTCAAAATTGGTGCGTTCCTCGATGCGTTTGGCTTCTAACACTTTGCCTTCACGCTTAAAATATTGGATTTGCTCGTATAATTCATCTTGAATGTGGCGAATGATCTCGTGGATTCTGTCTTTGGGCGCAACGTACAGATTGGCAGGAAAAATAGCGGCTGCATCCATAGATTCGCCACGTTGCCCAGTTTCCACGTCAATCATATCAATGCTCTCGATTTCGTCGCCAAAAAACACAATGCGATAACCATAGTCCACATAAGGCAAATTGATATCCACCGTGTCGCCTCTAACTCTAAAAGTCGCCCGACTGAACTCCCCCTCAGTACGCGAGTACAAACTTTGCACCAGCGAATACAAAAACGTATTACGCGATATGGTCATACCTTTGGCAATGCGAATAATGCCTGCCGTATAATCTTCAGGGTTGCCCATACCGTAAATACACGACACCGATGCGACCACAATAATATCGCGCCGCCCCGACAACACCGAACTCGTCGCTCGCAGTCGCAGTTTGTCCACTTCTTCATTGATTTGTAAATCTTTTTCTATATAGGTATCACTGACCGCGATATAAGCTTCGGGCTGATAGTAATCGTAGTAGGAAACAAAATACTCAACAGCATTGTGTGGAAAAAATTGTTTGAATTCACTATACAGTTGAGCCGTCAATGTTTTGTTGTGAGTTAAAATAAGCGTCGGTTTATTCAGTTTTTGAATCACATTCGCCATGGTAAATGTCTTACCTGAACCTGTGACACCGAGTAGTACTTGCGCACGCTCCCCCCTCAGTATGCCTTCTGTCAGTTGTGCAATCGCCTGTGGTTGGTCTCCTGTTGGAACATAATTAGAAACAAGCGTAAATTCCATTTTTGAGCTGTATTAAAAATTGAACCTCAAATTTACAGCAACAAAACGTTTATTTTCTATATTTTTTCTAAAAAAATGTTTTTTATTTCTGCACATTAGCAAAATATTGTTCCCAAAACATCATTTGGTTTTTAGTCGGTAAAGGCTTGGTTACTATCACTTTGTCAATGATAAGCACCCCCTCAGTATTGGGTTCATAAACAGCCCATTGTGGTAAATTTTTGCCATTTGGATTGCCTTTTTTTGCAAAATTGACCCAATATGATGACATTTTTTCGGCAATATCTTTATCAACAGTTTCCCACGGACGGTTCAACGTGTGCAAATTATTGTAAGCATATACAATTTCGCCAGAATGGAATGCGCCAAATTGCGTTTCGGGTGTATGCGCAGGCAGTTTTCGATTGAAATTATAGACATAAACTTTAGACTTCCCTGTTTGTGTCTGCATTTTTGCCCAAGTATAATCTTGAAATCCGAATATTTCGTCACGTCCCATTGCCATTTGCGAATAAGCCGCTTGCTCTTCCGTATCAGCAGGATACGCTTTTAAAAAAGCATCAGAAAGCACTCCAAAACGCTTTTGTATTTGCTCCTTGAAAATTTCTGCTTTTTGAGGTGGCCCAGAAACTCTATCGTCTTCGTTCCATCCAACAATGGTTGCCACATCATTCTGTTTCCCTTTTTTGAAAATATCATAAATGCTTTCAGGCATCACATAACCATCTGTAATCGGTGCGCTCAATCCACCTTGAGCTTTTTGAATATCTTCTGCCGACTTGCTTCTAAGCTCTACTAAGTTATTACAAATCAATGATTTAGAAAATCTCATACCCATTTCTTCTGCGCCACGCATATCCACATTCGGTCGCAAAGGGTTGGCGTGAAAACTACCACCACTTTCTGCAATGGCTTTCTGAAACAAACCTTTTGCTAAAGGCGAAGCGACCAAATAGTTGACCGCAAATGCGCCCGCAGATTGCCCTGCAATAGTAACATTTTTCGGGTCGCCACCAAAGGCAACGATATTTTTTTGCACCCATTTCAAGGCGGCAATCATGTCCAACAGCGCGTAATTACCTGATGCCTTGTAATCTGACTCAGCCGTCAGTTCAGGATGTGCTAAAAAACCAAAAACGCCAACGCGATAGTTAAAACTCACAAAAATAACACCTTTTTTTGCCATTGCCTCACCATCATAAATGGGACAAGCACTGCCGCCACTTCTGAAACCACCGCCATAGATATAAACCAAAACAGGGCGTTTTTCGCTTTCTTTTTTTGCTTTTGTCCATACATTTAAGTACAAACAATCCTCACTGATTGGCTCTTTTGGAATCAAAAATTCAGAAGACCAAAACATAAAGGGCGCAGGGCTGGCTTGCATCGGGCTGGCACTGAATGTCGTACATTTTCTTATACCTTCCCAATTTTGAACGGGTTGTGGTGCTTTCCAGCGTAAATTACCCACTGGTGGTTGAGCAAATGGAATGCCTTTGAACGCACGGATGCCCCCCTCAGTAAGATGACCTTCTACTGACCCATTTTCTGTTTTGACAATATTTTGAGCGAAAAAAGAGGTTGTGTAAAAGAGAAGGAAAAGAATAACTGCTTTTTTCATGTTGAAAAAATAAAATTATGAGATATAATAAACCATTGATTATTAAACTTTTATACCCCTCAGTATTTTTAAGAAATATGCGCCAAACTTGAAGTTTGGCGCATAAACGAAACCATCTCAAACTATTTAGGTACAACTAAATCAAACAATTCTTTATCCAATTGTGGTTTGACTTCGCATTTGTTGTCAAAGTGCATCGTTGCTGTATTGCTTGCATTGTAAACAGGCCAATTTGGCAAACCACTGTGATTTGGATTGCCCGAACGGGCAAAATTTATCCACGATTGACTCATTTTGCCTGCTAAAGCGTGTGCTTCTTTTGTACCACCTGTCATGTTTTTGCATCGTTCGATATTGTCGAAACAAAATGCCAATTCCATACAATGTACAGATTTGAATTTGCCATCTAACACAGGCGATTGCCAATCGAAAAGATACATATAAACAGGTGCGCCACCTTGCAAAGCTGACTTTTCATTGGCTTGCAACACTGCTCCAGGGCGGAATGTTACATCAATATCCAATAAATCTGAAGGTTTTGTATCATTTGGATAGGCTTTTTTGACGGCTGCTACGTAGGCATCAGCTTTGTCTTTGTGTCTACTTTTTATCGTTTCCATGACTTTGTCCAACGGCGCATTGCTCAAAGCCATGTTTTGGAAAGGAGCAAACTCATTTTTCGTCGTTCCAATCAGCAAAGGAATATTTTTTGACAACTCAAATGCCTCTTTTGAAAACAATTGGTAAGGCAATACTTCGCCATCTACACTGGGTCCCCAACTCAAACCAAAACCAATGACGGGTTTGCCTTCGGCTTTCATTTTATCGGCAATGGTTTTGAGTGCTTTTTTACCTGCGGCACTCAATTCTGTGAAAGGAACATTTTGAATTTTATCCACATCTGTTGCTTCAATTTTCAACTCTTTCAACACTTCGGCTGCAATGGCTTGCGTGGTTGTTTTGTCCAACATAGCGGCTCTGAACGAACCACTTTGGTTGATGGCTTTGTGGAAAAGACCTTTTGCTGAAGGCATAGCCATCAAGGTATTGACTTTTGCGCCACCACCCGATTGACCAAAGATGGTGACATTATTGGGGTCGCCGCCGAAGTTTGAAATATTGTCTTTGACCCATTCTAAAGCCACTTTCATGTCCAAAACGCTCAAATTAGCGGATTGCTTATACTTTTCACCATAAGCAGATAAGTCCAAATAGCCGAGAATATTGAGCCGATGATTGATAGACACTACAACAACGTCCCCTTTTTTAGCCAGATTTTCACCATCATAAGATGGCAATTCTTGTGATGAACCTGCTGTGAAACCACCCCCGTGAATCCAAAACATAACAGGGCGTTTTTTGCCATCATTGATGTTGGGCGACCAAACATTGATGCGCATACAGTCCTCATTTGTGAAGCCCCAACTGTGGTCAAACACAAATTCACCTTCATCTTGCACCGATGTCGTCGGGTCAAGCAGCGGCGCAACAGGCCCGTAAACCATTGAACTGCGTACAGCTTGCCAAGGTTTTGGCTTTTGTGGTGCTTCAAAACGTTTGGCTTCGGCATACGGAATGCCTTTGTAAGTATAAATGCCATTGTTGATATAACCGCGTACTTTACCCGCATTGGTGTTTGTCACAGCGATATTTTCGCCAGTTTGAAGTTGTGCAAAAAGACCTGCACAGATAGTCAGGCTTAAAAAACTGAGAAGAATTATTTTTTTCATTTTTAATTTACTGTTTGATTTTCAATAATTTATGATTCATACTGAGGGGTGGATGAAAATTTATTTTTTCATATACCCTTTGTCCAAAAATTCATAACGTGCATCATTCATCGCCTTTTCTGTTTTTGAATTGACATCAATGACCATCACAGGCGGTTGTTTGTCACCTGCTTTTGCCACTTCCCATTTGGGTAATTTGGCTGGTACTGAGGGGTCGTTCGGATTGCCTGTTTTGACGAAATTGGCGAAATAGTCGAGCATCGTGTTTGATACTTTATAATCATCGTCTGTCCAAGCGTATTCTTTGATGCGGTGTAAGTTGCCCATACAATATTCGATTTCGCAAGCATGAGGCGCGCCCACTGCGGCAGGTGGTTTGGGTGCATTAGGGTCTCTTTTGACTGTACCACCAGCCAAGCCCGAAGCTAATGTTTGGTCAACCAACTCAGGGCGCAATTTGCTGTACAAATAGCGATAAACAGGTTGAGAACTGTTGTTGCGATGCAAATCAAACCATTTCCAAGTGCTGTAAACGATGAATCTGTCGGCAGCTAAAGCAGTGGCAGATAGCTCAATTTCTTTTTCAGAACCGTGTGGGTAGAGTTTCAAAACGGTTTCAAAATCGTTGGGATACTCTTTTTTTACACGATTCACATAATTTTCTTCTTTATAAAGTTGTCCTTGCATGAAAGCCTGCCCAGGAATTTCCGCAGAATTCCAACCCAATAGCAATGGTACTTGGGCTTGTTCTTTGGCAGCAAAAATCTCTGGAAGGGTTTTAGGTAAAAAATAATTATCAACTACAACAGGGAAACCAAAACGTTGCGATTCATCATAAATCTCATAAACATCTCTTGACGACAACCCCCTCAGTAATTTGAGGCTCGGATAGCCTGCTTTTTCGGCAAAATCTTTCCCTATTTTTTCCGCTTCTGCTAACGTTACGGGCGCAAGTGTTGGATTGATACCTGCACCACTTTCACCAATCGCGCCTGCAATTAAGTTTCTACCCAAAGGTGAAGCCATTTGATAACTGACCGAAATCGAACCAGCAGACTCGCCTGCAATGGTCACTTTTTTAGGGTCGCCCCCAAAAGCAGCAATATTTTTTTGAACCCATTTCATCGCTGCCACTTGGTCGAGCAAACCATAATTGCCAGAAGCTTTGTAAGAAGCCTCCGCGCTCAACTCAGGATGCGCGAAAAAGCCGAAAATATTGAGGCGATAGTTGCAAGTGACTACTACAACACCTTTTTTCGCCATACTCTCGCCATCGTAACGTGGTTCAGAGCCGTCACCCGCCACGAAGCCACCTCCGTAGAAATAGAGCAGAACAGGTAAGTTTTTCGTATTGCGTTTGGCAGGTGTCCACACATTCAGATACAAACAATCTTCACTGACACCCTCAGAGCGAGAGTTCATATCGCCCCAAATCAGTTTTTGCATTGGTCTGGGAGCAAACTTTTTTGTCATTTTTACACCTGACCAATTGTCAAGTGGCTGTGGGGCTTTCCAGCGCAAATTGCCAACAGGTGGCTTTGCAAAGGGGATTCCGAAGTAAGTTTGAATCCCCGATTGGGTATCATAATTCCCCTCGATAATACCATTTTCAATAGTCGCTTGCACCGCAAAAGCGTTGTTGTTTTGCGCATTGATGCACATACTGAAGACGCTCAGAAGGCTCATAAATAGAACAGTTTTTTTCATATTTGCATTATTGTTTAATTTATTTTCTTATTGTTACAAACTGAGACAATGATAAAATTTTATTATTGAACAATTCTACTTTCCTTTGTAAAAATTTTATTTTTCCGACAAAAAGCGAATAAAAGAGATGAAATTGGGGAATTCTGACTACTTGCCGCACATCGCTTATGATTCTGTTATTTTTGGTTTTTCGGGTGAAAAGCTAAAAATCTTGATAATGAAATACCACAATACAGGGCTTTTTGCGCTCCCTGGTGGTTTTGTCAAAATTGACGAAAGTCTCAATGAGGCTGTACGGCGTGGTTTGCAAGAGCGAACGGGCTTGAGCAATATTTATTTGGAGCAATTTTACACCTTTGGCAATGTGGAAAGGCATATTCCAGAAGTAATGGCAACCATTTTGAGAGCAAACAATTTCGATACTGAGGGGGAGTATGAATGGCTTTTAGACCGTTTCTTTTCGGTGGCATATTACGCACTTATCAATTATAATGATGTTATTCCGAAACCCGATGCGCTATCTGATTCCTGCGATTGGTACGCCATTGATGAGTTGCCTACACTGATGCTCGACCACGATACCATAGTTGAAAAAGCTTTGCAAACGTTGAGAGATAATATTGACCGCAAACTGGTTGGTATGAATCTTTTGCCGACTCGATTCACTATGAATGAGTTACAGAAAGTGTATGAAGCCATTTTGGGAGAAAAGTTGAGACGCACCTCTTTTCAGCGCAAAATACTGAGTCTCAATATTTTAGAAAGACATGAAAAGCAGTTTTCAGGTAAAGCGCACAAAGCACCTTATTTGTATAGTTTTACGAAAAAATAGAATAGCCTACATAGTTGAACGGTTTGAACTATGTAGGCTATTTTTTTAGAAACGTGAAGGCTATATCGCTGCCGCAAATTGCTTCAAAAAGCGCACGTCACTTTCAAATAAAAATCGAATATCTGGAATCGAAAACAAACGCAGTGCTTGACGTTCGATGCCCATACCGAAGGCAAAACCTGTGTATTTTTTAGAATCAATGCCGCAATTTTCCAAAACTTGTGGGTCAACCATGCCACAGCCTAAAATTTCGAGCCAGCCTGTTCCTTTCGTCAAACGCGCATTTTCGGGCGTATCTGTTCCCAACCATACATCCATCTCGGCTGAAGGTTCTGTGAAAGGGAAAAACGACGGACGCAAACGGATTTTAGCCGAACCAAACATCTCTTGTGCAAAAAACATCAAGGTCTGTTTCAAATCTGCAAACGACACGTTTTCATCAATATAAAGCCCCTCAACTTGGTGAAATTGCGCATGGCTGCGTGCCGAAATCGTCTCGTTGCGATACACGCGACCCGGTGCGATGATGCGAATTGGCGGCTTCGTACGTTCCATCACACGAGCTTGAACAGGCGATGTGTGTGTGCGTAAAAGCCATGTTTTAGAGTTTTGGATGTAAAAAGTATCTTGCATATCGCGCGCGGGATGGTCTTCGGGCGTGTTCATTGCCGTAAAATTGTACCAATCCGTCTCAACTTCGGGACCTTCCACTACTGTAAAACCAATGCGGGCAAAAATATCTACAATGCGATTCATCACAATCGAAACGGGGTGACGACTGCCCACAGGGAATGGGTCGGCAGGAGCAGTCAGGTCAATCGCCATCGAGTCCGCAGCATCGGCTTGTGCTTCGAGCCACTCTTGCAGGGCAGCAAATTTGGCTTCGGCAGTCGTTTTTGCAGTATTGCAAAGTTGTCCGTATTCTTTTTTACGCGTATTCTCAACTTTGACAATCTCGCCAAAAAGCGGTTTTATAATATTTTTACTGCCTAAAAAGCGTACACGAAATTGTTCGACTTCTTCTTTCGTTGCGGGTTTCGCGGCTTCTATTTCTTCGATGAGTTGTTGTACTTTTGCAAAAATTTCTGCTGACATAATATTAAAACTGTCTGATTGAAAGTATTTTTGAAAATGAGAAGCGCAAAATTACGTTTTTTACAACGCAGATTTGCGAAATTTTAAAAATTTCCAAAAATGTTAGCTTACTTGCTAATCAGACCAATCCGTTCAAAATTGTGATAAAAATAAGCCGCATAGAGTTTTTCGTCTTTTGGTGCATCGTGCTGATTCAGTCGCTCGTGTGGTCACGATTTCTGTTAGCCGTAGGCATAGGAGGCATCGTCGTTATTGCTTTATGCCAAATTCCGAAAGAAAAAGGGGAGAAAATGACCATTTTTGAATGGATTTTCCACTATTTACAATTTTGGACTTGGCGAAAAAGTACCCCTCAGTATGGCACTAATTTTTTCAGAAACAAATCTTTTTTAGCTTTAAGCATCCCTTTTTTACTCGTTTTTATCAGTGGTTTATGGTCGGACGACTTGCGCTATTGGCTCAGTCGGGTTCAGTTGCGCTTGCCTTTTTTACTCATTCCTTTTGCATTTTCTCAAATACCCCCCCTCAGTAAAAAACAAATTCAAGGCTTACTTTTGGCATTTTTGGGCATTATTTCTATCAACCTTTTGCTGGTTTTGATAAATTATGCCTTCGATTTTGACAATATCAATACAAAAATAGGGCAAGGTACTGCTATGCCTTTCCTCAAAATGCACATTACTTTTAGCGTCATGGCAGCATTTGCGGTGTGTGCGGGTATCGAGTTGTGGCTGTCCCGTTTTTTTATCCGCTACAAATGGGAAAAACCATTGATAGCCTTTTTGACAGTGTTTACTTTTATTGGATTACACATTATTGCTGTGCGTACAGGTTTGATAGCTTTATATTTATGCTTGATACTGAGGGGGGGTATTCTTATTTTTCAAAACCGACAATACATTTTAGGTTTTTCATCGTTGATACTTTTGTTGGCTATTCCGTTGGCAGCGTATCAGTTTGTTCCCAGTTTTCAACAGCGGGTCAATTATGCCGTTTGGGATTTTGAACAATACAAAATGGGCGACCCAGACAACAAATCAGACTCTGAGCGTTTGATTTCTCTGAAAATGGGAGGTCAAATTTTTTCAGACAATAAAATATGGGGCGTTGGTTATGGCGATATTTTGCAAAAAAGTGAGCGTTTTTACACTGAGCATTATCCCAATCTCACTGCCAAATTACCTCACAATCAATGGCTTTTGACGGCAATGGGACTGGGTTTGATGGGTTTATTGGCATCAATCGTGGCTTTCTTTTTGCCATTATTGGAACAACAACGCTTCCGAAATTTTACCTTTGCAGGGCTTCACCTTTTGATTTTTGTGTTTTGCATGACCGATATTCCATTTGAAGGCACATTTAGCTTGGTTTTTTATAGCTTTTTTGCCTCTTTATTTTTGAATGTTGATGCAATAAATGAAAAATAACAAATGATTTTCAATAAAATATGAAAAACAATCATTCTAAAATCCATTTTACTTTCGCGGTTTTAAGTTTTTGCTTGCTTTTTACTGCATCGTGTGAAGAAGAAACCGTAAAACTCACCGCCAACGACCGCGTGGCGATTGATACATTGTCCACAAATGCCATCAATAAATTGACGCTCGAACTCGATAAACAGTGTCAAGACAAAGCCGATTCGTTGCGAAAATTTCTCGTTGATTCACTTGTCGCTGTACGCGAACGCGAGATTATCATGCAGACTTTACCTACACACTAAACTATTGACTATGAATAAGTTAGTTGCGTTTTTTTTAATGCTTTTTATGATACTGAGCAGTTGCAATACGACTGTTCACATCGAGACAGATTCTAATTTCTCAACTCCAGTGACTATAAAAGAGCAACCGCTCCTAATCGTTTGGGAAAGCACAGATTTGACCAAAGAGTTTATGATTTCTTTTAAAAACTACTTGCAACGGGCTTTGACAGAAAAGGGTATTCAAGCACAAATCGTTGATAACAAAAATGCTTCGTCGGCTGCCTATGTTTTAGAATGCAAAGTCATTTCAGACCGTGGTCGTGATTTGTATCACGCCACAGGTGTCGTCAAATCGTTTCGAGAAGCAACAATTGATGTTGCTGTGAAAAATACTGAGGGGGTCATCGTCAAAAAAAGTCAAGCGCATGTGAATCATGTGTACAGTTCAGAAGTGACGACTGCCGCCCGAAAAGCAGCCTATAAAGTAGTGGAACAATTCAAAATAACACGTTGATAATCATATTTTTATGCTACAAAAATACGCCAAACTTCTCGTCAACTACTGCCTCGACATCCAAGAAGGCGACCGACTTTTCATACAGACGACGACTCTCGCCGAACCACTTGTGCGTGAAGTGTATCGCGAAGCCTTACGCGCAGGCGCACGTTTGGTCGAAACGGATTTTATTTTTAGAGAACGCAGCCGCATTTTTCTGAATGAAGCCAACGCAGCACAATTGGAAACGCCTTCTCCGTTTCAGCAACTGGCGATGTCGGAGTTTGAGGCTTACCTGCACATTCGTGCGCCTTTCAACCTGCGTGAAGATGCCCATATTGACCCTGAAAAAGCAAAAATCAGAGCTAAAGCCAACGCACCTATCAATAAAACCTATTTCGAACGCACGGCAACACGAGCGTTGAAGCGCAACCTCTGCCAATTCCCAACGGCGGCTTCGGCACAAGAAGCGGGTATGAGTCTGGAGGAATATGAACAATTTGTATTCAATGCGTGCAAGCTCAATGAGGCTGACCCCATTGCCGCTTGGCTCAATGTGCGTCAATCGCAACAGCGCATTGTTGACCATTTAAACGATTGCAAATCAGTTCGTTATGTCAATGAGAAAACGGATATTAGCTTTTCTACTGAGGGGCGTATTTGGATGAATTCTGATGGACAAACCAATATGCCAAGTGGTGAAGTTTACACCTCGCCTGTCGAAAATGCGGTCAATGGCGTGGTGCATTTTACGTATCCGTGCATCTATGGCGGACACGAGGTAGAAGGCGTGACGCTGTGGGTCAAAGATGGGTATATCGAACGTTGGGAAGCCAAACGCGGGCAAGATTATTTGGACAAAACGTTCCAAATCGAAGGAACACGCCGTTTTGGCGAAGCGGCTATTGGCACAAATTATGGCATCAAACAGATGACTAAAAACATCCTTTTTGATGAAAAAATTGGCGGCACGATTCACATGGCAATCGGACAATCGTACCTACAAACAGGCGGTAAAAACGAGTCGTCGGTGCATTGGGACATGATTACAGACATGACGCAAGGCGGTGAAATCATTGCCGATGGTGAGGTGATTTATAGAAACGGTTTGTTTTTGATATGACAGAAATACAGATTTTCACTTGTTTTTTAGTACCCAACCGTCCAAAGGTGTCGAGCCTTCGGCTGGTTTTTGCATCACTACTTTTGCTCTCTAACTCATTCACTGTCAAGACAAAAGCTCAGTCCTCTAATGGATTTTCGATTGAACCCAGTTTGCATTTTGGACATATTTTTAAACATTCGCCCAAACTCACCATTCCGATTGCCCCCCTCAGTATCGGCAACGAAATCCATTTCAATTGGCAAACTTTGGGTCAAAAAGCGTGGCATGAGTGGCAAGGCTACCCCTCAGTAGGTGTCGGATTTTTGCACTATGATTTGGGTAAAAAGGAAGTGCTGGGCGATGCTTTTGCAGTGTATCCGAGCCTCGATTTGCGGATTTTTAAGCGCGCGACTTGGTTCAGAAGTTCAGTACAATTGGGTTGGGGAGTGGCTTATTTGACAAAACATTACGACCAGTTTACGCTTCCCATCAACAACGCTATTGGTTCTGCTATTAACAATATCACCTCTCTCAAACTGCGATTCAAAAAACCGTTGACCGCTCATTGGGTTGTTGAGTCTAATTTTAGTTTTACGCATTTTTCAAACGGGTCGAGTCGCTTACCCAACTATGGTATTAATATTCCTGCACTCAATTTAGGCTTAATTTGGCAAGTTCAAAATATTGACAATCAATCATTTATTCGTCGAGATAGCTCTAAGAGATCTTCTAAAAAATGGGGCGTGAATGCTTTTGGGGGTTTAGGTTTGAGTGCATCGAGCGTATCGCGAGGTCCTCAATATCCGATTTATGCAGCTGCATTATCGATTGTTAGACCCTTGAACAAAGTTAATAATTTATCAGTGGGCATTCAATACGAACAAAATCGCGTCGTCGCCGAATTTGGTTTGGGCAACGGTGAATACACCTCCAAAGCACAAGCTTTCAAAGCAGGTAGTCGCTGGGGGATATTTGCAGGCGAGGAGTTTATGTTTGGTCATGTTGCGCTGATTCTGCAATCAGGTTATTATCTACAACAATATGAATCTCTCGAAAGTAGGTGGTTTTCTCGTCTTGGTGTTCGACTTTATTCACCTCATTTTGGCAAAGTACAAGGTCATATTGGCATTTATTTGAAAGCCCATAAAATCATTGCAGAGCAGTTTTGCGTTTTAACGGGCGTTTATTTTTAAAAAATATCAATTGACCATGTTTTTATCATTTGCTCGCCTTGTTCCAACTTCACAATGCCTTCTTTTTCTTCCAAACGTTGCGATACATTTACAGAATCCGCTACACCGCACCAAGGTTCAAGACAAACAAATGGCGCATCTTTGGCTGCCCAAATGCCGAAAAATGGAAAGCCAGCGAAAGTCATACTCAAGCCGTACGTCGTTTTTTCGGAACGAATCGTCATTTTATCCGATTTTAAATGCTTTAAAACGACAGCATCAGCGTAAAAAAGAGAAGATTTAAGTGGAATAGTGTCCTCGTTTTCTAAAAAAGGATTGGTTTCAAGCTCCAACAAGCCTTCTTTACTGAGGGGGTATCTGCCAACCGTTTCGGCTTGATCGAGTGTGATAAAATAATCGGTATAAACCATCCTTTCAACCAATGGCACGCGAAATGCAGGATGCCCTCCGACTGAAAAATACATATCGCCCGAAGTCGTATTTTTTACATCGTAACCAACACGCAAACTATTGTCTATCAATGTGTAATGCAAACGAAATTCAAAATCAAAAGGGTAAACTTTTAGACTTTCAGCATCCGATTTCAATAAGAAAACGGCTTCTGTTGCAGTTTGCTTTTCAAGGTCAAAAACCCTATCACGAGCGAAGCCATGTCGAGGCAAATGGTACGTTTTACCGCCATAAATGAAAGAGTTGTCTTTCAATGTTCCGACAATTGGAAATAAAACTGGTGACTTCTTACCCCAAAAAGCGGCATCACCTTGCCAAAGGTATTCCAACTGATGGTGTTTGTGAAAAACACTATCCAACTCTGCACCTTTAGGATTGATAACAACACGCAAGTTGTCGTTTTCGATAGTAACTGACATCATTCTAATTTTACTTATAAGCCCTCTCTGTGAGAGGGCTCTGTGAATTCTTGAAGCGTTTTAGAAGGAGGATTTTTAGTTGATATTGGCAGAATCGTACTTATCGAAAGTGATTTTGCCGAAATTTTTAGTGGTTTTTACCTTTTTCGTATTGTTCTTCTCATTTATTGTATCCACCATTTCTTCGTCTATACGGTGTAAAAGCCACGTATTTTGAGCCGCATCAAACTTAAATGTAACGTAACGCGTCCATCTTTCACGGCTACCGCCTGCTTCTTCGATGGTAAAAAAGCCATTTTTTATAGCAATTCCCGCAAGTGGGTCGCCCATGAGACCGCCACAACCTTTGCAAGCGACCACTTTGTCATTGCGGGCAGCCAAAGTGTATGTTCCTTTAGCGTCTTGTTTCAACAATAAAAGTGGGCGATTCGCCATATCATCATCCCCCAAAGTATCTAAAACAACGATAAGGTCTTCGATATTATCCTGATTTATATCGCCTTTTTTAAACATTTTGACTGAATAGTTAGGCAAAACCAAGGATTTCGCTGCCGTGGGCAACTGAGTTGAGTCGCTTTGCGATACTGTGGGTACAACTGCGGTACTTGTGGTATCCGCTTTTTCTTGTTTGGGGGCATTATTGCTTTTGTTGCTGTCGCAACTCCATGCCATAAAAGCACAGATTAGGCAGAAGTAGAACGTTTTTTTCATTATTGATTTTTTTTAAAATACCCCTCAGTATTGGACTAAAAGGGACAATAGATTTAAGATGTATTATAAATGTTCGATAATTTCATCGTACAGCCTCAAAGATAATCAATATACAATAAAAACGAATAGCATCAAAAAGTAAAAGTTGGCAGACCTTTTGTAAGGTATAAAGCAGATGTAACGAACTATGTGAAAATAAGAGACCGCGCCTTTGACTAAGAAAATGTTCAATTTTACAATATACACAGAATTCATTACCATTTAAAAATCGGTCTTACTAATGAGAAAACTTACTTCACTTGGCTGCCTATTGGCTGCCTACTGTTTCTTTTTTTTAGGGTGTCAAAAAAGTCAAGATTTTAATGACAGGATGTCCTCAATACCCCCCTCAGTATCAAGCCAAGTTTTTGAAGCTAACACTGAAAGCTTTGATTTTCAACACGTTGTAACTAAGAAGAATTTTATTGAACCCGTCCAACCTGCACCAACACTGAATCACTCTGCTCGTTTCGTCATCACTTACTTTGATCTTTTTGAAGGCGAAAAAGAGAGAATCTACACTTTTTTTTCACTGAACACGGCTTTGCAAGAGGCGGGTGTGAGCGAAAAGGAAACCAAACGCCGGCTCGACCGCATTTTCAACTCGACTCATTGTAGTCCAAGCTATTTGGCTGAAACAGCGCGGCTTTTGTCGCCTACTTTACCGCCTCATACTGAGGGGGTATTCATCAGCGAATTGTTTATGCCTGATGATATAGCTTCAATCGAAACTTTTGCAGAAAGAAAAGAATCCAATCCTGCTTTTCTATCGCCTTATCGAAAAACGGTTTTTGGCGAGCGTGTGAAAGGTGTTAATAAGCTGGTAGGTGTGAGTGGTAGCATCGCGGCTTTTGGCGATAGTCAAATCGAGTTGCATCTCATGGAATCAGATACAGAAGAATCCACCACCTATCGAATTCATTATCAAGCAGTTAGAGCGATTTTGCAACAAAAATATGGTTATACTGAGGGGGAGGCGTTGTATCTCAAACTGATTTTGGGTGAATTGACTGAGCATGAAGTGTGGCTTTTGTTTGAGACTGGCATTTGTCCAGAATGGAGAAAAGCCAATGCAATACATACAAATAGCGTTCTTTCTCGTCTCGTTTTCAGGTACAATTATGTCGAAATTGTCGGTAGTACGGGGCGTTTGGGCTATACCATTTATGATTTAGATGGCTTTACAGATTAGGAGACAGCGTTCTTGAATATTTCCCATTACTTACCCACACCGAGCAACGACTCATATTGGGTCGTTGCTCTCTTTTGCAAAAAACGGACACCTTTTGGGCATCCGTTAATCCAAGGATATGTTCAATCTACACAAAATTACGAATTGATTTTTTGAGTCCACAGTCAGGAACTTAATGTTTACTTTGAAACAATAGACTCACAACTTTTACTCAAGAAAAAACTAAAACGCCTAACACTGTTTATCTATAAGGTTTATAATCATTTATTAAGTTTTGAAAATCAGAATTTTCCGCCAAGTCTGGTCGCCAATTGAGTAAAGCCGTATGCTTATCAAAATCTTCAGCTAATGCCTCGCTCAAACGATATAATGCCTCACTCCTACGCCCCAAAGACATCAAACAGGCAATTTGACAATACTCAATTTGAGCATCGAAAACATAGTTTTGAGCATCTTGCAAAACCTGTAAGGCTTTTTTCTCTTGGCCCACACTATACAAAAAACCAGCATAACGTAACCAACAATTGATGTCCTCAGGTGCTGTAAGAGCAGCTTTGCGGAAGCTAGATAAAGCTTTTCCGAACTGCTCAGTACGCCAATAGGCATCTGCCAGTCGCACATAATAGTCTTCCTTGCGGTTGTTTATCACAGTGGCACGCTCAAACACTTCGATGGCTCTGTGCCATTTTCCGAAAGTCATGTAGCATTCACCTATGCGAAAATAGGTTTCAGAATCATTGGCATTTAGCTCCAATGCACGTTGATAAAAGTGCATCGCTGTGTGCGGATTATCTTGTTTTTCGTAACAAAGTCCTAATTTTTGCAGAATAAGTGCGTCTTCAGATGTGTTAAAAATGGCATTTTCATACACAATTTGAGCGCGTTGGTAGTCACCCAGAAGCATATGCAACTCACCTGCTTCCATATAAGCCGCACGACATCTTTCATCAATCGCAAAAGCATATTCAAATGCTTCGATGGCCTCGTTATAGTTTTCCAAAGCTTCTTGAGCAAAACCCAAATTGAGCCAAGCACGCCAATTGTAGGCATCGCGGTCGAGCAAGCGATTGTGAAATTTGACACTTTCGGCATAACGTTGCGAATATTCGGTTGCCCATATCATTTTTTCATACCCCTCAGTATTGGAACAGTTGAGCGACAAACTTTTGCGCAAAGCGTCGAACATTTTTGAATATTGACCTAAATCTTCATACAATTGGGCTTCAAGCAAATAAAGATTTGAGCCCTCTTCAGTTGTTGCGTTAATTTTTATGTCTGATAAAACCACCAAAGCTTTTTTGTGTTGACCTTTCAGAGCCAACAATCGAGCATGTAACAGCCCAATTTGGAAGTGTTGGGGTGCAAATAGCTCAGCCTGTTCAACTGTGACAAGACTTTCTTCAATTTTGTGTCTATCGAGTAGAAAATATGCTTTTTTAAGGTATAAATTCACACTAAATGGATGTTGTGCAATGGCATCATCTGCGATACGCAAAGCAAGGCGGTTTTTGTTTGCTGTATGACAGAAGTCAATCATTTGAAGAAAAACCGTTTCCTCTTGAAAAGATACCGTTTCTTTTTGTGACATCGCCTCATAACGAGAAACGAGTTGTCTGATGTACATTTTTTGATTAGAATTTAGGTGTTCCATGTGTGGATAGGTGTTTTAGTTTTTATAAAGATAGTTCATAGCAGGGATAAATGTGCAAGAAGGTTATTCGTATTTTTTGAAAAAAAGTTTTATCTAATTAAAGAAATTTTCGATTTTTTAGTGCAAAAACTTTAACAACAGGTGTTTGAACATCTTTTCTTTCATAAATTATGGAAAAAAAAATTTTAGAAGCAACTACCGCTATTTTTTAAGTTTACCAATAGACCAATATCTCATAAAACAATAGTTTTATTCCAAAAAGAACCGAATTGTGACATTATTTCATATGAAACAATTTAGATAAAAGTTCTCAAGCAATAATTTTGCGCCTTAAAATTTTGATAAAAATGCCCTATAACTCAGGACAAGTTGCGAACTTGCACTCTGTTTTATAAAATATAGATTGGTAAATACTTATGAAGCAATTGTTTAGCCACACGCTATTGGTTTTACTGTTCCCACTTGCAGCTATTGGGCAAGTACAGTTTACGGCATCTTTGGATAGCAAACAGGTGCCTGTTGGTGAAGCCTTTGAAATTAAGTTCACCATAGATAATGGTCAAGGTTCAGGGTTTCGTCCACCTTCTTTTGGCGAATTTAATGTCGTGAGTGGTCCCAATCGTATGAATTCGATGACCATCGTCAACGGCAATTCACGGAGTAGCGAATCTATTGTCTATGTTTTGCAAGCCAAAAAAGAAGGTATTTTTACCATTGGCTCTGCCAGTGTCACCATCAATGGAAAACCTTACACTACCCAACCCCTCAGTATTTCGGTGTCAAAGGGCAAACGGCAGACTCCAGACGACATCAAAGGCAACAAAGGCGATGTATTCATTCGTGCCGAAGTGTCCTCGACAACGGCTTACATTGGTCAGCAGATTATTTTGGATTATAAACTCTATACACGTGCCAATATCAGTGGCGTAAGTCGCGTCAATGAATCTAAATACGATGGTTTTTTCAAGCAAGAAGTCAATGATTTTCCGCACAACGATAATCGAGTTTCGGTTGGCGGCAAAGAATATATATCGCGTATTTTGCAGCGTTTGGCACTTTATCCACAACGCGAGGGTTCGATGACGGTTGAGCCTTTTTCATTGCAAATGGGCATTGTGAAAGGCAATAGAAAAGACGATGATGACCCGTTTGGCAGTTTTTTTTCTGCTCCTTTGGTCGAAAATCGGATTGTGTCTGCCAACGAAGTCAGCATCAATGTTAAGGCTTTGCCCACTGATGCTCCTGCGAGTTTTAGCGGGGCTGTGGGTGATTTTAAAGCGGATTTTTCTATTTCAAAAACAGAGGCAACAACCGATGATGTCATTTCGTTGAAAATAAACGTTACAGGCAATGGTGATGCGAAACGTTGGCAAGCTCCTAAACTCAACAATATCAATGGTTTAGAAATCTACGAAGCTAAAATTGTGAAAGAGGAGAGTATCGAACGAAGTGGCGAGTGGCAAACGACTAAAGAGATTGAATATCTGATTGTACCCAAGCAAACAGGTAGTTTCCGATTAGAACCTGAATTTTCGTTCTTTGATACTGAGGGGGGGCGTTTTCAGACCTTGAAACAATCGTTTGACCTCAAAATAGCACAAGGGCAAAACAAAGCGGCAACCCTTTTACAAGACAAAATCAAAGATATTCTAGGTATAAAAACGGTTACTGTTTTTCAGAATCAAGTGATTCGATTTTGGGGTTCAAGTCTGTTTTTTGCACTATTGATTTTGCCTTTTTTGGGGCTGGGAGGCGTTATTTTGTATCGTGAATGGCAAATTAGATTAAATCAAAGAGACAAAAACCTTTTGCGCCGTACCAATGCGCCTAAAATTGCTGAAAATCGCTTACAGTTGGCGCATGAGTTTTTGAATAAAGGTAATGAGCGTCTTTTTTATGATGAAGTATCAAAAGCACTATTCAACTATGTAAGTGATAAATTTGGAATATCACTTGCAGAATTCACCAAAAATAATGTCAGAGAAAAGTTGGATTCATTGAAAATCAAGGATTCGCATATTGACAATTTTATGCAGATACTTAATTCATGCGAATTGGCATTGTTTAGCGGTCGCAATACTGAGGGGGGGGCAAGTGCCATTTATGCCAAAGCCATCAAAGTGATTGTGGACATCGAAGAAGACCTGAAATAGAAGATTTTTTTAGTCGTATCTATACGATTTAAAAGTCAATTGTGTCAAATTGTGTTAACAAAAAGCCTTTGTAATACATTGAATGTTAATGTCTTGCAAAGGCTTTATTTTTAAGTGAAAGTTGATATAAAATATTCGGATATTTGTAAATGAAAAAATAATGTGTATATTTGTAAAAAACAACTTTTTTATTAGAAAATAAGGAACATTTGAAGAATAAACACCGTTATCGTTAAAGAAATAAAGAACTAAACCATAGCAGCATGTCCCACATCTTAGAACCTATCGAGTTGTACACAGCAGAAGACCGCTTAGACATTCAGCGCGCTTATCGCCGTTTGCTCAAGAGCATTAAAACACCCATGACCGATGCAGACAAGCACGATATTCGGCGAGCTTATGAATTGGCTGTTGAGGCTCATAGCCCACAGCGTCGTAAATCAGGAGAAGCTTATATTCTGCACCCTATTGAGGTCGCACGTATTTGCGCCGAGGAAATTGGCTTAGGCGCAACGGCTATTGTAGCGGCTCTTCTACACGATACGGTTGAAGATACAACCATTACCTTGCCTGTTATTCGGTCCCAATTTGGTGAAAAAGTGGAAGAAATCGTGAATGGATTGACTAAGTTGGAAGATGCCTACGATTCTGAAAGTCCCCAAGCTGAGAATATTAAGAAAATTCTTGGGACACTCATCATTGACGTGCGCATTGTACTCATTAAAATGGCAGACCGTCTGCACAATATGAGAACACTTGGCTCAATGCCACAACACAAACAACTCAAGATTGCCGCTGAAACAGAGTTCATTTATGCGCCTTTGGCGCATCGTTTGGGTCTTTACAATGTACGTTCTGAGTTTTTGGATTTGTGTTTGAAAATTACGCACCGCGACGAGTACAATGACATTGCTCAAAAATTGAACGAAACGAAACGAGAGCGCGCCTCCTATATTCACGACTTCATCGAACCGATTGAAGAACAATTGGACGAGGAGGCCATCAAATACCGCATTTCAGGTCGTCCAAAATCTATTTATTCTATTTGGAACAAAATCAAGCAGAAACACTGCAAATTTGAAGATATTTACGACCTTTTTGCCATTCGCATCATCATTGATGTCCCTATTGAGCGCGAAAAAGCAGATTGTTGGGCAGCTTATTCCATCGTCACGAGCGTCCATACGCCTATGCCCGAACGGTTGAAAGATTGGGTGACTATACCCAAGTCTAATGGTTATGAATCACTACATACCACTGTCATTGGTCCCGAAGGGCGTTTTGTCGAAGTACAAATTCGCAGCGAGCGGATGGATGAGATTGCTGAACGTGGGTATGCAGCACATTGGAAGTACAAAAATATCAAGCGGCAAGAAGATGTTTTTGAGCGGTGGTTCGACCAAGTGCGAAAATCGTTGGAAGAAGCGGGTGATGGCAATACGGTTGACTTTGTCAATGATTTCAAGACGACTAACCTTTTTGCAGAGGAAGTTTATGTTTACACGCCCAAAGGAGACATGAAAATTTTGCCCAAAGGGGCAACAGCTCTAGATTTTGCCTTCTATATCCACAGTGACTTGGGTATGCACTGTCAAGCCGTAAAAATTAACAACAAACTTGTGCCATTAGGCTATAAATTGCAACATGGTGACCAAATCAGCGTCGAGACCAATGCCAAACGCCGCCCTTCTGAAGACTGGCTGAAATGGGTTGTTACAGGCAAAGCCCGTGAAAAAATACGCCAAGCTCTGCGTGAAGAGGCTAAAAAAATAGCCGATTTCGGAAAAGAAGCCTTGCAACGCAAGTTTGAACACATGAAAGTTGAGTTCGAACCGAGCATTGAGGTTGTGATGAAGCATTTTGGATTCAAATCACGTCATGATTTCTTTTTAGCCATATCAAATGAAGCCATTGACCTTCAAGATGATTTGAAAATTTTCAAAATTGAAAAAAATCGGCTTCAACCTGTCGAAGAAGAAGAAAAATCGCCTAATACGACCAGTGATTCTCGGAGTAAATCCACTAAACCTGCCATCAAAACAGAGTTGTTCATCAATGGACAACCTGCGAAGGAGTATTTGTACGAGTTGGCGGATTGCTGCCGCCCTGTGCAAGGAGATGATGTGTTTGCTTATATCACGACAAATAATATTTATAAAATCCACCGAATAGCCTGCAATAATGCGCCTAATTTAATGGCTCACTATGGGCATCGTATCACAAAAGCTGAATGGGGTGCTTCTACGGCTGGGAATTTTATTGCAGAATTGCAAATCATAGGTGTTGATACTGGGCCTGGGGTCATTGAGCGATTATCAAACCGCATTTCCAACGATTTAGGCTTGAATATCCGCTCATTTAGCATCGAAGGCAATGAAGGATATTTTGAAGGTAGAGTCAAATTGGTCATAAACCATCGCGACCAATTGACAACTGCCATCAAATCACTCAAAGCCATTGAGGGTATCAGTAATGTGGTTCGGATAGATTAAATCGTCTTATTTTTTGAAAAGTGGTTCAACGGGAGTTGTGTCCAAAGGCGATTTTATCACAGGTTTGGTGGGTTTCTTAGGTTTGCCATTTATCAAAGCCGTATCTACAACCGTGTTTCTGACCAAAATGATGCTATCTGCCAATTTATTAGCAGAGTCCAAGAGAGCTGTGCGGCATTCGTTGAATTTTTTCTGCCGAAAGCTTTCAATCGCATTTTTGACTTCTTGGTCAATGAGTTGTTGTCTTTTTGTGTCATCTTTACAAGCCACAAATGTGCATAAAAAGAGGCAAAATAAAAAATACAACTGCTTCATAATGAATCCATTATCTTTATATTAGTTTTAAAATCTGGGAACTAAGCCGTTGTGCAACATCGCCTTGTCGTGCTGTTGCACAACGGCTTTTATGACATTTTCCAAACGAACAGCTTCTGTTAATGAGTGTCTGACAAGGTTATTTTTTAAAAATACATCCTTTTTGTAATCATAAAAACCCACCGTGTGCTTACCATCAAAAAGCAGAACATGGCGATTGTCTTGAATTTGAAAAACACCGCCTTCCCAGTTGAAAACATAATTGTACTGAGGGGGGGTAAAAATACTGCGACCAAACGACAAATAGGGTTCATCGTAGTTCAAAAAATCCAAAATAGATGGCAAAATGTCAATTTGTTGACAAGTTTGTGTTTTTACTGAGGGGGTGATTTCATTGGGTTTGTAAAATAAAATCGGTATTTCAAATCGCCCGACTGCGGTTTGATATTTCTCAATTTCGCTGTGAACGCCCGTGTGGTCAGCACTTATGACAAACAAAGTATTCCTAAACCAAGGCTGTTTCTGAGCTTCTGCCATAAATTGACCCAATGCCCAATCTGTGTACAACGTGGCTCGATGAACAGGATTGATGTCTGGATATTTTTTCTCAAACCAATCTGGCACTTTGTGTGGATGATGTGATGTCAGTGTGAAAATCATCCCATAAAATGGCTGCGGCGTTTCATTCAGTTTTTTGAGCATAAATTGAAACATCTGCTCGTCCCAAATACCCCAAGTGCCATCGTAATCGCCTTCTTTTTCTGGAAAACTTTCTCTTGCATAAAATTCATTGAAACCTATGAGAGGCGCAAACTTATTGAAGTCCATCGAACCTCGATGCGCACCATGAAAAAATGCTGTTTGGTAGCCTTTTCGACGCAAATGCGCACCCAAACCGTCAAGTTGATTAGATTGATAAGGCGAAAACATAAATGGGTCATCCATCAATGACGGTAAACCTGTTGAAATGGCAGCGATACCTTGTGTTGAGCGCAGACCATTGGCAAAACTATTTTCACTGTACAAACCGTGTTGCGCTAAGCTGTCTAAAACAGGTGTAAAGCCTTGATAATCAGCTTCTTTTTTATTGAAAAATGCAGAATATTCTTTACCACAACTTTCGATGGCAATGATGACAACGTTGGTACAATTGAATGGTTGTTTAGGATTGGGTCGTTGGAAAATGGGGTAAATACGGGCGGCTTCGGCTTCTGGCATATATGATTTTTCTGTCAAAAAACGTTGCCCCGATGAGTGAACGAGGTTTAATGTCGTATTAGAAACCAACGGCATGAGTCGCAAATCACTGGCATATTCAGCACTGCTGATGGGTGTCAGAGGGCGATGTTGCAGACCGCCCCGTGCAGCAATCAGAAAAATCCCTAAGCCCAAAATCAAGATGGCAAACTGAAAAAACCAATGTATTTTTTGAGGAAA
The DNA here is from genome assembly GCA_016787525.1 of Saprospiraceae bacterium. Classification (GTDB taxonomy): domain Bacteria; phylum Bacteroidota; class Bacteroidia; order Chitinophagales; family Saprospiraceae; genus JAAFJT01. Next base: position 23,278 of record JAEUUP010000113.1, on the reverse strand, counting down.
AGGTCGTAAACTTGTTTTTTTGAATAAAAAATTGAAAAAGAATACAGAACTCAGACCTAAAACAACCAAATACCAATGTTCTGCAAAAAGTTTTGGGAACATATCGAGCGTATTGCGAATCAAGTCAAAATCACTCAATACCAATCGTCGGTTAGCGAAACGAAAATAGCCTGTATCGCCAATTTCAAACCCAATAGCAATGAAATTGAAGAGAATAAATAGTATTTTCTGACCCAAAACATAGGTTTTTGATGCACGAATACTGAGGGGTAGCGGTAAGAGATAGGTCAACCACAACAAAACATTGACATACATCGCCGCTGACAAGTCGAATAAAAACCCATAAAAGAAGTCCGATACTGAGGGGGAGGGTAAAATATTTTTATTGACAACAAAAAATAGTAGTCGCGATAATGAAAAGAATAACATTGTAGTTGCTACTCTGACAATGGCTTGGCGAAGGAAATAAGTCTCTGTTCTAAATTTATTGAGCATTTTATCTAAGAAAACTATCAGAAGTGTAAGTACATCAGTGCATCAATCCTACAATACCATTCTCAAGATTATAAAAATTCGTATTAGGAAACCGTTGTGTCCAGCGTTGGATGGCAATTTGACTGCGAATACCTCGTTTGCAATAAACGACAACGGGCATTGTGTCGTCAGTTTTAGGTTGCCAGCGGGCGATTTTACTGAGGGGTATCAGCGAGCCTCCGATATTGAAAGCGGTGTGTTCGTCTTCTTCACGGACATCAATGAGTTCAAACCTTTTACCTTCGGCTATCCACGATTGAAGCTCGGTATAAGTCAAATGTTTCATACTATTCGCCTTGTTCCACCTGATTGTCTTTGGAATCATCGCCTTTCAGTACAAAATACTGAGGGGTCGTTTTGAACCTTTCTTCTGTCAATTCAACCTCTTCACCCAATTCTGGGATTTCAATTCGAGGAAATCCGTTCTCATTTAAGAATTTTTTGAACGTGATTTGTGTATCAAAATCGCCATGCACAAGGAATAGTTTTTTTAACTTATCTTTTTGATTATCAATAAATTGCAACATTTCCTTGTAATCTCCATGAGCAGAAAAAGAGTCCATAATCTCGATCTCACAATTCACTTTTTTGACTTCTCCGAAAAGACGTAAGAGTTTACCACCACTGCGCAAAATACCTGCTGGCGAATCGGGTGAAGCATAACCAACAATCAAAACAGTAGTGCGCCAATTTTCAATATTATTTGCCAAATGGTGTTTGACTCGACCTGCGTTTGCCATGCCTGATGAGGAAATGATGATGCACGGTTCATCGGAAGCGTTCAATTTTTTAGACCCCTCAGTATCTCGAATAAAGGTTAGGTTTTGGAAACCGAATGGGTTGGGATCTTTGAGCATATATTCGTGTAAATCACCATCGAAACATTCGGGGTGATTGATGAAAACTTGAGTCGCATCCACCGCCAATGGACTGTCCACATAAACGGGAATAGGCGGCAACTTTTTGGCTTCCACCAATTTATCTAAAATATAGACAATCTCCTGTGTGCGTCCGACGCTGAAAGCAGGAATGATGAGTTTACCCCGTTTTTCAACACACGTTTTTTCAACTATTTTTAAAAAACGGGCGGTTTCTTCGGGTGCTTCTTCATGCAGACGGTCGCCGTAGGTGGATTCGCAGAGCAAAATATCACACTCGGGCATCGGCTGAGGGTCGTTGAGAATAGGGCGATTGGGTCTGCCAATGTCTGCGGTGAAACCGAGCAAAGTCGTTTTCTCCCCCTCAGTAATTTTGAGTGTCACAGAGGCTGAACCGAGAATGTGACCTGCATCGGTGAACCTAACTTGCACATTTTCATGGATATGAAACCAATGCTCGTAGTTGTAGCTGGCAAACAGTTTGACAGCTGCACGCACATCTTCATCAGTATAAAGTGGTTCGGCAAGTGGCTTTTTGCCCTGTTTGACCGCTTTTTTATTGTCAAATTGGGCATCGCGCTCTTGTATGCCTGCGCTGTCGAGCAACATGATATTGGCTAATTCGCGTGTGGCATGAGTCGAATAGATAGTGCCAGAAAAACCATCTTTCACCAATTTGGGGATACGCCCCGAGTGGTCAATATGGGCATGAGACAAGACCATGCAGTTGATGGCAGCAGGGTCGAAGAGCCAATTTTCATTAAAATCTTTTAACAAAGCACTCCGCCCTTGATACAAACCACAATCGAGTAGGATTGTAAACCCATTGTCGAGGGTCAAAAGGTGGCAACTGCCTGTGACTTCGCGCGCTGCGCCGCAGAATTTTATAGTCATATTTTACAATTTGGTGCAAAATTTAATATTCTCTTTTTAGCTCTATACCTTTTGTTTTGCCTATGTTGATAGGTACCGTTTCTACTTCGACATTGGATACTTCAAGTCCAAAGTCTTCAGTCGTTGGCAAACTTAATTTTTTCAATAAGCGATAAGTCCGAATAGTGAATTGGTCAAAAGGGCTGATCTCGTCATCAACAGAAGCACGGCTGTTGAGAATAATGAATTTAAAGTCGGCATTGAATCGGTGTTTACGAAGACTTGGATAGTGACTCAACTCATCTACTTCATTCATGTTCTGCATATCGCGAACGATTTTATTAAACATTAAGTTGACTTTATGTTCAACTTTAAAGCCGAACTTTAACCTCACGAAAAACACCTTTTGAGGTACAATAGTGGTCACTTTATATTGTTTGACATAAGGTTCATCACAAATATCTACATGTACAAACCAATAAATATCTGCTCGTTTAGGGCGTTTTCTGAAGATGGAATAGATGATATTAGAATCTATTTTAGATTGTTCACCAGACATAGTGAGGTAAACCAAGTTGGTGGCTTCTTTGGGTACAGTATCGTCATTCATCAAATCTTTGAGCATAGGGATGTATGGGTCAATACTTACTACACTAAGGTGGCGGCGACGCAATTCTTTGGCTTTGTACCACATAAATATTCCAAAGAATAAGACGGCTGCCAGCATAACACTAAACCAACCACCATGTGAGAATTTTGCTAAGTTAGACACCATGAACGCCCCTTCGATGACAAAAAGAAGCAAACCTAAAACGACAATTTGCCAAATGGGACGGCGTTTCATGTGCATAAAGTGCAATAACAGAGTTGTTGTCATTAACATATTTAAGACAATTGCCAATCCATAAGCAGCTTCCATTTTACCTGATTCACGAAAAACAAGCACCACTGCAATACATCCTGCTAATAAAAACCAGTTGATGCTGGGCATGTAAATTTGCCCTTTCAATTGGGTAGGATAGTTTACTTTCATATTAGGCCACAATTTGAGTTTCATGGCTTCATTGACAAGAGTGAAACAACCCGAAATCAAAGCTTGGCTGGCAATAATAGCAGCTAATGTCGCGATACCAATACCATAAGGCAGGAAATCAGCAGACATTGTCGCATAAAAAACACTTCTTCCCGTAAATTCTGTATTTAAATGGTTGGTCAACAGATAGCTAGCCTGACCTAAATAGTTAATAGTCAAGCAAATAAAAATAACAATCCAACTAATGCGAATATTTTGTTTGCCACAATGACCTAAATCGGAGTAAAGCGCTTCACCACCTGTAGTACAAAGGAATACTGACCCTAAAAGCCAGAAACCATGCGCACCTGTGAGTTGATTGCGATAGATTGTGACCATTTTGATGGCGTAGATAGGATTTAGGGCTTCAATAACTGAGGGGTTCTTCAAAATTTGAATCATGCCCAAACCGGCCAACATGACGAACCAAATCAGCATGATAGGCCCAAATGCTTTACCAACGAAATTTGTTCCAAACTGTTGTATGATAAAAAGAGCAATTAAAATCGCAAGAACAATAGGCACTGTCTCAATAGCAGAAAAGTCAATGCCATTGCGAACACCTAAATTGGCTAAACCTTCAATAGCGGATGCAACTGAAATGGGTGGTGTAATAAAACCATCTGCAATCAAAGAAGCACAACCGATGATGGCGGGATAGATAATCCATTTAGTCCGATAACGCCTAACAAGTGCATAAAGTGCAAAAATGCCGCCTTCTCCACGGTTATCTGCATTAAGAGCGAGGTAAACATATTTGAAAGTAGTGAGAATCATAAGTGTCCAAAATACAGCAGAAACGCCGCCATAGACAAGTTCTTTTGAAATAGTTTCGCCTGTCGTTATCGCTTTCATAACATAAAGTGGCGAAGTTCCAATATCGCCATAGACGATACCCATTGTGACGAGTAAACCACCAGCGGTGAGTTTATTGTGGTCGAGATGTGACATTTTTTCTTTTTTAAAACCTAAAACTTGGGTCTGGACAAAGAGATAAAAGAATTTTAAGCGTTGGAAAACAGATTGAACACAATCTTAGGTGTATCTTATTTTCTTAAAAAATTGAGCAAATTTACACGACTTGTTCATTCTTTGCATAAAAAGTAGAAAATTACTGAGGGGGTGGGTTTTTATGGTAATAAATAGTCAACGTATCACCTGGGTGCAAATGACGGTGTTGATAGTCTGTATTCAGGCTGTTTTCTATACCAATTCGATAGCCTGCAAGTGTATCATTGAAAAAAAGTTGCCCTAAAGTAATCAACATATCTCCTTTTTTGACCACATAGCGCACTGAATCTTTATTCAAAAACCGCATATTAGCCATCTTATTTTGGTCTTTTTTGATAGAATCCTGTTGCATGGCAACTTGTTGCTCGAGTGGTGTAATATATCTTTTTTGACACCACCAATAGGTTAATAAAGGCAATAGAATTAAAAAAAACAGATAACGTTTATTCTTTGAACGGGCTTTGGTCAAATCGGTTGCAGCTTGCTGACGCGTCAAGGCGAGTTCGCCCTCAAGAGTGATACGCTGTTTGAGGAGGTCGTTATATCTTTCTTCTATAGGTTCTTGAAACATGTTTTCTGTTTGTTGAATGTAATAATTTGGTAAAATAACACATCACATATGTCCTTAAATTAGTGAAAACAGAGCGAAAATAATACCATTTAGGTTAAGTTTTCTAAAATTCATACTTTCCCCCTCAGTATTTTCATAAAAAAACTTTGCTATTTGTAAAACATATTTTATTTTTGCTAATAATTCCGTGACACGCCTCCTGCCAAGTTAAAAATAATTGATGATAATAGGCGCGCAAAGTACATTTTCTGATACTAATGTGTTAGTTTTGAATATTTTATCAAGCACCACTCATGTCCAAAAACTTATGCACACTTTGGTCATTGATGGGTTTTCTCTTCTTTTAAGACAAATTTACAATAGAACTCATAAATTCGTATGCAAAGAATCATGAGTATAAAAATCGGAAACTCAAAATTGAAACACCTACAATAATGATATTAGATAGAAAGCAACTCTGGATTTTATGGATTGGATTGGGCTTATTGATAGCCGCATTCATTTGGGATGCCGTATTTTCGGGTGAGCGCAATATTTATCGCTATCGCGATACAATTCAAAATTATTTGCAAACCCAAGAAAAAGTCGTTGATGAAATCATGAACGACAGCGGTTTTGTTATACGTCGTATGAACACCATCATGGTTGGCTCTGCTTTTAAAGATGATGTGCAACGCATTGAGCGACTACAACAACAGCCGTTCAATTTTTGCATTTTCAAAGGCGATTCGGCTATTTTCTGGACACGCAACGACGTATTGCCTTTGAAATCGGATTGTGCTATCGGTGATACTGTGCTTGGATTCACCTACTCTAAACTTGTAGAAATCAAGCTATCGCAATACGAACTTCGCTATCGTACTGCTCGCAATACCTCAGAGCCCGACGAAACGGTGTTACTTGCTGCTCTGATACCCATAAAACGTGTTTATGGCTCGTTTGAAGGGAAATTTTTAGAAAGCCACTACCTTGCATCTCCCTTGATTCCGACTTCAATGGACTTATTGGAGGGTGCGAAAAATAAGTTTTCAGTTCAGACTCAAGAGGGGAAAACCCTCTGTTCACTTACATTGGATCTCAAAAACGAAGCTGACAGACTGCACGACATAGGTATGGTAATCCTACTGGCATTAGGTTTTTTCTTGTTGGGTATGTTTGGTGACCGTATTGCCAAACAAATGTTAGCCCAAAATGAGTTACCTATGATGGGTATTACTTTTTTTATCGGTACTTTGATTGCTTTACGAGCTTGCATTTTATTTATAGAAGGTAGTAATTTACTGCCTACAACGGATTTGCAACTAACACCATATAGTAATGCTGTTTTTATGCACTCTTTACCTGAGTTGATTATCAATACAATCTTTTTATTTTGGCTTGCTGTTTTTTTCAATAAAGAGTTTAGATTGCCTGATTTCAAACAACAACCTCTATGGATAAAATGGAGTTTAGCAGTTGGTTGCTACACCATTCTTGTTTCACTCAATATTTTGTCAGTAGGAACATACAATGATTTGGTAACAAGTTGGAACAATATTATGACTTTTGAGAGCTTGACTGACTTCAATGGGCAGACTATTGTAACTATATTGAGTTTATCATTGATACAATTATCCGTTTTTCTTATCAGTCATCGGCTTATTATCTCAGTCAAGGAGTTAGCTTTAAAGAATTGGCAAATGTTTTTCGCACAAGTCAGTGCAATGGGCATTGGTGCAATGCTTTACAATATTTACCAATTCACATCGAGCTTGCCAACAATAGGTTATATTGCTATTTTGTTTGTTTATATCACGATTTTCCACAAATTTATTCAATACAAAAAATCTAATATCAGTTGGCTCGTCATCTGGATTGTCATTTTTTCAGCCCTTCAAGCTTTTTTTATATCCCGTCTCAGTATTGATAAAGAAACGCAAAACCTATACAGTCATGCCAAAAATTTGGCTAGCGAACGTGATGCCATTGCCGAAGGTCATATCAAATTCTTGGCAGATACCATCATGAGTGACCCTTGGATTAAAACAACGACCATACTGCCTTTTCGTGTCAGTGTTGACCCCGCACACATCGAAAAAAGAATAAAACTCTTTTTCAATACCGACGACTACTTGAGCGACCACTATTCTTTGCGTTTTTCAGGTATCAATAAAACAGGGGAAGCCGTCATCAATCCCGATAGCATTGATCTCCGTGAGTTACAACAACAGTTTTCACAAAGTGTCCCTCTAGCGAAAGAGGATAAATGCAATTTCTGGACGGATACCAAAGGCAAAAACGCATATCTATCGCGTGCTATTCTCCCTGTTCGTAAAGAGAATCCTCTTTATATCTGGATGCAATTTTCGAGAGTAGATAAGATGTCGAGTCGCATTTTTACAGAGATATTAGCAGATAAGCACTATAAACGTATCCCACAGTTGAATGAGTACAGTTATGCCATATACAAGAACAATGTCCTTTTTGAGCAAAATCAACAAGGTACTTTTGAACGTACATTGAGCCGCTCAAAAATACCACCTCCTAAATCTACAATTCACGAAATTGTGGACAATCAAGACCAAATTACCTATCAAAATGAGCAAGGTATTGTAGTACGCATTCGCAAATACATTCCATTGAGCTCACAAGGTTTTACATTGTTCATTTATTTCATTTTGGTTTTGACCATCATTTTGTTGATTCTGACATTCATCAACCATTTCTATCCGTTTTTGCCCGAAATTGTCTCAATGTCGTATCGCAATTCGACCAATGCTTCTTTGCGCTATCGGATTATGATACCCGTTATTTTGTTTATTTTACTGTCTTATGCAGTGGTTTTTGCTTTCACTTTCAGTTATTACAAAAAAGTAGGTGACAAATTCTTCACCTCAGAATTTGAAAACAAAGCCAAAACCATCATGAAAAACCTTCGCAAAGACTTCCAAGACAATATCGTTAGTGACAAAGATTTGATAAACAGCTGCCTAAGCCGCAACTCTGATAGCTATGAAATGGCTATGCACTTCTACAATACTGAGGGGGTGCTCGGTGCGACAACCGAAACCAATATTTTTGACAAAGGCATCTTAGCCCCACGCATGAACCCAACTGCATACATGAAACTGCGTTTGGGCTTAGAAGATGAGTTCAGAACTGACGAAAATATTGGTAAATTTCACTACAAATCATCATTTTATACACTACGGGATGGTAACAATCACATTTTAGGTTTTATAGAGTTACCCTTCTACTCACGCGATCGCAACCTCCGATTGTCGGCAAGTGATATGTGGAGTTACAGCGCAGGGGTTTTGACCCTATTGTTCATTCTTTGTATCAGCATTATCTCTATGCAAACACAACGGCTCATCGAGCCACTTCAACAGGTTGCAGACACCCTACGCCGTTTGCGCGTTGGGAAAACAGTGAAAAACGAAATCATTCCATGGAACAAAAAAGACGAAATCGGCGCACTCATCAATGCCTACAACGCTAAAGTAAGCGAGCTCGAGGAAGCCATCATTCGCCTTGCTGAAGCAGAACGTGAAGGTGCATGGCGCGATATGGCACGACAAGTTGCTCACGAAATCCGTAATCCATTGACACCCATGAAGCTCGTTGTGCAACATTTAGAAATGATGCGTTTGCATGGCAACGATAATCTTCAAGAATATACTTTGCGTTCTAATCGAGTACTTTTGGAACAGATTGCAAGTCTTGAAAAAATCGTCAACGAGTTCCATTCATTTGCACGGATGCCCAACAAAGCGACCAATGTCAATTTCCCACTCAACGAATTGGTACAATCTGTGGCTGATTTATTTGCACAGCACAACGACGAAGGCAAACCGATACAGGTCAATCTCTCTATGCCAACCGAAACATACATCGTTTATGCCGATAGAGCGTTGTTGACAAGTGCTTTCAATAATTTGCTAAAAAACGCCATTCAAGCTATTCCTCCAGACCGCGAAGGGCTTGTCAATATCAAATTGTATCGTGAAGAAAACACAGCCATCGTCAAAATAAGCGACAATGGTTTAGGCATTCCGAAAGACATTCAGGACAAAATATTCAGCCCTAACTTCACCACTAAAGCCTATGGCTCAGGCATTGGTTTGTTGATAACAAAAAACATCATCCAATCGGTGAACGGGACGATCACTTTTGACTCCGTCGAAAATGAAGGTACAGACTTTTATGTACAATTAGACATATCGGAAAGCATTAAAAATGAAGAAGAACCAACGGTTTCAGATGTAAACTCTTAATAATAGCACATTTTAGAAACCCAACAAGTACCCCTCAGTAATTGCGCAATTACTGAGGGGTCTTTATTGGGTTTAACTTTCAGTCGGTATGTCAGACTTTGTCAAATATCCTTCCATACCTCGATTATTCACCTGCACCCAATCTCGAAACGCTTCTGCTGTTTTCACTTCCTCTCGGTAATTGGTTTTTGCATCAACTATGGTTAAAACAGGGCAACCTGCCTTCATTTTTTGAAAAATATCGAAAAGCACACGCCCATGAGCCACATTGAAAACGCGCTTATCAAAATAATAATCTTCTCCGAAAAGTGAGCAATAAGGTTTGTTATCGAGCAGGATATGGTATTGGTATTCAAACATTTAAGATGATTTTTGTAAAAAACAACCTTCTCCAAAATTAAAACATCCCCTCAGTATTTCCAACAAGGTAGGTATTTTTGATAAAAAAAGAGAAAAGTTAATTCAAACTCACTACAATTCCTAAAGCTACCGCATCATTTAAGTCCTTTTTATCCACTACATTTAAATCGGCAACAATTAAAAATTTTGGGCTAATTTTGATGCTTAAAATCCATCGTTGAACATGAAAACTATTTGTATTTTCTCAGTGGTATCATGTCAAAAAATTGAGTCCTGTTTTATGAATATCCTCCGATTTCTCGCCTCGTTATCCATTTTTTTTATTGGCTGTAATCAGGCAGCTGAGAACACGACTGAGAACAGTCTCCGTAAATGCACTCCTATGTTATGGGGTAGTGAGGACTCTACGGACACAGACATATACAAAACTGGGAAAGGTGCTTTACTCGGCACAAGAATCACTTCTTTTGAGGAATTAAAAACAATAATCCAGATTGAATATGAAAGACCTATCACGGCTGATAGTACTGCGCCCGAAAACCGCTGGGTTAGGGTGCATCATTGCAGTGCTGGTAGAGAAGTGATGAGTGTATTAGAGAAAGGCACAACGGAGGGTGATTTGTATAAAGCCAAAGACTCGATTTTGCCACGCTTTAGGGTACTTTTTGATTCTCCTTACGCCGTGATGTATAGAAGGGATTTGAATAAAATTTTTATGCTTTCGCGCATAATACCCTTCTCGTTTGGCGTAAATGATGTGGCTTTTTTTGATATTGCAAAAGCCATGGTAAAAAATATCAATACCCCTGATTTGGCTTTTAAAAACACCAGAGATAGTACCGAAAAAGGCTACCTTAATACCTTTAACCACATGACAGCACAAGCCATCGTTACGTCTTGTTTTTCGGAGGAATTGGCTGATTTCGTTGCCGATATACATGAGCGCGACCGTCATCCTGAGTTGATAACAGGTATATTTACGCCCGCACAAATTGCCGATTTAGAAAATGGTCCTGTGGATAATTATGTAGATATTGTTAATAATGAATGGGGGCAAGAGATTGGCAAACAGCTAAAGGTAAAATACGGTATTAATCGTGCGACAAATTGGACACCCGAATTACTTGCCAATTATCTGAATGACATGCAAACTTATTATATGTGGGCTTTTCAAATTGGCTTTAAACCCTTCAGACCTGAAGACAAAGTAGTGCGCGTATTTGCTAAAAAGATGAAAACAGTCATGACAGATGATTTGGGTTTTGATTAATTAATTTGAGCCTATTTTTGGTTGGAAACCCATTCATTTTCCCATTTTTCTCAAAAGAGACACAGGATTATTGAATTTACCAAAAGTCCCTTTTTCAACAGTATAACTTTTGCTTAATTCTTTCTCACCAATGGGGTGCCATTCCTTTAATTTCTCCGACCAATCTCCATCAACCATTGCATTGCTTAGTTGAACGCCGGTGAGATTCGCCTCGCTGAAATTTATTCCTCCCATTTGGCTATCACTTAGGTCTGCTTGACTCAAATTTGCTTTTGTAAAGTTGCTACCTTGTAAAATCACGTTAGTCAAATTTGCCTCGTTTAACATGGCACCGCCTGACTGAGCAAACCGAAAACTTGCGTGATTTAAATCAGCTTTTCTCAGTTGCGCGTTTAGGAGGCTTGCCTCGTTCAGATTTACCAAACTGAGGGTTGCTTCGTTCAGTTGCGCCCATGTCAAATCTGCCATTTGCAAGTCAGCATTACTCAGGTTTGCCCGATTCAGATTAGCACCCCAAAGGTTTGCTCCACCCAGATTAGCACCTTTCAAATTTGTACCACTCAAATCAGCATCTTTTAAATGTGCGTCTTTGAGACTGATGCCACTCAAATCTAATCCTTTCAAATCTGCCCCACGCAAATCGGCTTCGGCAAAGACAGCCTGCCGTTTTATCTGAGCAAAAGAACTTGAATCAATGTTCATCAGTAGCAACGCCTGCAATAGTTGACCACGTTCTTTGCTATATTTTTTCTTCGATAGGCTATCCTGTTCGATAAATTGGTAAGATTGTAAAAAGGAACTCAAAGACGCTATTTTGTTAATCGTAGCATCAGTCAATGTCCTTGCGGGATTGCGTTTTAATTCTTCGCCAACCTCTTCCAGAATGTTGCTCATCAACGGCTCTTGATTGGTTTTCTGTAACAACTCTATCGTTGCCTTCATTTTCAGCATCTCACTATCATGATTTTGAATTTGAAGTTTGAAAGACCTGTTCTCGCGATAGATATTTAAGCCAATCACGATGCTTCCCAGTGCTACAATGCCCGACAACACCATCCAAATCAAGAGAGTCTTAGATGTGCTTTGGGAATCTCTTGCCCCCTCTTTTTGGGCAATCAGCCCATGTAAAGAACGCCTATTCCATACAACCCATATCATGAGCAGAAGCGAAACAAATATCAACGATGCTATAAAACCCAGTAGAAATGAGACGTTCTTTTCTAAGTATGGAAAACGGAGAAATCCAAATACCCAGCCAATCAAAATGCCGAAAACTAAGCCTAAAAGCAGTTGTTTTTTCCCTTTCATCATTGATTATTGATTTTCATATCCAAAAATTTGAACAAAAATAGAGAAATTCTCTTGTCTTGCTGCACCGTGCACTATCAATTTCTCATTTTTTAAAATCAAAACACCCCCTCAGTATTTTCATGCTGAAAGGGTGTTTTTTTATTAAAAATAAAGAAAAATCAATTCAATGAAATCTTAAATTTTGGAATTAAACGTAATTTGTTTTTGTTCCAATTTTTTCAGACCACCTTCGATAAGTTTTCTTACAGCGGGATTGTTTTCTTTACTTTTCATCTTTACTAAATCCGCTTTGAAAAACTTGGCTAATTTTTTCCGTTTAACCGCTGCCTCAACTGCCCGATAACGAACTAACGACGATGAATGTGTTAAATTGGCTTTGATAGCGTTTAAAACATTTTGGTTACTTATTAACTCTGGTTCTTTGTATAACTGTGTACCCAAAGCTGAAAGTGATTTAACTCTTTTATCAATATCAGCGGATTTTGCTAACTGTAATAGCAGATCTGTATCCAGAGATAAAGCATCAGACTTAACTAACTTGATAATTTTTTGACGTTCACTTTTATTGCTATTAGAAAGTTTAGCTATTCCAATTTTGACTGGAAAGTCATCATTTTTACTAAAGACTTTACTCTGTTTCACTTCTTTAGTTTTTATGTCTAAAGCAAGAGTATCTTCCTTAATAAGATCTTCAAGACTACGTTTTCGACGTTTTTGTAAATTTGAGTTTTCTGAATGGAAGTTATTCAATGTAGCACTATCTTTGAATACACTAATAGTTACATTAATCATATCAGTGATTTCCAAGCCTTTTTCTTTGCGGATGTTTTGGATTTTATTGACCAAATCACGCGCTATGCCTTCGGCTTCGAGTTCGGGTGTCAATGTCAAATCGAGGGCAACGGTGACATCGCCGTCAGACGCAACTTCCCAACCTGGAATATCTTCCGAAGTGATAAGGAAATCGTCAATTGTCAAATTGTATGTTTGGTCGCCGATACTGAGGGGGTGCGTTTTTTCTTTTTCGATGCGTGCAATTTCGTCTTGCGTCAAGGCTTCGATTGCCAATTGACCTGCGCGCATATTTTTGCCCAAAACTTTACCCAATGTTTTCAAATTTGGACGAATCCGTTTATTCACAACGCCCGAAGTATCGGTGATATATTCCAAAGTTTTGACGTTTGTTTCTGCCAAAATCAAATCTTTGACGGCTTCTACTTGATGGATAAAATTGGCATCCAAAATCGGCAACATGGCTTTTTGCAACGGCTGACGCACACGGATTTTTGCTTTTTTGCGTAAGCTCAAAATCAAACTCGAAATGCGTTGCGCATAATCCATTTGTTGCTCTAAGTCTTTGTCAATCAAAGCACTATCCGATTGGGTCAAATCAGTCAAATGTACTGAGGGGTACTTCAAAGGCGTATCGTTTTCGACCGCTTTTGAGCGAATACCATCCGTCAAGTTTTTGTACAACCAATCTGTAAAAAACGGTGCAATCGGCGAAGCCAACTGAGCCACAACCATCAAACATTGGTACATGGTTTCGTAAGCGGCTTTTTTGTCTTCGGACATCTCACCTTTCCAAAAACGACGACGAGAGAGACGCACATACCAGTTTGAAAAATCATTGTCCACGAATTTTTCAATGGCACGAGCTGCTTGCGTGGGCTCGTAAGTCGCGTAGTTTTCGCTCACTTCTGCCACCAAACTGTGGAGTTTTGACAAAATCCATCTGTCTAATTCTGTGCGATTTTCAATAGTCGTTTGATTCATTTCATCTTGTACGAAACCATCCACATTGGCATACATCGCAAAGAAATTGTAGGTATTGTACAGTGTCCCGAAAAACTTATTGCGTACTTCGGTAATGCCATCCACATCAAATTTGAGATTGTCCCACGGTTGTGCGTTTGAAATCATGTACCAACGAGTCGCATCTGCACCAAATTTGGCGATTGTTTCAAATGGTTCGACGGCATTGCCTTTGCTTTTCGACATTTTTTGACCGTCTTTCGCTTGTACCAAACCGTTGGAAACGACGTTTTTGAACGCTACAGAATCATAAGCCATCACCGCAATCGCATGAAGTGTGTAGAACCAACCCCGCGTTTGGTCAACTCCTTCGGCAATAAAATCGGCTGGAAATATGCCCCCCTTCGTCCCCCCAAAGGGGGGATAGAGATGCGCTGCGTTTTTTATATCTTCTTGTGTCAAAGTTGGGCGATGGGCTAATTCGATGTGGATTTTTCTCAAGACCCCCTCAGTATCGCCTAATACTTCTTCATTTTTGAACCTCACAACTTTATATCCATTGAAAACGAGATAAGATGTACGCGCCTTATCGTATTCTTTGGCTTCCTCTGTCTCGTGATACCCACCATCAACTTCGATAATCAATCGTTTTTCTAAACAAATAAAATCAACTATAAAATCTTCAATCTGATGTTGTCTTCTAAATTTAAACCCTTCTAACTTTTTGCCTCTCAGCATTTCCCAAAGCGCAGCCTCAGCCATAGTTGGGTTTTGACGATGTTTTTTAGCATAATCCTTAATCACAGCATAATTAATGCTACTCGCAGTTGACCATGTCGGCAAACTCCCCCCTTTGGGGGGGCGGGGGGGCAACCCCCATTGCGCATAAGGCATTGAACCCGAATCGAACCACACGTCAATCAAATCTGGTTCGCGATACATTTTTTCGCCTTTGTCCGAAACCAAAACGATGTCGTCAATATAAGGACGGTGCATATCTTTTGGCACCATTTGATTGAGACCAAAAGCTGCATTCGCCTTATCTATTTCTGCTTGCAATTCGACGATTGAACCAATACATTTTTCTTCAAAAACATCCCCCTCAGTACGTGTGCGCCAAATTGGCAAACCAATGCCCCAATAACGTGAGCGCGATAAATTCCAATCTTGCAAATTCTCCAACCACTTGCCAAAACGTCCTTCGCCCGTAGCCGCAGGTTTCCAATTGATGGTCTGATTGAGTTCGTACATACGGTCTTTGGCTTTCGATGCAGCGATAAACCACGAATCCAAAGGATAGTATAAAACAGGTTTGTCGGTGCGCCAGCAATGCGGATAAGGGTGAACGTATTTTTGCACATTGAAAGCATAACCTTCCAATTTGAGTTTCACAGCAATATCCACGTTTACATCCACATACTCAGGGTCGTCTTTGTAGTTTTTGACATAACGACCTGAAAACTCACCCACTGTATCAATGAATTTGCCTTGTTTATCCACTAAAGTCAAATCGCCAATGCCATGTTGGATAGAAACACGACGGTCATCAGCACCAAAACTTGGGGCTGTATGCACGATGCCTGTACCATCTGTCGTGGTCACAAAATCGCCTGTAATCACTTTGAAAGCATCTGTTTTGCCATTCAATGGTTGAACCTCATTGCCATAGTTGAGCAATTGTTCGTAAGAGATACCCCTCAGTATTTCGCCTTTGAAAGGCGCAGATTTCTCTAAAACGTGCGGTTGATTTTTTGCACCAAACCATTTTGACACCAAATCCTCAGCCAAAACCACACTCACATCGGCGTGTGTGTAAGGATTTTTAGTCTTGATTTTGACATAGTCAATGTTCGGGCCCACAGTCAAAGCCAAATTTGAAGGCAAAGTCCAAGGCGTTGTCGTCCAAGCCAAAATGCGCACATCTTCATTTTCATCATCAAATAAAAAAGAAGACCCCTCAGTATTTTTGACTTTGAACATCGCCACCACCGTCGTATCCGTCACATCTTTATAAGTCCCAGGCATATTCAACTCATGCGAACTCAAACCCGTTCCTGCCGCAGGCGAATAGGGCTGAATGGTGTAACCTTTGTACAAATAACCTTTGTCATACAGTCGTTTCAACAAAAACCAAACAGACTCGATGTATTCGTTTTCATAAGTGATGTAAGGATTGTCCAAGTCCACCCAATACCCCATTTTGACCGTAATATCATCCCAACGGTCTTTGAAACGCATGACTGTTTCGCGGCATTTGTGGTTGTAATCGTCCACCGAAATCTTTTTGCCGATGTCTTCTTTTGTGATACCTAATTCTTTTTCAACTGCCAACTCAATCGGCAAACCATGTGTATCCCAACCACCTTTGCGCTCCACTCGTTTACCATTCAAGGTTTGAAAACGGCAGAAAATATCCTTAATCGTGCGTGCCATCACGTGGTGAATGCCTGGTTGACCATTCGCAGAGGGTGGTCCTTCATAAAAAACGAATGAGTTTTGCGGGTCACGCTGTGCCACAGATTTTTCAAACACCCCCTCAGTATCCCAAAACTTGAGAATCTCTTTGTCTATTTCGGGCAGGTTTAGCCCTTTGTATTCTTTGTACATATTTTATAACTAATTGATTTTTATTATTCTACAATATTGTTTGTGTTGATTCTACGAATCAAAGGGAGTAGCCGTTATATACTGTTACAAACATGTTGTCGCTAACGCGACATCGGATTTGTACCTTGATTTTAGAATTTAGGTACGACCCTATGTCGCGTCAGCGACAACATGTTTGTAACCCAACGCAGACTCGTTTTCCCTTGATTCGTAGAATCATCACCCTGCTAAAGCACAGGCTTGAAGACATATCTCTCATCAAACGGAATATTAAAAAGGTCTAACAGTTTCGTATATTCTTCCATAAACGTCTGTTTTCGGTGATGCTCTTTTTGATTGATGATGTATCTACAGACTGCATCAACGTGTGATTGACTGTAAGAAAACGCACCATAACCTTTTTGCCACATAAATTTTGTCTTTAAAAAACGGTGGTCATTTATCCATTCTGACGAACTGCCTTTGACCCATTTCATTAGTTCTGCAACAGATTCGGCGGGTTTCATGCCAAAAAATAAATGAATATGGTCTTCAACACCGCCAATTTGGATCAATTTATTGCCTCGTTCTTGCACAATACCTGTGATATATTTGTACAAATCCTCGCGCCATGCTTCACGCAATAAACAATCTCTATCTTGTACGATAAACACCGTTTGAATATAAATCTGACTATACGTGTTTGCCATTTGTTTTCTGATTTTGTATGTTTCACTAATCTTAATTTACTCTTTGGTCAAAGTATCCATCAACTTCAACAAAGTAGGCATACGAAATTCGCCCGCCATTGTTTGTATGTATTGTGCAGCTGTGTCGAGGTCAACACCGATGCTTGTGATATAAAGAGGCGACGCACTCGACCCCCTCAGTATCGGGCGGACAAACAAGGTGTTTTGATGAAAACTTGTTTTAGCAACACCAATTACAGGTATTGTGCCTCCAAAATGCTCAAATACATAATAACCTAAGCCTTTTTTACCGTCATCGTTCAGATAAACGTATCCGTCAATGATGATGTATGTCAAAGAACTGAAGTCCACTTTTTTCATAATTTCGACGATACAAGGCAATTCACGTTTGTAAAATGCACCTGATTCATATTCAGCAATGTCGCTTTTCATTTCGATAAGCACTTGCGCAGGTTGTTCGTCGCTCCAATCGTTGAACAAAACAGCAACTATTTTGGCTTCTTCTGTTCGGTAGTGGACATCTATGGCAATAATCATTTTACCTCCCCTCTCCAAAGGAGTCATTTAGACAGTATTTTTTTGGTTTGAAAACAAAAACGCCTCAACAGAATCAATCTGTTAAGGCGTTTTTGCGATGGGACGCAGCAAAGTCTTTCACAGATGGTGTCGGTGAATGTAAATTATGCTGCAAATAAGCGATAGTTGGCGCATTGTCCCCTCGATGTTTTTATTATGTGTGAAAAATAATGGCGCAAATATAGCGTATGCCTATGATATTTGAAAGGTTTTATGTAAAAATCACTGTTTGAAACGCTAAAAATACTGAGGGGACTTTTATCAAAAGCCCCCTCAGTATTGTATTATTTAGATCCATCGAGTAACGCTGCACTTAATTAAGCTGTCGCTTTTTCGGCAATCATTTCTTTGACCAATTCTGTTGTCAAAGATTTTGGACGTTCGAGTGGAAAACCTAAGGCACGTGA
The DNA here is from genome assembly GCA_016787525.1 of Saprospiraceae bacterium. GTDB lineage: Bacteria > Bacteroidota > Bacteroidia > Chitinophagales > Saprospiraceae > JAAFJT01. Next base: position 5,108 of record JAEUUP010000113.1, on the reverse strand, counting down.
CCAGCAGCCAGCAGCCAAAACACCCAATGCTCGTGATACCCCAAACAGAACCGTATAGAAGCCATATTCAGTCATGCCATAATGGACAAGTAATGCACCTGAATGTGCATCCACATTGGGCCAAGGGTTTTTGATTTTGCCCAATGTTTGGAGGATTGGTGGCACTGTTTCAAATACTTTCCAGACTACTTGTACGATATCGTCGTTGGAACAATATTTTTCAGCAAATACTTTTTGAGCCGTAAAACGAGGGTCTGGTTTGCGCAAAACAGCATGACCATAACCTGGAACAACACGACCTTCTGCCAATGTTTTGCGCACATAGTCGCCAATCTGTTCGCTTGTCGGTTTGGTTGTACCTAACTCTTCGACCATTTCAAAAATCCATTTTATCACTTCTTGATTTGCCAAACCATGCAAAGGACCTGCCAAGGCATTCATAGCTGCGGCAAATGACAAATAAGAGTCAGACAAAGTTGAGCCAACCAAATGCGTTGTATGAGCCGACGCGTTGCCGCCTTCGTGGTCGGCGTGAATGGTCATGTACAAACGCATCAAGTTTTTGAAATCCGCATCATCGTAGCCCATCATGTGCGCAAAGTTGGCAGCCCAATCCAATCGTGTATTGGGCGCAATCAAGCTACCATCTTTATATTTACGACGATAGATAGCTGCAGCAACAACGGGTAAACAAGCGATAAGATTCATTGAATCTTCATATGTTGCATCCCAATATTCAGATTTCGGGAAACCTTCTTCGTAGCGATGAGCAAAAATACTCTCTGTTTGCAAAGCATTGATGCCTATGGTGAACATAGTCATTGCATGTGTATCTTTTGGCAATGCGTTGATGGTGTCGAAAACATGTTGTGGCACTTTGCAACGGCGTTCCCACTCATTGGTGAGCCACAATGCCTCTTCTTCTGTCGGTATTTCACCTGTGAGCATCAACCAAAAAAGACCTTCGGGAAGTGGCTCTTTGCCACGACCTGTCGGCAATTTTTCTTGCAATTCGGGGATAGAGAAACCTCTGAAACGAATACCTTCTTGCGCGTCCAACAACGATGTTTCCCAAATCATACTCTTAATATCACGCATGCCGCCATAGGCTTGGCTAACTGTCACAGAATCAATAACGGTATTGCCATGCTCCTTCAAAAGGGCTTTGATTTCTGCGCTTAGTGCAGAGGCTTTTTCTTTAAATTTTGCTTTTAATGGATCCATACTATTACGTTAAAAATACTGAGGGGGTACTTGTGTCCTTGCCCTCGGGTTATTCATAAGTTTTGATAATTAAAATTGGTTCATCTAGATTAACAACTATCAACCGTGTTTAGTTGACAAAACGTTTAAGTATGCTACCTAAAAAATTTAAAAGTTCTTCGTTTTATTTTAAAATATATAGAAAACTATATTTGTTTTCATGCAAAAAATAAGCGATTAAAGCATTTCATTGAAGATCCTTTAATCGCGTTAGTTTTTTAGAACTCTGTTTCCATCAGTTTTTGTCGGATAGCCTCTTCTGAATAGCCCGTTTTTTTCATAGCCGAAACAATCGTTTCATACTTTGATTGGCGTTCTATTTCTTTCTGTTTAAAAATCGTCAATTGCCGTTCGTCCAATAAGTTTTTGAACTCCGTGTTGGCAATCTCGAAACTTGACAAGCGTTTTTGGACGTACAATTCTGGATTTTGTGTTTTCAAAGACTCAATATCAGCAAGGTTTTGAAATTTAGCTTTCTGAATGGACAAAGCCTCCAACGCTTGGTCTGATGAAAGGTCGTACAGTTTGACCCATTCAATCGTTGCTTTTTGTGCCGCAGAGAGATCTTTATTGGCATTTTTGGCTATTTCGGGCATTTCTTTTTGCGCAAAAAGTGCCATAGCACATAAAAAACCGATGAGTGTTAGGAATGTCTTTTTCATATTTTTATTGTTAAAAATTTATGTATATTTTACAATGTAACTTTAAATTCGGTTTGTTGACGGCACAATTTACAACTTTTTCAAATTTTAAAAATTCTAAATAGCCATTTTTTCAAAAAATATCGCCTATTGACCATAAAAAGCTAATTTTGCACTCAGTCAGTCTATTGCCTTCATATATTTTTGTAAATCAAGGATATTTCACTCATTTTGTGAAGAACAGCTAATATACTGAGGGGTTGACTTAAAGAAAAAAATTATTGTAAAACAAATAATGATTGACTAAATACCTTTTCTAAAAGATTTCATTTGTTTTTAGAACGTTTGTGTTCGTCATTATTTTATATTTTAAAAGCTATATTTATTTTCTATTATGAAACTTCTTGAAAACAAAGTCGCACTGGTCACAGGTGGTGCGCGTGGTATTGGTGAAGCGATTGTTCGCCGTTTTGCGGAGCAAGGAGCTGTTGTTGCGTTCACCTATGTTTCTGAAAATTCGAGTGCCAAAGCACAGGCTATCGTAGATGAATTGGTAGCGACTGGCGCAACTGTCAAAGCCTACCGTTCGGATGCTGCTAATTTTGCAGAGGCTGAAGCTTTGGTTGGTGACGTAGTCAAAACCTTTGGTCGCCTCGATGTGGTGGTCAATAATGCAGGTATCACCCGCGACAATTTGATGTTGCGCATGACGGAGCAACAGTGGGACGATGTGATTCAGACTAACTTGAAGTCTGTTTTCAATATGACTAAACATGCTTTGCGCCCGATGCTCAAGCAGCGCAGTGGCTCTATCATCAATATGTCAAGTGTGGTCGGTGTGTTTGGCAACGCAGGGCAAGCCAACTACGCAGCCTCGAAAGCGGGTATTTTTGGCTTTTCAAAATCTATTGCCAAAGAGTATGGCAACCGCAATATCCGTTGCAACGCCATTGCTCCCGGCTATATCGAAACCGAAATGACGCAAGTGCTGAGTGCCGAAGTCAAAGATTCTTTCTTAAAAAACATTCCTTTGGGCAGAATGGGTGCTGGCGAAGAGGTGGCAGATGCTTGTGTGTTCTTAGCTTCTGATATGAGTCGTTATGTTTCAGGACAAACTTTGAGCGTTTGCGGGGCATTGAATTGTTAATTTTGTCTTTCGTAGATTCGTTATTTGTCCATTCGGTTGAATCCACGAATAACGAATCTACGGATAACCAATAACGAATAAGGCAGCATGATAAAACTTTTCAAAACTATAAAAAATCGCCTTTCACCTAAACAATTTGAAATTGTAGTGGCGATTATCGTCGGCTTGTCGGCTGGTTTTTTGGCTGTTATCCTAAAAACAATCGTACACTATATACACAAATGCCTATCCATCAATCATGCTGTTTCGCATTTTGAAACACCGTACATGATATTCTTCCCGCTTGTTGGTATTTTATTAACCGTTCTTTTTGTACAAAAAGTGCTGAAAGGCGATTTGGGACGCGGTGTATCGAATATTCTCTATGAAATTGCTCAAAAATCAGCTCTGGTCAAACGCCACAAAATCTTTTCCCACATCATCACCAGTTCTCTGACTGTTGGCTTCGGTGGCTCGGCAGGTTTGGAAGCCCCGATTGTCATCACGGGGTCAGCCGTTGGGTCGAATATTGCGACACAATTTCGCTTGGGTTATCGCGAAAGGTCGTTGTTTTTGGGTTGTGGTGCAGCAGCAGGCATAGCGGCGGTGTTCAATGCGCCTATTGCTGGTGTGATGTTCGCGATGGAAGTTCTGTTGTCAGAAGTGACTATTTCATCGTTTATTCCGCTTATCATTTCAGCAGCTTGTGGTGGACTCTATTCAAAAATTTTGAATGAAAACACGCTTTTTGCCTTTCAAAACCAAAAAGATTTTCACTACACCAACACACCTTTTTATATACTTCTGGCTCTCGTTTGTGGCATCATCTCGCTGTACTATATTCGCATTTCGCACACCGTCAGTCTTTTATTCAAAAAGCTACCCCTCAGTATTTGGGGCAAAGCTGTGGTTGGAGGTGTCGGGTTGGCTTTGTTTATCTATATTTTTCCATCTCTTTTTGGTGAAGGATACGACAGTATTCGTTCTATCGCAGATGGCAAAGCCAATGTGGTCTTTCAAAATTCAATGTTCAGTGATGTTGCAAAAAATGATGGATGGCTCATCGCTTTCATTGGGGCCATCGTTCTGATAAAACCTGTTGCAACCAGCTTTACGTTGTCATCGGGTGGTAATGGTGGCAATTTTGCCCCTTCGCTGTTTGTGGGTACTTATTTGGGCTATGTGTTTTCGCATTCCTGCAACAAACTTTTCAATTGGCAACTACCTGAAACCAATTTCGCCATCGTCGGTATGGCGGGCATACTGAGTGGTGTGATGTATGCACCACTGACGGGTATTTTTTTGATTGCAGAGGTGACGGGGGGCTACGATTTGATTATTCCTTTGATGATTGTTTCGACACTGAGTCATGTCTTTGTCCGCACATTTGAACCTTACTCGTTGGAGGTGCGCAGTATGATTGATAAGGGCGAAGTATTCAGCCGCGACAAAGACCGCAATATTTTACTCCTCTTAAAAACATCAAATTTGATTGAAACGGACATAAAAACCATCAATCCAACAGCTACTTTGCGTCAACTGACTGAATTAATCAAAAATTCGCAGCGCAATATTTTTGCTGTTATCAATGCAGACAATCAACTCGAAGGCATCATCACCCTCGATGATGTGCGCGAAGTGATGTTTCAAACCACGCTTTACGACACGATGACTGTCCGACAATTGATGCACGAGCCGCCTGCCGTTGTTCGCGTCAATGAATCTATGAGTGAAGCCATGAAAAAATTTGATATGACAGAAGCATGGAACTTACCTGTGGTTGACGAAGGGAACGTCTATATCGGTTTTATCTCGAAATCAAGTGTTTTCTCAAAATATAGAACCCAATTGATGGCGATGAATGCGGAATAATGGATGGGGGCTACCAAAATCTCGCTCCGATAGGGCTTTTTAGCTCTTGATTGAATAAAGTATATACTGAGGGGTGGGCATAACTAAAAACATTTTTAAACAGGCACAGACTGTTTTTCCTTCGGAAAAAAGCGTGCATGGTTATTTTCTTATGGAGCGAGCCTATATTTTTTTTGCAAGCAAAAAAAATATAGGCTCGCTCCGAA
>JAEUUP010000058.1 GCA_016787525.1 Saprospiraceae bacterium | reverse complement strand
CAATAATATACCCAATTGGGGTGAAATCGCAGGGCAATTACATATCATCTTTGGCGAAAGAGCCGATATTGATATTAAACGTTTTTAATCGCTATCTTTTCATATTTTTTCACCTTTGACACAGTTCCGTGAACATTCTCTTTTTCAATTGTAAAAAGACTTTCTACAACTGTAAATTGGTTTTTTACAACTGTAAAAAGACTTTCTACAACTGTAAATTGGTTTTTTACAACTGTAAAAAGACCTTTTACAGTTGTAAAACAGTGTTTCATAGTTGTCAATGGAGATTTTGGTACTACTGCGATACATTTACGAAATCTTGGAATCCAGCAGTGTCGAGCGTTTGTTGTAGCTTTATGGGATATTTTAGAAAGAAGTGTGCCGAACGGGGCACGCCTGGAGACTGAAACGAGCGGTGCGGTGCTATTTAGTGTAAGTGATGCTGAAGACTTAGCGCAGCGGGGAGAAATGACCGACACGATTCATTTAAGTTTTGTATAAGCGGGAATATTGAGTCAGTAAATTAAAAAATATGAAGTCAGTTATTAAAACAGTAATTATTACTCTAATCTATTTTTTTTTCAGTTGTGATATGCCTAATAAAAAAAAGGTAGATGTAAAAAATGACACAGAGGATATTCAAGTAAGTGTTAACAAATTAAAAAAAGAAATATTGTATTATGACTCTTTATTAATTGATAAAAAATTTCCTTTAAAAACCAGTAAAGCCAATATTGTAAAAATATTAGGACAGCCGACAATAATTGAGAAAATAAAATCTGTCAATTGGCTAAGTGAGTTTTATTTGAATGATATTCAAAATATTAAACGATATTATTTTGGAAATACAATATTTGAAGGTAATAATGATACTCTCTTGCTGAGACAAGTAGATTTTGAAAGCACAGATATTGATTTGAGTGATTCAAAAATAATTTTAAATAAAAGAACACCCTTCTACTCTCTTTACAAAGTATTTCCAGAAAGCTGTAAAATAGCTCAAATTGAAACAGGGAATGCTGCATCAGGAGTTATAGCGATAAAAGCCTTTAAGTTATCTAATGGGCGTTTATGGCATTTGCACTTTAAGAGAGACAGTTTGTTAAGGGTCACATTTTTTGACGAGTTTCATTAACCCAACGGTTTGAGGTTTTGATTAAATTTATTGCCAAAGGTTGGCACAAAGAACGGCTGTGTTAGTACCCGCTGGACATGAGTTTGATACCGACATTGAATAGTGCTACCCGCTGCGTTAAGTCTTCCATAATGCTTTACCCAAAAAAACGCACCGCTCGTTTCAGTCTCCAGACTGAAACACTTCACGCGGCAAACCATATTGAGAAATACTGAGGGGTAGAAATTTGTTCGCCCCGATGTTCACGATACTGAGGGGGGATTGCAACCAGTAAGATTATGAAAGAACTTATAAACAACCGTTCAGTCGCTGAGAGAAATGACCGACACGATTCATTTAAGTTTTGCATAAGCGATTAAAATATATAATAAAGCCTGATTTTCTTAACCAAAGTTTAACAAAACTCAAGTGACGTGTTTGTTAAATTCCTGTCTAATGTTGGTATCTTTGCCGAGTTTTACGGAAGTAAACGGTTGTATTAATTTTATTTTATCTAATTTAATTTTTATCAAAAATGAAAAAATTATTGGCTATCGCCGCCATGTTCGCATTCGTAACGTTTGCAACTGCTCAAACACCTGCTGCAACTGCTCCTGCAAAAGAGAAAACAACTAAAGCAAAAGCTCCAAAAGCGAAAAAACCTGCTGATGCAGCAGCTCCAACTGCCGACGCTGCGACTGCAAAACCTAAAGCTCCGAAAGCACCTAAAGCGAAACCAGCTGACGCTGGCGCACCTGCGGCTGATGCAAAAGCAAAAACGCCGAAAGCACCCAAAGCGAAACCAGCTGACGCTGGCACACCTGCGGCTGATGCGAAAGCAAAAACGCCGAAAGCACCTAAAGCGAAACCTGCCGATGCTGGCGCACCTGCGGCTGATGCGAAAGCAAAAGCACCGAAAGCACCAAAGGCGAAACCTGCCGATGCTGGCGCACCTGCGGCTGATGCAAAAGCAAAAGCACCGAAAGCACCAAAGGCAAAACCTGCTGATGCAGGCGCACCTGCGGCTGATGCTACGGCAAAACCAACCGTAGCAAAACCAACTGTGGCGAAAACAGCACCAAAAGCTAAAGCTGCTCCAAGCAAAGCTGCTGCTGGCGACGACAAAACAATTGGTAAAGATGATAAAGGTCGTACTATCTACGAAGGTCCTCGTGGTGGTCAATACTATATCAACTCAAATGGTAACAAGACTTATATCAAACAAGATAAAAACTAATTTGAGTTTTTTCGGATAGAAAATGGGCGATGAGTGTACATTCATCGCCCATTTTCTTTTTCGGGATACCCCCCTCAGTAAAATGACTTACATCAACTTAGGTTCACCCAGATAAACCATGACTTGTGGCGAAATACCAACGGTCAGTTTCAAATAAATCTTATCAAAATAGCATTCGCCACCTGTTTTTCTATGCCAATCATAAGTCATACGCACGGTTTTGAACACAGTTGTCAAAGCATTATTGCCTTGAACATCTTCTAAAATTAAGTCTAATTTTTCGACAGAAAAATCTTCTGCTTCGCCCATCAATTCCACTTCGAGAACAGGGCTGATACTCATACTGATACCAAAACTGGTGATAATAAGACCATAATGTTCGAGATTTGGAAAAATTTTGAGCCAATCATCCACCAAGCTCATAGTCTTGTCTCTGATAGAGTCGGTTACATTATTGGCTGTTTCTCGGATGGCTGTGGCGAATTGATGGGTCGTTTCTTTGGCTTTTTCTTTTGCCACATCGCCCAATTGAGTGGCTTGTTCCAAAGCCGCTTCTTTGATTTGCGCTGTTTGCTCAGTGATTGTCTTTCTAAGTTTATCTAACATTTTCTCAAATTTTCTGTAAAAATAAACAAAAACAGCGCAAACGAACCCTCGCTGCGCTGTTTTTACTTTTAAGCATAAAGGAATAAAAATCTTTGTACTTACATCTTTGTACTCAACTATCTGTAATTCTGTTCATAAAACTTACGATAAGCATCTATGCCACGTTGACGAATCACTTCTCGGTAGTTATCTTGCGAAATGGCAAATACTTCGTAAACGCCTTTTAAAAAGTCTTGACCATTTTTAGAGACCCCCTCAGTATATTTGAGTGCTGCCGTTTTGTCTTTGAATTTTCGGACAACCAAAACAGGCGTTTCTGATTCGGTACTGAAAAACATGCTTGATACATTTAACGCGTCCGTCCGATGATATTTTGAATCGTAATCAGAAACAACCACTTTAGAGTCTTCTAAATCTGCATTTTTATTCAAAATAATGATGACATAGTGCAATTTTTCCTCTCCAACAATGAATTTTTTAACTGGATCATCGTCGCCGTCGCCATTTTGTGCATTTTTAGGTGCTTCCGTCACAGGGCCACCGAATTCTAAAATGCGTAAAATCTCTTGCGCACGGCGTTCTTCGGGTGTACCTGCATATTTGTTCACCACTTCTTTGAGTTGTGCAATATAATTGATGCGACCCATTTCATGTCCAATACACATCGCTTCCAAAAGAGCAAATTTGGCTTTCATTGGATTGCTCACACCGTATTTGGTATCCGATTCTTTGATACGTGCCTGAGTCTCTTTGTATTTACCATCTTTGAACATATTGTAAGTGACTGCATAGAATTTTTCTACGGTTTCTGTGTCATCGGCCGCTTTTTGTTTGCCTTTGTCTTTCAACAACATAGCATAATTGGAAGTGGCATATTTCGACATGATTTTATCGTAATAGTCCTGCGCTTTGCTGCTGTTTTTCGTTTCGTTTGCAGACAGATGCAGATAATACCAATCTTCTAACTCATGTTTGGTTTTTGGAAAACGCGCCAAATGGTTTTCTAAGGTAGAGATGGCTTTATTGTAGTTTTTAATTTTATCGTGGTACAATGTGCCTAATTGAAACATTGCTTCATCAATTTTTGCTTCGGCAGTTTCGACATCTTTGGGTGTTTTTGGCACATCTTTCATGATTTCTTGGTATTCTTTGGCCGTCATTTCACTTGAGACGACCTCAGCTGCACTTGTACTGGCAAAATCTCCATTTGAACGTTTGTTGCTGCGTCGCCAATTGTCTTCCAATTTGCGGTCAGTTCCCCATTTTTTCTCAAACTCGCGTTTGCCTTTTTTGACCAAATCGGCATTATATCCCCAAAACTTTGATTTTTTAGCTGCATCCGCTAAGTCAAATTCGGAGGCTTTTGCACCACCTGCTACTGAGGGGTTCGCTGCGGCGGCCGCTTGTCTGGCTTTTTCTTTTTTGATGCGCAAAGCCAGTTCTCGTTTCTCTTTATCACTCAAATTAGCCACTTTTAGAAGGCTGTCTTGCATCGTAATGGTTTCGATATTGCGCGCAATTTCGAGCAAGTTTTGAGCATAACGTTCAGATTCTAAGCGACGGGGGTCGTTTTTAGCCAAATTTGTCGCTGCACTGTCGAAGTAGTTTTTAGCTTCGACAAATTTTTCAGCTTCATATTGCAAATTCGCCATCATGTAGTAAGCCTCTGCTTTGGACGACTTGCCACGACCAGGCGAAGCCAACGCCTCTTTCAGGTAATCAATAGCTTGTGGTTTGTTACCTTTTTTCAGTGCAATTTGAGCCAAAGTGAAGTAAATCTGGTCGCCATACTCTTTGTTTTTGTAGTCTTTGCTCATTTTGACCAAAGTCTCAGTCGTTTGTTCGCCACCTTTTGTATCGTTCAAGGCTTTGTTGAGTCTTGAATTAAACTCCATTTCGTAGGCTGGGCTGTAATTCAATACTTTGTCGAAAGCGGCATAAGCCTTTTCTGAATTGCCTTTCAATTGATAAAGTTGTGCTAAAATATAAGACAAACGGGCTTTCTCTTTCTTCTTTTTAGACAAAGAAATGCCACGTTCGAGTGCAGGAATCGCTTGGTCGTAGTTTTTTTGTTTCAAATACAAAGCCGCTCTTGCGACTGCTGATTGTGCTTTGATGTCTTTGAATGTTTTAGGATTTTTGTCCAATTCGTCGAGTAAAATTTCCGCATCAACAAAATTTTGACGTTCAGTCAAAGCACGAGCGTACCAAACCACACCTTCCTGATAACAAGGGCGGTGTTTCAAGAAATATTTATCGGGCTTGCCTTTGGGTTTGTTTGTTTTAGATGCAGTCGCTTCTTCCTCTTCTTTTTTGGTCGTTGTGGTTGGTTTAGTCTCTTCTTTCTTAACCGTCGGTTGAGTTGTTGCCACAGGTGCTGTGGTTATTTCAGCAGGCTTTGTCTTATCCACTTTTACACCTTGCTTAGCCAAACGTTCTTTTTCTTCGCGCTCTTTGCGTTTTTGCTCTGTTTTGGCGGCATTCTCTTTGCGTTTTTGCTCATTACGCTCTTCCAAACTCAATTTTTTATCTTGAATCGCTTCTTTGCGTTTTTTCGCCTCGTCTTCTTTGGCTTGTTTCAAGGCTTTTTCACGGTCTTCTTTATCTTTTTCAGCCTGCCTATCACGCTCTTTTTTCTCTTTTTCTTTCTCTTTTATGGCTTCTTCACGGGCTTTTTTGGCATCTTTTGCCTTTTGTTCACGTTCTTTTTTCTTTTCTTCGCGTGCTTCGGCAACCGCTTTTGCACGGTCTTTTTTACTCATCTTTTTCTTCAAAGATGGATTGTAGTTCTCTGCCAAATACGCAAAAGTTTCTTCGGCTGATTCAAAATCATGCTTCAAATATTGCGCTTTACCCATCATCAAATAACAATCGTCCACCCAATGACTCGGGCGGTGATAAGTGGCAACAACTGCTACTTTTTCAATTGCTTTGTCCAATTCAGGCGCAACTGCTGCAGGGTTGTCGGCAGCGAGATAAGGATAAACATCGAGAACTTTGTTGTAATTGTCTTGATGTTGCTCGTTGAGTTTGTCGGTGGCCTCTTGTACCAGTACGTTGGCATTGAAAAAACCATTGTACTTAGCCGTGAGGTTGTGCATGAACAATTTTAGACCTTTTGCCTCGTCTTTTTTGCGTGTTGTCACACAAGCAGCCAGAACAGTGATGGCAAAAATGAGTGTCAGGGACTTATAAAGATGTTTCAATGTCAAACTATTTATTTAAGTAAATGACTAATAATGATTAATGAATACCTATTTTTCTTCAAAAGGTTCTATCACAAATGGTATTCACTTAGTGAAAAATTATATTTAGGTATTCCGAACTTAAAGACAATGGGATTTTATTCCGATTGCTCTACCTTTGTCGTGTTTTGAATTTGAGTCGTACGTCATACTGAGGGGGGCTTAAAAAGGCAATATGACAAAGTATTAATACTCAAATTCGTGCAAAATTATTTTAATTCCGTCAATAATTAACAAATGACAACCGAAAATAAACCAAATCGTTGGGCGATATTCATCGAGCGACTCAAACATTTTTCTGCACGTGATGTCGTTCATGGCATCGAAACAGTGTGGCAACGCTTGGTCAACCTCATCGAAAAAGCGCGTGAGACTTATTACCGACTCGTTATTCTGGATGATGAAACGTTCAAAGAAGTTAATTCTTATAAATTATCCATTTTTAACTTTTACGTGGCAGTCAGTACTTTGTTCGTTGGTTTTACGATTTTAGGCATGGCTCTGATTGTTTTTACACCACTCAAAAAAATAATTCCAGGCTATGGCGGTTATGGTTCTGAGCGTGCCGTTTTCAACCTCTACGAACGGGTGGACAGTATGGAGCGTGTCATCAAAGCACATGAAACATACACCAACAATTTTCGCAAAATGCTGATTGCCGATGTTGAAACAGAAAAAGACGTGCCAAAAGATAAACAACCGACCCCCTCAGTATCAGATTCAATTGTAAATACCGACCCATCGGAGTTTGAGATGAAAATCAGAGCAGGTGGTGGCGACCCTTTTGAGGAGTCTAACAGCAGCCAGTCGAGCGATAAAGCCATCAAAGTTAACTTACGCAATGACCGCCTCGAAAGCATGTTCCTACAATCGCCTTTGGCTGGTAGTACAAGTTTGCCTTTTTCATTGGAGAAAAAACATTACGGTATAGACATCACCGCACCTAAAAACACAGCTATTAAAGCGGTTTCTGATGGCTTTGTGATTTTGTGCGATTGGACTTTAGAAACTGGAAATACCATTGCCATCCAACACGCCAATAATGTTGTTTCGTTTTATAAGCACAATTCCAGCCTTTTGAAAAAAGTGGGTGATAAGGTTAAAACAGGCGAAGCCATCGCTATCATTGGCAATACAGGTGTGCATACGACGGGCCCTCACCTTCATTTTGAGTTGTGGAAAGATGGAAAGGCTGTGAATCCGCAAGAGTATATTCGATTTTGAACAATTTTAATTTTTATGTAGATTTGTCTTTTATTTACTAAAAAATCTCCAACATGACATTAGTTGCTGAAAGATTAATTACGGTCTCCGAGTTTTTGGAAAGAGACGATTTTGAAGAAGGTTACATCTATGAACTTATAAACGGTACTATTATGAAGAGAGCTTCCCCCAACGCCGAGCATCAAAACGCGGTTTTGAATATTGCTGCTATTATGAGAGCTTACGTTCTTGAAAAAAACTTAGGCAAATGCTACATCGCACCATTAGATGTTGTTTTTGATAATTTTGATTTGGTGCAACCCGATGTCCTGTTTATTGCTAAAGAACGGCTCAATATTGTCTCAAAATTTATAGAAGGCGCACCAGATTTGGTTGTAGAAGTTTTGTCACAAGGTACTGTCAAAATGGACAGAAACGAGAAACTGAAAACTTACCGCAAAAACGGTGTTTCGGAATATTGGATTGTAGATTACAAAAAGAAATCAATAGAAATTTACGCACTCAAAGACGGCGATTATGATATGGTTTCGTATGGTGACGAAACGGGTGAGGTTGAATCTGTACTTTTGGAGGGTTTAAAAGTTAATATCGAAGCTATTTTTGAATAAAATTAAACATAGCCAAACAAAAAGGTGTTTAGATTTGATGTCTAAGCACCTTTTTTTGTTTTAAATACTGAGGGGTGCTTATCTTTACATCTTCAACTATAAAAATCAAGAATGAGCCAAGCCACACCAAAGAAGAAATTCAACTTCCAACTTTTTCGCCGCATCATGTCTTTGGCGAATCCTTATCGTTTAACTTTTGTGTCTGCCGCATTGTTAGCAATCATACTCGCACCTCTATCGAGTTCGCGCCCTTATTTGATTCAACAAATGGTGGACGAGCATATTTTCAAATTCGATGTACCTGGCATGACAACGATGTGTATCGCCTTGATTGCCTTACTCATTTTAGAAGTCGGTTTGCAGTATATATTCAACTACATCACCTCGTGGTTGGGTCAATCGGTCATTAGAGATTTGCGCGTGCGCATATTTCGCCATGTAACAAGCCTCAATTTATCGTATTTCGATAAAACACCCATTGGACAATCTACAACCCGCACCATTAGCGACATCGAAACCATAAATGCGGTTTTTTCGGAAGGTATTATGACTATTATTGCCGATTTATTGACCCTTATCGTGGTTTTGGGTATTATGTTTTGGACGAGTTGGAAATTGACTTTGGTTTGTATGATTGTTCTTCCATTTCTCATTTTGGGCGCGCGGTGGTTCAAAAACGAAGTGGCTCGTTGGTTTCAGATTGTACGCAACAGTGTTTCCAATATGAATTCTTTTTTGCAAGAACACATAAGCGGTATGAAAATCATTCAAATTTTCAATGCCGAAGAACAAGAGCGGGCTAAGTTCAAAGAAATCAATCGTGCTTACACAGGTGCAAATTTGAAAGCCATTTTTGCTTATGCTGTCTTTTTTCCATTTGTTGAAATCATTTCGGCTGCTGCTTTAGGTATTATGGTGTGGTATGGCGCGCAAGGCGTGATTGCTAACCACATCACTTTAGGGGTTTTGGTGGCTTTTCCAGTTTATTTGAACATGCTTTTTCGTCCTGTACGCATGTTGGCAGACAAGTTTAATACGCTTCAAATGGGTATGGTAGCAGCAGAGCGTGTTTTCAACTTGCTCGATGATACCGACTTTTTAGAAAAAAATGGCACGCGCAAGGCTGATATACTGAGGGGTGATGTGGCGTTCAAAAATGTAGATTTCAGTTATGATGGTGACAATTTGGTACTAAAAAACGTCAGCTTTAACCTCAAAGACGCTCAGACTTTAGCGATTGTGGGTTCAACAGGCTCTGGCAAAACGACAATTACAAGTGTTTTGAGCCGTTTTTATGATATAAAAAATGGTTCAATCACCATTGACGATGTGGATATTCGCGAATTTGACTTACACAGCCTACGTAACAAAATTGCTGTAGTTTTGCAAGATGTTTTCTTGTTCAGCGGTTCTGTTTTTGAAAATATCACTCTGCGCGACCCCTCAGTATCAATCGAAAAAGTAAAGGCTTGTGCAGAAATGATTGGCGCAGCTGAGTTTATTGAGCGTTTGCCCAATGGCTACGACTATGAAGTGATGGAGCGTGGCGCAACTTTGTCAATGGGGCAACGGCAGTTGATTTCCTTCGTGCGGGCCTTGGTTTTCGACCCAGATATTTTGATTTTAGACGAAGCAACGAGTTCAATTGACCCTGAAACTGAGGGGGTTATACAATACGCTATTGAAAAATTGATTGATAAACGCACATCAATCATCATCGCGCACCGTTTGTCAACGATTCGCCACGCCAATAATATTTTGGTGATGGACAAAGGCGAAGCCATTGAATTTGGTAAGCACGAAGACCTAATTCAAATCGAAGGCGGGCGTTACCGTGAGTTGTACGAAATGCAGTTTGCGGCGAGTATGCAGGTCAATGGATAAAATTTTATACCCCTCAGTAAAACAGCATTTTACTGAGGGCATAAAATTTTGCAATATAAGTAGCTGTATCGTTCTTTGAATCTAAAATGATTATGTACGAATTTACATAGTTATGCCATTTTTTGATGACTCTACCCAAATAAATACTATCATTTAGATAGATATTTCCATCATTTTTAATAATATCTCCTAATTTGTTACGATTGTTTTTAAAATCAACCACATCACCGAATATTTGGCTATGACCACTGTAGTTTTTCCATCCCCATTCTCTGATAAAATCATAAGAAACATTGTGGGTGTTAAGCCATATCATAAAACAAATAGAAAAAACAACGATTAATAAATTTTTGATTTTCATACCTAATTTTGATTTTTATCTACTCAATCCATCCCAACGGTTTAATCGGTGTTTTTGAAATACCGCGACAAGGCTGGCAATTAGGTAAATAAATGACTTCAAAACTCGATGGCGTTGCTGGCGGTCGGATGGCATAATTTGTAAAATCACGTGGTACATATATAGGCTTTAAAGTCACACCTGTGGCGGAGAAATAACCCAGAACTTGCTCATTAGGGTCAGTGACACCAAAGATATTGCCTTGAATTTGGGCAGGAGCATTGTCAAAAATACCACCTGAATTATTGATTTGAGTCGAAACCAGTTGCCAAAATTGGTAATATTCTTTTGAAACAGAGTGTTGTTCGACAATCACGAAATAAGGTCGCTTCGATTCATAAGGTAAGCGAGCGATGGTCGGCTCAATGTATTTGCCATTAATCAAAGCATCAGAACCAATATCAATGCAGCCCGAACAGGTCTCAATTGACCAGCATTTTTCGCAACAAAATGACTTATAGCTAAAATTCCCCGCCTCGTTTTTGGTCAAAGACGTTTTGCATATTGATATACTGTCGTAATGCATCCATTTCCAGCGGTAAAAATTGCCTTTTTCCACAGGGTCTTTTGTTTTTATGCTCAACTCAAACGGTTTAGCTTGTTTGGGCTGAAAAGCCACTTTGAAAGTGTCAATGGGTACAGGTGGCAATATTTTTTCGGGGCGCGATTGATACTCTCGTCCGTTTGCTGTTCTGATTTTCAGATAGTAAGATTTGCCAATTTGACCTTTCAAAACAAACGAATCGGCAGTTTCATAAATGCCCGTTGATACCTCGATCAAGTTGACCGTTTGGCCACCTTCTTCGACAATTGAAACGTTTGCCCCACTCACTGTTTGCGTCAAACCCGCTTCTGTGTAAGGTAAACTATAATTCAGCAACACGCGATAAGGTCCTGAAGCGTTGCTAATAGAGCCATCAACAATGAGTTTGCTTTGGAAATCTTCTTGATTGAGTTTGACCTCATCAATGCAGCTCGTAGTGAAAAGGCTCAAACAAATATATAAAACCCAATTTTTTTCCATCTTTTTTCATTTTTGGTTTGTTGATTGTGTTCTTTATTCGTATTTAAATCGTTGAAAATCAATTTTTAATAAAACGAATAATCGTCAAATTACCATTTAAAATTCCATGTTAAAGAGGGAACAGCCGTTCCGATAACAGCCAAACGATAGGACAAAGCCTTGTTGAAAAACTGAAACAGACTGTCATTTTTCGTTCTAAAAAAAATAGAATAAGCGTTGCGACGTGCATACACATTGTAAATGGAAAGATTCCAAGAACTCGAAAAACGCTTTGAACGATTGATATTTGGCTCAATATTCATGCTCACATCAAGACGATGATAGTCAGGAATGCGGTTCAAATTGCGGTTGGTATAGTTCGGAATAAATACATTTTCGACATAATATTTATCATCGGCATAGGTAACAGGACGACCTGAGCTGTACGTAAAATTAGCCGTAAAATTGACCCGCCGATTGAGGTAATAGTTTAGAATCATGTTTACTACATGCGGCTTGTCAAAATTGGTAGGGTAGTAACGACCCGAAAAAGGCTTGTCTTCAGGATAAGGACTATTGACAAAAACCTCTGAACGAGAGTAAGTGTAAGTCAACCAACCTGTAGTGCGACCCGTTTTTTTTCGCACATATATCTCTAACCCATAACTACGCCCTTTCCCTTGCAAAATAGCCGTTTCGACGCTGTTTAGGAGCAAAAGGTTGACTCCAGAACGATAATCGGGCATATTTTCTATGTTTTTGTAGTAGAGTTCAACACTGGTTTCGATGCTGTTGTCTTTTAAATTTTGAAAATAACCTACTGAAAATTGGTCAGAAATCTGTGGGGCAATGTATCGGTCACTCAATTTCCAACGCGCAGTGGGCAGGGCAGAAGTGGTGTTCGACACTTGTTGCAAAAACTGTTGCATCCGTTGAAAACCCATTTTGACGGACCCCTCAGTACCAACATTGATACGGAACGACAAACGAGGCTCTAAGCCATGATACATTTTCATCACCTTATTGGCAGCAAAAAAAAGCGTATCCACGATGTTCAGTTCATCCAAAGGTTTGCCTTCTTGATAATTGATGGCGAAACCTTTGCCCAATTTGGCAAATACCGCATAGCGCAAACCATAAGTGAGGCTCATGCGGTCGTTAATTTTCCAATCATCGGTCACATAAGCCGCCAATTCTACACCTTTTTCAGGGTCAAGATGCACTGGATTGATGTTTGAACTGGGATGAGTCGGTGTCAAATCGCCAGGATTGAGTTGATACAAAATACCTGTTGCCCCAAAATCGAACGTATGTTTGGTGTTTTTGATGAATTTGAAGTCTGCTTTGACTTGTTTTTGGCTGATTTTAGTGACCAATTGAGTCGCATAAGACGTATCTGGAATGGACATCGTCGGCGAATATTGACTACCCAGCATGGATATATTGGCAAATAATTTTGGACTGAAAATGTGGTTCCAACGTACGCCAAATGTCCGAGTTTTCCAATTGAAAAGTGTCGAAGATGCATTCACTTCGATGCCCGCCAAAGAGTCGCCTGTGATTTTAAAATTGTCATCGCTGAGGTAAGAAGTGATAAATAACTGGTTTTTGTTGTTGATTTTCCAACGTATTTTGCCTGTTAAGTCATAAAAATTGGCTTTTGTTCTGTTGATGGCAGGTACATCGAGCAATGGGAAAAGAACATCAGTATAGGACGCACGACTTGCTACAAATAGCGACATTTTCTCTTTCACAATCGGCGTTTCCATCATCAAACGGCTTGCCAAAATACCTATACCACCTGAAATCTGGGTAGAATCCCAATTGGGTTCTTTGAGTTTGATGTCCAAAACCGACGAAGCCCGACCGCCATACTGAGGGGGTGTGCCTCCTCGAAAAAGTGTCATATCGCGCACGGCATCGGGGTTGAAAACGGAGTAAAAACCCAACAAATGCGAGGCATTGAAAATAGGAACATCGTCCATCAAAACCAAATTTTGGTCGGTATTGCCACCGCGAACATTGAAGCCATTTGCCCCCTCACCGACAGTTGTAACGCCTGGCAACGTTTGCAAACTGCGAATAATATCCACTTCACCGAGCAAAGTAGGCAGTTTTTTGATGGCACTGATGGTCATGCGGCTTGTACCTTGTTGCGTCGAAGTGACGTTTTTGTCTTTGTTTTGGTCACTGATTTCAACTTGCTGCAGCTCTTTGACTTGCTGAATCAATTTAATATCGAGCAGTAAATTGCCTTCCAACAGCACGCGCTCGGAGTAGTCGTAGAAACCCACACTTGTCACTTTAAGGCTGTAACTCCCTCTTGGTAAGTCGAAACGAAAATAACCATTGGAGTCAGTCGCCACAGTTTTAGCGGGTTCGCCGATGCGAACGCTTGCGCCTACCATCGGTTTTCCGTCTTCATCTTTGACTTCACCATTCAGCACAACGGTTTGCTTTTTGGTTTTTTGTTGCGCCGATATACTGAGGGGTATCAAAAAAATGAGTGAAAATGTTGTTAAGACGAGTAAAAAGGCTTTTTTCATGGACTTTTGTTTGATTTTCAGAAAATGCCCCAATGAGTTTTTTCATTCAATACTTCTGTAATTTTTTTAGTTGAAAACGGTGGCTTCTTTGCTGAAAAAAGGGTAATGGATGGAGATTTTAATTTTTGCAAGTTTGGACACAGCCCGAACTTGCAAAAAATTAAAACCTCCATCCAAAAGTCTACTTTGTCGCCATAGGCAGCGTTATTTACGCTTAAAAAACTACCGAAGTATTGTTATGAGGCATTTCAATTATGACATGGCTTGCAGCAAATCTGCTAAAATATCATCCGCATCCTCAATGCCGATACTCAAACGAATCAAACCATCGGTGATACCGTTTGCCAAACGAACCTCTCGCGCAATGCGTAGGTGCGACATAGAGGCTGGGTGCAGAATGAGGGTATCCGCATCGCCCATCGTTGGTGCAAGTGAGCAGAATTTTATTTTGCGCATAAAATTTAAACCAGCTTCCAAACCGCCTTTGAGTTCAAAACTCAACATACCACTGAAGCCATTTTTCAACTGTTTTTTAGCCAATTCGTGGTCTGGATGAGACGGCAAACCCGGGTAATTGACCTTCAATACTGAGGGGTGTTGCTCCAGCGTTTCAGCGATTCGCAAAGCATTTTCAGAATGTTGACACATACGCAAAGGCATGGTTTTTAAGCCATTATACGTGAGCCATGCTTCAAACGGGCTACAATTCGTCCCTGTGAGTTTCATGGCTGTGAACACTTTTTCTTTCATCAACGCTTTGTCTTTGCCCAATATGATGCCCGACGTTGACGTGCCATGACCGTTGATGTACTTGGTGGTGGAGTGAATGACAAAATCCACCCCGAAGGCAAAAGGTTGGAGCAAATAAGGTGTGGTAAATGTATTGTCAATCGTCACAAGTAAACCATTGTCGTGACCAATGTCAGTCAATCGAGCAATATCCACACAAGCCAATGAAGGATTTGCTAAAGACTCGAAATACAGCATTTTTACTGAGGGGTCATTTTGGATGGCTTCGATGACGGCTTTTTCATCTTTCAGATTGACAAAAACGGTTTCGATACCCAATGGCGCAAGCACTTTTAGGAACAATTCCGTTGTGCCACCATATAAATTGCCTTGAGTTAAAATTTTATCGCCCGTTTTCAATACCGCCAACATCAAAGTTGAGATGGCAGCCATGCCCGACGAAGTCATATAAGCATGAGCCTCAACGCCTGTGCCATAACTTTCGAGAGCTGTAATTTTGTCCGCCACAGCATCAACAGTCGGATTGGCAAAGCGACTGTAAAGATGCCCTGCTTCTTTGCCCGAAAAAATGTCCATGCCTTGGTCAATATTCTCGAAATCGAAGCTGGAAGTGGCGTAAATGGGTAGCGTGTGTGGTCGAGTGGTGCGTTTTTCAGCGAGTTCGTGAACGCAGATAGAGGTGAATTTCATATTTTAGCTGTTGGTTTGAAGCCGAAGATTGCACGGATTTACGGATTATAGGATTCTTTCTGTTGTAGAAAAAATCCTAATAATCCGTAAATCCGTGTAACCTCTGACAAAATAATAATCGAAAGGCAAATTTCGCTATTATTTTAATACCATTTCGGCACAATGGCAAAAATATTATTCGTTTCATCGCATTCGTGGCGCATGACATCCAATGCATCGAGTTGCAAGATGATAACACCATAAAAGCGATTCTTTTTTTCGAGGGGTAGTCTAAATACACCTTTATAAACGGCGTTGGGCGCAAGCAGACCTTTAGTGCTGCGCAACCCTTCAGTCAGATAAATCCCTTCGGCGAGGATTGAGCCACGTGTCAAGCGAGGAGTGCCTGAAAAGTAGAAATGAATGGCAACATTGTCCATATTCGACCGTTTTGTGCCAAAAATGGGCGCAGGTGCAGTGCCTTTGTTGATGATGCTGTATTCTATTTCGACGTATTTTTCTGTCATTTTCACCACAGAAACACTATCAAATTGCAAATCCACGCAGGTTGAGTCTTGAATTGTCCAATCGGAAGTCGCACTTTCTGCAAGGTTATCGTTTTTGACTGTATCAGAACCAACGAGGGCTGTTTCAGCGACAATATCGTTGCTCAATGCTGGTTGCTCACCCAACTGAGGCAATATGTCAGTCGTTTCTGTATTTGAAAACTCTGACATGGATTGAGTTGTATCTTTTTTCAGCCATGAAAAGCCTATACTGACGGGAGCAAAAAAATTAGCTTTCGGTATTTGTGCCGTTGCGTAACTCGAAAGAGTGAAAAATAGTGCAAAAAGCATGTTTCTGAAAGTATGTTTGAGAAAAAGTGAATAGAACATTGGCTGCGGTTTTTAAATTAGGAATCTGATTTTTGAATCTTGGTGAAGTGTATTCAAAAAATATACCTAATTTAAAAATATGTCAAAAATTTATATCCACAGGACGATTTATGCTTTCTTGCAATGAAATAAACGTTTCTGTTCGCTGAATACCTGCAATTTTTTGTATTTTATCGTGCAGTACTTCTTTTAAATGTGCTGTGTCGCGACAAATGATTTTGGCAAAAATACTGTAAATGCCCGTCGTGTAATGTGCTGCCACGACCTCAGGGATGCGCTCTAACTCTTTTGATACTTCATCGTAGAGCGAACTTTGATGCAAATAAATGCCCAAAAAGGCACTGATGTCGTAACCCAATTTGGCATAATCCACTGTTAGGTTTGCACCTGTGACGATGCCCATAGATTTCAGTTTATTCATGCGCACATGAACCGTTCCACCTGATACATGTATCGTTTTGGCAATGTCCGTATAAGGTACATTGGCATCTTTCATCAAAATAGACAGTATTTGTCTGTCAACGTCATCAATATCTGCTAATCGAGTCATTTTTGGATTTTGGATTTTTTTCTAAGATTAGTAACGCGACAGAAATAAATTACACCATTACACACTGTTTCGTGCTACGCACGAAAGGCGTACAAAATAAATTTTTTTTATGGATTGAAGCTAAAAATTGAGGCTTTTGCCTCAATTTTTAGCTTCAATCCGAAAGA
>JAEUUP010000169.1 GCA_016787525.1 Saprospiraceae bacterium | reverse complement strand
TGTGCAAAGCACTGCACAACGATGGTTATATCGTTTGTGGCAACTATCGGACTCAAAACAAAGCCGATGAATGGATTGCCATGATGCGTGCTGAAGGTTACACAAATGTCTATCTCTACAAAGCCGATGTGGGTGACTACAATGAAGTCGGCGCGATGATTGAAGCCATCGAAAAAGACCATGGCAATGTTGATATTTTGGTCAACAATGCAGGTATCACACGGGATGGTGCTTTCCGCAAAATGTCGAAAGAAAACTGGGACGCTGTGATGTCATCAAACTTAGACAGTGTTTTCAATTGCTCTCGCCACGTTATTAATTCAATGATTGATCAAAAATGGGGACGAATTATCAATATTTCATCTGTCAACGGTCAGCGGGGGCAGTTTGGGCAAGCCAACTATTCGGCGGCCAAAGCGGGTATGCATGGTTTCACAAAAACATTAGCGGTCGAAGTGGCTTCAAAAGGCATTACGGTCAACACTATTTCACCGGGTTATATCGGAACGGATATGGTTATGGCAGTCAGAGAAGACGTACGTAACGAAATTATCAAGACCATTCCAGTCGGTCGT
Source organism: Saprospiraceae bacterium (assembly GCA_016787525.1). Taxonomy (GTDB): domain Bacteria; phylum Bacteroidota; class Bacteroidia; order Chitinophagales; family Saprospiraceae; genus JAAFJT01. The sequence continues at coordinate 43,961 of JAEUUP010000169.1, read as the reverse complement.
TTGGGCGGCACTGACGAAATCGCGCAACTTGTTTCGTTCTTGGCTTCTGAAAAATCTGCCTTTATCACGGGTGCAAATATTGCCATCAATGGTGGTCAACATATGCAGTAATGTGCATTTTGATATAGTTGAACTGTTTTAAGATTAGTGAAGTAGGTGTGCGTTTGGTATCAACCAAGCGCACATTTTTTTCCCCCTCAGTATTTTCAGATGTTCAGACGGCTGCGTTCCCCATCAGTCAAATGTTCACCGATGGTTTTTGCGACATCTAAAAACTGCTGCTGACGGTCTTTTCGGTCGGCAAAAGCGGTTTTTTCTTGCTGAAAAACCTTGTTCAAATCTTTAAATGTTATTTTTTCATCTTTAAACTCTGCCAAAGCGTTGTAGAGCAAGACAGTAGGCAGATAAGCGGCATTTTTGCGGTATTGCCGTTCACGGTCAAGCAACTTGAAGCGTTTAACGATTTGTAATAATTTGACATATTTCTTTTGTCCTAAAAGCGACTCCAAATAAGCTGTGAAAAACAAATGCCAACGATGCTCGAACACCTCATTTTTATAAACACGCAAAAAAGACTCCACATAACTTTCACCATTTCGGCACAAACCATTGACATTCAAGGCTTTTGTATAAAAGCCCATAAAACCGATTTTGTTGTGAAAGCTTTGTGTCCGTTTCATTTCGGGATGCGCTTGACGCATAAGTTTGAGAGCTGCCTCATTTTTTCGTCCCCTCAGTAAAATCGAACAAAGATTGTTGATATAGTGCAAATAGTCGTTGTTTTTAACCCTTGTTGACAGATAACCATAGTATTCAGCTTTGTCAAATTCATTGAATCGCGTATGCAAAAGCAACCGATTGCCATAGTAATTGACCAAAAGCCGTTTAGAATAGTAAATTCCTTTGCGAAATAAGGCATCTATGGCATCATAATTAACCAACAGCTTCTCAAACTTTCGGTAGTTGTTGTATAAAAAAGTCAAGCGTACGAGTGCCAAATAGCGATTCAAACCATCCAATTTTTCATCGTAGAAACAATTCGTCAGCCATGACTCCCAATCGTGTGGCGGCTCTACATCGTGTTGACTGTATTGATGCACAATATCCAGCGTCGCTTCGTGCATTTTTTCAGAAACAGCACTACAATAGTCGTAGCGTTCTTTATTGTCTTTCAAGAAGTTATCTGCCTGCCGATGCTCTGCATAACGCATCCGAATCAGTAGAAACTGCCGATAATCTTTGACCAATTCATAAAACTTGATAAAATAAAAAGCGGTACTGAGGGGGTAGTCTTTGATGGTTTTGAGTAAATTTTTTTCTTCTTCGGGCGTAATCGAGTCGGTCATAATGCTCTGATTGGTGCGGGCAATCCAATCGTATTGGGCATCAACGTCTATCTCTGCAAGGTGTTCTTCAATCCATGTTTTGAGGTTCGAATATTTGCGTTTATCAACTTCTTCGTCAAATGGCTTAAAAAGATGTATGTTTTTGCAATTAAAATCTATTTGTTCTAAAATATCTAATTTTTTCTTGTCTTGAAACTGTTGTACAGAAAGCAGGTACTCGGTCTCGTGTGGCAAGAGACCATTGGCAAAGTCCGTGAATTTCTGCAACTTATTTCGCATTTTTCTATTTTGAATTTTTGTTTTAGACTTCGATTGTACGGATTTTAAGATCTATATAATCCATAAATCGAAGTCTAAACACCTATAAATCTAAACATCGATTTTTCAATCCGTAAATCTCAAAACCCTTACAATCGAAGCCAAAAACACCTATAAATCAAGCCACCATACCGCCGTCCACGCTCAGAGTTGCGCCATTGATGAACGCTGCCTCATCAGAAGCGAGGAAAAGATAAGCATTCGCCACCTCTTCGGGTAAGCCCAAACGACCTGCGGGTGTTTTGCTTTTCATGCCTTCAAGAACCTTTTCAGGAATGGTTTTCATCATTTCAGTCGCAATAAAACCTGGTGCTACGGCATTGGCTGTGATGCCTTTGCGCCCCAACTCACGCGCCCATACTTTTGTCATACCAATCACTGCTGATTTGGTCGCTACGTAGTTCGTTTGACCAAAATTACCATACAAACCCACTACTGAAGCGGCAGTCACAATGCGACCATATTTGCGCTCCATCATATATGGTGCAACGGCTTTTGTACAGTTGTAAACCCCTTTCAAGTTGACATCAATGACTGTATCGAATTGCTCTTCCGTCATTTTAATTAACGTGGCATCGCGTGTGATACCCGCATTGTTGATGAGAATGTCAATTTGCTCATAGTCTTCGATGACCGAAGCTGCTGCCGTTTCAACACTTTGCAATTGAACTGTATTGACTTTGTAAAATGTGGCTTCACCACCTAATGACTCAATTTCTTTTACTGCTTCTGCGCCTTTTTCTTCATTTAAGTCCCAAATCGCAATTTTTGCGCCTTCTTGTGCGAACCTTACGGCTGTGGCTTTGCCAATACCACTTGCGCCGCCTGTCACAATGGCGACTCTTCCTTTTAATCTGCTCATATTTAAGGTTTATAGTATCAAAAAAATAAAAATTCTCAAAAACACATATAGACATCTATATATGTTCACAAAATTATCTTAATTTTGTAGAGTCATCTACACAAAACGAATGATGAAATGTCTTGACTTAAATGATTTTTTGAAACACAAAAGTATATAATTAATTGAATAACATACAATTAAGTGTCAATAAAAACGCCCTTGACTAGATTGAGACGTTCTTTTAATTAATAACTTTAATTTATCTTCACAGCAAAATTTTAAATCAGTATAAAATCGTTTTTTTAATCAAAATACTGAGGGGGTGCTTAAATTCAAAATTTGATTCTTTTTGGAATAACCAAACCCACAGTAGAACCAGTTATAAGTTTCGAACATGACAAAAGAAGTATTCATCGTATCAGCCGTCAGAACACCCATTGGCAGTTTTGGTGGCACATTAGCAGACATTTCTGCTACAAAATTAGGCTCAATCGCCATCAAAGGTGCACTTGAAAAAGCAGGTATTGCACCTGAAGACGTGCAAGATGTCATCATGGGCAATGTGGTTTCTGCCAATTTGGGACAAGCTCCTGCCCGTCAAGCGGCTATTTACGCAGGTTTACCCACAGGCGTGAATTGCACAACTGTCAATAAAGTCTGTGCTTCGGGTATGAAAGCCACGGCGTGGGGCGCACAAAACATCATGTTAGGCTATTCCGACATCGTAGTCACAGGTGGTATGGAAAGCATGTCGCAAATTCCGTTTTATGTGCCAAAAGCTCGTTTTGGCTATAAATATGGTAATGGCGAGTTGATTGATGGTTTGTCGAAAGATGGTCTTTTGGACGTTTATGACCAAATAGCAATGGGTGTTTTTGCTGACCGCACAGCTGTAAAATACGGCTTTTCGAGAGAAGACCAAGATGATTTTGCTATTCGTTCTTACAAAAATTCGGCTGCTGCTACTGAGGGGGGGCGTTTCAAAAATGAAATCGTCGGCGTGGAAGTCACTTCGCGCAAAGGTTCATTCACAATGACCGAGGATGAAGAATATAAAAGTGTCAATTTCGACAAAGTACGCACTTTGCGCCCTGCTTTCTCAAAAGATGGTACAGTGACAGCTGCCAATGCTTCGACTATTAACGACGGTGCATCGGCACTCGTTTTAGCAAGTGCTGATGCTGTTAAACGATTGAATTTGAAACCTTTAGCCCGCATCGTCTCTTTCGCTGACGGCGAGCATGAGCCAGAGTGGTTCACAACTGCGCCAACTGTGGCTGCGCCGATTGCTTTGAAACGCGCAGGCTTGAGCATCAACGACATCAGCTATTTTGAGGTCAATGAAGCGTTTGCGGTTGTCCCCATGTCATTCGCAAAAGTCTTAGATTTCGACCCAGAATTGATGAATATCAACGGCGGTGCTTGCTCTTTGGGCCATCCTCTCGGTTGCTCTGGCGCACGCATTATCACGACTTTGAACACTGTTTTGCACCAACAAAACGGTCGCTATGGCATGGCAGCTATCTGTAATGGTGGCGGTGGCGCATCTGCAATTATCATCGAAAAATTATAAGTGTTTAGCTGTGCTACGAATTATGCGAATTTTACGAATTTGATGATTAATTCGTAAAATTCGTTAATTCGTACCATTCGTGGCTCTCAATACCTAAAAAGGATTTGGTCGCATTTTGTATGCTGCCAAGTCCTTTTTTTGTACTTTAGCGTGTATTTTAAGTAATGTATTTTTTTCAATACTACGACATGCTGCAGGTGAATGAAACATAAACGAATGAGAGAAAGACCGTTTTAAAAAACATTATTTGTCACTCACTATTCACCTTTAATTAATCATGGAAAATCAAAACATCATTCCTTTTGAAGGAAAAGAAATCAGAAAAATTTGGCACAACGAAACGTGGTACTTTTCGGTTGTTGATGTCATTGAGGCATTGACAGGGAGCATTGTCCCTCGTCAGTATTGGAACACTTTGAAAAAAAGAGAAACCCAGTTGTCAACGGTTTGTTTACAACTGAAACTGAAATCTTCTGATGGAAAAAATTACAAAACAGATTGTGCCAATACTGAGGGGGTGTTCCGCATCTTGATGTCTGTGCCATCGCCCAAAGCTGAACCACTCAAATTGTGGTTGGCACAAGTTGGCAAGGAGCGCTTGGAGGAGATAAATGACCCTGAGCTTGGCTTGGAACGCCTAAAAGAGAACTATAAACTACAAGGTTATTCGGACGAGTGGATTGAACGCCGCTTAAAAAGTATCAGTATCAGAAAAGAATTGACCGATGAGTGGAAAAATAGAGGTGTGAAAGAAGGTCAAGAATACGCTGTTTTGACGGTTGAAATTGCCAAAGGTACTTTTGGTTTAAGCCCTTCAGAACATGCTCGTTTGAAAGGTTTGAAAAAAGAAAATCTACGCGACCATATGAGTAATTTAGAACTCATATTTACGATGTTGGGTGAAGATGCCACACGTAGCTATGCTGTTGAAGATGATGCTCAAGGCTTTAATGAAAATTATGAAGCCGCACAAAAAGGAGGAAAAGCAGCAGGTGGCGCACGACTAAGCTTTGAACAACTCCGAAATCAGCAGGTTGTAAGTCCAGAAAACTATCTTCATCTGACAGAAAAAACACCTCAGAATGCGATAGAAAAACCTGATAATGAGTGATTTATAGAATTTTGTAAAACTTCTCAAATGCCTCAACGCCTTAAACAATTTAAAAAACCTAAACCATGCTTTTTTTATCAAAAACAACTTCTTTGGGCTTATTTTTACTCACTTTAGCCCTATTTTTCACGTCAGCTTCTTGCAAAAAAACAACAGGAGGTGGTACTGTGACACCCACGTCCGATACCCGCACTTTTTACACAGCTGATAAATTCGTCATGGGTGGCGATTTATCCTATGTCAATCAAATTCAAGATTATGGTGGTGTTTTCAAAGATTCATCGAAGGTCAAAGACCCATTTTTGCTTTGCAAAGACCGTGGCATGAACCTCGTGCGTGTGCGCTTGTGGCATACACCCGCTTGGACCGCAACGATTAATAACGGCAAAATGTACAGCGACCTTGTTGATGTCGCCAAGACCATCAAACGCGCCAAAGATGCAGGGATGACGGTTAATCTCGACTTGCACTATTCCGACACTTGGGCTGACCCACAAAAGCAAGATATACCAAAAGCATGGGAAGGACTACCCCTCAGTATATTGAAGGATTCTGTCTATAATTACACACTTTCGGTGCTGAATTACTTAAAAGCACGCAATTTGACACCCGAAATGATACAAATTGGCAACGAAAACAATAATGGTATGTGTTGGAATGTGGGCAAAATCGTGAGCAATAATTTCCAGCCTTTTGCCGATTTACTCAAAAGCGGTATCAAAGCTGTGCGCGATTTTTCAACCAATTCGACCATAAAACCGCAGGTTGTGATTCATGTAGCGCAACTGCAAACAGCAGAATGGTGGGCAGATGGAGTCATCAACAAAGGTGGCGTGACGGATTATGACATTCTGGGTTTATCGCATTATTATCAATGGTCAACGATGAACAATATGGCGGACATCAGCACAGTGATTAAAAACCTAAAAACTAAATATGGTAAAAAAGTGATGATTGTCGAAACTGCTTATTCGTGGACAAATCAAAACGGCGACACGTACAATAATATCATGTCCGACCCCTCAAAAGTACCTACTTATCCATTAACATCGGAAGGCCAGTACAATTATATGAAAGATTTGACTCAGACTGTCATCAGTGCAGGCGGATCTGGTATCCAATATTGGGAACCTTTGTGGATTACCTCGCCCATGAAAGATTTGTGGGGAACTGGTTCAAGTTGGGAAAACAATGCCTTGTTCGATTTTCAAGGCAATGCTTTGAAAGGCTTTGATTTTATGACTTTTGCTTATAAATTTTAAACCACGAATTTTACGAATTAACAAATTAAACGAATCTACTAATCATAGGTTGTTCCTCTTATAGATAAATGGATTTAAGATTGCTAATGTGGTTCTGATGCCTCAAATATTCTTAAAATGTCTTATGCGACTTGGTGCAACCTTGTTATCTATAAACCACTTTTCAATTCATGTAATTCGTTAATTCGTAAAATTCGTGGTTTAAATTCGATAAAACATTTTTCGATAATTCAACGGACTATGCCCCAAAGCATTCTTAAACTGCTTGTTGAAATACGAAATATTGCCGAAACCACTGTCAAAACAAATGTCAGACACCGATTTTTCGGTCGAAATGAGCAATTGACAAGCGTGTTTTAAGCGAAATTCGAGAATAACATCTACTAAAGTCTTGCGGGTCATTTTTTTAAAATAGCGGCAAAAAGCCGTTGGTGTCAAATGCGCAACAGCAGCGACAGCTTCCAAGCTAATCTCTTGCTGATAATTTTCGATGATATAGGCATACACTTTTCGAAAACGCTCTGTGTCAAGCATCGAAACCGTGCTACTCGAAAACTGTGTGTCAATCAATTCTATTTCATCAGAAATAGCGATAATTTGCAGTATTTCAATCAGTTGTATCAGTTTTTGAAAAGAAGTTAAGTAACTAAAATCCATTTTTTCTACTACTTTGTCTCTCGTTTTACCTTTTATCAAAATGCCTGATTGTGCTTTTTGAAACAGTTGGTTCACTGCTCCCATTTCTGGTAGATTTAAAAATGTATCGCCTAAAAAATCTTTTCTAAATTGAATAACAATAGATTTTGCTGAACCTATCCCCTCAGTATGAGACACATTATTGAGCCAACAATGCGGCACATTTTCACCCAGTAGAACCAAATCGCCTGCCACAAAATCTGCCACTTGCTGCCCAACAAAACGCCGACCTTCACTTTGCTCGATAAATGTCAATTCCAATTCGGGATGATAGTGAAAAGGTGCGTCGAATTGTGGCAAACTGAATCGTCTGTATAGAAACGAGTTTTCGATATTTTCACTCAGATGCTCGTAAGCTGCTCTCATTTCTTAGCTATTATTATCATTAATTTTGATTGTTTTTTAAAAAAAAGGTAAAATAAAACAATTTTATGTAAAAAAGGACAAAGCCCGTAATTTTAAATTACGTTTATTTTGCATCATAATTACAAAAGTACCCCCTCAGTATTTCTTCATCTCTACGATTATTTTTTACATTTAAAACATCTGAAAATGACAAATCTGCTCGACCAACCTTACGAGCTTTCGCAAGAAGCTATTGATTTTTATCAAAAAAATCGCTACATCAAACTCAAAAATGTATTTGATACCAAAACATTGGCGTATTATGGTGAGAAAATCAGCGAAAAAGTCGCTAAACTCAATAAAAACGATAAGCCTCTCAACCAAAGAGATACTTATGGTAAAGCATTTTTACAAATATTCAACCTTTGGTTGCAAGATGAAGTGATTAAAGAATTTGTATTCAGTAAACGCCTCGCCAAAATCGCTGCCGACCTCATGCAAACCGATGGCGTGCGCATGTACCACGACCAAGCACTCTACAAAGAGGCAGGCGGTGGCATCACCCCATGGCACGCCGACCAATATTATTGGCCCCTCAGTACTGACAAAACCATTACGGCTTGGATTCCCTTGCAAGCCGTTCCACTTGAAATGGGACCTCTAGAATTTAGCGCAGGCAGCCATGTCATTGTAGAAGGCCGTGAATTGTCTATCAGCGACGATAGCGAAGCAAAAATTCAACAAAAACTGCGCGTAACAGATTTCAAACACGTCATTGAACCGTTTGATTTGGGCGAAGTGAGTTTTCATTCGGGTTGGGTTTTTCACCGTGCGGGCGCGAATCAAACAAACGACATGCGTAAGGTGATGACTGTTATTTTTATGGATAAAGATATGATTTTAAAACAACCCGAAAACGAGAATCAAGTAAATGATTGGCAAACTTGGTGTCCCGGGGCGAAGGTTGGTGACGTGATAAATTCGCCAATCAATCCAATTCTTTGGGAAAAATAGTTGTTTCTCTGCGTAAAATTGTTTTGGCGGATATGATTTATTCACATTCTACCCCCTCAGTATTTTCACTAAACAACATTTATAAAAAATGAAAAACTCTATCCTTTTTCTACTCTTTTTAACCGTAAATGTCGCCGTTTATGGGCAAAAAGTGTTGCCTATTTCCAAGCGAGGAGAAGTCATTTACCACGTTTTTCAGCGCAGTTTTTATGATAGTAACGGCGATTTACAGGGCGATTTGAATGGATTGCGTCAAAAATTGGGTTATTTGCAGGATTTAGGCATTACCTCCATTTTGCTATTGCCTTTGTATGATGCCGATTGTTATCATAATTATTTTGCCAATGATTTTGAAAAAATTGATGCCGAATTTGGTACGACGAGCGACTATTTGGCACTGGTGAAAGAGATTCATAAGCGCGGCATGAAAATCTATTTAGATATGGAAACGCAATATGTCACCGAGAAACACCTGTGGTGGAAAGACGCAGTGGGTAATCTAAAATCGCCTTACAGTGATTATATTTTGTTTGATGATGAAGCTCATAAAACGCCTGCAACAATGGTATTTGGTCTTCGAGAATTACCGAGTTATGATGGTTCGTTTATAAAAGTAACGACGGTCAATTTGAAAAGTAAAAAGGTTTTAGATTATAACACGAAACTGTTTTCTTATTTTATTGACCCCAATAAAGATGGTCAATTTGATGATGGCGCAGATGGTTTCAGGCTCGACCATGCAATGGATAATTTGGATTTTAAACCGCAATTGACAAACCTTTTTGCCGATTTTTGGGTGCCTTTAATCACAAATTTGAAAAAAGTAAACCCTAAAATAAAAATTATTGCGGAACAATCGGACTGGAAAGATTATGGTTTCACTTATTTTGAAAAAGCAAAAGTGGATAGAATGTTCGGTTTTGGTTTGCAAGAAGCCATTTTATCGTTTGACAAACAGCAATTAATCAACAAGGCAGATACGACTTTAAGGCTTTGTCCGACAGGAAAAGGGCAATTGATTTTTATCGAAAATCACGATATGGATCGGTTTGCAACAATGGAAAAAAATGTCGAAAAACAGAAAGTAGCGGCTGCTATTCAATTACTTATAGGCGGCATTCCTTCCATATATTATGGGCAGGAAATAGGCATGAAAGGTAAAAATAACCTATACCCCAAGACCGATGGTAACAATATTCCCTTGCGCGAGGCTTTCGAGTGGTACGCATCTGGCGAAGGGAAAGGCACGGCATTCTGGTATAAAAACTCAGGCGCATGGTGGACAAATACGAATATTAAACCCAATGACGGCATTTCGTTGGAGGAACAAAAAAATGACCCGCATTCTTTATTCAATTATTATAAACAATTGATTTACCTCCGACAAAGTCATGCGGCACTTTCAAATGGTCAATATGGGACTATTGAAAATGGCAATAGGAATGTGTTTAGCTTTTTACGAACTTATAAAAATAATAAAGTATTAGTCGCTGTAAACTTATCAGATGTAGTACAAAAACCTGTTTTTCAGCAAGACTTTAAAAGCTCCACTGTGCTATTGGGCAAATCGCAAATCATCGAGAAAACAGTTAACTTAAAACCTTATGAAGTCGCCGTTTGGGAAGTGGAATAATCAATACCCCCCCTTCCGAAGGAATCCTTTGGATCAGTATTTTCACAAATTCATTGAAATTCACTCAAAATGATAGAATGCAAAGCCGCCGTTTCAGACGGCAAAGGCAGTTTTTCAATACAAAATATAACCGTCGCTGACCCACAAGGTGACGAAGTTTTAATAGAAATCAAAGCTGCTGGCGTGTGCCATACCGATTGGGATTCGCAGTCGTGGGGTAAGCCTTTGGTGATGGGACATGAAGGAGCAGGAATTGTCAAAAAGGTTGGAAATCGGGTAAAATCACTACAAATTGGCGATAAAGTGATGCTCAATTGGGCAATTCCCTGTTACGAATGTTTCCAATGTCAAGAAGGGAATCAACACATTTGCGAGCGCAATTCGGCGGTGACGGCAGGGAATAAGGTCAGCGAAGGGCACGCCACTTTTGATTCGACACGATATGAGAATGTGCCAATTGAACGGGCGTTCAGCCTTGGTACAATGTCCGAATTTACGCTTGTGCGCGAAGCAGCTTGTGTCAAAATGCACGTTGAAATGCCGTTTTCATCGGCTGCCATTGTCGGTTGTGGCGTGATGACGGGTTATGGTTCGGTGGTCAATGCGGCGAAAGTGAAAGCAGGGACTTCGGTTGTGGTTCTGGGTACGGGCGGCGTAGGTTTGAATGTGATTCAAGGTGCACGTATTTCGGGAGCAGGTAAAATAATCGCCGTTGATGTCAATCCGTTGCGACTTGAGATGGCGAAAGAATATGGCGCAACGCACACCATTTTAGCCGAAAAAACGGATAAAGTCTTGATAAATGCATCAAAAATGGTCAAAACCATGACAAACGGGCGCGGTGCAGATTATGCTTTTGAATGCACTGCCATTCCAGAACTCGGTGCTGCGCCGTTGGCAATGGTCAGAAATGCAGGAATGGCGGTGCAAGTCAGCGGTATCGAGCAAGAGATTGTAATTGATATGAACCTTTTTGAATGGGATAAAATTTATATCAATCCGCTTTATGGCAAAACGCGCCCACAAATTGATTTCCCAATTTTACAAGACCTTTATGCCAAAGGCGATTTGATTTTGGATAAAATGGTGACAAGAACATATCCCCTCAGTAATTTGGCAGAAGCCTTTGCGGATATGCACGCTGGAAAGAATGCGAAAGGGGTGATTGTATTTTAAAACAAATGTAGCATGATTAAAACAACAGAGATTATAAGGTTTTTAGAGGAGCTTTCAGGACTTGATTATGATGATATCCAACCTCATACCGACATATTTAAAGATTTGAATATAGTAGGAGACGATTTTCATGACATGATTGAAAAGTTTGCCAAATTATATTCTGTTGATATGTCAAATTATCCTTGGTATTTCCATGCTGACGAAGAAGGGTTTAATACTGGCAGTCTTTTTTTTAAACCACCTTATCAACGTGTGAAACGGATACCAATTACTCCTGAAATGCTCACAAGTTTTGCTAATACAGGGAGTTGGGACTTTAAATACCCACCTCATGAGATTCCCAAAAAGCGTTATGACCTTCTAATTAATAGACTAATTTTTGGACTTTGCTTAATTTTTATGTTTTTTATTCTCTTTAAAAAATGCAAGAGTTAGAGAAATCTCAATTTTTCACCACAGAAACCGCCCCTTTTCAAGGCTTGCATTTCATCACTGTTAAAAGCAATGCTTTGAAAAAACGGGCAGATTTGACGGTCTATGCGCTCCAAAATACTGAGGGGGTTTTGCCAATAGTAATTTTATTACATGGCGTTTATGGCAGTCATTGGGCGTGGGCAATGAAAGGGAAAGTGCATGAAACAGCCCAAAAATTGATAGATGATGGTCAAATAAAACCTATGCTTCTCGTCATGCCGTCCGATGGCTTGTACGCTGACGGCAGTGGCTATGTACCGCATAAAACAGAAAATTATGAACAATGGATTGTAGAAGATGTGGTACAAGTTGTCAAGGAACAGTTTACTCAAGCGACGGACGAATCGCCTGTTTTTATAACGGGTCTTTCGATGGGCGGTTTTGGCGCATTGCGCTTGGGGGCGAAATACCCCTCAGTATTTCGAGCATTTTCGGGCTTGTCGAGCATAACACATTTTAATCAAATTGGCGAATTCGTTGTTGATTTTAAGCAATTGCAAGAAGATGCCTTGGAACAAGATGGCGTTTTAGATTGGATTTTAAAAAATAAAGACATTTTGCCGCCTTTCCGCTTCGACTGTGGCAGTGAGGACATTTTGATTGAACACAACCGACAATTACATTTTGATTTAGAAAAAAATCAGATACCCCATATTTATCAGGAATTTTCGGGCGTTCATTCTTGGGATTATTGGGCAGAACATATCGCTGAAACACTGTTGTTTTTTAATCAGTTTTGCTGATACCCCTCAGTATTTTGCCTCAAACTATGTACCATTCTATAAAATGATAAAATCTTTTCGGATAATGGTACGCTTGCCGTTGGGCTTGTCTGTTATTTCGCAGGGTTAAAAAATATCATTCAGTAACTATTTCAAGCGATGACTCACGTTTTAAAAATCACTTTATTTTTCACGTTTTTACTGAGGGGGACTCATTCTGATGCACAAACCCTTCTACAGCAGAGTCCATCTGGACAAAAAGTCGTGTCGGGCAAGATTGAACACATCGAAAATCTGCCATCAAAATATGTAGAACCTCGAAACATTGATATTTGGTTGCCCGAAAGTTACGATGGCAAAAAGAAATTTGCTGTTCTCTACATGCACGATGGGCAAATGCTTTTTGACTCTACAACCACTTGGAATCATCAATCGTGGAACGTGGACGATGTCGCAACAAAATTGATGCGAGAAGGCAAGATTCAAAATGTCATTGTGGTTGGCGTGTGGAATGCTGGCAAAAGCCGTCATGCCAATTATTTTCCACAAAAACCTTTTGAGAATCTCACACCAGTTGAAAAAGATACGGTTATAAAACAATTGCAACGTGTTGGACGCACCAACGAAATGTTTCAGCCCAATTCCGACAATTATTTGAAGTTTTTGGTATCAGAACTCAAACCCATGATTGATAAAAAATATCGGGTTTTTACGGATCCCAAACACACATTTGTGGCGGGTAGCAGTATGGGTGGTTTGATTTCGATGTACGCTCTTTGCGAGTACCCCTCAGTATTCGGCGGTGCGGCGTGCCTATCAACGCATTGGGTTGGGACTTTTACGACCGACAACAATCCTGTGCCTGCTGCTTTTATCAATTACTTGCAAACCCATTTGCCAAAACCTAAAAAACACAAAATCTATTTTGACTTTGGCACAGCAACTCTGGATGCGCTCTACGAACCTTTCCAAATAAAAGTGGATGCGGTTATGCGTGCCAAAGGATTTACAGAAAAAAATTGGATAACCCGAAAATTTGAAGGACAAGATCACAGTGAAAAGGCTTGGCAAAGCCGTTTGGATATTCCTTTTGTGTTTCTCTTGAAGTAAAGTTTCGTCGCTCCTGTTGCTTTAAAATTTTCTTATTTATATGTTTTTGTAGGGTAGAAACCAAATAATATTCCTAAAAAAGTTCCATTCTCCAAAAGTGGTAGTGCTTTTTATCAATGTGGTACTTTCAAAATGAGATTACTGCTTTGTTTTACATCAAAATTTCTGCCGTACGAAATCAAACAGTTCTATTAAAACTAAACAACATGACTCAATTGGTAAAATTGACCGTTTTGCTTCTGCTAATACTGAGGGGGGGCATTGCAGTCCATGCCCAAGCCATTGACATTCAGAAGGTGCATCCTTTGAACTGGTACGTCGGAGTGCTCAATCCAAATTTGCAAATTTTAATTTATGGTAAAAACATTTCGGCATCGAAGGTGTCGCTGAAGCCGTATGCAGGTGTCTCGCTTCAGAAAGTTCACACTGTCGAAAACCCAAACTACCTTTTTTTGGATTTAACGATTGACAAGACGGCTCAAGCTGGTGCTTTACAATTCGTTTTTTCAAAAAATGGCGAAACGCTTACTCGCAGTTATGAACTTAAAAATCGTTCAGCCAAACCCCAAGGTTTGTCGTCGAGTGATTTGGTTTATCTGATTATGCCTGACCGTTTCGCCAACGGCGACCCTTCGAATGACCGTTTTACCAACCTCAAAGACACACTGTGCGACCGCACAGCTCACTCGCTGCGACATGGTGGCGACCTCAAAGGGGTGATTGACCATCTGGATTATCTCAATGATTTGGGTGCAACGGCTTTGTGGTTGACTCCTGTTTTGGAAAACAATATGTCTGTCACGTCTTCTGATGGACGTACTTACAGTTCCTATCATGGTTATGCGTTTACTGACCACTATCAAGTTGACCCACGTTTGGGTGGTAACGAAACCTACCTACAATTCACGAAAGCGGTACATGCCAAAGGTTTGAAAGTGGTACAGGATGCCGTTTACAATCATTGTGGCAGCGACCATTGGTTTTTCAAAGACCTGCCGATGCGCGACTGGGTCAATCAGTGGGACACCTACACGAGTTCGTCGCATCGGAATCAGACTTTGCTCGACCCTTATGCGTCGTTTGCAGAAAAAAAACTCATGTCCGATGGTTGGTTTGTGCGCTCTATGCCTGATTTGAACCAACGCAATCCTTATTTAGCGACTTATTTGATTCAACACGCCATTTGGTCAACCGAGTATTTTGGTATTGATGCTTGGCGCATTGATACGTATATGTATTGTGATTTAGAGTTTATGAATCGGTGCAATCAGGCTTTGATGGATGAGTTTCCAAATATTTTCATGTTTGGCGAGTCATGGGTGGGTTCAGTTTTGAATCAGGCTTATTTTGTTAGAAACAATTTGAATTTACCTTTCAAATCAAACCAATTAGGTGGCTGCGATTTTCAAGTGTGCAATGCCATTAAAGAGGCTCTGACGACGAAGGTGCAATGGAATGAAGGTGGGGCGAATAAACTGTTCCAAACGTTGGCGCAAGATTTTGTGTATCAAGATGCGACCAAAAACGTGATTTTCTTTGAAAACCACGATACTGACCGTTTTTTACACAGCATCAATAATGATGCTCAGAAGTTCAAAATGGCTATGGTTTGGCTCTTGACACTGAGGGGGATTCCACAGATTTATTACGGTACTGAAATCGGTATGAACAAATCGCGTCAACGCAGTGATGGCGATGTCCGCGAAGATTTTATGGGCGGTTGGTCTGAGGACAAAGTGAATAAATTTACTGAGGGGGGGCGAACCAATTTGGAAAATACGTATTTCGATATTGTTAAAAAATTAGCCAATTATCGGAAGCAATCTAAGGCTCTGACAGAAGGTAAAATGATGCAATTCGGTCCACGAGATGGGGTTTATGTTTATTTCAGATATACAAATAATGAAAAAGTGATGATAATCACTAACACAAATGATAAAGAAAAGACGATAAAAACCGATTTTTGCAATGAAATACTGAGGGGGGGACAAACAGTTCGCAATGTATTGACTGATGAGAAGTTTTCGGATTTAAATGCAATAAAAATACCTGCGGGTGAATCGTGGGTGTTGGAAGTTAAATGATAGAAACCCTACTTATGGGCGTTCTAATATCTAATATTCAACATCTAAAATTATATTATTTATTCAACTAAACTTTATAAGTGTATGAAAAAACTAAGTTTAACGAAGAAGTTCATGCGATTCGGAGTTGGGCATAAAGTATTGACTTTGATGCTTTTCGGATTGCTTATGACTTCGGCAGTATTTGCTCAACGAACAGTTAAGGGTACTGTCATCGGGGCAGACGGTGCAGGCGTACCAAGTGCAAGTGTTGTTATCAAAGGGACAACAAATGGCACTGTTACCGACATAGACGGTAATTTCAACTTGAATGTACCAAATGGCGATGTCACTTTGACTATCTCTTCGATAGGTATGACTACTCAAGATGTGGCTGTTGGCAATCAATCAGTTATCAACGTAACATTAGCTGAAGATACCAAAACATTGGGCGAGGTTGTCGTCATCGGTTATGGTACTCAAAAGAAAAAGGACTTGACAGGCTCGATTGCAACTGTCAATGCGAAAGATTTCCAAAAAGGTAATATTGCCTCGCCTGAGCAGTTGATTGCAGGTAAAATTGCGGGTGTAGCGGTCACACCAGGAAGCGGTGCACCAGGTGCTGGTAGCCGTATCCGCATTCGTGGTGGCTCTTCATTGTCGGCTGACGACCCACTTATCGTTGTTGATGGTGTACCTCTGGCAACAGGAGGTATTGGTGGTATTGCCAACGGTTTGGCACTTATCAACCCAAATGACATCGAAAGCATCAATATTTTGAAAGATGCTTCTGCCGCAGCTATTTACGGTTCTCGTGCCTCAAACGGTGTTATCATTGTGACTACTAAAAAAGGTCGCAAAGGAGAAAGCACTAAAATCAATTTCAGTACCGTTTTATCTTCGGCTAGACCAGTTCAATTTGTTCCCGTCATGACAGGTGATGAATTCAGAGCATTGGTGAATAAAGTGGGCAATGCAACACAAAAGTCATTGTTAGGTAAAGAAAATACGAACTGGCAAGAGTTGATTTATCGCAATGCGTTCAGCCACGATGAGAACTTAAACATTTCAGGAACAGTCGCAAAAGTATTGCCTTATCGTTTAAATTTGGGCTATTTAGATCAAAATGGTATTCTGTTGAACTCCAATATGAACAGAAAATCTGTTAGTTTGAATGTCAATCCACGTTTGTTGGACGACCATTTGAAGGTGGATTTTAGTTACAAAGGTTCTTTTGCAAAAAGCAAATTTGCGGATGAAGGAGCAATTGGTTCAGCCGTCTTTTTTGATCCAACACAAGCACCACGCTCTGGTAATGAAAAAAGATTCCAAGGTTATTTTGAATGGTTGAATCCTGACGGAACATTGAACACTTTGGCTGGTCGTAACCCATTGGGTTTATTGAATTCGCGTACGGATGAGTCAAATGTCAATCGCCACATTGTCAATGCGATTGCGGACTATAAATTCCATTTCCTCCCAGATTTGCGTGTTAATGTCAACGTAGCTCTTGACCAAGCCAATACTGAGGGGTCTGTTTTTAGGGATAGTTCTGCGGCATCAGCTTTTGCTGTTCGCGGTGTCAACAATACATACTCTCAAAAACGCACAGCAAAAACGTTTGAATCTTACTTGAACTACACTAAAGAGTTGAGTGGTTTCAAAGCCGATGTGATGGCGGGCTATGGCTACCAAGATTTTTATTTTGAAGGTGCAAACAATTTCTATAACTTATTGGGTGTTCGTCAAGGTGATACGATTCCGTCGGCTATCAAACCGATTAGTCAATCTACATTGGTGTCGTTTTTTGGTCGTGCCAATTTTGGTTTCAAAGATCGCTATTTGGCAACCTTTACGGTGCGTCGTGACGGTTCTTCAAAATTAGCACCTGGTCACAAATGGATTACTTACCCTGCCGCCGCTTTAGCTTGGCGTTTGACAGAAGATGGTATTGGTAAAAACACTTTCTCTGACTTAAAATTACGTTTGGGTTGGGGTGTTACAGGTCAGCAAGACGGTATTAGCGATTACAATGGCTTGAAAACTTTCTCACAAGGTGGTAATACAGCTCAATACCCTTTTGGTAACAGCTACATTCAAACATTACGTCCAGAGGGTTTCAATGAGTTGTTGACGTGGCAGAAAACGACGACGACTAACTTTGGATTTGATTTTGCTTTGAAAAATGACCGTTTTTCGGGTGCAATTGACTACTACTCACGTTTGACTGAAAATCTTTTCAACGACGTAAACATTCCAGCAGGTGCAAATTTCACAAACCGCATCAAATCTAATATCGGTACTTTAGAAAATAAAGGTATCGAAGTTTCATTGAACACGACACCTATTAGAACATCAAAATTGGAGTGGAACGCTAACTTTGTTTTGGGTTATAATGAAAACAAAATCACGAAACTGACTTTGGTGGACGATCCTAAATTTGTGGGTGTTGAAACAGGTGGCATTTCAGGCGGTGTTGGCAACAATATCCAAATCCACGCAGTTGGCGCGCCTAAAAGCTCTTTTTATGTGTATCAGCAAGTTTATGCTGAAAACGGGAAGCCTGTCGAAGGTTTATACGTAGATAGAAATGGTGATGGCAAAATCACTGTCGAAGACAAATATTTATTTGAAAAACCTGATGCGAACTACAATATCGGTTTTACATCGAATTTGACCTATGACAAGTTCTCTTTTGGCTTTGTACTGAGGGGTTCTATTGGCAACTATATGTATAGTAATGTGAATTCTGGTGGCACTTTTGGACCTAATTCATTGAGCTATTTGTACAATCCTGCACGCAATGTTTTGGAAACAGGTTTTGTAAATGCACAGTATTTCTCAGATTATTACCTTCAAAATGCGTCTTTTTTGAAAATGGACAACTTGACGTTGGGATATAATTTGAGTTCATTGTTCAAAAACAAACAAACCGTGATGTTAACGGCAATTGTACAAAATGTGTTTACTGTAACAGAATACACAGGCGTTGACCCTGAAATTGGTGGCGGTATTGACAACAATATCTATTTACGTCCTCGTACATTCTCTTTGGGTCTTAATGTTCAATTTTAAAAACTAAACGACATGAAAAATAGTAAAAAAATATTCTTTTTAGCTTTAGTTGCTGCTTCGATGGTGTTCGAGTCTTGTATCAAAGATCTTGATAGGGTACCAGTTTACGATGTCACATCAGCAACTGTCTATAACGACCCCGCCAACTATAAAGCCATTTTGGCAAAAATCTACGCTGGTATGGCAGTCAGTGGTCAGCAAGGTCCTGCGGGCAAACCAGATATCAGCGGTATTGACGAAGGCTTTTCAACCTATTTGCGCCAATATTACAAAGCGCAAGAGTTGACAACCGACGAGGCTGTCATCGGTTGGAACGATGGTAGTATCAAGGACTATCACAATATGAAATGGTCATCTGCCAACGAGTTTATTGCAGCGATGTACTATCGTATTTTCTATCAAATCACGCTTTGCAACGAGTTTATCCGTGAAACGACGGATGCAAAACTCACTGAACGTGGTTTAAGTGGTGATGCCAATATCAAAGCCTATCGCGCTGAAGCCCGGTTTATGCGTGCTTTGAGCTATTGGCATGCATTGGATATGTTTGGCAATCCACCATTTGTGACTGAGGCCGACCCATTGGGTGCATTTTTACCTAAACAAACAACTCGCCCCGAACTTTTCTCGTATATTGAAAAAGAGTTGAAAGAGGTTGAAACCTTGTTACCTGCCGCAAAAGCCAATGAGTTCGGTCGTGCTGACCAAGCAGCAGCATGGACATTATTGGCAAAACTCTATTTGAATGCGGAAGTTTACACTGGCACAAGCCGTGCAACAGACTGTATCACATATTGCAACAAAGTCATCGGTGCTGGTTATCAACTCGAAACGAAGTATGAAAACTTGTTCAAAATCGGCAACGATGCTTCAAAAGAGGTCATTTTCGCGGTTCGTTTCGATGGTTTGCGCACAAAAACTTGGGGTGGTATGACATTCCTCGTACATGCACCTGTCGGTGGTACGATGCGTGCGGCAGATTTTGGCATCAATGGCGGTTGGGGTGGTTTACGCACAACGAAAGAGTTTGTTGGCTTATTCAACAATGCGCAAAGCAAAGTGGATACAAACGACACCCGTGCTATGTTCTACACAGATGGCCAAACACTCGAAATTGACGACATTTCTGAGTTCAAACAAGGTTATGCGATTACAAAGTATAAAAATGTGGACCAAACTGGCAAAGCAGGCAGTGACCCAGAAGGCAATTTCCCTGACACAGACTTTCCAATGTTCCGTTTGGCGGATGTGCATTTGATGTATGCAGAGGCAGTACTGAGGGGTGGTACAGGTGGTACAACAGCACAAGCTTTAACCTACATCAATGCTTTGCGCCAACGTGCTTATAAAACAACTCGTACAGCGTTGACAGCCATCACATTGGATGATGTTTTGAACGAACGTGGCCGCGAATTGTACTGGGAAATGCACCGTCGCACCGACTTGATTCGTTTCAAAAAATTTACAACAGGTACTTACTTATGGTCTTGGAAAGGGGGAACAAAAACAGGTACTTCTGTTTCAGATAATCTTAACATTTTCCCAATTCCAGCAGCGGATGTGATTGCAAATCCAAATTTGAAACAAAATACAGGTTATTGATAAAAAATACTGAGGGGTATAGATTTCTAAATCTGAACTCAATTTTCTATTAAAAATTCAAAATTTAGAATAAAGATGAAAAGTTTAAATAAAATCTTGTTTTTAGGATTGGCTTTTGTCTTAGCATTGGGTGGTTGTAAAAAAGAGGAAACGCAAGTCGTTTTGAATCCCAACGCTAAGCTTACAGGCAGCCTTTCAGCGTCCACGTTGGCGTTACTAAAAGACAATGAAACCAAAGATGCTTTGACCGTCAATTGGGTTAAGCCTGATTTTGGCTTCCCTGCCGCAGCCACTTACGAAGTTCATATTGACAAAAGAGGTGGCACTTTCGCAAGCCCTGTTGTTATCAGTGGGGGCACAAGCCTCGCAAAAGTGTTCAAAACCTCAGAATTGAACAATCTTTTGATAAATATGGGTACAACAGCGGGTTCAGTAGCCGATGTAGATGTCAAAGTCAAATGCCTTTTTGGGGCATCAAATGTTTTAGAAACACCTGTCATGAACCTCAAAGTGACAACCTATGCCGACAAACTAGACCTCTCAACTATCTGGGGTGTAGTCGGTAGCGCCACACCTGGCGGCTGGAACGGTCCCGACATGCCCATGTATAAAACGGCTGTTACAAACGAATTAGTAGCTTATGTCACATTGATAGCTGGTGACATCAAATTTCGTACGAACAATGACTGGACAACCAATTTAGGTGGTTCTAATGGTACGTTGAGTGCAGGTGGTGCCAATATCGCTGTCACCGCAGGGACTTACAAAATCACAATGAACCCTGTCGCTCTGACCTACAAAATCGAGCCATTCACTTGGGGTATTGTTGGTAGTGCGACAACAAACGGTTGGAATGGCCCCGACATGCCAATGTGGTACGACGCAACGGTTGACCTTTGGCGTGCCGAGGTAAAACTGGTAGCGGGTGACATCAAATTCCGTCAAAACAACGCTTGGACAACTGAGTTTGGCGGCTCGGCAGGTGCATTGGTGGCAGGTGGTGCAAATATTGCAGTCACCGCAGGGACTTACCTTATCACAGCTGATTTTAAAAACTTGAAATACACCATCACTCCTTACAAACCTATTGGTATTGTCGGTGATGCTACACCCAACGGCTGGGGTGGACCTGACATTAAATTCACATACGATTTGAGTACCAAAACTTGGTATTTAAATAATGTGACATTAACAGCAGCTCAAATCAAATTCCGTGAAAACGACGCTTGGGACAATAACTGGGGTTCAACAAACAGCACTGAGCCAGACCCTATTGCGGCAAGCGGCGGTCTGAAAACAGGCGGAAAAAACTTCGGTGTAACAGCGGGTGTTTGGAGTTTCACTTTGGACTTGACTGATGCGAACAATCCAAAATATACAGCAAAGAAAAAATAATCCAATAATCATTTTGGAAAATATTTAAGGCTGCTTCACAAGAGCAGCCTTTCTTTTTGCCTCTACCCTACCCCTCAGTAATATCGGCAAACTAAGGTTGATAGAGCGATTTAAAACGTTCTAAACGTATAAAATGTACAAAAGTATAAATATACACAAACGTATTGAAGTCTCATTTCGAGTTATTATCTTTGTCCAATCATTTAGAAAATCAATAAATAATGGCAAAAATCATTGCAATTTCAAATTTTAAAGGCGGTGTTGGCAAAACCACTTCAACTGTAAATATTGGAGCAGCTTTATCACTCACCGATAAAAAAACACTATTGATTGACTTAGACCCACAGTTCAACTTGACGCGCTGTTTGGGTGTGCGTGCAGAAAGCAGCATTTATGGAGCTTTGCGTGGCGATTGTCCACCGCCTATCATCGAGCGTTCCAACAACCTGCACGTACTGCCATCGGCACTCGAGTTGATAAAAGCTGAAACAGAGTTTGTGAGCGAATATAAGCGGGAAGAAAAACTCAACCATTTGCTCAAACCCATCAGTCAGCATTATGACTATATTCTGATTGACTGCCCACCAAGTTTGGGTGTTTTGTCTCAAATGGCTTATACGTCAGCAGATTTAATTTTTGTACCCATCCAATCCGAATACTTGGCTCTGACGGGCTATGGTGTGCTAAGTGAAGCATTGGACAGAATTGGTTTAGAAATAGATGCCGCTTTCGTTACCCAATACGACCAACGTCAGATTTTGGATCGCACCATTCTTGAAAAATTGCGCTCGACCATTTCCGACAAATTATTCAATACGACCATTCGCCAAAATGTTGCCATAGCAGAAGCTACAACGCGTGGTGAGACTATTTTTGAATATTCGCCCAATTCTAATGGTGCAAATGACTACAAAGCCTTGGTTCAAGAAATATTGACTAAATTTTAAAAATATCAAGCCATGTCAAAAAAGAAATTAGATATTCCAGATGATTTAACGAGTAAATTGGTCGGTCAGCCCATCATCTACTCGCCCCCCTCAGTATATCAGCCCATTGCTGAAACACCTGCCACTAAAAACTTAGGTGGCAGACCCATAAAAGAAAGCAGCGTAGGCCGTGTCAAATACACCACTGCCCTATCCAAAGATTTGATAAAGTTCCTTCGTGTTGAAGCCGCTCAACGTGAAATAACGCCAGCTGACTTGTTGGATATTATCATCACTGAATTTAAAAATAAAGTTTAGCACGTTTATTACGTTTAGTACTTTTTAGAATTATACACGTTAATTGCGTTTTAAACACAAAAAAATTGCAAGCAAGTTTTTGGCACAAAGATATTACTACGTTCAAAACTACTCAAAGGTAGTAAACGACTAAACGTAAAAAAGGTGATAAACTTATTAAAACAAGGTCTTGATCTTGAATATCAATAATACAAGGAAAAAGAAACGGCATATAAACCTCAAATTATTATTTCTGAAGCGATTTATCATATAATCTGAAGGAAGGAAGGTAAGAATTAAACTATCGCCCAAAAAGGAAAATACAAGATGATGGTACTTCGCAAAGTTAAAGATTTTGAAGTAGAAATAGAGTAGGGTAGGACGCATTAAACAGAAATATACGTAACAAACGTTTAAAACGTAAAAAACTCCTTAATGTAAGAAACGTAATATTCTATTTTTACTTCCTTTTAATCTCCCAATTGTTTCAGCAAATCATTGTACTCTGTCAAAATATCGGTAAACTGCTCCATGTTGCGAACAAACAGCGCATCAATAACCAATTGACGCAATGGTTTGATTTGGCGAAAATCCTCAATTGTGAGTGTACGATTCAATTTTTTTTCTTCAGCGGCAATCATCAATCGCCCCCCCTCAGTAAATTTGACCGCTTCGATGGCTTGGAGTGTTAGTTCTGGTTTAGCTGCCGTCAATTCTCTGATACGGTCAAAAATTTTATTGTCTTTTTCGGTTTGCAAAGTCGCTTTGATGGCTTCTTTTTGTTTTTTGAGGTTTTCCTTTTTCTGTTTTTTTAGCGACTCTTCCTTTATGTCTGTATAACCTTTTTTTAAGGCTTGGATGAAAAAGCCAGAAGCGTTGGTCTTGATTTGTCCTTCAATTTTGGCTCTGAACGTGACGCGAATCGCTTGTTCAAATTGTTCGTCAGTGTATTTTTTCAGCAAATCGGTATAAACGGTCTCCGTTACACCCAAAGATTCAACTACTTTGGCGTAGAATCGCCTATGCCGCTCCGATTTGACCCTCTCAGTATAATCTGAACTATTAGGATTTTGTGGCACGTCGGACAAAATAACGGCAGGCTCGGCAATAAACTTGGGCGTTGTCTTATGAAAATGAAACTTCAAGGCCACAATTTTTTTGCCTTCTTTTATTTTTTCAACTTCTTCGATTCGCAAATCCGTATATTCATTAATTTCTTTTACAGCAGGTTCAACAACGAACGTAAAAAAGCCTGAAAAAAGTGGATATTTATCTTCCAACTCAAACATTGTTTTGAGTTCTTCAAAACCCAACTGTCGGTGTCCGATGCTTTCATATTGTTTCAAAAGCTCATAAAATCGGACAGCATAAACGCCCAAATTAGTCACATTTGCCAACTCGTAGGCTGTGAAACTCTTTTGCAGTTGCAACAAAAGAGGTTTCATCTCATCTTCGATTTTCACATCTATATATTCTTGATTTTCAACACCTTTTTTATTTTCTTGCCCTTCTTCTAAATAACCAATTTTGCGAATGATGTGGTAAATTTCCTTGCGTTTGAAGCCATCAACGACAGTATCTACATAAAATTTCTTATCCAACAGTTTTCGCACGGCATCTCTTATTTCAGAATAGCCTCGTTTTTGATTGAGTTTGAAAACCTTCGCCACATCGCGATACCAAATGCGATAGACCTGAAAATCGTCATCTTCTCGGCGTATTTGCGCAAGTAGCATTAGGAATATACGAGTTTCCCAAATATCAAAATTGTAGCGAGACTCGATTAAGTTGTTCGACTTTTTAATCAGCGCAATTCCTTTCGTCTTATTTTTGGTCGGATTTTTCTTTTTTATTTCTGACATATTTTCAACTCAACTATAAGTAAAATGTGGCATTCTGAATCATTTGATGACAATCTCTAACTATTTGCCACAAAATACTAATAGTTAGAGTGTATTTCCAAGGTTACGCCACAAAAATCTAACAGATTGCCACTCTTTTCTAATAATTCGCCACATTTTTCTAACAGATTGCCACAAAAATCTAACAGATTGCCACATTTTTCTAATAGTAGTTTTTATAAACGATTGATAACCAACTTATACAGAGAGTGTAAAACAATAAAAAGAAATAAAAATGAAAAACAACAACAAAAGGAATAACAGTTTTTGGTGGTGTTTTTTAAAGTTTTTTACTTAATTAGTCTGTTTTTGTTTGTTTTTAAACCTGCCGCGGGCGACTAAACTGCTTTGACGCTTAAAATAACTCAAATAAACTGATAGAAAAATGTGGCAATTTATTGAAACGAATATGTGAGTTTTTGAAAATAAAACCAATTCAGACGTATAAAATATCGGAAAATAGATTGATTTTTACCCAAAATAGATGGACAAAATAGGGTGAACCATCGAACAATATCAAACCTAATCGTATTCTTCAATTCAATTTAAAACGGACATCATGCCAACAAGGAGACATTTTCTACACTTTTCGGCTCTTACATTACCTACTTTGAGCGGATTTAAGTCGTATGCCAACTCTTTATTTAATGTACAGACCCCGAAATATACTGAGGGGGGGAATAAACCTATTGTCGTTTCGACTTGGGACAGTGGTTTGCCAGTCAACAAAGTCGCTTGGAAAGTCTTGCGGGAAGCCAGCGGTCGGGCATTGGATGCAGTCGAAGCAGGTGCTAATTCTATTGAAGACACGTTAAACTGTTGTGTCGGTTTAGGGGGCAATCCTGACCGAGATGGTCGTGTAACTTTAGATGCATGTATTATGGATGAAAAGGCTAATTGTGGGTCTGTGGCGTTTTTAGAACGCATCAAACATCCAATTTCAGTGGCTCGGAAACTAATGGAAACGACACCACATGTGATGTTGGTAGGGGAGGGCGCACAAAAATTCGCAGTTGCGAATGGTTTTGCTTTAGAATCTGGAAAACTGTCTGATGACGCAGAGAAAAACTATAAAAAATGGCTCGAAAAATCAGAATATAAGCCCATTATCAATATTGAGCAACAACAAATCAAAGCAAAAAAGAAAGGTAAAGGCGGCAATGGGCCTTTTGCACCCAATTATTTTGAAGATGGCACATTCAATCACGATACGATGGGGACGATTGCCATGGACGCATCTGGAAATCTATCTGGTGCTTGTACGACGAGTGGTATGGGCTTCAAAATGCGGGGTAGGGTAGGAGACTCGCCTATTATCGGTGCAGGTCTTTTTGTGGACAATGAAGTTGGCGCAGCGACTTCTTCGGGACAAGGCGAGGAGGTGATTCGCGTATGCGGCACACACTTAGTCGTTGAGATGATGCGGATGGGAAAAACACCTTTGGAAGCCTGTCAAATTGCCATCGAACGTATTGTGAAAATCAATCCGATCAAGGCTAAAGATTTCCAAGTGGGTTTTATTGCTATCAACAAAGCGGGTGAATATGGTGCTTTTTCCATTCACAAAGGATTTAGTTATTCTGTGACACATTCTGATGATGGTGGAAAAGTCTTTATGGCAGAGAGTTATTTTAAATGACAGTCGTGTAACCTTCGATTGCACAGATTTTAAGGTTTACGGATTTATGCCACAAACAAACAAGCCGTAAATCTTAAAATCTGTGCAACTCAGACTAAAAACAAGCAATATTCAACACAATCAAACCCGCAGCGATGAAAAACTACTTATTTTTTCTTTTCCTATTCTTTTCTTTTTCACGAATACAAGCTCAATATCAAGCCAATTGGGCGAGCCTCGACAAAAGACAAACACCTGCTTGGTTTGAAGATGCTAAATTCGGTATTTTCATCCATTGGGGCGTTTTTTCAGTACCCGCTTGGGCCACTAATTCCAATGCAGATGGTTTTGGTAGTGGCTATTCGGAATGGTATTGGCAACGTTTGACGGCAAAAAACTTGAAAATTCATCCCGAATTTGTCGCTTTTCATAAAAAAAACTATGGCGATAGAAGTTACCAAGATTTTGTACAAGATTTTAAAGCTGAATTGTTTAATCCCGACGACTGGGCCAATATTTTTGACAAAGCAGGAGCAAAATATGTGGTTTTGACCTCCAAACACCACGAAGGTTTCACACTCTGGCCATCTCCTCAGTCTTGGAATTGGAATGCAGTAGATGTTGGTCCTCATCGAGACTTAGCTGGAGACTTGATGGCATCAGTCCGCGCCAAAAATTTGAAAATGGGTTACTACTATTCGCTTTATGAGTGGTTTAATCCTATTTATAAGTCCAATGTGACACAATATGTCGAAGACCGCATGTTGCCGCAGATGAAAGATTTGGTTACACGTTACAAACCTGACATACTTTGGACAGATGGGGAGTGGGATCATCCTGCTAAAACTTGGCGCAGCGAGGAATATTTGGCTTGGCTGTTCAATGAATCTCCTGTCAAAGACGCGATTGTGGTCAATGACCGCTGGGGCAACGATACAAAAAGCAAACACGGCAGCTTTATGACCTCCGAATATGGTCATGGTGGCACAGACAATACCGAATCTACTGAGGGGTTTCATCGGCCATGGGAAGAATGTCGTGGGATGGGCGAATCATTTGGTTACAATCGAAACGAAAACCTCGAAGTCTATCGCACAAGCGAACAATTGGTGCATCAACTCATAGATATTGTTGCCAAAAGCGGTAATCTACTGCTCAATATTGGCCCGACTGCCGATGGACGTATTCCAGTCATCATGCAACAACGTTTGCACGATATGGGGGTATGGTTGAAAGTAAATGGAGAAGGTATTTACGGCACACGCCGCTGGGAAAAGGCCCCTCAGTATAACAAAGACACAAAATTGTTTTTTACTAAAAAAGGTAAAAACCTATTTGCCATCACCCAGAAGTGGGAAGAAACTCTGGTCATTCAAAATATTGAAAAACCAATATCCGTCAGTTTATTGGGTTTCAAAGGAGATGTGAAATTCACTTATAAAAACAATACTTTGACTATTCTTGCACCACAAGTGAACCCGAATACGATACCTTGTAACTATGCTTGGACGTATCAAATTGTGGGTGGTGTTAAGTGACAGCATATACTTCTTGCACTCGGAATAAAAACCAACGATTATTTACTTTTTAATGGCTGCTTAACATCAGTCATTTATACTTACGCTCACTTAGATGATGTTTTAAAAAGTGACGAAAAATGAAAAACTTAACTTTATCCAAGACTTTTATTGCCGTATGTTTTCTTATATTTTTATCGGTTGACTGTATAGCACAGCCAGATACGGTTATTGGTATTCAAAATGTTTTTCTGAACAATACCAAAGATACAACCTATTCCAAAGGCAAGAATCTAATAGTAGAACCCGCAAAAAGAAACTTACGCATCGAACTCTATCCACCCCTCAGTATAAAGGATAGTTTCTCTTTCTATCTCGAAGGCTATTCATTGGATACGGTCAAAACCCATTTCCCAACCATTCAATTCACGAATTTGATAGGTGGACACTATATTTTGAACATTGCTCTGTGGCGCGATGGACACAAATACGCGCCTTTGAAAATAAACATAGATGTCAAAGAAAAACTGATTGAACAAGATTGGTTTCAAATCACACTTTTTCTAAGTATTTTACTAGTTATCAGTGGTTTTTCTTTTCTCGCCATTCAATATAACTACCGACAGAAAATGCGTGACCAAAATTTGCGCCTAAAACTCTCTGCCGACTTACATGAACGCATCGGCGCATTACTGACCAGCATCAATGTCTGGGCAAAAGTTCTGAAAAGGGAATTGACTGACCAACTCACAGAAGAAAATCAGGAAACCATCAACAAAATAATTGGCAGCTCCAAAGATGCAACCCAAAAACTCCGTGAAACGATATGGCTCACCAATCCTGAAATGGATTTGATGAATAAACTCTTCGAGCGCATGTCAAAAACGGCTACTGAGATGCTGAAACCTGACACACAACCCGAGTTCGATTACATCCCAGAAGAGGTAGAAAACATGAAAATCAGTATGAGACAACGCGAAGATGTATTTATGATGTTCATAGAAATTATTAATAACATCAGAAAACATGCCGAAGCCTCTCAAGCCTTTGTGACCATCCGACGTGAAAAACATTTTGTCCGACTCATCATTCGGGACAATGGCAAAGGTTTCGATGTCGAACAAGCTTATGAAGGACATGGTTTGAAAAGTCTCCATTGGCGTGCCAAAAGAAGTTTTATTCAATTGAACATACAATCAGAACTCGGGCAAGGTGCTACTGTAACAATGGTTATTCCTGAACTATAAACTACCCATTTAGGGAGGAACACAGACCTAAAACAAGCTGTAATTTTGTAACAAAATAGTGAATACACCATGCTTAGACTGATAATGTTCGATGACTCGGCAGAGTATAGAGATAGTGTGAAGGCTTTTTTGAAAAACTCAAAAGACATACATCTCGCTGCACAATATCCCCATGCCGACGATGCTGTGTCCATTGTTAAAAAGATAGAACCGCACATTGTCTTGATGGATATTCAGATGCCTAAACATAAATCGGGCATCAATGCTATGGTGGATATTCTGAAAGTGTATCCTCAAACCAAAGTCATTCTTCTAACTTTTTATCCCGACGACGACAAATTGTTTGCAGCCATGCAATTGGGGGCAAAAGGTTTTGCTGCAAAAGACGAAATCGAAGATTTAGAGAAAGTCATACTCGATGTGCATAAATATGGCGCACATTATACCCCCTCAGTATCGGGGCGTATGGCAACCTTTTTCAGAGATATGGAAAAAAACAAAATGAAAAACTATGTCGAGCTGTCCGACCGCGAAAAAGAAGTGCTAACTGGGATGGTGAAAGGGCAAAAAAGACCAGACATAGCCAAAGAACTATTTGTATCAGAGGAAACGGTTCATTTTCATATCAAAAACATCTATAAAAAATTAGAAGTTAACGCCGCTGCTGATGCCGTCAGGGAAGCCATTTTCAGAAAACTCGTCGAGTGGGATAAATAAAACAGACCCCCTCAGTATATAATGCCTTATTTGTTGAATTGCAAAAAACAAATTTTATGATGAAAAAGGTTTTTGTTTTGATGTATGCTCTCTTAATTATTCATCCATCTATCTTAGGTCAAAATAACAGTCTCTTGAATGTAAAAAAAGTTATCCAGAAAGGCGATGTGCTATGTTGGGCAGCAAGCATAGAGATGATTTTGCACTTCAACAACCCTTCAAATGGTCACAACCAATGTACAGTTGTCGAAAAAATGAAAGCACATTATGGTGGCGGTACAGTTATATGCACGCCTTGCCCAGCGGGTTGCGCGACTACCATCCCAACGCCATCCAATTGTGACTTCAGTGCGCAAAAACCCTTTATTATGAAACTCCTCAACAAACAATTTAAGTTCAATTTACAAGATTCACCATTGCCCAATTGGGAGACCATCAAAATAAATATCAAAGGCAGACATCCATTCATTGGATTTATGGGTTATCCAACAGCACAATGTGCCAGCGACCATGTTGTTGTCGTCAGAGGCTATCGCACTGTGGACACCAACAAATTTTATCTAATCAACGACCCTCTGAGCTTGTGCAGCCAACCCAACTATCAGCAAATCCTTTTCACAAATAGGCCTAATGTTATGACAATCTGTTCTTACCTCAGTGAGATGTATCCTTTGCTCATACCTAATGGGCTTTTAAAAGATGATATTGTCACCAATCCTGATTCTACAAGTGTGCAAT
The DNA here is from genome assembly GCA_016787525.1 of Saprospiraceae bacterium. Classification (GTDB taxonomy): domain Bacteria; phylum Bacteroidota; class Bacteroidia; order Chitinophagales; family Saprospiraceae; genus JAAFJT01. Next base: position 13,238 of record JAEUUP010000169.1, on the reverse strand, counting down.
CAGACAAACAACTGTCTTGGAAAGGAGAGATTACCCAAAACTTAACCCAAAAACAATTGGATACTTTGTTGAAAGGAAACAACTATACCGCTGTTGAAAAATTGTATTACGATACAAAAACCCAAAAACAGTTTTCAACCATGGAGTTGACTTATCTCAAAGGTGAGAAACCTTATACACGCACAACTTTACAAAAAATAGACAACCAGTGGCTACCCGTGCGCATAGAGCAGACCGAGCAAGATTTTTTTGAGATAGTTAGACCCAAATCACAGGATATGGTACTGACCAATAAACCCAGTGAAATGATTACAACCCTCGAAATGAAACCTTACAAAAAAATAGTGCTGTTGCCAACAGGTCGTCAGTTTTATTTTTTCTATCTGGATAAAGAGCTGCGTTTTTTGCCCATAACGGATGACAAGACAACCCAAAAACTTTTGACATTGGCTGATATGAAAAAAATGTATAAAATCGGTGCTTATTTTGACAAACTAATGCTTGACTTGAACTAAAAAAACGACTAAGCACAGTTTAAGACGAGCAAAGGCAAATATTAGGATAAGGTGAGTTCAGAGATTTGAAAAAAGCCGTAGGCTTGGCGTATTCTATAGCCCCAAAATGTATTTCGGGGTTTCAATTTATCAACATCACACAGATTATAAAGGGACTCCTCAGTATTTTATTCTTTTCAAAATTTGTTTTCATTCTTTAAACAGTAGAAAAATGGCAAAAAAAACTAAAAAACAACAACCTATCGTTGCGAAAACCCTGAACCTGCCTGGAAAAGAAATCACAGGTTGCGTCCATATTGTCGAAAATGGTAAAGTGCCACCCAAAGGTGTTGACCGTGGCGGCGACAAATACATTGATACATCTGACCGAGACACATTCAAAGGACGGTTTCAACCGCAAAACGACATCTTTATCAATACAGATGCTGAGTTTGATGCCTTATTTGATAAACATACGATTATCAAAGACAAAAACAACCAAGAAATCATGTTTTATGTAAAAGACGAAAATAACTTGAATCCTAAATCGAGTGGCGGGACAGATGGTTGGATGGCTTATGATGCTAATTTTATACAAAATAATGAAGGTTATTTCTTTGTTTTACAACGTAAATTCTATGATGGTCGTTTTCCAGATACCTATCCAGCCGACGGATTCAAAAAAGTGCTTCACAAAGACATCATTACACATTTAGGTCGCCACAACGATTCTTCATTGTGTATCTTGGTCAGTATCAGAGATGTCGATGGTAACATAATAAATGATGATGGTGTCGGCGGCGACCCTCCAGGTGTTGGTACAAAAGTCCCACCTCCTCCAGGCGAATGATACAATCTTTAGAAACTGTTTTAAAACTTGATATGACAATTACTGACTGTTTTTCTGCAAGCAGAAAAAAGCGTACAAAAAAGCTTTTTTATAGAGTTCATTTAAATTTTGCCTCGTTAACGAGGCAAAATTTAAATGAACTCTGAAAGAATCCTTTTCACAGTACGTATTTTGTCCAAAAGGTTTCTTTGGAGAGCGCAGCAAGAAACAGTCGGTGATAAGTTTTAAAACAGTTTCTTAGATGATAACAAAAGGTCAGCAAATACCAAAAGCCACTCTTCGATTAGTGAAAAATAGAGTGGCTTGTTTTTAATCTTTCACCAATCCAAAAGCCGCAAATCCTAAATTATGGGAAACGATTCCGTATTTTTTGAAAAACTAATGATAGCCGCTGGTAAATTGACCACGGCATTCATGTTGATTTCAATCATTTTTGGTTTTTATAGGCGCAAACACCTCAACAAACCTTTGAAAGTCTTTTTGTGGTATTGCATAGCCACTCTTTTTGTCAGTGTGCTACACCAGACATTTATTTGGGCAACTGGGTATTTTCGGGATATAGCCGTGCCACTGCTCAACAAATATCACATAGAAGACACAAACTTCATGGGTATCTTAGCTTATTTATCTAATTTCTCTTTGTTAGGTTGGTATTTTCAGGAAGTTATTCCGCATGAAAAAATTGCTCAAAGTGTACGTTGGATAAGCAGAGGATTGTTCGTGTTTGCACTTATTGATTATTTGTTTATTGGCGATTTCAGAGAATACGGCGTGTTTAGTCCTGCGGCCTCTTCTATCTTTTGTTTTATACTACCGCTGATTCATTTGTGGTTTCTCTACCGCGAAGATGCCAGAGTACCCCTCAGTAAAAACCCTTATTTTTGGATTGCGATAGGGCTGTTATTGCCCAATTTGGTAGGTTGCTTCCTACATTTCACAGGCAATGCCATTTATGGAGAAGATTTTACCCTCTTCGTTAAAATCTCGACGGGTAAGATGGTGATAGAAATCATCGGGCAAATCTTTTTAGCCATCGGTTTCAACTATGCTCGATTCGCTCAATTCCTACCACTCCGAGAAGAATAAAACTTACATTGGCGCATAAAAACATAAGAAACTGTTTTAAAATCTATAAAAATCCTTCTTTGTACGCTTTTTTCTGCTTGTCCAAAGGGACTCCTTCGGAGCAGAAAAACAGTTAGTCATTGTCCATTTCATGTTTTAAAACAGTTTCTAACTCATGATTCCTTACCTAATAGTTGGTTTGACCAGTCAATAGTCAAACCAACCTAATTCTACTTTGGCATTTTACAAAAAGGTGTTGTCACAATGTGACAAAGGAGACTCTCTTACCTACTTGTTACAAATATGTTGTCGCTAACGCGACATTTTAGACTTAAATTTCGCATAAAATGTCGCGTTAGCGACAACATATTTGTAACAAGCATTTGGAAATGATACCTTATTGTCACGTAGTGACAAAATAGGGTCACTAAAACGCAAAGTGCCAAAGTAGAACTAATTAGAACTCAAAAAAAACTATCCGATAAACCCGTTCAAAGTATCCAACATAGAAAAAAAACTATCTGGTACAGATTTTAAACAAACCAACAAACGAAATATTCTATCTAAACCAGTCATTTTTGTATCAAAACCACCCAATAATCTATCAGACATACAAACCCAACCTATATAAACTACTTTAAAAACTATCTCTGATTGTTTTTTGCTGAGTTTGAAATGCGTGTTATGAAAAAGATTCTTTCAGAGTGCCTTTAGATTTTGCCTTGTCAACAAAATAAAAAAGGATTTTTACAGAGTGCCTGCTCATTTTTGCCTCATTAACAAGGCGAAACAGACAGACACTCTATAAAAATCCTTCTTTGTATGCTTTTTTTGCTCCAAAAGAGTCTTTTGAACAAGTAGAAAAACAGCCAGTAATTGTCGTTTTAAGTTTTAAAACAGTTTCTTACTTTTTAGCGTTTTTACTACTCTTTTTTTCCGACTCTTCGCCATTTTTGGTGCTATCATCCGAACGCTTACCCTGTCCCTCGTACTCCGCTGCCAACTGATTGGCGTAGTAGCTGTATTTGTCATCTTCGAGTGCTGCTGCTGCTATGGCACTGTAAATCTTACGTTTCATATATTCAAGGTCAGCACTGTTGCCCAGACGTACTTTGAAAAAAGTATCTACTGTATCATTGATTAGACTCATCAAAGGTTCAGTCAATGAATCAAAAATAAGCTTGTTGTCAAAATCTTCCACATCGAACCGACCAGGCAACACCTCAGGATAAGTTACAGCAGCATTGCGGGCAATCTGAGTTAAAGGTTTTCCAGTCTTAGTCAATCCTTTGATACCAGATGTTGAACGAATCGTTGCGCTGCTGATTTCCATCAACGTTTCTTTGAGTTCATTGACTTGTGCCGTTGCTTTTTGCACCAATGAAGCTTCCAATAAGTTGGATTTTTGCTTTTTTACTAAAGTCTGTTTTTTCATTAGAAAGTTTTAAAAGATTATAAAAAATTAGTTTACAAAATCGGTGTACGGTTAATGGTTTTCAAAAGTTCTAATTATTCAAAAAAAAATCAGACAAACCTCATATTCTACCTAATCAGGTAGGAACAGACTTTTTTATTAATACCGACCTTTGTTATGTGATTAAAAAAGCAAGCAGATACAATCCACAGACGTTAGCTGAACAAAAAGAAATGTCAAAAAACCAAATACTACTTTTCATTTGATTTACTTAGATCAACATTTGTACCCCCTCAGTATCAGCAGCCTCAAAACGCATAAAAACTAAGAAATGGAGATTTAAAATTCAAAACTATTAGCACGTTACATTGTCGTTAACCCCAGTTTTTTAGAATTGAGTACCCAACGGAAATTGTGAAAGAACCTTATATTATTAACCCTTACACCCCAAAAACTTACATTTTGACTAAGTAAACCCCAAACCCCTTTCAAATTATAATCACATCACTTTTGATTCGGCTAAAATGATTTTGGAGTTCTTGATTTAGCCTTTTTAAAACCAAAACCTGATTCAGGTTTTGGTTTTTTATTAGAAACTGTTTTAAAATTGTCAAAGAACTGACTTTTTTTAGGGTGATGCAAACCCTCAGTATCTACGACTTAACATAAACCCAATTAACACAAAGTAAAAAATGTTTATTTTTCAAACTCTGTTGAGCCTCCCCTCAGTAATGGACATTCTTCTTTTTCTTTGATTATAACTTAGTAATCAGTAAATAATAACTTGGTCAAACTGTCTTTTCAAGCGCAGGCATCCGATACAGAAATTTAAATCGTTTTCTACTTTTTTGAAAAAAAGTAGAAAACGATTCAAATTTCTGTATCGGATGCCTATAGCTTTAACCACATTATTACTTACTCGTTACTTAATCATCAAATCAATTGCTGAATAATTTTCTGAGAAAAATCTGTTCTTCACTCAGAAACCCTTAATTTGTCGCATCTTATAGAAAGTTTTTCTGAGCAACTCAGAAGACTTTTTAGAAGCCTATTCGACCAAATTCATGTCATAAACAAACAACAAGAATGATGAAAAATTTAATCAAAGCACTTGCCTGTGCTTTCATGGTTGTGCTATATGCTTGCAACACGACCACCCAAAAGCCCGAAGGGCAAACCAACACCCCCTCAGTACCCGATTCTTTAGATAAAAAATGGTGGAAAGAAGCGGTGGTTTATCAAATTTACCCACGCAGCTTTCAAGATTCTGATGGCGATGGCATTGGAGACCTCAAGGGCATTATTTCCCGCTTGGACTATGTCAAAAGTTTAGGTGTGGACATGGTTTGGCTCAGCCCCATTTATTCTTCACCCAACAAAGACAATGGTTACGACATTTCGGACTACCAGAACATTATGAAAGAGTTTGGTACAATGTCGGATTTTGATATGATGCTCAAAGGCTTCAAAGAGCGCAACGTCAAAGTGTTTATGGATATGGTGGTCAACCATTGTAGCAGCGAACATCCGTGGTTTAAGTCAGCTTGCTCGTCGCGCAATAGTCCGTACTACAACTATTTTCATTGGTGGCCAGCTGAAAAAGGCAAACCGCCCTATCGGTGGTCTATTTTTGATGAAAAAGCTTATGCTTGGGAGTACAATAAACCCACAAACTCCTATTATCTGCACTATTTTGCCGATGCACAGCCCGATTTGAATTGGGAAAATCCTGCTTTGCGTCAAGAAATTTACAAAATGATGCGTTTTTGGCTTGATAAAGGTGTAGATGGTTTCCGCCTTGATGCCATTGCGTTCTGTTCAAAAGACACAACTTTGCCGCCATTGCCTAAGGAGTACGATGGCAATTGGGGCATGTACTACGCCAGTGGCCCTCACTTGCACGATTATATGCAGGAGATGAACCGCGAAGTTTTCAGTAAAAAAGAAATTGCAACAGTTGCTGAAGCGATGGGCGATGTGGAGCGTGTGATGAAGTTTGTTGACCCTGCTCGCAAAGAGTTGAATATGGCGTACTATTTTGAAGCCATTGACTTCGGCTATTTGCCCAAAGAATACAAAATGCCCGATCCAAAAGGCTATGATTTTGTGAAATGGAAGCAGATTTATGCCAAATGGACAGATGCTTTTGCCAAAAAAGGTTGGGGAACAATTTATTTGGCGAATCACGACCAACCGCGTATGCTTACACGTTGGGGCAATGATAGCCCAGAATTTAGAGATATGTCATCGAAAATGCTGACAACGTTTATTATGAGTATGCGCGGCACACCTTATTATTATTTTGGCGACGAAATTGGCATGAGCAATATCAAATTTGATAAAGTTGAAGACTATAACGACATCGAACTATTAACCAATTATGCCCAAGTGAAAGCCAAAGGCGGTGATTTGAAACGTTTTCTGAATGGTATGAAAATATCGTCGCGTGACAATGGACGTACACCTATGCAGTGGGACAGCACATTCCAAGCAGGTTTCTCGACTGGTAGCAAAACATGGTTGAAAGTGAATCCGAATTATATCTCCGTCAATGTGCAAGCACAAGACAAAGATCCCAATTCGATTCTCAACTATTTCAGAAAAATAGTGCAATTGCGCAAATCAGAACCTATTTTGATTTATGGTGACTGGAAATTGGTGGATGAAAAGAACCCCTCAGTATTTGCTTATACGAGGTCTTTGAACGGACGAACTTTATTGGCTTTGATGAATTTTAAAGCAACAGAAGCAAAAGTCAATACAACAGGTTTGGATTTGAACAAAGCCAAAGTACGCATCGGCAACTATGCAACCCCCTCAGTAAATGGCATATTGAAGCCTTACGAAGCGGTGATTTTAGAGTTGTAATTTAACAGACAAAATACAAAGAGGCAAAAAGTACCCAACAACACTTTTTGCCTCTTTTTTATATACATATGTGTGGTCAATCCTTGATTTTTGATTGTAATAATTTGATTATCAAAATATTAAACTTGAATAAGACGTTGAGTCAAACCTTAATTTTACAGTTTTAGTACAACCCCCCAATTGTGTCGTTGCTATATTTGTCTTACAAAATAATTTATCGCATTATTTTCCAAAAGAGAGATAAAATTTTGAATCCGCAGAAACGCTCAAAAACAATCCTTTTAGTTTTTATAACCTTCAACCATGCCTAAAACGCGATAAATGCCCATAGACATGAAGGCGATAGAAGCTATCATCAACCAATTGTTGACAGAGGCTAAATCGTATTTGGAGGCAATGCCCACAAAAACAAGAACATTGAGAGAGACTAAAATAGAAATGGTAAGTGTGCGATTTAACATGATTTACTTTTTGAAGCAAAATTAGACCTTGTTTTTAGGGAAAAAGCTGATAAAAATCACCCATAGAATTGATTTTTAATTTTTTTAGAAAGAGATACCCGACTCATTTTTACAGTTATGAAAAACGCTATTATTGAAGCAACAGGCAAATATGTCCCTGAGCGTATTATCAAAAATCAATACTTCAACGACTATTTTGGGGAAGATGTAGATTCGTGGCTACGTGCCAATGTCCATATTTACGAGCGCAGATGGTGTTCTGAAGGAGAATCCACTGCTGATTTGTGCGAAAAAGCTGCACAACAAGCCCTCCAAAGAGCTGGTTTGACCGCTGATAAAATCAATTTACTCATCGTTGCCACCGATACACCTGAGTATGTATCACCTTCAACCGCTGCCATTGTACAACACCGTTTGGGTGCAACAAAGGCAGGCACTTTCGACCTCAATGCGGCTTGCGCAGGCTTTGTGACGGCTTTGGATGTGGCTTCAAAATACATTTTATCGGATGAACGCTACGAATATGTGCTCATTATCGGGGCTTATGCTATGAGTAAACATCTCAATCCAGACGATAAAAAAACCGTTACACTATTTGCCGATGGTGCAGGTGCAGTGATACTGAGGGGTATCGAAGAATCCGAAAAACGCGGCGTTTGTGCCACCGAACTCATCTCGCAAGGGCAATATTTCGACTGGATGGGTATTTATGGAGGTGGTGCAAAAATACCTCTTACTGAGGGGGTACTTCAAAATCGAGACCATCAATTGAAGTTTTTGAAAAGATTTCCAGCAGAATTAAATCCTGATATGTGGACGGCGATGACGCATAATTTGTGCAAAAGATTGAACATTGAACCGCAAGATATTGACCAATTTTTGATGACTCAAATCAATATCAACTCTATTTGGCAAACGATGGATCGGCTCAATTTGCCACACGACCGTGCCCACACAATCATGCACCATAACGGCTACACAGGTTCAGCGGCTATTCCTATTGCACTCAACGATGCCCTCGAATTGGGTAAAATCAAACGAGGCGATTGGCTGTTTTTTATTGGTTCGGGCGGTGGTTTGGCGTTTGCCAGTGCGGCTGTAAAGTTTTAAATTATTGAGAATGAAAGCGTTGCAAACTGATTGGGCAGCAAAATGGGCTATTTATAACCCACATAAAACAGCCTTGAAAGAATATGAAACGGGGCGAACATTGAGCTATGCCTCGCTCAATGATTGGGCGAATATTCTTGCAAATTATCTTTCAACACATTTCAGCATCAAAAAAGGAGACCGTGTTGCCGTTTTGGCAGAGTATAATTTAGAATTTGTCGCTCTATTTTGTGCAGCGCAAAAAGCAGGGTTTATCATTGTGCCGCTCAATTATCGCTTATCTAAAACAGAAGTCACCTATATTTTGACCAATTCAGAGCCAAAAATTGTCCTTTATGAAGAGAAATTTGAAACCCTTTTGACTTCTATTCCCTTTGTGTCTTTCATTACTTTTTCAGCACTGAGTAATCATATCACGAGTGCCAATCACCATCCTGTTCGTTCTTTCAAAAATATGCCTTTAAAAGACGACGACCCCATTTTCATACTTTACACAAGCGGCACAACGGGCTTTCCGAAAGGGGCATTGTACAGTCATAAAATGTTGTTTTGGAACAGCATCAACACGGCTATGAGCTTGATAATCAATACCGAAAGCCGAACTTTGAATTTTATGCCACCCTTTCACACAGGCGGTTGGCATGTGTTGTTGACACCGTTTTTGCATCATGGTGGTTATACATGTTTGTTGAGAAAATTTGATCCGAAAGCTGTATTAGAACTTTTGCAAAGTGAAAAATGCACACTTTTTATGGCTGTTCCAACCATGATGAAGATGTTGGCAGACTTGCCCGAATTTGATGAAGCGGCTTTTCCTGATATGCACTACGCCATTGTGGGCGGCGAACCCATGCCGATTCCTTTGATTGAAAAATGGGCAAATAAAAATGTAGCAGTGCGGCAAGGTTTCGGTATGACAGAAGTGGGACCCAATTTGTTTTCGCTGCATCAAGATGATGCTTTGCGCAAAAAAGGCTCTATTGGTCGTCCTAATTTTTATGTTCAGACAAAAATTGTTGATGAAAACGGCAAAATCTGCGATAATGGTGAGCTATTACTGAGGGGGCCAATGGTGACAAAAGGTTATTGGCGCAATGAAGAAGCGACGCAAAAAAGCATCATCAATGGTTGGTTTTATTCAGGCGATAGGGTACGATGTGATGATGAAGGTTATTTTTTTGTCATTGACCGCATCAAAAATATGTACATCAGTGGTGGCGAAAATGTATATCCTGCGGAAGTTGAAAGAGTCATTTTGACTCACCCCTCAGTATCGGAAGTTGCTATTGTAGGCGTTCCAGACGAAAAATGGGGCGAAGTGGGCAAAGCATTTGTTGTCATAAAAGAGAATGTGCAAGTAACTGAAAATGAAATAATTATATTTATAAAAACGCAGTTAGCAAAATTTAAAGTGCCAAAATATGTCCAATTTCTAACGACTTTACCCAAAAATGGTGTGGGTAAAATAGACAGGCAAGCATTGAAAAATATAGATTAAGTCTTCCAACATTAAAAAAATAGTTTTATGAAAAACATCCGCCGTCATTACATCAAAACATCTCGCTTGACTCAATGCGTTCGTTTTGCAGGACGAACTGTCAGCGAAGAAACCCTACTTTTTATTCATGGTAATGCTTCTTCTTCTGTTTTTTGGACAGAAATCATGCGCAAAATGCCGCTTCGTTTTCGTTCTATTGCGCCCGATTTGAGAGGTTATGGTGATACTGATGATATGATTATTGACGCAACAAAAGGTATGGGCGATTTTGTAGAAGATCTTGTTGTACTTATCAATGAATTGGCTATCAATAAATTGCATCTTGTAGGTCACTCAATGGGTGGCTCTGTGATTTGGCGTTTGTTACCTGCTTTGGGCGACAAAGTGCGCTCTATCACTCTGATTAATCCTGGCTCTCCTTATGGCTTTGGTGGCACGAAAGATACTGAGGGGTCGCCTTGTTTTCCCGATTTTGCAGGTTCGGGTGGCGGCATAGTCAATCCGCAATTTGCCAAATACATTGCCGAGCAATACCGAGGCGCGGACGACCCTTTGGCTTCGCCGCGAGTGGTGATGAACAATTTTTACTGGAAACCCCCGTTCAAGCCCACCAATGAAGAAGCCTTGTTAGACAGCCTTTTAAGTGAAAAAATAGGCTCTGACCGCTATCCTGGTGATTTTGTGGGGTCGTCCAACTATCCTTTTGTTGCGCCTGGTGTTTTTGGCCCCGCCAATGCTTTGTCGCCTAAATATGTGGGTGACTCTGTCAAAAACTTCATCGAATCGGCAAATAAACCGCCTGTTTTATGGGTGCGGGGTTCTGATGACCAAATAGTCAGCGACAATTCGCTTTTTTGTATGGGCACATTAGGCAAAATGGGCTTGATACCGAACTATCCGAGCGAAGGCGTGTATCCACCACAACCGATGGTCAGTCAGTCACGAGCTGTTTTAGAGAAATATGCGGCTCAAGGCGGTCATTTTCAGGAAGTTGTAATGCCTAGCACAGGTCATTCGCCTTATATCGAACAACCTGCGGTATTTTTAGATTTACTCTTGAAACATGTGAAAGCCGCTAAACAATGATGAATCTCAGAGATTTACGAAATTTATAAATTTCGTAAATCTTTTTTGCCTTCATTTACCGTTTTAAACGTTTTAGACTTTCATACGTGATAAACGTATTTAAAAAAACAAATTTCCTATGAAAAACCTGTTTTTAGTGGTTTTAATACTCATTTGGGTGCTTTTTTCGTGCAAAACAAAGCAAAAAAGCATTGATATCCCAGCAAGCTACACCACTAGTAGTATTGCTTACACGCTCAAATATCCTTTCTCAACTAAAGTTTTGAAACTCTCAAATGGCATCGAAATCACTTATTCCGACACAGGTTTACTGAGGGGTACACCTTTGTTATTTGTTCATGGTTTGGGAAGTTATATGCGGGCTTGGGACAAAAATGTGGCGAGTTTAGCGGCGGAAAAACGTTGTATTCGATTGGATTTGGCGGGTTATGGTAAGTCGAGTAAAGGACGTTTTAAAGGTAATATGACTTTCTATGCTGATTTGATAGGTGAATTTTGTGCAAAATTGGGTCTCAAAAAAGTCATTTTAGTCGGTCACTCGATGGGTGGACAAATTGCTCTGACAACGACTATGCTCTACCCTACCCTTGTCGAAAAATTGATTTTGGTTGACCCTGCAGGTTTTGAGACGTTCAACAGTGTGCAAAAAATAACTTTAAAGAATTTGACTCAACCTTCGAGCATAAAATATTCGACCGAGTTTCAAATTAGACAAAGTTTCGCGGCTAATTTTTATAAAATGCCCGACGATGCACAATTTATGATTGACGACCGTTTGAAAATGCGTTCGGCTACTGATTTTGATGCATATTGTTATGGCGTAGCACAAAATGTATATGGTATGTTAGATGAGCCTGTTTATACCAAATTGAGTCGTATTACGCAGCCAGCTTTATGCTTTTTTGGCAAAAACGATGTGTTGATTCCTAATAAGTTTATGAATCCTTTGCAAACTACTGAGGGGGTTGCTCGCGATGGCGCAACCAAAATGAAAAACTGCACAGTCGTCTTATTGCCTGAAGCGGGACATTTTTCGATGTGGGAAAAAGCGGATTCTTTGAATAAAAAAGTAAGCGAATTTTTGCGCTAATCTTTCCTTTAAGTATTGATTTTTAACGAATTACAGTCTTATAAAGATGCTAAATCTATCTATAATGAGCGTTCAATTCAGCTGTTCACAAATGACTTTACCAAATTATTGAACCGTTCAGCAGCTTCAAATTGAACAAAATGACCACATTGAGATAAGATAGAAAGCTGGCTGTATGCTATTTTTTGTTTTCCGTGATTGCCAATACTGAGGGGGGTATCGGTAGGGTGAAACAAGCGATTGGGAATCAAATAGTCGTTTGCTCCGAAAAGGATCAGTGTCGGATGGTGAATTCGATGTAGCTTATCGAACACAGGTTCGTCGAGCATAGCGGCGATACAGCGAGAAATGAGTTGGCAATAATCTTCATATTTTTGAGCATTTTTCATCAAATCGAGGCGTTCTTGAATCATAAAATAGGCTTCTTTGGGTAGTTGATAGAAACTTAAATCGTAGTTGATGCCAATGTTTTCTGCTTTTTGTGATTTTAGAAAATAAGGATTTGACGCACTTTTTATCAATTCTTTCTCAAAAGGGTGGAAACTTTCAAGACCAGAAGGTGCAGCTAAAACGATTTTTTTCACCTTGTCGTAACCCATCAAAGCCAGAGTCAGAGCAATCTGTCCACCCATCGAATGTCCTACTAGTGTCACATGTTTGAGGTCAAACTCTTCGATAAACTCTTTGATAATTTGGGCATAATAGTGCATTGAGTATGGAAAATTGCCCGATGACGATTGCCCATAGCCTGGCAAATCGAGTGCAATGCACCGAAAAGAGTGGCTCAGATATCCGATATTTTTGACCCAAGCCCCCATATTGCTACCCAAACCGTGTATGAAAATCAGCGTTTCGTAGCCGTATCCTTCATCTATATAGGCAATATCCAAATGATGTGTTAAGCGCAGTTTTTCTGTCTTGTACATAATGTTTTTAATGTTGTATATTCTGTTAATAGTGTAAAAATAGCGTTTAATTGCCTTTAATCGGCATTTTTGAAAAAAAAGAGGATAAAATTTTGCAATGTATATAGAAATCTATATGTTTGCATATAATTTCCTGCATCCAATTTAAAAACCAAAATTTTGTCAAATATGACTCACGACAAGCAAAAATACATTGCCTTAGTGACGGGCAGCACAGGCGGACTGGGTACGCACATGTGCAAAGCACTGCACAACGATGGTTATATCGTTTGTGGCAACTATCGGACTCAAAACAAAGCCGATGAATGGATTGCCATGATGCGTGCTGAAGGTTACACAAATGTCTATCTCTACAAAGCCGATGTGGGTGACTACA
>JAEUUP010000168.1 GCA_016787525.1 Saprospiraceae bacterium | reverse complement strand
GCTACAATGCCAGGCAGTTGTATGTCGTCCGTAAAAACCGTATCTATCGGGGTTGTCGTATTATAATCGCCCACAATATAGGTGTCGGTAGGACGTAAAAGATAGCTGATGTCTTTGCTTTCAGAAACAGGGCTTTGCACTACTTTTTTGACCAAAAACATACCACAAATCGGGCAACTCCCTGGTTTGTTTTCCATAATTTCGGGGTGCATCGGGCAAGTATAAACATCATTTTGTGTGGTGATTTTCGATTCTTTCTGATATTTTTGGACAAAATAGTATATGGAAAATCCGATGACAGAAATCCCTAAAAGCAACAAACTATATAAAAAATATTTTTTCATAACTATTTGATTTCTAATTGTTTTTCAATTTCAACTTGTGTATTGAGCATATTTTGCAATTTATCCAATGCTTCAATTTGAGCCATATTGAGGGCTTCCCAAGCGTCGAGGACTTCAAACAATTCGCCAGTGTTGTTTTGCCAAGCCAATAATGCCGTTTCATAATTTTTTTTCAAAGCAGGAATGATGCTTTTTTCAACGATATTGTATTGCTTTTTAAGTTTTTGTAGTTCCGTATTCATGCTTGAAATCATGCCCGAAGCCTCATTCAATATCATTTCTTTTTGCCAATAAAGGCTCTTGTTTTTTAACTGAATGCTGCCAATATTTGACAAATTCATTTGGGTTGACCATGGCATCGGAATATTCGCCATGACCATGATATTAAATTGCATGGGATTTTGTCCGAATGGAAACATGTGGTCGTATCGAATACCAAATTCAGGCAATAATTTCACTTTTTCAACCTCGATTTTCAAGCGATTTAAAGCTATCGTATTCTCAATCGCTCTAATGTCGCTTCGTTCATTCAGCCGAGAAGTCGTATCTGAAAAAACCGTATCAAAATTTAATAAATGGTAAGTAGAATCTATCTCAAATACCCTGTTTTTATCATTTGTCATTAAGGTATTGAGCGTAATCCGCTTTTGCGATATATCATTTTCAAGCATCACTATCATATTTTGCAAGGCACTGTATTGCGATTTTGCCTTGTAATAAGTTGGCAATTTCATCATATTGTACTGATAGCGAATTTCCATACTCTGAATCATATAGCCTAAAAGTATCAAGTTCTCATTCGTGATTTTGACCTTTTTTTGAAGCACCAACCATTGATAATAATTGGATTTTGCCATCGCTCTTAGTTGATTTAGCGTATAATTTTTCTTTTCAAACTCAACAGAAGACATGGCGTTCATATAGTTAAACTCCGAACTCAATCTTTTAGGATTCGGTATCATCTGCGTAACGCCGACCATAAATGAACCCATGCCAGAATTTCTGTCGTTGGCTCGCCACATCCGCACATTATAAGGTGTCATAAAAAAGCCTGAACTCACTTGCGGCGGCATCCAACTTTTAGCCCCTAATGCGGCAATGTCCATGCTTTTAATATCGGCATCATACATTTTTAATTGAGGGTTGTTTTTTTCAATAGTGGTCAAAACTTCCTCTAAAGAAAGGGTCGGAGTCGCCAAAGTACCCCCCTCAGTATTTTGAGCCATTGAAGTGTAAAAGCTGAAAAACAAACAGCTTAGGACGATAGGATATTTATTCTTTAACATCTAAAATTTCAATTTTGCCCCTTGTTTTTAATTCGCGCAATTTGACGATTTCAAAAACAACAGGTGTTACTAAAAGAACATATATAGTGGATGTGATTGTGCCACCAATAAGTGGGACAATGATAGGTAACATGACATCTGCGCCCGTTCCATTTGCCCATAAAATGGGAATTAATCCAAATAATGACACCGATACGGTCATAAGTTTGGGGCGTAATCGTTTGGCAGAACCTTCGATGATGTATTCTCTGATGATATTTTCGTTAAGGCTTTCTCTGCTATTGCCGTGTTTTTCCACCATTTTATTCATCGCTTCATTCAAATAAATGGTGATAAGCATGGCTGTTTCTATCGCCAAACCAAACAAGGCGATAAAACCAACGGCAACGGCAACAGAGAGGTTTATACCATAAAAATAAACCATAAAAACACCGCCAATCAAAGCAAAAGGAACGGTTATCATGGTAACAACAGCTTCTTTCATGGAGTTATAGGTGAAATATAAAACCAGAAAAATGATGACAATCACAAGCGGCATTATCAATTTTAAGGTCTTATTCGCCCTGATTTGGTTCTCCCATTGCCCACTCCATTCCACATAATAGCCTTTGGGCATTTTATCCATCATGTCATTGAGTTTTTGCTGCGCCTCTTTGACGGTACTGCCTAAATCTCTATCGCGTACATTGAACAAAACAGTGCCCCGAAGCATCGCATTTTCGCTGTTTATCATCGGTGGACCATCGCTGATTTTAATATTGGCAATCGCTTCTAAGGGAATTGTTCCGTATTCCATCGTCTGCACTTGCAATTTTTTCAAGGCGGAAATACTGTTTCTATACTCCTGTGCGTACCGAGCATTGACGGCAAAACGTTCTCTACCTTCAATCGTTGTGGTGATATTCATGCCGCCGATTGCCGATTCCACGACGTTGTTGACATCGTTAATCGTCAGTCCATATCTGCCAATAACCTCTCTTTTTGCTTCAATATCAATGTATTTTCCGCCTGTAATCGGTTCGGCATACAAATCTTTGACCCCCTCAGTACCTTCTAAGGTTTTCTTGATTTTTTGAGCTAAAACGTCAATAGAATCCAAATTTGCCCCATAAATTTTAATACCGACATCGGTTCTAATACCTGTCGAAAGCATATTTATACGGTTGATAATGGGTTGTGTAAAACCATTTGTCACCCCTGGAATTTGCAGTTTATTATTGATTTCAGTAACAATATCATTTTTCGTTTTTCCCGCCCGCCATTCGTTGCGCGGTTTCAACAAAACAATGGTTTCAATCATACTGATAGGACTGTTGTCGGTTGCCGTATTCGCTCTCCCTGCCTTGCCCAAAACGTGCGCGACTTCTGGCACTAATTTTATCAATTTATCCTGTACTTGTAAAACCCGTTTCACTTCCGAATTGGATACATCAGGCAATGTTACAGGCATAAACAGGATAGAACCTTCGTCCAAAGGCGGCATAAATTCCGACCCTAAACGGGTGAACATAAACACACCTATTAGTAAAGCAATGATATTCAGCCCCAACAATGTCTTGCGCCATTTTAAGCAAAAGGTCAAAATGGGCGTATAAATATTTTCAAGCGTTCTATTTATCGGGTTTTTATTTTCAGGTTTTAATTTGCCTTTCAATAAATAACTGATTAAAACAGGTGTCAATGTAATGGCTAAAAAAGCATCAACGATGAGAATAAATGATTTTGTCCATGCCAACGGACTGAACAATTTCCCCTCCATACCCGTCAGTAAAAACACAGGTAAAAAGGACGTAATGACGATGACGGTTGAATAAAACACGCCCGGTCCCACCAATTTTGAAGAGGCTTCAACTATTTTCAGTTTCTCTTCTGAAGACAATGGGTCTTTTTCTTTTTTAAATATTTTATTGAAAAATGGTTTCATATTCTTTATTCTATGGGTGATTTTAAGAGTTCTTCTTGCTTTTCCGAGATATTTCGATAGGCATTTTCGACCATCACAATGCCATCATCTACGACGACACCAATTGCTAAAGCAATGCCTGTTAAAGACATAATATTGGAAGACAAACCGAACATTTGTAGCAAAATGAAGCCCACAGCAACAGAAATCGGCAATTGAATCAGGATAATCAAGGCACTGCGCCAATGAAAAAGGAATATCAAAACGACGAGTGAGACCGCAATCATTTCTTCTATCAAAGTGCCTTTCACCGATTCAATCGCTTTTTCAATGAGTTCGCTGCGGTCATAAGATGTTTTAAAACTGACACCTTCGGGCAAACCTTTTTCTACTTCTTTCATTTTCGCTTTTACGGCTTGAATGACTTTATCGGCATTTTCACCATAACGCATAACCACGATGCCACCGACCACTTCGCCCGTACCATTCGCATCAAAAATGCCCAAACGCAAGTCGCCACCCATTTGAACAGAACCCACATCGCGTACTCTTACAGGCACAGAATTGTAGTTTTTAATAGCAATATTCTCAATATCGTTGATGTTTTTGATGTAACCCAAGCCTCTGATGATATAAGCCATATTGCTCATTTCAAATTTCCGACCGCCCACATCATTATTATTGGCTTTAACCACATTCATGATTTCCATCATGCTGACATTGTAGTATTGCATTTTCAAGGGGTCTAAAACCAATTGATATTGCTTTTCAAAACCGCCAAACGAAGCCACTTCCGAAACGCCCGGAACTGTTTGAAGAGCAAATTTCACGTACCAATCTTGCAAGGCACGTTGTTCGCCCAAATCCATTCCGTTGGCTTCTAAATGATACCAAAAGATGTGACCCACGCCCGTTCCGTCAGGTCCCAAAACAGGCACAACGTTTTGTGGCAACAGCCTTTGAGCATAGTTCAATCGCTCCAAAACGCGGGTTCTTGCCCAATAAATGTCCACTTTTTCTTCAAAAATGATGTAAACGAAGCTCATTCCAAACATGGAAGCGGCGCGTATATTTTTCACTTTCGGAATACCTTGTAAGTTCGAGACAAGCGGATATGTCACTTGGTCTTCCATAATTTGTGGGCTTCTGCCCATCCATTCTGTGAAGACAATGACTTGATTTTCAGACAAATCTGGAATCGCATCAATCGGATTTCGCTGCACACTATAAATGCCCCAACCAAACAAACAAGCCGAAATAAGCAATACAATCGCTCGGTTTTTTAAAGATAACGATATGAGATGTTCTACCATAATGTCTAATTTTCAATTTTTAAAAGACTCGCATTGATGGCAACAATAACGGTACTGATGCTCATCAAAACCGCCCCAACCGCAGGGCTTAACAAAATACCTTGACTGTACAAAACACCCGCTGCCAAAGGCAAGGCAATCACATTATAGCCCGTTGCCCAAATTAAATTTTGAATCATCTTCTGATGCGTGGCTTTGCCAAATAAAATAAGGTTTACAATATCTTTTGGATTGCTGTTTACCAACACAATGCCTGCCGTTTCTGCGGCAATGTCGCTGCCACTGCCAACGGCAATACCAATGTCGGCAATTGCCAAAGCGGGTGCATCGTTGACACCATCGCCTGTCATAGCTACAAACTCGCCTTGACTTTGCAATTCTTTTATCTTTTCTAATTTTTGATGCGGTAAAACTTCAGCGAAAAAGCTGTGCATACCCAAAGTTTCACTCACACTTTTAGCGACTTTGGCGTTGTCACCCGTCAGTAAAATGGATTTGATATTGTTCTCTTTTAAGGTCTGAATCGCTTCAGCAGATTCAGGACGGATTTCATCTGACAAGGCGATATAACCCGCTAATTCATTGTCTATCAATACAAATACAACCGTTTCAGTTTCGTTTGATGTTGAACCTTCGGGAATGGCAATATTATTTTCCTTTAAATAACCAGGACTCACAACGGCTATTTTTTTGCCCTCAATCGTCGCTTCTACGCCTTTCCCTGTGATGGCTTTGAAATTTTCAGTAGCAGGAATTGAGATGTTTAAATCCTTAGCTTTTTGCAAAATACCCGTTGCAATCGGGTGTTCAGATTTTTGTTCTAAGCCAGATGCCAAACGAATGACCCCCTCAGTATCTAAACCATTTTTTAACGAAATAACCCTTGAAACTTCAAATTTTCCTACCGTCAACGTGCCTGTTTTATCAAAAACGATGGTGGTTATTTTCCTTGAATTTTCAAAAGCAGTCCTGTTTTTTATCAATAAACCACTTTGTGCGGACATTGCTGTTGATTTGGCAACGACCAAAGGTACAGCCAAACCCAAAGCATGAGGGCA
Source organism: Saprospiraceae bacterium (assembly GCA_016787525.1). Classification (GTDB taxonomy): domain Bacteria; phylum Bacteroidota; class Bacteroidia; order Chitinophagales; family Saprospiraceae; genus JAAFJT01. Next base: position 58,963 of record JAEUUP010000168.1, on the reverse strand, counting down.
GCAAATAACGATGACCGTTACCATGCGTTCCATCGCAAAAGCCAAGTCTTGACCTGTCAAATACCAATATAAAAATGTTGAAATACCTGATAATAAAGCGATGATTGTCAACCATTTAGCAGCCGTATCAGCCAATAACTGCGTTTTGGATTTGGCGTTTTGAGCGTCTTGTACCAACTTGATGACTTGCGATAAATACGAATCTTTTGCCCCATGCGATACCGTCACTTTTATAGAACCGTTACCATTTATCGCTCCCGCTATGACTTTATCGCCTTGCATTTTATGAACGGGTTTCGATTCACCCGTCAGCATACTTTCATTCAGATAGGTTTCGCCTTCGGCAATGATGCCATCGGCAGCTACTTTTTCACCTGGTTTTATTAAAATCAAATCGCCTTCTTTCAGCGTATCCGTTCTGACATCATGCACCATATTCGGCATAACCATGTGCGCTTCGGAAGGCATGAGTTGCACCAGCAACTCCAACTCGCGCGAAGCACCCGCCACCGATTTCATCTCAATCCAATGCCCCAAAAGCATGATGAGTATCAGCGTCGCCAACTCCCAAAAGAAATCCATGCCTTCTAAGCCAAACACCACCGCCACACTATATATGTAGGCAACGGTTATCGCAAAGCCAATCAAAAACATCATGCCCGGGTTTTTGGCTCGTGTTTCGTCCACCAAACCCTTTAAAAATGGCATACCACCATAAAAATAAACCACCGTTGAGAGCGCAAAAAGAATGTCTTTCGAGCCTGTAAATTGCCAATCCACACCCATAAATTGTTGAATCATGGTTGATAACAACATAATGGGAACAGTCAAAGCCAAAACGACATAAAACCGCTTTTTGAAATCGGCTATCATGCCCGAATGATGGTCGTGTTTGCCATGAGTATCTTCCACTGCGGCAATCGGCTCTAATTTCATCCCACACAAAGGGCATTTGCCAGGAGCATCTTGCAAAATATGCGGGTGCATTGGGCAAGTATATTTCTGACTATGATGTTGATGTTCCATAAGGTATGTATTTGTTTTTTTTGTCATTAGTAACGAAGTGAAAGAATCTGTTTTTGTCATGCCGTAGGAAACTGATTCTTTCACGTCGTTACTAATAACAAAAATGCTTTTAGTTAAAAATTATAAAAAAATGTTATTTACAACATTTTGAATTCAAAATAACATTACAAAGTCTCTTTCACACTACCACAAGTCAACATTGACTTGCCGTAATAAGGGTTTTTAACCTTATTTTCCTTACTCAACCAATAAGCACCTTTACCACCGTTTGCCATTGGGCAAAACTGCAAATAAGCGGGTTCGCTATTGATTTTCAATGCTTTAGTTAAAGTCGTAAGATTGTTAGACAAACTGACAAAATGCTCGCGCTGGTGGTCAATTTTCCCTGCATTGTCGCCAATATGTTCCGCATCTGTATCCAATTTTTTAGCCACTTCATCGTAAGCATTGCGTTCTTTGGCTGTCCATGTTTTGGTATCAATTTTACGCAAAGCCGTTTTCATTGCTTTACCATTTTCAGCCGCTAATTTGCTGTTATCAGCAGTTAAAGCGTCTTTTAGACCATAATAAGCCGATAAAACAGGCGCAAATTGCACTTTTAAACCATTGTCCATTTTATCCATTTTTGACATATCATGTCCAGCCATTGCCTCCATTTTCGGTTTGACATTTGCCGTTTTTTCGCCTTCCATTTTGTTCATTTTAGACATATCGTGTCCTGCATGAGCATCCATTTTTGGTTTGGCATCAGTCGTTGCAACAGCAGCGTCCATCTCATTTTTCAAAGGAATTCTGACCATCGTATTTTCCCAAATTAAGTTCAATGAAGCATCGCCTTTTGCATCAAAATCATTGATTTCGATGGTAAAAGTCTCATAAAAACGGTCTGTTTTCTCCGATTTTACTTTAAAACGATGCACGTCATTTTCTTCTTTGTAGGCACTTGTACCGTGTCCAGACGTTTCAGAATTGAGGATAATCGTCCACATATCGGCACCAGGAATGCTGAAAAGTGAGTATTTACCTGCCGCAATCATTTTGCCGCCAATAGCCACTTCTTCTTTTAGTTTGATTTGAGTGCAATCATTGGCACCTGTGCGCCAAAGGGCATCGAAAGGCACCAATGCGCCAAAAATCTTCCGTCCACGAGCCGACGGGCGCGCATAAGCGACTTGAATTTCACTACCGCCAAACTGCTGCGTAAATGCCGCTTCAGGGCTTTTAGGCGTGCTTGTTTTAGGCGTATTTTGTGCGTTAGCCATGAAAGCAATAAGGCATAAAAGATTGACTATCAATAGTTTTTTCATTTTTTTAAATTTTAATATTTTTAAAAATAATTAATTTTAAGAAAATACTGAGGGGGTCGCTTTCCCCGCTAAGTTGTCTATTTTGAATCGTTGTGAACGAGGTTCATACCGCATATCGAACATTTTTCACCATCTTTTGTACTTGTTATTTCGGGGTGCATCGGACAGGCAAAAGTGTGAATGTGCATCATCGTATCGCTTTGGATATGCGCCATTGTATCACCCATCATTGGCATAGTGGTTTGTGTAGCATTGCTTTGATTTTGTTTAGAAGTATCTGATTGACAAGCTGTTAGACTTGCAAAAAAAACAGCAATTAGAATTAGATTTTTCATTGTTAAACGATTTTTGATATTAAATCAATAGTTTTTCATATTAAAAATAACATAACGACTACCATTGAAACCATTAATAAATTTTCAAATATTGTTAATTATGCCACAAAGTTACGTCCACTGTAAACCGCCCACGTTATACTATTTTTGAAACGATTTATAAGATTTACGCCTTTCAAGCATTTGTCGCTTTTTGTCCTTCAATTGCTTGAAATAAGTCGGTGTCAAGCCTATCATTTTGTAACGAAGACAACCATGTTTTTCAATAAAACAGCACAATGATGTTTTATTGAAAAAAATTGTATTGTCGAAAATGACAAAAGGGCTAATGCTGCAATAAATGCAAACATTTAATTAGCAATGTTTTATAAAAAAAATAAAAGGAATTGAGCCGTTTTGAATCGGACAAAACGACAAGACAGACGTATGGCTGTCAAATAGAAAGGACAGTTATCGGCGGTTGCCAAATGTCTTGAATTGAGGATTTGGGAAAAGAGGAAATAAAGAAAAAGCTATTTTCTTGAATCGTAATAGGTCTTTTTGTCAAAATAATAGGCAAAGCGTCAGGCAAATCAGCTATGACAACGAGGTTTGGAGAACAAGAGCAATCGTCGCCACCGCAGCAGCCTTTCTTTTTCTTTTTTGAGTCGGAACAAGATTTTTTACAGCAATCTTTTTGACAATTCGAGAGGTGCTGAACGCTTTCTTTTTTACATTTATCTTTTCCACATGCCCATATAGGAGGCGTTGTTACTGTCGTAAAGACAAATAACAAGATACAATTGAGCGATATGGAAACAATGAATTTCACAATTGAATAAATGTTAAGTTAAGGATTTTGTTCTATTATTATACACTCGATGGTTTTTAAAACAGTCTCAAAATTAGTCAAATTTTTCGATTCTGTAAATATTTCGTTGGAGTAAATCCTATCTCTGAAAGAAAAACGATGGTAAACTAAACGACTATGGACTGGAAGTCCATAGTCGTTTAGTTTCCTCAATTGAAAAAAGCAATGGTCAAGAAAAGGGTCGTTTTCTTAACACCCGCTAAACCCTTTTTTTATCCTAATTTTTAGACTATAATCAAGTTAAAAAACCTTGTAAATAAATCAAAGTTAACTATCTTTGCATTACGTCAAGTTTCTTAACTAATTTATTTGAATCATGCTGATAGGTTACGCTCGTGTTTCTACTTTTGACCAAAATCCCGACTTGCAAAATGACGCACTCAAAAAAGCAGGTTGCGAAAAAATATTCACGGACACTGTAAGCGGTACAGTGCCGCTAAGACCGGGACTAACCAAAGCCAAAGAGCAGTTACGCAGAGGTGACACTCTGGTTGTTTGGCGTTTAGACCGTCTGGGGCGTTCTCTCAAAGACTTGATAGAGTGGATGAACTACTTGGATACTGAGGGGGTCGCTTTAAAAAGTTTGCAGGAGTCCATTGACACATCAACGGCAACAGGCAAATTGGTTTTCCATGTTTTCGGCGCACTGGCAGAGTTTGAGCGCAATTTGATTTTAGAGCGCACTCAAGCTGGGCTATCCGCAGCAAGAGCAAGAGGAAGATTAGGCGGCAGACCCAAAACCTTAGATGATGATAAAAAGCAGGTCGTGATTGGCCTTTACAATGAAAAAAAATTGACCGTCAAAAAAATTTGTGAAATGATGGGCATTTCTAAACCGACCTTGTATAGTTATGTCCGTGATTATGTACCGAAGCCGAAGAAATAAGTGTGTAAAACTGAGATATGTAATCAATTTTAATTCTAACGGATTCGTAGGAATTAAAAAACGTGTTGGTTTTTCAAAAAGGGGATTAACGTAAAATAAATAAACATTCTAATCCCCTCAAAATTGTGGGGATTAGAAATCAGACATGAGCAGCCGCTTTTGTTTTGCCGATTTCAGATTGGGTAGAAAAAACAAGTGCGATGGGCATACATGTAAAGCAAGGAAGATATGGAAAATTTAAACGCTGAATTTCTCAAAATGGGCATTTCAAAACAAGACCGTTTGACAAAATTGAACGATGTGGCAATTTATCAGATGCAATTATTGGTCGGTACGTCCAGTTTCGGCTTGTTAAAAAGTGGTAATGACCCAAATGCCATTCCTTAATATTGGGGTTCACCCCTACCCTCTTTTTATGTTTGATAAATCTATTTTCCACAAATTTCACAGACTTACTCTACCATAAAAATTTATTTGTACACATTTTATGTGTGTGTGTAAAAAATGTGTGTACATTTTTCACACACACATAAAATGTGTTGTAATTCCCAACCCTTCTTATTTAAGTTCACCTCTACCCGCTTTTCTATGTTTTGTAAGTTTATTCTTTCACAAGCCTCGTAGAGACAAAACTTTGTTGTACAGCTCACTATGTACACACCTTTTTTGTGTACACATAAATTACACACACAATTTAGATGTATATATTTCAATAATGTCCTTTGCTGCGTAACCTGCGTAAAACACCAAAACAAGAAGGTAAATACTGAGGGGGCTTTTGTTTGATTTATTGAGCGACATACCTAAAAGTCAACCGTTGTCAGTAAGAATGTAAATACATAACACCTTTGTTTTAGTGCAGTTCATAAAAAATATACACATTTTTTGTGTGTACTAAAAATGTACGCACATTAATTACACACACAATTTAGGCGCATAGTGTTTAATCGGCTTGACTTCAAAACCGCATAAAGTTTCCAAAAAAAGCACATAAATACTGAGGGGGCTATTGTAGTGCATCATGCCTAAATATCAACCGCTTTCCTTAGCATACAAAAGTTCAAGAACAGATGTAGCATCCTGTTCTACCTTTTCAGCACAATACAAGTCGTAAGAATCCTGCAAACTGTAAAATCCAATAGATACACATTACTTCTGTTTTATTCAATTTTATAAAAATGCACACACATTTTTTGTGTGTGTAAAAAATGTACACACACTAATTGCACACACAATTTAAGCGCATGGCGAATAGGGGGTTGGCTTCAAAATCGGAGCTGTACTCCAAAATAAGAGCGCAAATACTGAGGGGGGGCTTTTGCTTTGTTTTTTAAAACATGTTGTCCTAAAACAATCGTTTACGATAACAAGTAAATAAAAGAACCCATGAATAGATGTATTACAAAACACTTCTTTGCAGCGTGATACAATGCTTTTGATTCCTGTTGCTTCTTTTCAATACTTCTGCTTTTAAGTTCTTCAAAGTTTGATACAAGAGAGGCAGTTTACACACATTTTTTGTGTGTACTTTTTTTGTGTGTATATTTTAAGTACACATAAAAAATGTACATTTTTCGTGCGTTTACTATGTGAACAAATTAATTATTGCTTATTTTGCCTTGAAATATCAGGATTCATTGATACCGTTTCACAAATTTTATATCAAAAATAATATGAAAATAGCTGTAACAAACTTAAAAGGTGGGGTAGGGAAGACGACAATAGCCGTAAATCTTGCCGTTTGTTTTGCCCAACGGGGGAAAAGTGTGTGCATCATTGACACCGACCAGAATCAAAATTCAGCCGTCGAATGGGTAACTTACCGAAGTCCAGAAAGACCCCTTATCCATGTATTCCCGTTTGAATTAGAACAAATTAGGACGAATACGATAATGGATTTAGAAAAAAAGTTTGATGTGGTCATTTTAGATGGCTCGCCACAGCTTTCAGAATTGGCGACGAGAACCATTATTGTCAGCGATGTTATCCTCATTCCTGTCAATACCAGTTTGTTTGACTACAAGGCATTTGAGAAGTTTTTAGTCCTTTTGAACGAAACGAATAAAAACAGAGTTGCCGTGAATATGTCGAGCGTTAGACCTTATGTTGTTTTGAATAAAATAAACGACCGCACGGTACTCTCTAACGAGATTATTGGCGGATTGCAAAACTTTGAAGTGCCTATACTCAAAACGAGGTTGGCAACACGGACTTCCTATGGCGAAACAACGCTTGATGGCATCGGTGTTACTGAGGGGAGGGATAAAAAAGCAAGCGAAGAGTTTAACAAGCTCTTCGATGAAATCGTAAATGAAATTTTTTAATCTATAAATTCAAAGAAATATGAGAGAGAGTTTAAAGCCAAAAACACTTATCCAATCGCCTGACGACTTGATTTTGAAAAATATGGCAATGTCGTCTAAGCAGGACTCTAAAACAGTTGGGAAACATCGGTTAAATTTAAGTTTGCCCGTAGCCCTTTTCGATGAACTTCGAGACGAAAGTGAGAAAAAAGGATTAACCGTTACCGCCTACCTTATTACCTTGATAAACAAAGCATTGGGGAAAGATTAATTGAATAAATCGAGATGTGCGGCGGCGAAAAATCAAACATGACAAAATGTACAAGTCGTAATGAATAAGTATTCAATTTTTAATAAACAACAACATCTCTGTTTGTTGTTTATTAAATGTTTATTGTTTAATGTTTGTAACCTCCATAACCTATTTAAAATCAAAGTTTTACAAGATTTAATGTTACAAAATGTACAACAAATATTACAGAATGTACATCGTAATGTTACAAAATGTACATTTAACTATTACAAAATGTACATCATAATGTTACAGAATGTACAACAACTATTACAAAATGTACAAATTATTAGTGTAGAATGAAAAAACATTGTTTTTGAGTCATTTTACCTGCTTTTTGCCTAAAAAATACCTTATCTTTTATGAGTTGAGTTTAAAAAACAACTATTACATTTGTGTTGTAATTGTTTTACGATTTTATTATTACAAAATGTACAACATGAAAAAGAAAGAAGGGGAAAAGCCAACCCTCATTAATTCAAATCATATAGCTGTTCAATCTAACCGATTTATCGAAGCGCGGTACAAGGAGTCGTTGACCTTTTGGGAGAGTTTCCTGATTACGAAGATGTGTTCGATGATTGCGCCCGAAGACGTGGATTTCAAACCTTACAAAATCTACATCAAGGAAGTTATAGATTTTATGGAATTACCCCTTGGCGGACAGGTCTATAATTACATCATGGATGCCGCTAAGAGGTTGCTTGACAGGAAAATTATTATTGGTGCGGTAGATGAACAGGGTAGGAAAGAAATCATTGAAACCCATATCGTGACGAGTGTAAGGCGTTTACTTGAACCCAAACAAGACGGAAATATGTATGTCACATTGACGTTTTTGCCTGAACTCAAACCTTTTCTTTTACAATTACACAGGGACTTTACGAAGTTAGATATGCAGATTTTCAAGCAATTGAAGACGGCATCAAGTATCAGATTGTACCAAATTTTCAAATCTCATATCGGTAAGAATCAATACAAAATTGAATTTGATTTAGAGGAGTTGAAAGAAATATTGGGTGTTTCTGAAAAATACGTTCAGTATGCAGGATTCAAAATGCGTGTTCTCGATGAAGCACAAAGAAGACTTTCAGGTAAAACGGACATCAGCTTTACTTATGAAGAGTTGAAAGAAGGGAAAAAGGTTAAAACGCTTGTTTTTCATATCAATAATAACAAACTTGCCACAAAAGAACCCACACTAAAAAAAGGAATTGAGCCGATTACCCTTAAACCAAAAGGAAGTGATAAAGATGAAGAAAACTTAGTGCTGGAATTGACACCTATTGCTGTTAAACAGTTTGGTGTCAGTTTAAAGGTATTTATGGGTTTGGTTGAAACCCATACTGAGGGGGAGATACGTCAAGCTATTGAAGTGACCCAAAAAGCGATACAAGCCCGAAAGGTTGACAATGCTGCGGGTTTTTTTGTCGAAGCATTAAGAGGGAAATACAGCGACCCCAAACAGAAAAAAAAGCAAATCGAAGGAGAACAAAAAGCAAAACTTGCGGAAGTGAAGAGGGTAGAGGCGGCAACAGAAAAACAAGTAAAAGACCAAAAACAAGCTCTTTATGAACAAGAAATAAAGATATTTACTCAATTAATTGAGGAAGATTCAAGTTTTATTCAGACTTTGATAGACAAAGTACGTTCTGGTATGTTCGCAAGTTATTATAAAACGGATATAACTTTTGAGGAAAATTTGAAACACCCTTTGTTGAAAGCGACCTTTTTGAATGTGGCAAAGGAAGAGAAACCGCAATTGTTTGGATTGTAATCGTCATAGGATACTTTGAATAAATATGAATAATCAGGTATCTATTCTGTTAAAAAAGGACAGAGATTAGCGGATATATTGGACAATGTATAGATGTTTTTTCATAAATGAATCGAAATTACTTGTTACTAAAAATGAAAACGTGATAAAACGTATTAACGTTTTTACTTCCAATCCATAGATGAATTTTAAAATTAATCCAAGATGAAGGACAATGAACTGATTCCCTTTGAGGGTAAAGAAATTAGGAAGGTTTGGCACGATGAACAATGGTATTTTTCTGTTGTAAATGTTATCGAGGTTTTAACAGATAGCGCGAAACCGTCTAATTATTGGAATATGCTCAAAAAGCGAGAACCGCAGGTTTCCACAATCTGTGTAAAGCTGAAATTGAAAGGTCAAGATGGTAAAAATTATCCATCGGATTGCGCCAATACTGAGGGGGTATTTAGGATTATCATGTCCATACCGTCGCCCAAAGCAGAACCGCTAAAATTATGGTTAGCCGAGCAAGGCAAACGAGCCATTGACGAAGCCGAAGACCCCGAACTATCATTTGACCGTGCAAGGGAAATTTATAAAGCCAAAGGTTATCCTGATGATTGGATTGGTTATAGAGAAAAGAGTATAACGGTACGAAAAGAATTAACAGAAGAATGGCAGAAACGAGGAGTTAAAGAGAGTAGTGAATATTCAATTTTAACGGCTCAAATTGCCAAAGAAACATTTGGATTGACACCAAGCGAACACGGTAAATTGAAAGGTTTAGAAAAGCAAAACTTGCGTGACCACATGACCACATTAGAATTACTCTTTTCAGCATTGGGCGAAGAAGTAACCCGACAAATTGCCATTACAGACAATACGCAAGGATTTATGGCAAATCAAGATGCTGCAATACAAGGCGGTCGGTTTGCGGGCAATGCGATTGAGAGGCTTGAAAAGGAGAAGAATATTAAAGTTGTATCGAGTCAAAACTATTTGGGCGTGAAAGGTGGCGACAAACCTGACGAACTGCCTCCCGATGACAAAAAAGATTAGACCAGATTAAAGCGCACTATAATCGCTTAAAGTGTGTTTTAAGCAACTAATAAAAGCCCTACATCCATCTTAGTTTAGATGTAAGGCTTTTAATTTTGATGTATGTTGTAGTTACAGTACAAAGGTTTTTGCGATGCTTTTTACAGCTTTTTAGCAAGGCGCATTTTGTTGTTTTCTGCCTCTAAAGCCTTGATTTCTGCATATTGATATAGAATATACACAATAAGTGCAATAACAAACACGCCAACTACTTGCCAAATAATAGGTCTCATATCGTTTGAGATTTGAAGGTGAAAAATTTTGAATTGGATTCTAAAAAATCGCTGATTTTATACATTTGAAAAAAAGCGCGCTCGTTTTTAAGCGTTACTTCTGTTGCTAACAGTAATAACTGTTCTTCCGAATATTTGGGTTTTATTGTTTTGAGTTGCTTTACAGCCATGATAATACGTTGATGTATTGTCTCACTAATCCAATACGGGCGGGTTTGGGTGGCGGTGTTTTTATCCTGCATCAATTGTTTGCAAGATGTTTCAAGCTCAATAACCTTGTTTCTTAGTCGCTTATTGTAGAGCGATAAATCGGCACATTGTTGCGTCAAGTTGGCGTTGATATTTTCGTTTCCATTCGATAAAGCGGTGATTTCTGCTCGAAGTCGCTCATTGTCGGTTTCGGTTTCTAAAGCCCGTTTGCGGTATTCTTGAATCATGTTATCCGCTTCTTTGTTTAATGCTCGTTGTCGGATGATGGCTTCAATGTAACTTGAGGGAGTCAATCCTTTTTCAAGAGCTTCCGTCTGAATGTCGTTTTTAAGTTGCTCGTCGAGACGGCAAGAGACAACTATCTTGTTTTTTGTGTCCATCTGTAAGATGTGTTTTTTAATTTTTAAAAAAAATATTTACCCTGTTTATCAAGACAATTGACAAACACAGTGCAAAGATACAATAGCGTTTTAGTGGGTCAGAATACGCACCCCAGACGGTTTTAGTCCACCTAATAATGTTTCAAAATACGTTGGGCAATGAGGGGAGGGAAAACATCAATAGCGTCATAAGCCTCAATGGACAGCCCTATTTTATCGGAGAAATGTAGAACCGTGCTTCGGAGTGTTTCATAAGTGCCATCTCGGTCTCCTATGATTTTACCCTTTGTCAAAATGGACATTGTTGGCGTAGGCTCACCAAAAAAGTTAATGATTTCCTCAATTTCAAATTGTGAGAGCTTCTTTTTTTTAGTATATTCTTGGAATTTATTTTCATCTTGGAAGTAAATCCAGCGCATCCATTTGGCGAAAGTTTTTTTGTGGACACCATATTTTTCGATGAGAACGCCTTTGTAAACTTTGGTATTTTTCTTGACCCACCGATGATATACTCCAGAGAGTATTCCCAAAGCGATTAGGACACAAAGTATTATCCAAGCGATAAGGTTTCGCTTATCGGAATGAGTCTCTTCCACTGGTTCATCTTTATCTGTAATGTTTGCCATACTGTTGTCTTTTTCGGCATTTCTACGAGAAAGACTTCTTAATGTTTCATCCTATTAAATGATGATGGGTTTACGTAAACGTCTGAGTAAACCGTCTATTTTTACGTAAACGTGTACGTTTTCGCAGATTTTTTACGTAGATGTTGACGTTTACCATGCAGAGTTATATAGAACTATTGACAACTTATATCGGAAGATGCGAAGGGGTTCAAGATTTTTGTAATTGTTTGTATTTTAATGAGGGGTGTATTACCCTGAAAAAAGTTTAGTCCAATTAATAGAAAACAATAACTAATGATATGCCTTTGTCACTCTTTCGTCACAATTCCTTTCCCTTCATTTTTTTTATCCCGCTCACCCTACGTTTTCAAATAGTGCCTTGTATAACCTTTCAATACACACTAAGCCGCACAACAATTAACACGTATTCAATTATTTAACGACGTATTCAGAGATGAAAAAAGTTTTCTTTTCAATGACCATAGCTTGTTTTGCTATGATTTTTAATGGGGCTGCACAAGACACGACCCACACACTCATTAAATTGATTAAACCTCAAACCATTGGGCTTTATGTCGCGCCTGAGTTCAGTTATGGACAACTGCGTGGCGATATGACCAGTTTTGGCGGTGCTTCTGCAATGGTGGTTTTGAACAAAAAATGGGCAATCGGTGTGACAGGACAAAGGAGTTTAGACGATGCCTTTGTGCCAAAAGCCGTAGCACCTTTGGCAGTTCAGTCAATGATTATGGGTGGTAAAATTGAATTTACACCCAAACCTGATGCGCTTATCCACGTCTCATTTCCGCTGATGATTGGCGGCGGCGAGGCTTCCGCAGATTCTGTTCGTGCCGAAAAAGGGTATGATTGGAATGATACGCTCGGTCATGACAAGGGTAACCACAATGGCAATGGCTTCCTCGTCGTTCAGCCAGGCATCCATTTAGAAGCGAATCTTTTGCGCTACGCTAAAATTTATGTCGGTGCAAATTACCGTTTGTCCGTCTTAACAGATAACCAAACAGCCTTATTACCAGCGAACACCATGCAAGGATTTTCAATGAGTGCAGGATTAAAATTGGGTTTGTTCGACTATAAATTGGGTCGAAAAAAAGCTGCTTTAACACAGTAAATGTATCAAAAACAACTTGCAGAAAGACAGACACTTTTCGCAAGTTGTTCAATTGTTAAGTATGCGTTACACTTGCCCGTTTGACCCGTATTTTGCCCGTTTGAGGGTTAAATTACTTTTTTAATCGCTATTTCAATACAATTTTGCCTTAAAATACAAGGAAAATGACGGCTTTTGACAAGCTGTTCATCATGTAAGTAACTGTCTTTTCAGTCATCAAATTTTCTTTATTTTTTAAAACATAAAACAATGAGTCATCAAAATCCGCCCTCTTTTGAAAGCAAAAAAATTCGCTATGCGAGCGCAGACACCCCGAATCTGATTTACAAACAAATCCGTCAAGGTGCTGAAAAATATTTTACAGTAAACAAATTGCCCAAACATGCCACCGCTTTTATGGCTTACAAAGCCGCTGTTTTAGTCGCCTTGATTATGGGCAGTCATTGGTCTTTGACACAATTAGAAACTTTTGGTGGTGCATTGGCTGTTTATTTTGTATTGGGTTTTGCCTCCTTGATTCTGTCTATCAACTTAGGTCACGATGCGGCACATCATGCTGTAACAGGCGTTAAACGGACAGATGATTTCATCTTTCAGACCATTTTTGCCCTTCAAGGTTTGAGTGGTTATGTGTGGCAAATGCGGCACAACTATTCACACCACGTCCTACCAAATGTCAAAAAACACGATACAGATTTGGAAATAACCAATCTCATTTTGTTTGAACCCAATACAGAAATAGCCCGTTGGTACCATCGTTACCAACACATTTACGCGCCGTTTCTCTATGCTTTTACGTCTTTTCACTTGCTTTTTGTTCAAGATTTTAAGTTTTTCCTACAAAAAGACCATGCTAATTTGCACTTCGAGCGCATCCCTGTAATCGAATGGGTGAAGATGTTATCTTTCAAAGTGTTGTATTTCGGACTCACTTTTGGCTTGCCGATGGCGTTTGGTTCGCTGGACTTTTTACAAGTTGTAGCGGCATGGGCTATGGTTCACATGTCGGTTTCCGTTTTCGTTGCCTTCACGTTTTTCATTTCTCACCATGTTCAGGAACTCGACTATGTGGATTCGGGTGCTAACCATGATTTGATTTCTGACTCATGGATTCACCATCAAATCACAACCACAATTGACTTTGAACCCGACAATGCCTTCGCCAATTTCCTTTTTGGTGGCTTCAATTTGCATGTGGCGCACCATGTTTTTCCTGAAATTTCGCATGAGCACTATCCTGCCATGACCCGCATGATTCGTCAAGTTTTGGCAGACAATAATGTGTCAGATTGGTACAAATCCTTCTCTTTTACTGAGGGGTGTGCTTCGCATCTAAAACATCTTAAAAATATTGCAGAAAAGGCATTTGCCGATGACGCAGAGGAAGAAATTGATTTTAATAACGCTGAACCTATAACAAATTTGTCTTATGAAAATGTCTGATTTAATCTCTTTTTTTACAGAAGTAACTGATATGCAACGACTTATGTTTGCCGTCACAGTTGTCCTTATTTTTTGGCAAATGGAAACGCTTGTCGCTTTCAAAAACAACCCAAAACGCTGGTCGCATTTGTGGAACAACGCACTGTATATCTTACCCGATACGCTCGTTCAAGTTGCAGTGGGCATCTTTTTTATAAAAACCATCAATTTTGACCAAACACATCATTGGGGTTTATTATTTCTTTTGGGCATCAAAAACCCTGTGGCATTGTTCATAGTCTCTTTTTTGATGCTCGATTTCTGCGAATGGGTTTACCATTGGTTGACGCATAAAGTACCGTTTTTTTGGCGGTTTCATTTGGTGCATCATTCCGACCCAATTGTTGATGTGACGACCACGGTGCGCGAGCATCCGGGCGAAACGGTTTTGCGTTTGGGCTTTACAACCTTATGGGTGTTTCTGACAGGCACGCCTTTGTGGGCTTATTTTTTCAGGCAGTTTTTCCAAATTTCGTGCAATTTTTGGTGTCATTCCAATTTCGTGTTACCAGAAAAGATAGACAAATACGTTGGTTTGGTCTTTAATACACCTCATTTGCACCACATTCATCACCATTATCGTCACCCTTATACCGACAGTAATTACGCTGATGTGTTGATTATTTGGGACAGATTGTTCGGCACTTTCGCCCGAATGGAAGAAAAAGATTTGATTTATGGTTTGGAAACCTATCCCGATGAGGATAAAAATTGGCAGTTTCATACTTCGGTTGCTTTGCCTTTTCAAACCTTAATTTATCCCGAAGATATACTTCAAGAGCAGCCACAGGAAGTGAAATACTGAGGGGGGATAACAATTTAGAACTGACACGAATTGCACAAATTACACGAATTAAATTTGAATTTTTATTGTTATGTTTTGAAATTGATTAAAAATCGTTCGTGTAATTCGTGAAATTTGTGTCAACAAAACAATAAAAATAATGATTTCAATCATCATCTGCACCCTCAACGAGGAGCAATATTTGCCCAAACTTTTAGAAAGTCTGAACCGTCAAAAAGGGATTTCCGACTACGAAGTTTTGGTCGTTGATGCAGGTTCGAGCGACGATACTGAGGGGGTGGTTAAATCTGCTCAAAAAACGGTCGCTTATTCTTTGCGTTTCATTCCGTTCAATCAACGTGGTGTTGCTCGACAACGCAACGAAGGCGCAAAACTGGCAAAATACGACCAATTACTGTTTTTAGATGCCGATGTGGTGCTAAATGACGTGTTTTTGGCAGTAGCCTTACGGCAAATTGAAGCCAAAAAGTTACCAATTGCAGGCACAAAACTCTATGCCGCAGAGCCTTCTAAGGTCTTTCGAGCCATTTATAGTTTTTATTCAAATATTTATTTGCCTATAACAAGGTGGTTCAATCCCGTTATTCATGGCTGTTCCATTTTTGTTACCAAACAAATGCACGACCAAATTGGCGGCTTCAAAGAAGGTATCTTATTCGAGGACTTTCGATACGGTGCCGATGCCGACAATATTTTTCGTCCGCCTCTACTGAGGGGTGAGGCTTATGTGCGGACATCGGCGCGTCGGTTCTACAATTTTTCACCAAAAGCAGTTGGGGAGTTGGTGAAAGGCAGCCTTCAATCATTTTTTAAAGCCGGTATTGACCCGTCAACAATGTCGAGTTATGAACAAACAACAGGCAATCATGCACCGCCACGTTATTAACGCATTAACGCACATTTAGGAAATTTTTAAATCTCTTAAATCTCCTAAATCTCCTAAATGTTGATTATCAATAAATTACGAAATAAATGGCTGCCGAAACAGCATCTATCAACAAAGAATATACTTTCGATAAAATCAACGATTTACCCAATTCTATCAATCAAAAATGGCTTACGCAAAGGCGTATAGCTGTCTCAATTTTGTTTTTTGTCAACGGTTTTGGGTTCGCCAATTTGCCGACACGTTTGCCCGAATTGCAGCAATATTATGGCGTATCGAACACTCAATTAGGTTTGATATTACTGTGCAGTTCATTCGGTGCATTAGCGGCTATGTTGTTGTCGAGCCGTGTAATGCTTCGTTTTGGCAGCCGTCAGGTGGCAGCAGTGACGGCAATCGGTTTTGCAGCCGTACCGCCATTTTTGACATTTATCCCTTATTTGAGCGTCTTATTGCCGCTTTTTTTCATTATGGGTGCCGCCATCGGCTCTCTCGAAGTGGCGATGAATGCACAAGCGATAGAAGTAGAACGGCTGTATAAACGCCCTTTAATGTCGTCTTTTCATGCGGTTTTTAGCATCGGTGGCGGCATTGGCGCAGCCTTTGGAACGGCAATGACGTGGGGTAATGTATCTGTTTTTATTCATTTTTTGGTCGTTGCCATCATCAGCGTTGGGTTGTTGATTTGGTCAGCCTTTCACCTTTTACCTCAAAAAACGGCATCAGAAAGTATTGAAAAACAAGAAGATACGCAAACGACGAAAAGCCTAAAAGCGCAACGGCTCGCCATATTGCCCATCGCTTTATTGGCTTTTTGTAGTATGGCAAGTGAAGGAACTTTGACGAATTGGGCAGCCATTTTTTGCACTCATCAGTATCAAGCAACGGCTTCTCAAAGTGCCTTTGCGTTTACTGTTTTTTTGATTGCTATGACGATAGTAAGGCTTTTGGGCGATAAATTGACAGAATTTTTAGGGCGATATAAACTTTTACTGACCAGCGTTTTGGTTTCATTATTAGGCGTTTTTATCGTTTTTATAGCCAATAACATAACGATTGCTACCGCAGGTATGGGTTTCATCGGCTTAGGTTTGGCAACGATGGTGCCATTGGCATATTCAGCAGCTGGAAATACTGAGGGGGTGCCTTCGGCAATTGCGATACCGATGATTTCGATATTCGGTTACGCCAGTTTTTTCATCATGCCACCTTTCGTTGGGTTTATGTCTGATGTGTTTGGTTTGGGTGTATTTGTAGGTGTATTAGGCGTGTTGAGTGTAGTGATGTTGGTATTGGTAACGACTGTTTTACGTAGGGTTTAGATATCGTATAGAACAACAAAATATAGTCATCAAAATTATAAAAAATGAAATTTCAAGTATTTAAAACGGCAATTTTAAGCATTTTGCTATGCCTTTTTTTGCTTCCTAATATGAAGGCGCAAACGACAAAGCCCTTAACTGTTGTCGAAGGTTTTGTCGTGGATTCACTACATGGTGATACGATTCCGTTTGCCAATATCAGCGTGGCGGGAACGTCCTTTGGTATGTCGGCAGACGAAAATGGCTATTTCAATTTTTCTTTTAAAGAAACGCAAACACAGTTACATGTTTCAGCTGTTGGTTATAAAACGCAATTGGTAACAGTTAAAATGGGTGTTTCGCAGCACTTGAATATTCTTTTAGAAAGTACCACAACTGAATTACAAACCGTTGTTATTCAAAAAGATAGATACAGAAATCGGAACAATCCAGCCGTTGAATTGATTCAAAAAGTCATTGACCACAAGTCCGATAATCGCCTTGAAAGCCACGATTTTTACCAATATGAACAATACGAAAAAATGGATTTGGCAATGGAAAATGTGCCAGATGTGGTGAAAAATAGCCGCCTTTTGAAAAACGTTAATTTCTTTTTTGACGATGCTGACACAACGACGCTCAAAGGAAAAGAGTTGATTCCTGCCTATCAAAGGGAAACGGTTTCTAATGTTTATTATCGAAAATCGCCTAAAAACGAAACAACACAAGTGCGCGGTATTAAGCACACGGACTGGACAGGCGCATTTGACGACGACGGTGTGGCAACTTATTTGAAGCGTTTATATATTGATGCAAATATTTATGACAACGAAATTCAGTTGTTTAAAAAACCTTTTTTAAGTCCTTTATCGCCTGTTTCGCCACAATTTTATCGGTTTTATATCATGGATACGACGGTGGTGGACGGTCAACGCTGCATCAATTTGGCGTTTTTTCCACGTTCAAAAGCCGATTTGACTTTTGAAGGCAATTTGTATATCACCGACGACACAACTTATGCGATTCGCAAAGTGCGTATGACTGTGCCAAAAGACATTAATGTGAACTTTGTCAATGGTTTGAATATTACGCAAAATTTTGATAAACTGCCCAATGCAGGTTGGACTTTGGTACGCGATGAAGTGACAATCAATTTTGCAGGTGGCAATGATTCGACAAAAACGGTCGGTGTTTTTGGTAAAAAAACAACCCTTCGCCATGAATTTGTTTTTGATAAAGCCGCTGATGTGCGGATATATAACAACGTTCAGTCAGTCATCAAAACAGAAAATGCCGATAAACAACCTGAACAATTTTGGGCAACTGCCCGACAAGAACCCCTCAGTAAAAAGGAACAAAACACGTATAAAAAAATTGACAGCTTGACACAAACCACTGATTACAAGCGTTTTGTGGGCTGGAAATACCTTTGGGCAACGGGTTATTGGAACGCAGGCGGTGTTGAGTTTGGACCCGTAGGTGCCTTATTTAGCCGCAATGCCCTCGAAGGTGGACGTATCCGTTTGGGTGGGCGCACGACGTGGGATTTGAATCATCATTTGCGTGCAGATGGTTATGCCGCTTATGGTCTTTTGGATAAAAAATGGAAATATTCGGCAGCCGTTACCTATCAATTGAACGACAATTTTTTCAATAATCGTCCTCAAAATGCTTTCCGTATTTGGTCGCTTTATGATGTCGAAGTACCAGGACAAACGCTTGAAAATACAGCACCTAACAATATATTAACGTCTTTCAATCGTGGTGTTTTCGATAAAATGTATTACAAACGCTCGTTTGGCATCAGTTATATCAACGAAAGTAATGCGGGCGTGACCTATCAAGTGGGTCTGCAACAACGGCAACTGACACCCGCAGGCAGCCTCCGTTTCAACAGAACAGACCTCGATGGCAAACCCCTCAGTAATTTGACCCTAACGGCAAACGAAGCCTCGATTAACTTCCGTTACGCACCCAATGAGGAGTATTTTCAAGGACAAACGTATCGTAAACGTATTGTCAATAAATACCCTGTTTTTGGTCTGCACTATACTTATGGTGTGGCAAACGATGGCACAAGTGCTTATATGAATTACCACAATGTGAGTGCCGACGTGTTCAAACGTTTTTATTTAGCACCGATTGGGCGCACCGATGTTCGTTTAGAAGCAGGTCGCATTTTTGGGAAAAATTTATCGTACCCGTTGCTGCACGTTTTTCAAGCGAATCAAACCTTGAATTATGAACAATTTGCCTTCAATCAGATGAATTATCTCGAATTTATCAGCGATAAATACGTGTTTTTGAACGTTGAACACGCATTTGATGGCTTTTTTTTAAACAAAATTCCATTGGTTAAAAAGCTCAAATGGCGTGAATTTTTGATGTTTAAAGCCGTTTATGGCGGTTTGGATGCTGCGAATAATCCACTTTTGAACCCCTCAGTATATGCGTACCCGACAGATGCCAATGGTCAGTCTTTGACTCATGGGTTTAAGACACAACCGTATATGGAAGCGGGGTTTGGTATCGGCAATATTTTTAAAGTATTTAGAGTTGATGTGACCCGAAGGCTTAATTATTTGGACAATCCGAACACCTCAAAATGGCGTGTTCAAGGCGAAATTCAATTTGATTTTTAAAATTTAAACGCGACCACTGGTCAAAAAACAATCATGAAATTATTGAATATCCTATTCTTTGGGCTTATGGTTTTTACCCAAACTGCCGTTGCACAAGCCCCTCAGACAGGCACATTGACCGTAAACGTCAGCAACGTCAAGCACCGCGAGGGCAATATCAAAGCCGTGCTTCAAAATCGGTCAAACTTTTTGACCCCTCAGTTTAGCGACATTATCGAACTGAAACCAACGGGCGACAATATGCAAATGGTCTTTAAAAACTTACCTGTTGGCGAATATTCTGTCGCAATTTACCACGACCTCAATAATAACGACAATTTTGACCGCAATTGGATAGGTTATCCAAGCGAACCGTTTGCTGTGTCCAATAATTTGCATCCGTGGAAATTGCTGTTGCCTTCTTTTGATGCGGCAAAAATCACCTTATCGCAAAGTGGGTCAACGGTTAATATTGCGTTATTAAACAACTAAGGAAATGATGAAGTATGAATGATAAATGATGAATTTTTTTTCAAGGATTAATTTACAATACTTCATCATTCATATTTTCAATAGTTGTTTTTTTTAAAAAAATTATCCTTACTCCCTACGTTCTTTACCTTTGTCTTGTATCTCCTTATAAAGGCAGGGCGAAAAATATATGACCAAAGACGAATTACAGGAAATTATCAATGGCTGTCGGGCAGGCAACCGATTGAGCCAAAAGGCATTGTACCGACAGTTCTTTCGCTACGGTATGAGTGTTTGCAATCGTTATGTTCGGTCGGATGAGGAGGCGAAAGAGATACTAAACGATGCTTTTTTACGTATTTTTATGAAAATTGACATGTATGACCCCGCATTATCATTTTCAGGTTGGTTACATACGATAGTTGTACGGTCGGCAATTAATTATTTGAAAAAGTATCAAAACAAACCCCTAACAACGAGCATCGAATTGGCAGAAAATCATGCAGTTATAGAGGAAGATATTGTGTCTAAAATGTCTTCCGATGAACTGATTGAATGTGTCAAGCAGTTGCCTCCTTCATATCGAGTTGCCTTCAATTTAGCTGTTGTTGAAGGGTATTCGCACGTCGAAATAGCTAAATTACTGAACATTTCGGAAGGTACTTCTCGAACAAACTTGATGGCGGCACGCCGAAAATTGCAAATCATAATATCACAATTTGAATAAAAATTTGACATGAATGACGAGAGCTTTGACAAAATTTTAAATGATAAGCTGAATGTAGAAAAGGATTTCCTCTTCACAGAAGGCGATTGGCAGACAATGGAACGTCAGATTGATGTGGCGCAAGCGGCACGTCGTCGTCGTTGGTTGTGGTTGGGTGCATCTTTACTTTTGCTGCCTTTGTTCGGTCTTTTGGGCTGGAACAGTTGGGCTTTGTATAAAGCTCAAAGCACCATTGACGGATTGGCGCAAGAGGTCAAAACCTTGCGACAGGAAAAAGAGACGACTGTAACTACCCCCTCAGTATTTAAACCCAATGAAGGGCAACAGACTACCACAAAAAGCGATACTGTTTATCACCACATCATCGTAAAGCGTTACGATACGATTTTTCAAACCGTTGTGCGACGTGACCTATCGGACGCTGCGCCTTCGGTTCGGCAAGACGTTTCGACATCGTTTCAAAAAGGAAAGACTGAAACAACGGTTTCTCAAACCGTAACAGAAAATAGTGTAAAACCTAAAACAACGGTAAGTAAACAGCCAAAACAAGAGGAAAAAGTCCTCGAAAAGCCAGCCGTTTCTACCGAAAAAACGGATATTATTGCCAAAAATGAAGAGGCTAAACCCATAGACAAACCCATTTCAATAGAAAAAGAAACGCTAAAAGACAGCGAAAAAAACGCTGTAACGCAACCTGTTGCGGATTATAACAAAGCGATTCTTGAAAATAAAAAGGATACAACGATAGCAAAACAACCGCTTCGGGATACTTTTGGCATTTTTTCTCAAAAAAAGATAGAAACTCAAAAAGCACCTAAATCGCCTCAATTGACTGAAAAAACGCTTGAAAAACCAGCGGAAAATGAAAAAACAAGGCGTTTACCCATCATCAAACCCATAAAAATAGCGGGTTATGACATAGGTGTGTCAAGTGGTTTGGCAATCATTGACGGTCAAGATATTTTGCGACAAGATGGTTTCAGTATTGGCGGACGTGGTAGCATACTGTTGGGTGAACGATGGAAAGTTTTGGGTGAGGTTGAATATGTGGCGTTGAGTTATGAGGTAAGTAAAATCACTGGATTAGACATTCCAACCATTGCGCCGCCTACGGCAAACGACGAACTAAAAGAAGTGCGTGTGGAACAACCGTATTGGCATTATTCGTTGGGTTTACAATATGCTTTAACAAAAACACGATTGAAACCTTATATAGGTGTCAGTGCTTTGGGGCAATCGAAATTAGAAGAAAAATTTGAATACCAATTTGAAAATAAGTTGACAAAAGAAGATGTTTTTGTCAAAACAATGCGCAACGACAATTCTTTTCAGATGCCGTTTTTGCGTTTACAAGCAGGTGCAGAATATCCCATTTTTGGAAAAATAAAAGCACAAGTTGAAACCAGTTACGATGTGAATATTGGTAATGTGCAGCAGTTTAAACCACTTTGGCAAGTGAAAGGGGCTGTTTTGTATCGGTTTTAGTTGATTTACTGTTGAGGTACGAAATCCCGATTCTTTCGGGGAGGGCGTAGCTAAGGTAAAAAATAGAAAGTCGGCGTATGTCGGCTTTCTATTTTTTTTATGTCCAATCGCTTTGTCAGAATTAGGTCAAAGATGTTGTTCTTTCATTTTTTATTCAAGTTGCTCCTACGTTTTAGCATACCCACCTTGTATATCCCTTCAAAAGCTATAAACGCAAAGGACAATTCGATGTGTTTTGTCCTAAAATTCAAGGAATGATGAAACGTAGAAAAACCTTATCCTCTAATACTTCAACTTGTTTAAAAATGATTTTCAAAAGTGCAGTACAACCCGTCAAAGCCCTGTCCAATATTAGAATATCATTACTTTTATATATTTTCGTTTCTTTCCAATTCGTAGGCACTACGGCGGCACAAAACGTGCCGCCGTCGCTTACGGTTGTCGAGGGTTATGTTTTAGATGCGCTCAAAGGAGATACGATTCCGTTTGCTAATATTGGCGTTGTCGGTACGTCTATTGGTAAAACAGCCGATGAAAATGGTTATTTCAAATTTTCTTACACAGAGCCTAAAAATGAATTACAAATTTCAGCCATAGGCTATAAGACTATTTTTAAAACGATTAAAATAGATGAATCTCAAAAGCTCAATATCCAACTTGAAAATACAACAACCGAACTGCAAACCATTGTTATTCAAAAACAGCGTTATCGCAATCGAAACAACCCCGCAGTTGAATTGATAAACAATGTTATTGCTCATAAATCGAAAAATCGGCTTGAAAATCACGATTTTTACCAGTATAAACAGTATGAAAAGCTGGAATTGGACTTAGCGAATGTGGGCGAAGGTTTTAAAAACAGCAAATTACTCACTAATGTCAAATTCTTTTTTGACGATGTGGATACCACAAAAGCCAAAGGAAAAGCCTTGATTCCGACTTACTTGCGTGAAAAATCTTCCACTATTTTTTATCGTAAAAACCCATCTTCGCACAAGGAATATGTCGAGGGTCTAAAGACAGCAAACCTCGGCAGTTTATTCGACGAAGACGGGATGAGTGAATATTTACACCATCTGTATATCAAAGCTGATATTTATGACAATGAAATTTTAATATTTAAAAAACC
This sequence comes from Saprospiraceae bacterium, assembly GCA_016787525.1. Taxonomy (GTDB): domain Bacteria; phylum Bacteroidota; class Bacteroidia; order Chitinophagales; family Saprospiraceae; genus JAAFJT01. The sequence continues at coordinate 35,619 of JAEUUP010000168.1, read as the reverse complement.
TTTTTTAAGCCCTTTGTCGCCGCTTTCACCCAATTTTTATCGGTTTTATATCATGGACACTGTCGTTGTGAGCGGTAAAAAATGTATTAATTTAGCTTTTTTCCCACGGTCAAAGGCAGATTTGACTTTTGAAGGCAATTTATACATTGCTGCCGATTCGAGTTATGCCATTTGCAAAGCAAAAATGACCGTTCCGAAGTATATCAATATCAATTTTTTGAATCAATTGCAAATTACGCAGCAATTTATACAATTACGTGACAGCACATGGACGCTGGCACAAGATGATGTCATGATTGATTTTGGCTTAGGCGACAGAGAAAAAGGCTTCGGTTTATGGGGTAAAAAAACAACCTTAATGAACGATTTTGTTTTCAATAATCCACAAAAAGCCAATATTTATGCAGGCGACCAAATCGTTATTGAAGCGCAAGATGCCGCAGAAAAAACCACGAATTTTTGGCAAAAAAACCGATTAGAACCCCTCAGTAAAACAGAGCAACACATCTATAGAAAAGCCGACAAACTGATGGAAACGGCTGATTATCAAAACTTTCTGGGTTTTAAATACCTTTGGGCAACAGGTTATTGGAAACAAGGGAATGTCGAGTTTGGTTCATTGGGGTCGGTTTTCAGCAGAAATGGTATTGAAGGCACTCGACTGGCTTTAGGTGGGCGAACAACCTATGATTTCAGCCATCATTGGCGTATTGAGGGTTATGGTGCGTATGGTTTTAAAGATAAAAAATGGAAATACAATACTGCTTTGACCTATCAATTCAACGATGAGCGTTTCAACAACCGTCCACAAAGTGCGTTGAAATTATGGTACTACAACGATGTCGAGGTGCCAGGTCAAAACTTTGAAAACAGGTCTGCCGACAATATTTTGACTTCCATTCGTCGGGGTGTTTTTGATAAAATGTACTACAAACGCACTTTGGGCATACGTTATACAAACGAAAACAAAAGCGGTGTGACCTATCAATTGGGCTTTCAAACAAGACAACTGACACCAGCGGGTAGTTTGAGTTTCCAGCGTGAAAACAGCTTAGACAGCCGCCTTGTCACCGTTTCAAGTCTAAGGACGCATGAAGCATTTCTTAACCTGCGGTATGCGCCGAATGAGGAGTTTTTTCAAGGGCAAACATATCGAAAACGCATTGTTAATAAATATCCCGTTTTTCGACTCAACTATGCTTATGGCAAAAACCTTGATGCTTTGGGTGAATTTTCGAGTTATCACAACCTCAGTGCCAGCGTTTTTAAGCGGTTTTTTGCCGCACCGATAGGGCATACAGATATTATGTTGGAAGGCGGAAGGACATTTGCGAAGGGAGTATCGTATCCTTCTTTGCACGTATTTAATGCCAATCAAACCTTGAGTTACGAGCAATTTGACTACAATCAGATGAATTATCTGGAATTTATCAGCGATAAATACGTGTCCTTAAATGTCGAACACGCCTTTGATGGCTTTGTTTTGAATAAAATTCCTTTGATTAAAAAGTTGAAATGGCGGGAGTTCTTAACTTTCAAAGCCGTTTATGGAGGTCTTGACGCAGTGAATAATCCGACAACGAACCCCTCAGTATTTCGTTTCCCAACCGATAAACAAGGACGAAGTTTGACGTATGATTTTGCACCCAACAAACCATATATGGAAGTGGGATTTGGTATTGGCAATATTTTCAAAATGATTAGAATAGATGTGACTCGACGACTCAATTACTTGGAAAACCCGCATACATCAAAATGGCGGGTTCAAGGGCAGCTTTTGTTTGATTTTTAAAATAATTGCGTAAAAGAAACAAAATCAAGTTTTAATTTAAATTTGATGACTTTAGTTAAAGGTGTCGGTTGTTTTCCTTACGAAAGCAACCGTTTTTTTAACTTTACAATACTTCGATAGTACTTTTCATACATTTTAATTTAATCACTACAATGGAAAACAATAATAAATCACCGCATATTTTAAATACGTCTGCCAATCTATTAGGTCTATGTTTTATCGTCTTAACGTCGCTAAAAATCCAGAACGCAAGGGAAGGCACTTTGATTGATGAAGTCACTGCCATCGCCATTATGATATTTATGGCAAGCTCCGTTTTGTCTTTTTTATCCATCAGAAGTAAAACTGAAAAAGGTGAGCGTTACGAAGAAATAGCCGATAAAATATTTATTAGTGGCTTATTAATGCTATCTGTTATTACCCTACTTGTAACTTTTAACATTGTGAAATGAAAAAAACAGATCAAAAAACAATCGCATTGCTCCTTTTAATACTATTTATAGCGATAACACTCAACGCTCAAAAACCTTCCGCCCCACGTCCAAAAATAGGTTTATGTCTCAGTGGTGGCGCAGCAAAAGGCATAGCCCACATCAGCCTTTTGAAAGCGATTGACTCGCTCGGTATTCCCATCAGCTATATTTCGGGAACGAGTATGGGGTCAATTATGGGTGGTTTGTACGCATCAGGGTATTCGGGCAAAGAGTTGGAACACCTCGTTGTGGCAACCGATTGGGAAAAAATCTTATCGAATAAAACAACTTTGGATGACATAAATATTGGCAAAAAAGGCGAATATGGACGCTATTTAGTCCAATTTCCTATGAGAAAAGGTAAAATTGAATTGCCTTTAGGACTCAACGAAGGGCAAAACCTCATGGCTTTACTTCAAAAATTGACGCTACCTGTTGCCCATATTCGTGATTTCAATCAATTACCCATTCCTTTTAGGTGCATGACTGCCGACATTGTCAGTGGCAATCCGATTGTCTTAGACAAAGGTGATTTAGCGATGGCAATGCGGGCAAGTATGTCTATTCCCACCGTTTTTATGCCTGTGGATTGGGGCGGCGACAGCCTGATGGTGGACGGTGGTTTGAGCCACAATTTTCCCGTTGATGTGGTACGTGATATGGGTTCAGATATTATCATTGGTGGTTATACTGGCGGTGATTTGTACAGCAAAAAGCAACTCAATTCCTTTCTGCGCCTCACTTATCAGTCAGCGAGTTACAACCGTGTGAGCGACAGTCGATATCAACAAAGCCTGTGCAATGTCTTGCTCAAATTCGATGATGCCCTCAACAAAGCAGGTTTAACCTTATCCGATTTTAGCAAAGGACGAGAAATTATAGCCGTTGCCGACGGCGTTGTAAAGGACTTTTTACCCCAACTGCAAGCCTTAGCCGATGCTCAAAAAGCCTTTACGACGAACAATATCAAGCCGTTAACACCCCCTCAGTATCCGACCGAATTTTGTGTTGATACCATCAGTTTTACAGGCTTGCCCGACGAACAAAAAGACGCAGCTTTGCGGACATCAGCTTTGTTGGAAAGACACTTTATTACACCACAACAAATAGCCGAAGGCGTTAGAAACCTATACGGAAATGACCAATTTCGCTCTGTTTACTACGAAATTTTAGGCGATACCAATCATGCCCGTTTGCTTTTTCATGTCCAACAAAAACCCGCCATGTTGCTCAAATTGGGCTTGCACTACGATAATCAACTCGGCAGTGGCATCATCGTCAATTGGTCGGCTCGATTTGGCAAACATTCACGGATTTTAGTGATTGCGGATATTGCCGAAGCCCCAAAATTGCGGGTGCGTTATCAACGGCAATTGAAACAAAGTCATTGGTCATTCAATGTGACAGAAACTTACGAACAAACCCTCGAATCTTTCCTTTTTGAACAACAACAATTGGACAATTACAGGCGGCGACAAAACCAATTAGCCGCTTATTTGAGCCGTTCTTTGGGTCATGCGGCAGATTTTGGCGTGGGTGCTTCTTGGAATATTACGAGTCACAGCCCTTTGTATGCCATTGACGATAAAATATATATCAATCAAGCGCGCCCCGACAGTTCCAAACAACTTTCAAAAGTCAATACAAGTATTTTAGCCGCCATGATGTTTTTTAGATACAATACTTTGGACGCTCCTTTTGTACCTAAAAGTGGTGTTTTGCTTAATTTAGACGCCAAATTTGGCTTTTTCAATGATGCTCTTCAAGAAACAATCAGCACTTTTTCACGTAATGACTCTGTATCTATTGTGGAAAAATTTGACACAACGATAGCCCCTTTTACACGCCTTGCGCTAAGTTTCACGGCAGCAATACCCCTCAGTAAACAGGTCTCATTGACCACAAAAATATACGCTGGAGCATTATTTGGTAATAAATTTACGGAAACAGGAAAACTATACGGTGAAGACTTTCTCATCGGTGGTATTGAAAGGCGACAAAGCCCTAATTATTTCCCATTTGCGGGCAACCGCGAAGGCTACACCCGTCATACTGCCTTTGCAACGGCACAACTCGGTTGCCAAATTGAAGTTTTAAAAAACCTTTATGTCCAACCACAAGCCGCTGTTTTAGCAAGCGACAATTACGCTGTGGCTTGGAGTGGCGGCGCAACGGTGAGTTATCAAACCCAATTTATGCCCATTCTTTTCAGCATCTCAAAAGCGAGTAATAACAATCGTTGGCAACCTTATTTTGCGGTGGGATTCAGGTTTTGATGTTTTTAAACGGTAAAATTTTTCAACTTCAAATTTTCTTCAAAATTGACACTCACCTTTGCAGCATTACTTAAATAATTTTTTTTAATCATTTTAAAAATAGTCAATAATGAAAAAGATTTTGTTCGTTTTATCCTTTGCGCTACCCCTCAGTATGTGCGCTCAAAAAGCACCTTCGGCTGTTCAAACAGCTTTCAAAAAGCATTTTCCAACAGTCACAAAAGTGGATTTTGACAAAGAAAAAAACGGTGAATACGAAGCCGAATTTAAAATGAATGGTGTAGAAATGTCTGCCAATTTCACGGTAGATGGCGCATGGCGCGAAACAGAAACAGAGATTGCCGCAACCGCTTTACCAGCCAATGTATCGTCGGCAATTTCTAAAAAATACCCAACGGCAAAAGTCGTGGGTGCTGCCAAAATTGAAACGGCTGACAGAGGTACGCTCTATGAAGCCGACCTTAAAACAGGTATGAAAAAAGCAGAAGTGCTGTTTGATACGGCGGGTAATGTTGTTAAGTAACTTCAAGATATTTAATTTGAGTAGTATAAGGTTTAGTTTCTAAAATCTGTTTTAAAGGCTTGATACGACATTGAGCCTTTATTTTTTACCCCCCTCCGTATTTTTTACCCTACGGTTTGTTGTCTTGCCTTGTATATCTTAGTATCCTTTTATTTCGCAAAATAAATGTTCATGAAACTCTCTAAACTATTTAAAATCAGTGTGTTAATATTGGTTTCAACTGCCGCTTTTGCCCAAAACATAACACTCAGTGGATATGTCCGCGATGCCAAAAATGCTGAATCGTTGATTGGTGCAACCATTTTTGAAACCAATCATCGTGTCGGCACGACGACCAATGAATATGGTTATTATTCGCTCACCGTGCCTTCTGCGGATACCATTGGTTTGGTTATTTCTTTTGTCGGTTATCAAGCACAAGCGAAAAAGATTTTGACAAAAATCAATACCCGTTTGGACATCAATTTGAACGACAATACTGCTCAATTAGGTGAAGTTGTCATTCAAGCAACCCGCAACAACGACAATGTGCAACGCGCCAAAATGAGCGTTATTGATGTACCGATGCGTGCCATTAACACACTGCCAGTCATAGGTGGCGAGCGCGATATTTTGAAAGTCATTCAACTATTGCCAGGCGTTCAAGCAGGGCAAGAAGGCACAACGGGTTATTTTGTGCGCGGTGGCAATCTTGACCAAAATTTGGTTTTACTGGACGAGGCAACGGTTTACAATCCGAACCATCTATTCGGTCTGTTCAGCACGTTTAATGTCAATGCCATTAATAATGTTAAGTTGATAAAAGGCGGCTTTCCTGCCCAATTTGGCGGCAGATTAAGCTCAATTTTGGATATTCAGATGAAAGATGGTGACAAAAACCACTTTCATACTGCGGGGGGTATCGGGCTGCTTTCTGCCAATATGACGGTGGAAGGACCAATCCAAAAAGAAAAATCGTCGTTCATCGTATCGGCTCGGCGGAGCTATATTGACTTAGTTTTGAAGCCTTTTACACCTTCTTCGCAGCAAGGCACAACCTATTATTTGTATGACATCAATGCCAAACTCAATTACGAAATTGGTAAAAACGACCACCTCTTTTTAAGCATTTTTAACGGCAAAGACAACGCTGCTTACACTGGCGCAAACAGTTTGAATTACGATATTGATTTTGGGAATACGGCAAGCACTTTGCGTTGGAATCACTTGTTTGGTAACAAATTATTTTCTAATACTTCTGTCATTTTCAATGATTATCATTTGGGTTTGGGGTCAACACAAGGGCAATATTATGCTGTGCTTTACACCGCTATCAAAGACGTAACCGCTAAAACTGACTTGACTTATATCCCAAATCCGAATCACGAGATTAAATTTGGTCTTAATTACACCTATCATACCTTGTTTCCTGCATCAGGTTCTGCTAAAATTCCTAAAAAAGGCAATCGTTTATCTATCAATCGAGACAGTATTCCAAAACGATATTCCAACGAAATGGCGGTGTATTTTGGCGATGAATGGAAAATCAGCGACCCCCGAGGCTTCGGGATAACACCCCTCAGTATCAATGTCGGTTTGCGAGTGCCAACGTTTTTCACAAAAAACAAAACTTATACTTTCGTCGAACCCCGTTTGACCGCGAAATACTCTTTGGATAAAACGACTTCATTGAAGGCTTCTTTTACGCAAATGAATCAGTTTTTGCACCTCGTACCAAGCAGTACTGCTTCTTTGCCAACCGATATTTGGCTGTCATCAAGTGCGCTTGTGAAGCCGCAAACGAGTACGCAATATGCCTTAGGCATTTTCAAAAACTTTCGAGACAACAGCATCGAAGCGAGTATTGAAGGTTATTACAAAGACATGAAAAATCAAGTGCTTTTCAAGGAAGGATCACAAATTGTTCTGTCAACCGACCTCGAAAGCGTCCTAACTTTTGGCAACGGCACGTCTTATGGTTTAGAGTTTTTTTTGAAAAAGAACTTCGGTAAACTGACAGGTTGGGCGAGTTATACGCTTTCAAAAACGACTCAAACCTTTCCATCACTCAATAACGGAAACCCTTTTCCTTTCACGTATGACCGTCGCCACAACTTAGCTTTGGCAGCGACTTACGACTTGTCGCCCCGTTGGACACTATCGGCAGATTTTGTTTTCACGACAGGTGCAGCCTTTACATTGCCCGCAGGACGAGTGCCTGTTTTTCAAGACGGCTCGTTGTATGACGGTGTTTATTACGATTATACGACCCGCAACAATGCCCGTTTGAACAATTATCACCGCCTTGATGTCAGTGCATCCTATAAAAAAGAGCGCAAATTATTCGGCAAAAAGTATGAATCTGAATGGGTTTTTGGGGCTTATAATCTATACAGCCGCTTGAATCCTTATTTTGTTTATCTCACAACTGACCCAATTACCAAAGTGCCACAGGCAAAACAGGTGTCTTTGTTACCGATTATACCGAGTGTGGCTTATAATTTTAAATTTTAATACCCCTCAGTATTTTTCTAAATCACCCTATCACAGCACTTAAAAATCATTCAATAATGAAAAATATATTGCTTTTTATATCAACAATTATCCTTTTTACGGCTTGTGAAAAAACCATCACTATTTCCCCGCCGCCTTATACCGACAAAGTAAACATCCAATGTTCACTTGAACCCGATTCATTGCCTGTTTTGTTTCTCTATAAAACAGTCGCCTTTTTCGACCCTGCGATATTGGCAAGTCAATTATTTGTCCGCAACGCAACGGTTGAAATCAGTTCGCCCGATGCCACTGACCGCTTGACTGCCGACAGCACCTACGACCGTTTGAAATGCGAGTATGTGTATTTTTACAAAGGCAAAAATATCATTAAAGCCAACAAAACATACAGATTAAAAATCGTGTGGAATGGTCAAACCATAAACGCCACAACTACAACGGAACAACAGCCTGTACGCATTGACAGCGTGGGTTATACGCCTTCATTTAATGACATATATGGCGAACACGAAGGCGTGATTGTCTATTTCAACGGTTTGGTCGGTCAGTCAAATTTTTATCGTTATGAAATGTTGCGGCAAATTGATACGTCCCTTCGATATGCAAGTAGTGCTTTGAACGGTTCGTGTTTGGGCAAAGATACCATCACATTTTTGGAAATTGGTCGCTCGGTTTATGACGGTACAAACCTCGGTGGGCAGCAAAACAAATTGGTCATCGAACCCGCCTTTACGCATAAAAAAGGTTTAGTTGGTATGGTGCGGATTCAAACGCTTGATAAAAACACTTATAGTTTTTTTGACAACCTTGACCGTCAAAAACTGGCACAATTGAATCCGTTTGTTGAACCCATTTTTGTAAAATCAGGACAATTTGGCGATGCAGCGATTGGCTATTTTGGGTCATTGGTGCGGAGTGCGCCTGTTCGTTTTGTGTTTCCTGAATGATTTAATTTTAACACATAGTCATATAGGACACATAGTTTTTTTTAAAAATAAAACTATGTGTCCTATATGACTATGTGTTAAAATTAACCATTCAAAATTTCTACAAAATTCAATCGCTACCTTTGCAACATGAAAATCTTAATTATTGAAGACGAACAAGTACTCGCTGAAAGCATAAAAAGCTATTTTAAAGCCAACGATGTCTTGTGCGAAATTGCCCATACAATTGAACAGTCTTTGGATAAAATTGGGATTTACGAGTACGATTGCATTTTACTTGACCTTATGCTGCCCGATGGCAATGGTTTTGACATTTTATCTGAATTAAAAAAGCAAGGTAAAACAGAGGGAGTCATCATCATTTCAGCAAAAGAAACGCTTGAAACACGCATTGAAGGCTTTAATTTGGGCGCAGATGACTACTTAACAAAACCGTTTCATTTGTCGGAATTGCTGGTTCGCATACAGGCATTGGTGCGTCGAAAGAACTTTAAAGGCAATAATTCTATCGAATTTAATGAATTAGAAATAGACGTTTTAGCAAAATCCGTAAGCGTTAAAGGCAAAAAAATAGACGTGACAAAAAAGGAAATTGATTTGCTTTTGTATCTTATTGGTAATAAAAACAGGGTGTTGTCTAAAAGTGCGATTGCTGAACATTTGTCGGGCGATATGGCGGATATGTTGGACAACCACGATTTTGTTTATGCCCATATTAAAAATTTGAAAAAGAAATTGAGCGAAGCGGGTTGCGACGATTACATCAAAACAGTCTATGGTTTAGGTTATAAATGGCAAAATGACTAAGAAATTACTACATAAAACCCTTCGGGCTTACTTGATTTTTTCGGTCATTGTGCTGTTGATTTCAGCACCGTTGTTCTATTTTATGATTGAAAAGCTCTACATCGAAGATGCCGATGAAGCTTTGTTTTTAAGGAAAAATGAATTTATAAAATATACCGTTCCCAATGTAAAAGAAGCCGATATTCCGATTTGGAATAAGATGAATCGGGATATTAAAATCGAGCCGACCACCCCCTCAGTATCCGCATTAAAAGACACTGTTTTCTATCGCCACTTTTACGATACCCTGTATCAAGAAAACGAACCTTACCGCATCTTAAATGCACCCGTGACGATTGACGGACAGCCTTATACCTTTTCAGCCCGCATAAATTTGGTTGAAACCGACGATTTGATACAAAGCATCACAGGACTTTTTGCTTTTATCCTTCTGTTTCTATTGGTCGGTCTGTATTTTATTACCAAAAGACTATCCATTCATCTCTGGAAACCTTTTTACAAAACGCTGGATACCATCGAGCAATTTGAAATTGATAAAGCGATAGTAACTAACTTTTCAAAAACAGATATTGAGGAATTTGAACGCCTGAATCAAGCCATTTCAAAGTTGATTCAAAAGAATACCGCTATTTATAACAGTCAGCGCGAGTTTATCGAAAATGCTGCCCACGAATTGCAAACGCCTTTGGCTGTTTTTCAAGCCCATATTGATATGTTGATGCAACATGCGGACGTGACGCAAGGACAATCAGACATTTTGACCAACCTCAATACCGCTATTTCAAGACTGAATAAATTGAATAAAAACCTATTGCTGTTGTCAAAAATAGAACGAAATCAATACGTTTCAAGGGAAAATGTAAGCATAAACACCATTTTCGATAAACAATCAACCTTTTTCATTGAACAAGCGGAAGCTAAGAATATCGTTGTGAGTATTGAACTACAGGAAGAAGTGACGCTGAAATGCAATCCTATTTTAGCCGAAATCCTTATCAGTAATTTGTTTTTAAATGCCATTCAACACAATATTTACAATGGGTATATCCAAATAAAACTGTCAAAACAATCGCTTACTTTTTCAAATACAGGCATCAAGCACCCCCTCAGTAAAAAGCAGTTATTTCAACGATTTTCTAAGATTAATTCTTCTTCACAAGGCAATGGTTTAGGTTTGTCTATCATAAAAAAAATTGTAGATACCAATGGTTGGGCAATTAATTATCAATATCTTAACGATGTGCATCATTTTGAGATTCGGTTTTAAAATTCAAAATTTATTCAGAATTGAGTTAGAGATTTGGGGCTTATTTTCAGACACGAATTTCACGAATTTTAGTTCCTTTTAGGATGACAAAATATTCGTGTAATTAGTGAAATTCGTGTCAGCGACCCCCTCAGTATTTTTAAGAAAAACAGCAAAAAATGATGCTTTACAATCATAAATACAAACTACATACGCTTTTCCTTTTACTGGCTTTTTTGGTCATTCAAGACGTTGAAGCACAACAACGTTCCTTATTGGATTATCAAAATATAGCGCGACAAAACAACCCCATTCTCAAACAGAATACCAATTTGCAGCAGATATTATTGATACAAAACGATATTATTAAGGCGCAAAACACCGCGCCACAAGTTTATTTCTCCTCCGATTTCCTGTTTGCACCTTTCTTTTTTAATAACAAAAAAGTCTTTTCCATTACCAATGCACCCGATGCCAAAGCTTTTGGTTACGACAGCGGCATCACAAATGGCGGGTTGTATTCGGCACAATGGAATGTGAGCAAAAATTTTTTCAATGAAAAAATTGTGCAAACGCTTTTTGACCAAAATTTAGCAGCCAATAAGTCTATTGATTTGGTGACGTTGCAAGCCCTCCACGACATTGATAAAAGCGTTGCCGACCAATATGTGACTGTTTTTCAAGCGCAAGCACAAATCAAAGCCTTCAATAAAATCACTACTATCATCAATGAACGACAAACGATTATTGAGCAATTGGTCAAAAAAGGTTTGATGCCTGTCAGTGATTTTTTGCTCTTAAAAATCGAATTGAAAAATCAAGAAAACAGTATTGAAGCGCAACGCACGCAAGTTTTAGCGGCTTTTGGGCAGTTAAATGCCGTTGCTGGATTAAGTGATACAACGGTTTACACATTAGAAACGCCTAATATTGTTCAAAATCCGTTGCCCGAAAATTACAATTATGAAAAAAGATATTTAGCAGACAGCCTCAATTTTGCGATGCAACAAAAAGTGAGTGAATTGAAATACGTGCCGCAATTCAATGTCTTTGGCAATGCAGGTGTGAACAGTACGGACATTAGAAATATTTATCGCAACATCGGTTTTAGTGCGGGTGTGCGTTTGGTGATTCCGTTGTACGATGGGCATCAAAAAGAAAAAGTGGCGCAACAAACGGCTTTGGAAATTGAGAACTTGAAATTGTCTAAAACACTTGTTTCCAAACAGTTACAAACCAATTTGTATTATTTGACGCAACAAATCAAATCCACTCAAAACAGTCTCCGATTGATTGATGAACAACTGCAAGCGCAAGAAACCTTGCTGCAAATCATCAAAGAAAAGATTGTTTTAGGACAAGTTTCGGTTATGGATTATGTCATTTCGCTGCAAAATTATGCGGTGACGAATCAAAGTAAAATACAAACGCAATCGGCTTTGTGGTTGCTGATTAATCAATATAATTATTTGAATTGGTGATTTTTTTAGTAATGAATGATGAGTGATAAATGATGAATTTACGCCCACGATACCCCTCAGTATTTTGACTGATTAGCGACAAATCTTAGGAAGATTTTGAATCTTCCTAAGATTAATTGAACAATAACATAATGAAAAAGAAAAACAATATCCGAACCCTCCTTTATATATTGAGTGGTATTTTAATTGTCGCTGCCGCATGGTGGACGGTTTCTTATCTCTACAATAAAAAAGAAGCGCCGACCGAAACCGTTAAAGTTGAAGAGGAAAAGCCGACGATTGAAGTGACGACAACAACCGTTAAAAACGAGCCTTTGACGGAATATTTGACCTTAAATGGTACAACAAAGTTTCAGAAAACGGCAAATATCCGCAGCAATGCGACGGGATATGTCTTGGATATGGGTTTCACGATTGGCAATCGGGTTGAAAAAGGGCAGTTGTTTTGCCATATCAAAACGAAGGAACAGGACGCATTGAGAGATATTAGTTTGATTGATACATCGCTCAAAGTCTTTAAAAAGCCGCTGACTCTTTTGAGCAATGCGTCGGGTATTTTGTCAACGTTGAATATTCACACAGGTGATTATGTTGCCGAAGGCGATATTTTAGCTGTTTTGACCGAACCGTCTTCTTTGGTTATTCTCGTGAATGTACCCTATGAATACCATCAAACAATCCGCGTTGGCACGGCTTGCGAAATTCAATTGCCCGATGGCAGAACACTCAATTTGAATATTGGCGGCATGACCCCCTCAGTAGATGCGGTGTCGCAAGCCCAAGTTTATTTTATTCGATTGCCAGGCATGAATTTACCCGAAAATCTGAATGTTATGGTGCGTTTCCCTTACAAACAATCGGGTTCTGGCAAATGTATTCCGACAAATGCCCTGCAAATGGATGAATTGCAAAAAGAGTTTTGGGTCATGCGTGTCGTGGACAGTGTGGCTGTAAAAACACCTGTTAAGATTGGTTTGCAAACGAGTGAATGGGTAGAAATCAAGTCGGGGAATTTGAAAATGGGTGATGAAATTGTGCTGCAAGGCGGCTATGGTTTGGCAGACTCGACAGCAATTTCTATTAAAAAGGATTGATTTGAACGCTGATGGTGCTGATTTAGTTGATTTTCGCAGATTCCTTTTTAGGATTTGTTTAAAGGAAATCCGTGAAAATCAGCTAAATCAGCACCATCAGCGTTCAAATTACCCCCCTCAGTATTTTTAATTAAAAAAGTAAAATGGAACAAAACCATATCAAGCATGTCCACTATAAATTTCCAATAATAGCCATCATTTGTCTGTTGTTGGGAGCGGGTTATTTCAGTTATATGAACTTGAAAACGGGTTTGTTTCCTGATATTACGTTTCCAAAAATCAAAGTAATTGCTGACGCAGGACAGCAGCCAGTTGATAAAATGATGACGTTGGTGACTGTGCCTTTGGAAAATATCATCAAACGTACTGAGGGGTTAGATTATATCCGCAGCACCACGTCACGGGGCAGTTGTGAAATCTCTGTTTTTTTAAAATGGGATGCCAATATTGACAATGCTAAACAGCAAATTGAGGCGTTTGTCAATCAAGCTTTAGCCACTTTGCCGCCCAATACTGCTATTTCCGTTGAAAAAATGAATCCTTCCATTTTGCCCGTTATGGGGTATTCATTGGAAGGCGACCGCAGTGCTGTGGAGTTAAAAAAGATAGCGCAATTTCAGATAAAACCGTTTTTATCTGCCGTAAAAGGTGTGTCAAATACGGTTGTGATTGGCGGCAAAACAAAGGAATATCAAATCATTTTGCACCCTGAAAGACTGTCTAAACTCAATATTTCGCTGGCGCAAATCCAAACCATTATTGGTCAAACCAATATTTTAAAATCAAACGGCTATATCAGCGACCACAACCGCATGTATTTGACATTGACGGACAATGCGCTCGATAATCTTGATGAATTGAAAAATTTAGTGGTTCAAAACTCGCCAACACGCTTGATTCTCCTTAAAGATGTGGCAGATATTGAACTAAACGAAGCCAAAGAATACATAAAAATCAATGCGAACGGTAAAGACGTGCCATTGGTTGCCATCATCAAACAACCCGATGCGAACCTCATTGATGTCAATAAGGACATTGAAGCAAAGGTTAAAGAATTAGAAACGATATTGCCCAAAGATGTCAAATTGATACCTTATTATAAGCAAGCCGAATTTGTGAATGAGAGTGTGAAAAGTATTCAAGACGTGTTGTGGGTCGGTTTGGCGTTGGCGTTATTGGTTGTTATCATTTTTTTGCGCTCGTTTTCAGCGAGCGTGATTGTGTTGGTGAGTATTCCTTTTACAATGTCGTTGACCTTTATTTTGCTTTATGCCTTTGGTTACACCTTTAATATTATGACTTTGGGCGCAATCGCTGCATCTATTGGTTTAATGATTGATGATGTGGTGATAGTCGTTGAACAAATTTTTAAAAATCGAGAAGAACATCCCGACGACGATATTTCTACCACCGTCAGCAAAAGTATCCGCTATTTATTGCCCGCCATGATTGGCTCATCCCTCAGTACAATCGTCATTTTTATTCCTTTTATTTTGATGAGTGGCGTGGCGGGTGCGTATTTCAAAGTCCTGGCATTTACAATGATTATGGCTTTGTCTGCTTCGTTTGTCGTGAGTTGGTGGATAGTGCCCGTTTTGTTTTTAGCTATTCCGTTTAAAAAGAAGAAGCATCAAAAGCCGATTGTTCACAAAACGAATTGGATTCGTTTTTTCATTAAAAAACCCATTATTGCTTTCCTTTTTGCCGCTATTTGTGTTTTTATTCTCATAAAAATACCCAGTCAATTGCCTTCTGGTTTTTTACCTGAAATGGACGAAGGCAGTATTGTTTTAGATTTTGAAAGTCCACCCGGAATGACTTTGGAAGAAACCGATAGGATGTTGCAAAAAGTGGACGATATTCTGAAAGAACAGCCCGAAGTAGCGAAGTTTTCAAGGCGTTTGGGTACACAAATGGGCTTTTTTATCACAGAACCGAATCGGGGCGATATGCTCATTCAATTAAAAAAACAACGAAACAAAACGACGGAAGAAGTTTCGGACGAAATACGACACCGCATTGAGTCCAGTTTGCCTTTGCTGCGGGTTGATTTTGGACAAGTCATTGGCGATATGTTGGGTGACTTAATGAGTTCCGTGCAACCGATTGAAGTAAAGATATTTGGTGACGATAGAAAAACCTTAGAGCAACTTTCAAAAGATATCGCCGAACAAATATCAGCGACAAACGGCACAGCCGATGCTTTTGACGGCATCGTTTTGGCGGGCCCAGAAGTGAATATTCAACCCAATGTGGCGATGTTGGCACAATTGGGCATCAATCCGACGGATTTTCAATTTCAAATGCAAACGCAAATTGAAGGCAATGTCATCAGCACCATTTTGGACAAAGAACAACAAGTCAATGTGCGTTTGATTTATCCGAATACACGCAATACATCGGTTCATACGCTACAAAACGCGGCTATTTTCTTACCAAATGGGGCTTTGAAACCCCTCAGTAGTGTGGCGCAAATGGACTTAGAAAAAGGGGTTGCAGAAATAAATCGTGAAAACCAAAAGATGATGGGCGTTATCACTGCCCGACTGAACGGCAGAGATTTGGGCAGTACATTAACGGATATTAAGAAAAACATCAGTAAAAACATCCACTTGCCCAACGGTTATCACATCGAATACGCAGGTGCTTATATGGAACAACAACGGGCCTTTAAAGAGCTTTTGTTGATTTTAATTACCGCTTTGTTGCTGGTTTTTATTGTGATTCTGTTTCTGTTTAGACGTATTGGTGTAGCGTTTATCATCTTGCTTTTAGCCATTTTAGGCGTTTCAGGTAGCCTTTTTGCCTTGTATTTGACGCATACGCCTTTGAATGTCGGCAGTTATACAGGCATTATTATGATTGTTGGTATTATTGGTGAAAATGCGATTTTCACATATTTGCAATATCTGGAAGGGAGAGAAACAATGGGATTAGACGACAGTATTGCTTACGCGATTGCCGCCCGTTTGCGTCCTAAATTGATGACGGCTTTGGGTGCGATTATCGCTTTATTGCCGTTGGCTTTGGGTATTGGCGCGGGTTCACAATTGCATCAACCTTTGGCGATTGCCGTTATTGGTGGTTTGGTGGTGGCTTTGCCGTTGTTATTGATTGTTTTGCCGAGTATTCAGAAAGTGTTTTCTAAGAAATAGGTAGATATTGAACAGACCCACTACTTGTAAACTTTCGTTTGTGTGCATCGTCTCATTCTTGTTAAATATCTATTCAATAGAATACACAAATAATATTTCTACATCTTTTAAGGCTGTATATAAGGGTTTGAAATATTATCATCGTTCTAAAAACAAAACACCTCAAAATACGTTAAGAGGAACAGATGAAATACTTTTACTACATATTCAGTCTTTACTTTTTAGCACTATCATTCCTGCCGTGCAATGATAGTGAGCATACAATAGTACACTCGTTGTATCAGACAGAATATGTTACAAAAAATGACCATCAACAAGAAAACCACAGCCATTGCAACGATTTTTGTTCTCCCTTTTGTACTTGTGCGTGTTGTGGTATGACCATTAGTCTTCAATACATTTCTAATTATACTATCAAGTTTCAATTTAACCCTTTACCAATAACTATTGAAAACTTCTTTTATCAATCGCCTAATTCCCTTCAATACCTTCAAGGTGTTTTCCAGCCGCCGAAAATAGGTTAAACAATTCCTTTTTTGAAAAACAACGCCTTTCAGTATTCCAATACTGAGGGGGTGCTTGTGTTTGTTTAATTTATTTATCCAAAATTCATGTTAGATAAAATCATTCTTTTTTCCATAAAGAATAAGTTCATTGTGGGCTTATTTACTTTGGCATTGGTGCTTTGGGGCGTGTATTCATTGTCTCGATTGCCCATTGATGCCCTGCCTGATATTACCAACAATCAGGTGCAAGTCATCTCTGTTGCTCCGACACTTGCCGCGCAAGAAGTCGAGCAATTCATCACTTATCCTATTGAACAGTCGGTCAAAACCGTTCCACGTATTACTGAATTGCGCTCAATTAGCCGTTTTGGTTTGAGCGTTGTGACGGTGGTTTTTGAGGAAAATGTCGATATTTATTGGGCAAGACAACAAGTCGGTGAAAAACTCAAAGAAGCCGAAAGTAAAATTCCAAAAGGGGTTGGTATGCCCGAATTAGCCCCAATTAGTACAGGTTTGGGTGAGATTTACCAATATGTGGTGTTTGCAAAGCCCAATTTTGAAAATCAATATGACGCAACAAAATTGCGGAGTATTCAAGATTGGATAGTTAGACCGCAAATTTTGGGTACAAAAGGCGTGGCGGAAGTCTCTACTTTGGGTGGCTATTTAAAGCAATACGAAATATCGGTGCAGCCCGATAAATTGAAAAGCATGAATACCACCATTACCGAAATTTTTGAAGCCTTAGAAAAAAACAACGAAAACACAGGCGGAGCTTACATTGATAAACAGCCCTATGTTTATTTCATTCGTGGCTTGGGTATGGTCAAAAACATTCCCGATATTGAAAAAATAGTCGTTAAAAATAACAATGGCATCCCTATTCTGATTCGAGATGTGGCAACTGTCAATGAAGGTTCGGCTGCCCGTTATGGGGCGGTCACGAAGGACGGTAAAGGCGAAGTTGTGGGCGGTATGGTTTTGATGTTGAAAGGTGAAAACAGTGCAGAAATTGTCAATCTCGTCAAGGAAAAAGTCGTGCAAATCAGAAAATCATTGCCCGAAGGCGTTGCCATTGAGCCGTTTATTGACCGTACTAAACTGGTCAATAAGGCGATAGGAACAGTCAGAACCAATCTTTTAGAAGGCGCATTAATCGTTATTTTTATTTTAGTTTTATTGATTGGCAATTGGCGGGCAGGCTTAGTTGTCGCTTCGGTTATTCCTTTGGCGTTGTTATTTGCCGTGAGTTTGATGAATTATTTTGGCGTTTCGGGCAATTTAATGAGCCTTGGGGCAATTGATTTTGGGCTTATCGTTGATGGGGCGGTTATTATCGTCGAGGCAATTGTTCACCGACTGCAAAGCCGCGAAAAAGGCAAATTAAGTACCGAAAACATGGACGAAGAAGTCTATCAAGCCACCTCTAAAATCAGAAGTAGTGCAGCTTTTGGCGAAATCATTATCCTCATTGTCTATTTGCCGATTTTAGCATTGGTGGGTACAGAAGGTAAGATGTTTAAACCGATGGCACAAACGGTTTCTTTTGCCATTTTGGGCGCATTTATATTGTCATTAACATATATTCCGATGATGAGTGCCTTGTTTTTAAGTAAAAAAACAGGACATGAAAACAATATTTCAGACAAAATAATCCACTTTATTCAGCGCATTTATACGCCTATACTGAGGGGGGCTTTGAAAACAAAAGCATTGGTGTTAGGCATTGCTGTTGCCTTATTTGTCTTGGCGATGTTCGTTTTTAATAGCTTAGGCGGTGAATTTATTCCTACTTTGGAAGAAGGTGATTATGCCATTAATTTCAGACTTGTTGGCGGCAGTTCTTTGAATCAAACTATCGAAACAGCTACTAAATTGGAGAAAATTTTAAAATCAAAATTTCCCGAAGTTGTAGAAGTTGTATCTAAAATTGGTGCAGCAGAAATTCCAACCGACCCCATGCCGCTTGAAACAGCCGACATGATTATCATTTTGAAAGATAAAAAAACGTGGACAACGACCCATGATTTTAATGAATTATCGGAACTGATGCTCAAAGAAATGGCGGTTATTCCAGGCGTTCAATTTGAAGCCTCACAGCCGATTCAGATGCGTTTTAATGAATTGATGACGGGTGTAAGAAGCGATGTAGCGATAAAAGTATTTGGTGATGATTTAGATAAATTGGCAGCTACGGCTGATAATATCGTGAATTTGATTAAAGATACTGAGGGGGCAGTAGATATGAAAGCCGAACAAGTGGCAGGTTTGCCGCAAATAACTGTGCGCTATAATCCCGATAAAATGGCGTTATATGGCTTGAATGTGGGCGATTTGAATAAG
Source organism: Saprospiraceae bacterium (assembly GCA_016787525.1). Classification (GTDB taxonomy): domain Bacteria; phylum Bacteroidota; class Bacteroidia; order Chitinophagales; family Saprospiraceae; genus JAAFJT01. The sequence goes on along the minus strand of JAEUUP010000168.1, from coordinate 16,483 downwards.
GTTTTACGCACAGGCTTTGCTGGTGAAGTGTCGGGAACGGTCTATGAAGGCGAAAGACGCTACGATTTGGTGGTGCGTTTGGCAAAAGATGAACGGCAAGATATTTCTAATGTCAAAAACCTATTTATCAGTTTACCAACGGGTAGTCAAATTCCTTTGGAGCAAGTGGCTGATGTGACCTACGAAAATGGTCCCGCACAAGTGAGCCGTGAAGAAGGTAAAAGGCGTATTGTTATTGGTTTTAATGTCAGAGGTAGAGACGTTAAAAGCGTTGTTGATGACATTCAAACCCGTTTAGATGCTAAATTGAAGCTGCCCGAAGGCTATTATATCACTTATGGCGGTCAATTTGAAAATTTAGTAGAGGCGAATAAACGCCTTTCGGTGGCTGTGCCAGCCGCTTTGTTGCTGATTTTTGTTTTGCTGTTTTTTACTTTTGGTTCTGTCAAACAATCTGCACTTATTTTTACGGCTATTCCTTTATCGGCAATTGGCGGTGTCTTTGGGCTTTGGTTGCGGGATATGCCGTTTAGTATTTCGGCAGGTATTGGTTTTATTGCCTTGTTTGGTGTTGCCGTTTTAAATGGTATCGTGTTGATTGGTTATTTCAATCAATTAAAAACCGAAGGTATGAGCGATGTTTTAGAACGCATCAAAGAAGGTACAAAAGTGCGTTTGCGTCCTGTCATTATGACGGCTTCGGTGGCTTCTTTGGGCTTTTTGCCTATGGCATTGAGTAGTGGCGCAGGGGCAGAAGTCCAAAAACCTTTGGCAACGGTGGTCATTGGTGGTCTGATTACAGCGACTTTATTGACGCTGATTGTCTTACCAATTTTGTATTATTTCCTTGAAAATGGTTTTAAGAAGAAGAAAAAAACGGTCATTAATACAGCCATTCTAATAGGTCTTACCTTCTTTTCAGTTTCTATAAATGCTCAAACGCCCAATATTTCATTAAATGAAGCGATTGATTTAGCCACTAAAAATAACCCTTTATTGCAAGCCAATAATTTGGACGTTCAAACGGCTCAAATACTGAGGGGGGGTATTTTGGCTTTGCCTAAGACAAATATCAATGCGACTTTGGGGCAGGTCAATAGTGTTCGGTTTGATGAAAATTTCAGCATTTCACAAGATATTCCTAATCCAACTTTGATTAAAGCTAAAAGGCAATTAGCGGAGCAAAATGTGGGTTTAAGCCAACAGAAATTGGTGATTAACAAGCAGGAATTGATTTTTAATATCAAACAAAGTTGGTATCAAATACTGTATTTGCAAGCCTTAAACACCGTTTTGCAAAGGGAAGATAGTTTGTTACAACAGTTTGTGAAAGCGGCATCGTTGAAATTCAAAACGGGTGAAAGTAATTTATTGGAAAAAACAACGGCTGAAACCAAACAACAGCAATTGCAGCAAAATATCGCTCAAATCAATAATCTGATAGCGGTTGAAAAATTGAAATTAAACCAATGGATGAATAATGCCAATGATTTTTCAATAGCGGAAACAGGCTTTTCAAGTATTCCTTTGACTGAAATAAACGACCCGTCAGTCATTAACAATAATCCTCTTTTGCTTTATGCCAAACAACAACTCGCTCTGATTGAAGCCGAAAAGAATGTTGTTAAAGCCGATGTTTTACCCGATTTCAAAGTCGGTTATTTTGTCCAATCCTTTGCAGGCACGCAAGAAGTAAATGGGCAGCCTAAAACGTACAGCTCAATGCCCCGTTTTCAAGGCGTTCATTTGGGTATAAATGTGCCGATATTTGGCAAAAGTGCTTATAAAGCCAAAAATGATGCAATGAATTTGCAATTATTGGTACAACAAAAACAAAATGATTACTTGCAAACGCAGTTGCAAAGTCAACTGAAACAGTCTGTGCAACAATATGATTTTTGGAAAACGAATGTCGCTTATTATGAAAAAACCGCTTTACCAAATGCTCAATCCATCATAAGCAATGCAACAAAAGCCTATCAAGGTGGCGACATTGGCTATGTGGAATATGGACAGGCTTTGCAAACCAATTTAGAGATTCAAAAGGCACATTTAGAAGCCATTAATAACCTCAATAAAGCGGTTATTTCTATTCAATTTATCATCAATCAATAAAAAAATTAGCAATGAATAATAAGATTAAAATTTATAGCGGCATCCTTGCAGCATTCATCATAGCAAGTGTTTTTTCTTTCAATGCCTGTAATAAAAAAGCCGAAGGCAACAAAACCGAAGGGACTGAAGCCCACAAAGAGGGCGAAGAAGCCCCCGCAGAAGGCGTAAAAGAAGTGCATCTCAACGAAGCGCAATACAAAGCAACGGGTGTGGTCTTAGCGGGTTTTGAAAAAAAGAATTTGAGCGAAGTTATTAATACAAATGGCTATACCAAATTGCCGCCACAAAATCAAGCACAAGTGAGCGTACCGTTGGCAGGAACGATTAAAACGATAAAGGTTATTGAAGGGCAATACGTCAAAATGGGTCAAGTTTTGGCGACTTTACAAAGCATCGCATACAATAACTTGCGCTTAGAACGGGAAAAACTCTATGAACAATTGCACCAATCGGAAGTAAATTTAGACTATTTGAAGTTGGAATATGCCCGTCAAAAAGAATTGAGCGATGAAAATGTCAATGCTAAAAAAGTCTTTCAAAAGGTGCGTTCAGATATGAATATGGAAGAAAGCAAAATCAAGGGATTGCAAAGCCAAATCCGTATTTTAAGTCAAAACATTGACATTGGCGGCAATTCCGATTCGCCCATTATCAATATTACAGCCCCGATTAGCGGACATATTACGGATGTCAATATCAATATTGGCAGTGCTGTCGAAGTCGGAAAATCGTTGTTTTCTATTGTTGACAATTCAAAAATGCACGTTGATTTATTGGTCTATGAGAAGGATTTATTTAAAGTCAAAGTAGGGCAAACTGTACGTTTTATCTTAACCAATCAAAACGGGGCTGAATTTAAAGGTCTGATATTTAACATCGGCAAATCCTTTGAAAATGAAACAAAATCCGTAGCCGTTCATGCCGATATTGTCAATGAAAAGCATACTTTGATACCCGGAATGTATGTCAATGCTTTGATAAATATTGGCAGCCAAGCCGTAGATGCTTTGCCACAAGAAGCGGTTATCAAAGCCGAAGGCAGGGAGTTTATTTTCATTTTGGAAGGTGAAGAAAAAGGCGAATACCATTTTCAACGCATTGAAGTTAAAACAGGCGCATCTCAATTGGGCTTTGTACAAATCACGCCTTTACACGCCTTTGATGATAAAAAAAATATTGTCGTCAAAGGGGCTTATTACTTGCGGTCGCATCTTCAAGTTTCCGAAGGTGGTGGCGGTGAACATGACCATTAATTGAGTAAAAATCATTCATTTTTTGAGCCGATACTGAGGGGGTGTCGGCTCAATCTTAAAATACAATTTAGAGATGAAAATTCATACAAAAATGCCAAAGGCATTAAATAGCTACTATCAGCAAGAATTGCGTAAATCAAAATTAGCTTTCGCAAAAAGTGATTTTCGGAGTTGCTGGCTTCACTTAGAAAGAGCGCATATTTTAGGACAACCCTATCCAATTGAACACACGGCTGTTCATTGGAAAATGCTTTTATTTGGCTTTAAAACAAAAAATAGTAAAGAAATAATTGGGCAACTACCCCGATTATTGGTCGGTGGTGTCAAGTCGTTTGTTGGCAAAATACCTGTTGGTAATACAGGAGGAGCAAATGTACCGCCATTAAAGCCAATGGAAATTCCAGACGATTTAATAATTATACTTCAACAAAATCAATAAAAAATGCAACATCAACATATTTACGATAAAGACGGCAAACAACTTTGCTGCACATTGGAAGAAAGAATTTACACCAATGCAGGTGCAAAAGAACTCTTAAAGGACGGTCATTCGGAACACGATGGACACGACCACGAAGCGCACGGAGACGATGATGGACATGACCATTCAGGCGGTAGCGACAGCATTTTAAAAATGTTTCTTTCACCGATTATCAGTTTTGTTTTGTTATCTATTGCCATTGTGATAGATAATTATTTTCCTCAAACATGGTTTACGGGTTGGGTACGGATTGTTTTGTATGTCGTGGCTTACATCCCCGTAGGTTTTCCTGTTGTCAAAGAAGCTCTTGAAAGCATGGGCAAAGGCGAAATATTTTCAGAGTTTTTATTGATGAGTATTGCCACTATTGGCGCATTCGCTATTGGGGAATATCCTGAAGGTGTTGCGGTCATGTTGTTTTATGCCGTTGGTGAAGTTTTTCAAACATTGGCAGTAAAAAGGGCAAAAGCAAACATAAAAACATTGCTTGACCAACGACCAGACGAAGTAACTATTTTAGAAAACAATCAAGCTCGAATCGTTAAAGCCGAAACAGTAGGTATTGGGGCAATTATTCAATTAAAATCAGGTGAAAAATTGGGCTTAGATGGTGAATTATTATCTGAAACAGCTTCTTTTAATACCGCAGCGTTGACTGGTGAAAGCAAGCCCGATACCAAAGCCAAAGGCGAAACGGTATTAGCAGGGATGATAAATTTGAATACCGTTTCACAAATAAAAGTGACAACCGCCTACACCGATAGCAAGTTGAGTAAAATTTTAGCATTGGTGCAAGACGCTACGGCACAAAAAGCCCCAACGGAATTGTTTATCCGCAAATTTGCTAAGATATATACGCCTATTGTCGTGTTTTTGGCTATTGCGATTTGCTTGTTGCCGATGCTTTTTGTAGAACATTATGTGTTCAGCCAGTGGTTGTATAGAGCATTGGTTTTCTTGGTTATTTCATGTCCTTGTGCCTTGGTTATCAGTATTCCATTGGGCTATTTTGGGGGCATAGGAGCAGCCAGTAAAAATGGGATTTTATTTAAAGGTAGTAACTTTTTAGACATTATTGCCAATATTCAAAATGTCGTAATGGACAAAACGGGTACAATGACCGAAGGCGTTTTTAAAGTACAAGAAGTTGTCATAAAACCCGAATTTGACAAAGCTGAAATCCTCCAAATGGTGAATGTGTTGGAAAGCCAAAGCACACACCCCGTTGCCACAGCAATACATGATTTTGTTGGAAAAATTGATACAGGTATTGACTTAAAAAATGTAGAAGAAATATCTGGACTTGGACTAAAAGCCGACATAAAAGGCAAAACACTGTTGGTCGGTAATTTTAAATTGATGGACAAATTTGCCATCCCATACGATATTGACCCCCTCAGTATTGTTTATACTTTAATTGCTATGGCTTACGATAAAAAATTTGTGGGCTACCTGACGATTGCTGACAGCATAAAAGAAGATGCACAAGAAGCGGTCAATAAACTGCATGAATTGAATGTAAAAACCACAATGTTGAGTGGCGATAAAAGTTCAGTCGTAAAATTTGTGGCGGATAAATTAGGCATAGATAATGCGTTTGGCGATTTACTCCCCGAAGATAAAGTCAACAAAGTAAAAGCCATTAAAGACCGAAACGAAACAGTCGCCTTCGTAGGCGATGGTGTGAATGATGCGCCCGTCGTGGCGTTGAGCGATGTCGGTATTGCAATGGGCGGTTTGGGTAGCGATGCCACTATTGAAACGGCAGATGTCGTCATTCAAGACGATAAACCCAGTAAAATAGCGATGGCAATAAACATTGGCAAACAAACCAAGCGCATTGTTTGGCAAAATATTACACTGGCTTTTGCTGTCAAAGCGATTGTATTGATATTGGGCGCAGGTGGCTTGGCGACGATGTGGGAAGCGGTTTTTGCAGATGTTGGGGTGGCTTTATTAGCTATACTGAACGCTGTAAGAATACAAAAAATGAAATTTTGAGTATAATATCAGAACTATAAACAAATTTTGATAGTGACATTAATAACGAGTGTTCAAGCACTTTACATGTTTTTAATGTCACTATCAAAATGATAACACCGTTTCTGCAATTAAAGTAAACCATTTTAAAGAGAAACACTCCAAAACAGCTTCTAATAATTCATCGTCAAACCCACCCCAAAACCCATATCGCTGTCATAATGTGCCGCAGCAGATATATATTTTGTGAAAATATAGCGTGTGCCGACCATGTATTCCTTATCTGAATTAACCATAAAACTGGCACGTAAACGTTTTGAAAGCGGAATATCATCGCGCATTAACTGCAAACGGACATTACCATCGTGATAAACTTCGGCTTGAAAAACAACGAGCATCGGTAACGTATAATCCACTCCAACGCTGAAAAGCCGCCTGTTGTCTTTGGTATTGGTGCGCCCAAAAAGATTTTTTTCTTGAAAATCAATGCCCAATTTTCGATACCGCCAATCGAAACCGATAAATGGCATTAACCACTGCATTTTACCGATATAGCGACCAATATGTGTTTCCGTTTCGTAGCCATGCTTGTCGTGATAGCCCAAACGCCACTCTGTGCCGACACTCCAACGCTTGTTTTGTAGCATCGCCATACCATCGTTACCATTCGTCGCAAAGTCGTTGCTTGCCATAAAATGGTATTCTTTATCGTCTTTATAGACCTGTTTATCTGCCCATTTTTTATCAGGCAATTCAGGATTAGGTGGTGAATTTTCATAACTAAAAATACGACCCATGCCCGACATCATGTGATACAAAATATGACAATGAAAAAACCAATCGCCACCGCTTTTTTCATTTGCCGCAAACTCTAATGTGTCGGTTTCCATCGGCATAATATCCAAAACGTTTTTAAGCGGTGCATAGTCGCCTTGACCATTCAAAACACGGAAAAAATGCCCGTGTAAGTGCATTGGATGCCGCATCATCGAGCCATTGTAAATGATGATTCGGACGTTTTCACCCGCCTTTATCAATATTTTATCGCTTTCAGATATGGTTTTATTGTTTAATGCCCATAGGTAGCGATTCATATTGCCCGTCAGTTCAAATTTCAGTTCGCGCACAGGTGCATCTTTTGGCAAAGTGGTCTTTGTTGGCGATTTCAACATAGAGTAATTTAGCGTAACAATATCAGATAAAGCATTGGCATTGTAACGATTATCATCATTTTGAGACATGTTTTTCATATCGTGCTTCATGTCTTTCATGTCATGCTGCATCTCTTTTTTAGGTGCAGCCCCTGTGATTTCGGGATACATCACGACATTCATATCCATCTGATTGAGGCTCATTCGCATCCCCATATCGTCCAAATCGCCATTCATGTGCATCATGCCGTTCATCATTTTCATGCCCTCGAAATACTTCAATCGAGGCATCGGAACGGCTGCTTTTTTAGTGCCACTGCCGAGCCACAACGAAGCGGATTTGGTACGGTCTTCAGATGTTGCTAAAAACTCATAAGATGTATTGTCCTCTGGAATTGTCACAACCAAATCATAGATTTCAGAAACACCAATTATCAATCTATCCACTTCCACAGGCTCAACATCAATGCCGTCGCTACCGACAACTGTAATTTTACCACCTGCATATTTCATCCAAAAATAGGAGGAAGAACCCGCATTTGCTACCCGCAATCGCACCTTTTCACCTGCTTTGAATTGTGGTGCTTCTTTCTGATTTGCGCCATTTATGAGAAATTTATCATAAAACACATCACTTACATCCATGGCAGTCATGCGTTTCCACTCATTTTTCATTTTTACACCTAAATAACCTTGTTTTATGGCTTCACTATAACTTTGCGTTGCACCTTTTTGAATGGCATACCAATCGGTGGCATTGTGCAATTTTCGATGCACTTCAAACGGTTTTTCATCCGTCCAATCGCTTAAAACAACAGGGTAGTCACGTATTTTATCCTCTGCTCTAAACGTTGGGTCATTGGGTTTTTTATAGATGATAAAAGACCCATACATCCCGATTTGCTCTTGCAATTTTGAATGAGAATGATACCAATACGTGCCGCTTTGAATAATCGGAAAAGTGTATAAATGCGTCTCTCCCGTTTTGATAGGTGCAGTCGTCAAATACGGCACACCGTCATATTGATTGGGCAAAAGAACGCCGTGCCAGTGCAAAGACGTTTCCTCATTGATGCCATTGTGGACATAAATCTCTGCGGTATCCCCCTCAGTAAAAGAGAGCGTTGGCATCGGAATTTGACCGTTTACGGCAATCGCACGCCTCAATTTGCCTGAAAAATTGACGATTGTATCAGTAATATAAAGGTGATAGACCACTTTTTTGCCAATATACTGAGGGGGAGCTTGTGTAACGATTTTACTTGTTCGTAAGGGCGGGGGTGTTAAATGACCTTGTGAAAAAAGGCTATGGATAGCCATAAAAAAGGGTATAATTAACGATATTTTTTTCATTTTGAACACATTTTTAATGTTAAATTTCTATTGTGAAAGGCTATCTTTTGCTGTATTTGCCCAACTAATGATTAAATCTTTTTCTGCTTTTGCAAGTATTGCGTTTTTATGAAGGATTGTATAAGCGGGTAAAGGCATCGCTTCATCTTTTATCTGATTGGCGATTGATTTTAGTTTACTCTCCTGTCTTCGTTTTGATAAAGAGCCAAAATCACTAAAATTCAGTTGACTTTTCCCATCTTGAATGTGTTTATTCAACAACCAACCAATCGGCTGTATGTAGGCATAAAAAGGATAATTCGTGTTATTGCTATGGCAGTCGTAACAAGCCTCTTTTAGAATGGTATGCACAGAATCAGGTACAGATACGACCGTTGTAATATCAGTTGCCAAGACCTGCCCGTTGGTATTACGGGCAGGCTGGACAAACTGAATGGCAACAAACCCTATGAAAATTGCCAACAATATTTTTTTTAAACGGCTCATTATCAGTTATTTAAGTTCTTCTTTCATGCTGCCACACGACAACATTTTTTTGCCGTAATAAGGGTTTTGAATGCCTTTGGTTTCACTCAACCAAATTGCCCCTTTTTTATCATTATACATCGGGCAAAAATCTTGATACAAGGTCTGACCAGCACCAAAGGCTTTAACTAATGCGTAAATATCTTTACTCAATGTCTCAAAATGTTCACGTTGATGCTCGATGTTACCACCATTTGAACCGATATGTTCGGCGTGTTCTTTGGCATCGTCTTCTACATCTTCAAACACCTTTTTTTGTTCCGCAGTCAAAGCAGCTTTATTGAAACTTTTAAATGTCGCTTCCAATGCCGCCCCCGCAGTAGCCGCCTCTTTTGTTTTATCAACAGTCAAGGCATTTTTTAGTGATAAATAACCTTTAACAATTTCACCTATGGAAACAGTTGCCGTTTCTACGGATGTTTTAGGTAGTTCAGCTGTCGTTTTTGCTGTGTCAACATTGTTTGCTGTTGAATTATTGTCGTTGGAGCAAGCGGCAAAGGGAAGCACGATTAAAGTGCTAAAAGCGATGATTTCAATTACTCTTTTCATTTTAAGAAATTTTATGATTTAATTTAAAAATGCGTTCTAATACTGAGGGGTATCAAAATTGCTTTTTGTACACATGACGATTGTGGTTATGCTCATTGTCCATCTTGATACAACCCATTAGCAGGACAACCCATATCGTCTTTGTCAAAAATAGCAGTGAAGCAAATGTTTTATTTCAGATAAACATTTGACCAACTTTTTTTTATAAATTACAAATAATCAGAATTTAGCCGTTTTATCTCATAGGAAACGGCAGGATAGACGATTGGCTATCCAATAGAAAGGAAAGCTCTTGGCGGTTGCCAAATGTCTTGAAAGGTTGATTTTGGAAAAATCTGTTTGAAGAAGAAGTCATTTTTTACGATAAAAACAGGTCGTAGGAGGACTTTATCAATGGACAATCGTTTTGGCAAATCTGCCATTATTAGAGTGGAAACAGAACAAGAGCAGTCACCACCACAACAGCCTTTTTTCTTGTTTTTAGAGTCGGAACATGATTTTTTACAACAATCTTTTTCGCATTTAGATTTAGAGGCGTGTTCAGTTGTTTCTTTTTTGCATTTATCTTTTCCACTACACGCCCACACATAAGAAATTGGTGCTGTCGTAAAAACGAGCAACAACAATAGATTGAGCGATAGCGATATGATAAATTTCATTTTTTATAAACGGAAATTAAAGCATTTTGTTGTATAAAATTAAACAATGGTGAGCCGAAAATTAAAATTGACGACCCACCGAAATTTTGCAAAAAAATGGTAATAATCAGTTGTATTTCCCATGAAATTGGAGCGAAAATGACAAGTCTTATTTTATTTCAAAATTAAGCATCATCCCATCATCTTCATGTTCGAGGTTATGACAGTGCATCAAAAACAAACCTTTTTCATTAGGAAAACGCATAATGACACGCACTTTTTCACCTTTTTTGACTAAAACGGTGTCTTTCCAACCTTTTTCATAAGGCTCAACAACACCGCCTGTTCTGTCCACAATTTGAAATTGAACACCGTGAATGTGCATTGGGTGCGGGTCGCCACCAACAGAGTTGTCAAATTCCCATATTTCGGTTTCTCCTGCCGTTACTGTTTCATCAATACGTTCCATCGAAAAAACACGCCCGTTAATGGTGTGCATTCCTGTCATGTGAACAGCCGTACTCGCCATTGCCATGTGAGCAGGTGGCAAAGCGAAGGCACGACTTCGTTTTACGTCGCTGATACTGAGGGGGGTAATTGTGGACAAATTTTGCGGCACGCTGAACGTTTCCGCTTCTTGCGTAGCGACTTTAAACTTCAAAATTTTGAACATTTTGTCGCCGTGTTCCGTGATGGTATTGGCATTGCTTTGCAAAAAGACTTCTGTACCAACCGTCATTTTGCTAAAATCAATGAGTATATCTAACCTTTCGCCAGGCGATAGTAGGGCGTGACTGAGGCTAACAGGTTTTTCAAGCAAACCACCATCATTGCCAATAACGATGAAATTGGCACCATTTGATAATGCTAAATCAAGTATTCGACCATTAGAGCCATTGACTGCTCGGAAGCGATAAAAGCGCGTTTTTACATCCAAAAATGGCGATTCTACATTGTTAACCAACATTCTATCACCCAAATAACCGCGCATGACATCTGTTCCCGTTGGATTGTAATTGAGCGAAGCATCGGCATTAAAACGTTTATCGCTTAAAATCAACGGAATTTCTAATGCACCCGACGGTAATTTCAAAGCTGTTTCTTCGGCATCGCGGACTAAAAACAAACCCGCCAAACCACTAAATACTTGTTTTGCCGTTGTCATGTGTGCGTGCGGATGAAACCACGTTGTCGCAGCACGTTGATTGACCGTAAATGAATAATTAAAAACCGAACCCGCCGCCGCAACATCTTTCGGATGCCCGTCCATATTAGCGGGTGTCAATAAACCATGCCAGTGAATATTACTTGCTTCTGTCAATTTATTGAGCAATTTGACATTTACCACATCGCCCTTTGTTGCCGACAAAACAGGCAAAGCGGCATTGTAAAGTAAAGCATTTGCTGTTGTTTTACCTTGCATAATCGTTGAATTGCCCATTTTTGCTTCCAAAGTGAGGTTTTTAGCGTCCGAGATTGTCGGAATACTCAGGGGTGTTGTGAACGTCCCTTCGATGATAGTTAAAGCGGGTTCGGTGGTGGTGGTCATATCCATTTTCATGCAACCTGATAGTAACGATATGCTTATGGCGGTTGCCCAAAATGAGCGCGAAATGTTCATCATTGATATAAAATAGTTTTATTGAACGTGAAATGTATGTTAATTTTTTCAAAAAAGAAAACGTTTTGCACCCCTCAGTATAAGCGGTGCAAAACGCCTAAGTAATACATTCAATTTACGGTGCAATCGTAATCGTTTGCGTTTTAATACTTGACTTTGTTTTAGCTTCATTCAAAGCATTTAAAGTAACGGTAAAAGTGCCTGCTTTGCTATAAGAATGTGTTACCGTTGTGCCTGTTGCGGTAGCGGCATCGCCGAAATCCCATTCTTCATGGTGGGCATCGGTTGAGCAACTTGTAAAGGTAAGGGATACGCCTACTTTACCCGTCGTCGGTGTTGAAGTAGCGATGCAGCCAACGGGGTCCATCTTCATACAGCTTGCAAAAGAAAATGTCGCAACTAAGGCGAACAAAAAAATGACTCGTTTCATCTTTAAAAAGATATTAAAATTAAAAAATTAGATAATTAAAAAAGCGGATAGCTTTGTTTTAGCTTGTGCCAAAGCCCCCCTCAGTATTTATTACCCAATTCAAAAAAAAAGGGGTTGCGGTTGCCCACCGCCCCTTTTTTTTGAAAAATTTATTTTAAAAACCATAATGAACACCCGTCCGAATCCCCATAAAATCGGGAGACAATGCCACCGTTTTTTGCCATTGCCGCATAAAATACCCTTCAAAACTGAAGGAAATTCGCTGCGAAAGGGGCATCTCAATGCCTGTACTTAGGTGAAACATCTGATGTTGCGACATTTTAGGCGTTACTTGAAAACTGGATTGAGAAATGACCATTGTTTGATTATTTTGCACTTGCAAATCCATTTGATAAGGCTTCAAAATCATACTTGCAAAACCGACACCGATAAAAGGGTTTATTTTAGAAATTGGGTTAAATGTGTAGCGCAAACTAAGGTCATAGTGCATACAGCCTTGATTTTTCATGTGCATTTGTAGAGACGTGTTGGGCTGATTTGCCCCCGAAGGCAACTCTTCAGGCGAGCCGAGAATAGCATCTTTGTTCGTTGCTGTATAATTCAAACGTGCCATGCCCATTGTCCCAACAACACTCAAATGTTTCGTAAAACGCACCGAACTTTGTACACCCATACCTACGCCACTGTGTGTCGTCAAGCTCGTACTTAACGGGGTTAAATAATCCGCTTTCAAACCGATTTTTACTGCGGGGTGCTTTAAAAACAATGGCGTATTCTTTTCAGAAATGATTATGGGCTTGTTGTCAAAAGGCTGAATAATAGGTGTTTTTTCAAAGGTTAAGGCTTTGAGTTCTGTTTGTATTTCGAGTATTTCAGAAACGGATTGTCGAGTGTTTTTCACTAAATTCGTTTCTGATTTTAGGCTTGTCATAGCTGTATTTAATTCTTTTAAAGACATCGTTTCCAAAGAAACAGGCTCTGTTTGATGCTCTTTTTGAGCAATTAAAAAATTATTGTTTGTACTTGATTTAGGTGTATTTTGACTTAAATCGTTTGTTTTTTCAATAAAATCATTCATTTTATTCCCAATGTAAATTGTCCGCCAAACGGTATCTGTGCGGTTAATCACGGACGTTTTTTCTATCGAATCAACAATATTTTTCAAGGTGTTTATCTGCTTTTCGACTTGTTGTGTATGTACTAATTCTCTATCATGTACTTGCCACCAAATACCATTACTCAACAGCAAACCAGCAAGTAAAATAAGCGGCAATAAGAACGGACGACGACGTTTTTCTTTTTGTGGCAACACCACATTAAGTTGCGCTTCAAGGGCTGCCCAATCGTCTTCCCGATGTGCTTCGGAAGGGCGAAGGGCGGTTAGTTTTTCGTACAATGATTCAAAAAAGTTCTTGCCTGTCATTTTAATAAATGTTTATATCTTTTAAAAGCTGTTTCAACTGTTTTTTAGCTTTAAATAAGTTCGATTTTGAAGCCCCGACTGAAATACCAAGCATATCGGCAATTTCAGGGTGGGAATAGCCTTCAAATACAAAAAGATTGATTGCCAAGCGGTAAGACGGTGGTAATTCTTGTAACACATCTAAGACTTCATCGGGAGTCATTTTTTCTAAAAAATCGTCGTCAAAACCGATTGTTTCCGCTTCTGATAAGTCCGATACAGGCAATTTATCCAAATATTTATGGTAATAATTAATTGCCGAGCGCACCACAATAGTCCGAAACCACGGCTTAAAAGGCAGTTTTGAATTATATTTATCTAAACCCACAAAGGCTTTCAAAAACGCATCATTCACCACTTCCCGAGCCTCCGTTTGCCGACTACAATAAGGCAATGCCACAGCCAAGGCATAACCATAAAACAGGTCATACAGGGATTTTTGACTGCGGCGGTCATTACTGCGGCAACCCAAAATGAGGTCATTTAATCGGCTTTCCATCAATTATTAACCTATTCAAGAAAAAAAGGGTTGCAGTTGCCCACAGCCCTTTTTTTTATTTTTAAAAACCATAATCTAAACAAGAGGTTGAATTGTTTTTTAATCTTTTTGAACGCATAAAATATCGTAAAAAGCCCCAATAGCTACCAATTACATTTTCATACCCGCCATCGGGTCGTTTCCTTTTCTGAATTTATATTCGCTGTTGATGGCATAAGCACCCGTCATGACAATTTTTTTTGTCACATCAATTTTTGTTTTTATTTCTACCATGCCATTGACTTCAATACCCGTTTCAACCATCCTATTTTCAAAAATACCGTGTGATTTTTCAAGCCAGATATAAGTCGCTTTTTCATCTCTAATAACCGCATCAACGGGTATAAAAAGTCCTTTCACATTGTTTTGAACCAATTTGGCAGTCGCTTGCATACCCGGTTTTAACTGCATATTTGGGTTCGGAATATCCATGCGAATCAACAGCAACCGCGTATCAGCATTGAGTTCAGGATTGATAAAAGAGACACTGGTATTGATGGTTTTATCGGGAAAATCCACGAATGAAACTTGTGCATTTTGACCCAAATATATCTTTTGAGCATAATTTATATTCACTTGAACTTCAAGCCATAGTTTGCTTAAATCGGTTAGCTTGATGATGCTCGCACCTTCCATCACATACCCCCCCTCAGTAGCTGGCACTTCTGAAACGTAACCGCTGTATGGACTGTAAAAAGTGGTGTATGGTGACACATCTCCAGTGGTTTTTATGCTTTCAATTTGTTGCTCAGTTAAGCCATAAAATTGTAGTTTTTGTTGTGCCGCATTGAGTAAAGTTTGGGCATTTTTACTAAAATCACCAGGGATTGACAGTTGCTTAAACGCTACAACATAATCTTGTTTTACAATCGCAATATCTTCACTATAAAGCAAATATACAGGCTGATTTATTTTTATATAATCGCCTAATGTTTTGACGTACAACTTTTCTATCCGCCCCATAGCCCGTGCCGAAATGGATTTTATTTTTTCCTGATTGGCATTTAAAACGCCTGTAAAAGCCTCCACAACACGGCTATTGGTTTCCCCGATATTTTGTGTTGTGATATTGCCCAATTGAATTTGTTGGTCGCTCAACGTAATTTCGTTAGCGGCGGATTCATCCATTTTCATGGGTGTTAATTCCATGTGGCAAATCGGGCATTTCCCGGGTTTGTCCTCCTTGACTTGCGGGTCCATCGAACAGGTATAATAGGTATTTGCCGCAGCTTGATGTGCGCTATGGTCTTCCTCGTTTTTATTGTTACAAGCTGAAAACAAGGAAAAAACAAAGAAAAACAGGCTGATTCTATGTTTAATTTTCATATCATTTTATTTTAATAAAGCTCTCGCTATCCGTCAAATATTGTGCATTTTCAGCGATGGTATCATGGACAGAAATGCCTTCCAATACTTGAACAAAGTCATTCAATTCAACTCCGATTTTAATTTCCTTTGCTTGAAAGGCTTTATCCTTTTTTAGAAAAACTATTTTTTTATCGCCAATGCTCACAAACGCTTGTTTTTGAATCCAAATCGCTTTTATCGGTTTGGTTTTCATTCGTCCTTGCAGCCGTGTGCCAATGGGCAATTTTAAGGTAGTATTATCCAAATATACCCGCACTCGATTGGTTTTATCGGCTGGATTAAATGCTGTTTCAATGAAATTAATTCGTCCTTGAATTTTGGTTTTCTCATTCAATTCTGAATAAAAATCAATGCTTTGACCGAGTTTAATCAAACTGTTATAGCCTTGCAAAACATTAAAAATGCCCCAAACCTTCTTTGTATTGAGCAGTTTGAACACAACTTCATTTTTTTTGATATAATCGCCTTCTTTTACAGGCAGAGACTCTGTTCTCATATTGACGGCTGTTTGCATATTTGACTCATTATTGCCCGTTTTACCCATAGAAATATTGTCAGCTTCTTGAATTATGCCTTGTGCGGGGCTATAAATGGACAAAACGGGATTTGTTTTTTTAGTAGAAATCAAGGCATCAATTTGCTTTTGGGTCATGCCATACAATATCAATTTCTGTTTTGCGGCATTAATAATGGTCGTATTTTGCTCATCATTTTTGAGTAAATAAATGAAATTTTGTTGCTCCGTCAGTAATTCAGGGCTGTACAAATCAAAGAGTTTTTGGTTCGTATTGATTTGTTGAAATTTATAACTCACATACATTTTTTCAATCCGTCCACTCACCCTTGCGGCAATATTGACGGCAGAATTTGGGTCGTATGCTACAATGCCAGGCAGTTGTATGTCGTCCGTAAAAACCGTATCTATCGGGGTTGTCGTATTATAATCGCCCACAATATAGGTGTCGGTAGGACGTAAAAGATAGCTGATGTCTTTGCTTTCAGAAACAGGGCTTTGCACT
>JAEUUP010000046.1 GCA_016787525.1 Saprospiraceae bacterium | reverse complement strand
TAATAAAATGATTCAATTTGATTGTAAAAAATATCCCTTTAGTTATGCTGGGATTAACGATATATGCTTAGCAGACATACAACAAAGTCTATCTCATTTACTTAATTATGACCCTGAAAATGAGAATGCTAAAGAGTGCTTAGAATCTGTAATTTCATATTTTGAGATGTTGATTGAAGATGGTACAGTAAACCCAACTGAAATTGAGTTATATGAGACACAAGAGGAAGCAGCAACTAAAACAAGAACCATAAAATTTGACTTACCTAACAGCTACTTTTATTCTCAGCCGACAGAAGCTAAAGAAATTTTGTATTTTAAAGCTTACGATAAAAAGGAAAGAATAACTCAGTTCTTTCTTTCTGAAAAAGAAGCGAAAGAGTGTATAGAAAGTATTCGCTCAGAACCGTTTAATTTAAAACGGTTGACAGAAAATGAACTATTCAGAGCCGAACTTCGTGTTTTTGAGTTGCGACGGCTAACTGATAATTTTTACTGGGTAGAGAGTAGTTGGGTGAGTGAGTTCCCAAGTATGAGTTTCCTTTTTTTTAGCTTGGAAGAGTTTGAGTCATTTTTCCAAAGTTTTGCAAAAGAGACAGCATTATCTAACTATGAATTAAAGATAGAACGAAGAGTAGAATCCTGTTTCTTTATCGAGAAATTTAGGTTTGATTCTGTTAGATTAGTATTAAAAGATGGACAAGATGAACATTTTTATCACGAGACCCCCTTATTTTTTTTACTTTCATACTGTTTTAAAGAGTTCTGGGATACTCAAGAGTTTTTAGATTATCACCTTGAAAACAGCTTTTCTTTTGATAAATTAAAGTATAAAACGTTTCTTGAAGATGCTTTAGCTAAATTTGGGGAAATGATAACTACTATTTCTAAAGACGCTCATTTAGAAAAAATCAAAAACTACATACTTAATTTGGGACTCGAAAAACATAATTTGAAGAGAAAACAAATTTCTAAAAAATTAGGAGACTATAAAGAGGGTGTATATGATATAGAAGATGGTTTTGGCAACTTAAATAAGAAGCAAATAGATAAATTTTTTGATTTTCTATGTACTGAACTAAGTGATAGAGGTGAGCCTTATCTGTCGAAAGATGATTGTGAAGAATTAAAGAAGATTGGGCTGTGTTTACCTGTAAATGGCATTGCTTCTAAAACATTTACTCTCAATATGAGTGACAATCATAAATGGGTTATCTACTCTTATTTTTTTGTGCTATGGAAAAAACATGCCAATAGTTACAAAGGTGGTACAAAAAGTCGGTATGCACTATTTTTAGATACCTATTTCACGAACTTCTCAAATACAGATGAAAGTTCATTGCGAAAACATGTAGAAAGTTTCTGTTTAAAAATTGAACAAAATTATTTTTAATTTCGGCTCTTCGTGATTCGTAATGGGTAAGTAATAAATAGTTTAAGAAAATAGAAATTCATATAAGTGATTGATAGTCAAATACATCGACCTTATTGCTTACGCTGTTTGTGGTTGCTTTCATAAAGTATTTACCCATTAAAAGTCACGAAGACCTTTAATCTATAAGAATTGGTAAAGACCCGACATTTTACTCTCCTGTTCTCCTAATAGGTCTCCTGTTCTCCTAATAGACAAAGAATAATAAACAACTAAAAGACATTTGTGCTACCGTTGACATTGACGGCAACATAACTGTTTATAGTTGTTTTATATGAATACACTAATCACAAGTTTAACCGAGGCAGAATTAGTTACACGCATCGAAGATGCCCTTCGTAAAGTTCTCACTGAGCAAGCGACATCAAAGAATCTCAACTCATCCCCTCAGTATCCTGTGCGAATGAACATCACTCAGGCAGCGTCCTATCTTTCATTGTCTGTTCAGACGATTTATTCTAAAACGTCTTTGCGTACCCTGCCACATATCAAAAAAGGGAAACGGCTCTATTTTGAACGTGATGCACTTGACAAATGGCTGTTGGAAGGGAAGCAAAAAACTGTTACAGAGCTACTTGCAGAAACTGACGAGTACCTTGCGAATGGCGGTAAAAAGAAAAGGTAGTGCAAAGACACGACCTTGCACTACCTCTATCAGATAAAGTAAGTTGTTAGCGCACCAACTCGACTTTGATTTGATATTCTTTACTGTCTTTTGTTTTGATGCTCAATACAGGCGTATCGTTTCCTTCATTTCGTAAAGCTGCAATATCTTTTGACAGTTTGGAGTAAGATGGGAACACCCCCTCAGTATTTCGGTCACGGCAAAGGTATTTTAGGTTTGTCCATGCACCCAAAACAGTACCCTCAAAAAGTAAAATATAAATTTTTCTATTTTTTTCAACTGACATTTTATTGGCTTTTGAATCATTGATGCTGCAAATTAGGCTAAAATGATACCAATGAGCAAATATTTTCATGGAAATATTTGCTTAATACGATTATTGTCTCAATATTTGCAAATGATTTTATTGTCTCAATAATATCATTTTAAACCATTAAAGAAAAACGGCTTTAAGCCGCAAAGCCCAAAGCCGTTTTTCACTAAATATTTTTCATAATGACAAAGGTACAAAAAACGCCCGAAATTGGCAAGGCGTACAACGAAAAAAATGAAACTAAATCATTGACTGTCAATGACATACAAGAAAGTTTCAATGAAAATCAATCGCCCATTTTAGCAAAGCTCTTGAAATGCTACGACCTAATTATTGAAGCTGCTAATCAAGATGTTGTAAGGCGAAAGCCTTTAATTAGTCGCTACGATTCTAAAAATGATGATATAGTACCAATTATATTACAGGGTACTATCAACATTGTTCAAGGTAAAACGGGAACGCATAAGAGCCGTTTTGCAGAATTGTTATGCAGCTTATTTTTGGTCAACGCAGCTACTTGTAATACTGATTTTCTTGAATTTATTTCTGCTCTATTTCCTGTTGCTGTTGTATATATTGATACAGAACGTGGTATGAAAGATGAGTTTCCACTTACAGTTCAACGTATTCGTGAAAAAGCAGGTTTTGATAAAACATTCAAAATTGATAATTTCTACCCAATCTCTATTGCTAAAGCCGAAAGGCATGAACGAGTTGAAGCGGTTAAACAATGGTTAGAGTATGTGCAAGGTCAAACATCACTACCTCTTTTTGTCGTATTGGATGTGGTTACAGACTGTGTAGTTTCATTCAACAACGACAAAGACAGCCTAAAACTGTTTGACGACCTTAGAAATTTTGCAGATGATTGTAATGCGACATTCCTTTTACTGATACACGAAAATCCATTTTCAGACAAAGCGAGAGGACATACTGGTACAGAAGGGCAAAACAAAGCAAGCACTATCATTCAAATTGGTTTTAACAGTGATAACGATGATAATGATTTAATGAAATTACGTTTTTTGAAAACACGAAATATTGCAAAACCTAATCCTATCTTCTTGGAATACTCTAAAGAAGCACAAGGCTTAGTTTTGGCTAATGAAGATATGGTTAAACAACAAATAGAGAATAAAAGAAAAGCATTTGACACAGATTTGGTTATTGAGTATTTGGAGCAACTCCTTACCGACCCGAAGGAAAGTAAAGAAGTTAGTTCTATTCAAGAAAAAATAGCGGCTAAGTTTAAGAAAGGGATTCGTGCGGCACAAGACAAGTTATTAGATATTATTAATCAAGAATATATTTTACGTGATTTAGAAGGTGAAGAATGTAAGATTACACGCGAAAAAGACCCCAAAGACAAAAGGCGATTGCTTTTGAAACTGGCACTCCTCAATACCAATATTCAAACTGAATTGCCTTTAGATAATGTCCAAAAATAGATACATACAAACACTCAGCCGTACAAGGGGAAATGTATGTATGCACCTATTTCACGAATGTATATTAAATAAAAATTAAAACAAATTCTGCTCTAAAAATAGATACATACATACATTTCCCCTTGTACGGCTGAGTGTTTGTATGTATCTATTTCAGAGCGGTTTTAAAACAAAAAAGACTTTAAAATTTCAAACAATGGAAAAAATTGATGTCGCTGTGATTAAGCTAAAAACAGACATTTTTGATACTGTTAACCAATATGTGAAGCTGAAAAAAATCGGTAACAAATACATCGGTTTGTGTCCATTTCACGATGAAAAAACACCTTCGTTTTACATCACACCCTCAAAAGGTATTTTCAAATGCTTTGGTTGTGGCAAAGGTGGTGATGTGATAAAATTCATTCAAGAAATCAAAGGTTTATCATTTATTGAAGCGGTCAAAACGCTGACAAATGAACGTACCATTGATGAAAAATGGCGATTATCCGATGAATACAAAAAGATTCTACCTCCCCCCTCAGTAAAAAAGGTTGAATTTATAGACCCGACAATAGTGCGCCAAACGATGCAACGATATGAGGATAATCATTTTGCTCAATTCTTACTACAAATACTTCACAACGACAAACAAGTTTGGGCGGACTTAATTCAAAGGTTTTCAATCGGAACAGTAAAAGGCAACAAAACTGTTTTTTGGCAACGTGATGTTAATGGTGATTATAGAGGTGGTCAAATTATGCTCTACAACTTGGCAACAGGTAAACGTGAAAAATATTGGTCAAACGGTAATAAAAGGCGACCCGAATGGACACATGAAAAGCCTTATTTGAATATTCCAAATTTTCAATTAGCCCAATGTTTTTGTGGAGAATATCAACTTAAAACGCAGTTCAAGCCAGTTGCCGTAGTTGAGTCCGCCAAAACAGCCGCCATAATGACCGTCATTGAACCACGTTATACATGGTTAGCCAGTTGTGGTGCAGATGGATTGACAAATGAAAAATGTACCGTTTTGATAGGTAAAAGAATCGTACTCTACCCCGACTTAGGAAAGTTTGATGAATGGTCAAAAAGGGCGAAAGAATTGAAAGAGGCTTTGAGTTTAGATATAGTTGTTTGTGATATTCTCGAAAATCATATTTCAGCTTTACCAAACGAAGTGAAAGCGCAACACATTAAGGAAGGATTAGACATTGCAGATTACACGATTAAAGAGGATTTATATGGTCAAATATTGCAGAAAAGACGAACACCCCTCAGTAAAGAGCAAACGGTTTTAAATGCGATGATAGACAAACAGCCATTAGTAGCGAATTTGATTAGAACATTCAATTTAGTAAGTACAACGACATTACAGCCCTACTCATTACCATAAAAAGAAATACCCCTCAGTATTCATAAACAAAGCGGCACATCTATCAAACCGACCAAAGTTACCAAGATGCACCGCCATTCATTAAACAGGCGAAAGCCTATAAAACATTTACAAAGTTATGGAAAATAACAAAAACGTCGTGAAAATTCACGAAAGCAGCGTTAAGAGCGCAGACCAGTTCGAGAATGTCAATGCCATTCTCAGTCACATCGCAAATACACCTTTCGCATTGAGAGGCGTAAAAACCAAAACAATCTTTTATTTTTTATTTTCACTCATTGCGGCCGCAGAGATGGCAGCTGCTTTTTTCTTTCAAATTTCAGCTTTAGGTTTTCCAATTGCTGTTGTAGTGGCTCTCAGTTTATTGCTTCCTATTGTTTTTCATGGTCTTCTTCACAATACACTTGTTGACACAGCATTGGGTATTGTATTCGTCAAGCGCAAGGAAAGTGGTGCGATGGCTTCCGAAGTCACATCTAATATCATTTTATCAATCGCTTTATTATTGGGTGCAGCTTGTACGGTGTTTTTTGTTGGGAAAAAAGGATTTTCAAACTACCGTGCAATTCAGTATGAAAAGAAAATTAATGACGACAAAAGCAAACTACCACCCATTCAAACAGTAGATGCGACCATGCTTACCAATAAGAATGGAAAGATTGCAGCATGGAAGTTAGAAGCCTTAGCCGATTTAGAAAAAGCTAAAGCAACAACCATCGAAAAGCAAACTGAAAAGGAAGTTGCTGATAGAGCAGCTTATGATGCTACTACGGCGCAGATTACAGATATTGTTGGGGTTAGTGCTTTTGCTTTGGAGTTCCTCTTGGCTCTACTTGCTTACAGTATTGCCACTGCAAAAAAAGCAGCTGTTATGGAAGAATTGGTACAGAGACAAAAAATGAACGGTGAACCATTTACGGCAAACGTTAAACAGCAAGCGTTAATGGCAGACACAGATTCTGCCAATACGGCCCCCCCCTCAGTACAGAAGTTCGGCTTTTCAGAAAACAATGGACGAACTGTTATACGGGGTTTTCAAAGGCAAAACGACCTACCAACGGCAAACGTTGAACAGCAAGCGTTAACGACAAATACCGATAAAAGTAAAATGAAAGTGTGCCTACATTGTGAAACGGAATACGTTTACAAAATTCACAATCAAAAATATTGTTCGGAAAATTGCCGTATAGCTGCATGGGAAGCAAGAACTGGTAAGAAGTTCAGTAAGCCTAAAGGATAGTAGTAAGCATATTGAGGTTCGATGTTTTTCAACGTATTACATCGAACCTCAACCCTAAAACTCAAATCCCTAAAAACTTCATATTGTATTTTAAAACAACTTTAAAACTTAAAAACTAAAAATGAAAGAAGTCATTTTCGAGACCGAAATTAAAGCCTATTCAAAAAAAGAGCTTTGCAGATTGTATAACATTTCTCACGATGTTTTACGCCGTTGGCTAAAACCCATCGAGCATTTACTACCGTATTACAACCCTTATGCACGCATCTTCACACCTGCCCAAGTTAAAGTCATTTTTGAAACATTAGGAGAGCCATAAGTGCTATACAAGTGTGAAATCGCATCTTATTTAGGGTAAAACAGTGTAAAACAGCCTAAAGCCTTTGGCTATTTTAAAAACACCGTTTTTTGTGATTTTAATTGATTCTTTAACATAAATACATAATAAAATGATGGATTTTTTAGAATCTCGCAGTATGAACCTGAATGTTAGGGTGTCACCAATGATGAAGATGCAACTAACAGAGAGAGTGAAAAAGTTGGGTATTAACATCACAGATTACGTTTACATAGCCATTGCAAAAAGCGAGTCAATGGATTGTGATGTTGAACAACTTAATGCCGAAAACCTGAAACTACAACAACAGGTCAAACAATTACAAAATGAACTCAAACGGTATGAGGACATACTTGAACCATTAGCACGAGAAGTATTAGGAAAAGAAATTACTAATGCTCAGAATCAGCGTTTCTTGATGAACAACAAACTCGATATGTTGTCTTTCATATGTTCGACCTTTGAGAAAAAAGAAAAGTGATGGAAGTACAGTTAATACAAACGTACATACCGATTGTCCATACAGGCATTGACAAAAGTGTAAGTACAGAGGTAATAGTTTTTTTAAGAAAGCGTTGGTGGATTATCGCTTTGGGAGTAGCCCTTGTCGGTGGTTTGCTGTTTTGGTTTAAAAGAAAACCGAAAAAGAAAAATGTCGAAATTGAAAAACCTGTTGCCCCTCCAATACCTAATGATAATACAGAATCTGCGAAAAATTTAACTGTTCCGCAATTCACTTTAAAGGCTGAAAATTGAGTAATTGAAAAAGT
>JAEUUP010000074.1 GCA_016787525.1 Saprospiraceae bacterium | reverse complement strand
TTGCCGCAATGTCAAAAGTAAAATTAACTTTTGGTGTGTGTCCAGCGTTGGGTAAAAATGCCTTTGTTTCAACTACTGAGGGGGTAAACTTTCGGCTCGGTGTTGGGTCGCTTGGTTCGTCGCTGCAATACTTAGAAAAGTCAAGGTTTGCAGCTTCACAAACAATCTTTGCAGCTTCGTACAAACCCTCTTTTGTTTTGAGGTCTAAACGGTGGACATCGGCGGCAACTGTCAAAACGTCACCTGTTTTATAGTCGCCATTGTGCGAAGTAAAAAGCCATTGACCAGACTTACAATAAATCGAGTAACTGCCATGCTCTTTGGCTCGGTAGCCTGTACCGTTCCGTTTCCATGTGAACTGAGAAAGAATACTTTGTAAAGCCTGTGGGCTGTTTGCGTCACTTCTAAGAAGCTCTAAATTGATGTGCTGTGACATAATGCAACAAAATTTTTGTCGCACCGAAAAAGGCAGGAAATAGTTAGTTTTAAATCTAAACTATCTTTATCTTTGTCCTATGAAAAGAGAAAATTTAAACTATTTTATTTAAATTTTAGCTTAAATACTTGTTAAGTATTAACAAAGCTGTAATTTTGTACTAACAAAAAGGGAACAAAAGTGAACCCAATTTTAAAGAGAATCATATAATTAACTCATTTTCATATAGTTACGTAAGATAACGCCTTGTTTTTACTTCTGTCGCCAAACTTTCGGTAAAAACTCGGTGCTGGTTATAAAATAAAAAGCCCTGTCAGAAATGACGGGGCTTTTCTTTTGCCCTATATCCCGTCGGATAAACACAGCTCTTTTGCGTGTGTGGGCATTTGTAAGGCAAATGTAAACAAATATTCCACTGTTACTGCAAAAATTACTAACAAATAGTTAGTCGCTGCTCATCAATTCTAACGCATAAAAAACAGCGATAAAGCACCGTTCTTTAAAATCGGGCGTAGTATCGCTAAAATTGTATGCTGCCAGTAAGTCCATAATTAGGCGTTTTGCCTCGTTTCTATCAATTTCGGCATCCATTTTATCAATTATAGTAAAATATTTATTATTTGAATTTTCCATGATTTTTATATTTTAATATTCTAAAGCAAATTAAGAATTTCAATGTTCAAACCCATATCTTTTACCGCTTGTTTGGCAGCTCTATGCACAATTAGACGTATAAAAAAATCTAACTTGACCTGTTGGGTACAAGGGTTTTGAACCATTTTTACAGTTTCTAAATATTTAGCCTTTGCAGCTTCAAACTCGTTTTTACTAATACATTTTGGCATTTATCAATGTTTTTTGAATGTGATAAGGTTTAAAAATACCCCTTTGCGTTGGTGCATTGGGGTAAAAGTTAACCCATA
Organism: Saprospiraceae bacterium; assembly: GCA_016787525.1. Lineage (GTDB taxonomy): Bacteria > Bacteroidota > Bacteroidia > Chitinophagales > Saprospiraceae > JAAFJT01. Next base: position 4,521 of record JAEUUP010000074.1, on the reverse strand, counting down.
AACATATTATTAAATCTTAGCTGTTTTTTTAAACTGCTTGCCTGTTTTTTGTTCCCATGCTTGCACCCTACACCCCTCTGAGCAGTAGGTGTGTTTATAATTCTTCTTTTCAAAAAGTTCATCACACATGGGACAAACGCCCATATTTTCGGGCAGGTCGTTAGACGACATATCGTTGTTACGATATGTCGTTACGACATCATTTTCTTTATTTTCTCTTTGAAAACCCTTAATTATTACCCTGTCTTGGTTGCCTGAATTATTTGCTCGATTGAAAGAAAAGCCAATTTGTTTTTGTGGCTGTGGTAGGTCGTTAGACGACATATCGTTAGACGTGTTTGGTTGTGATACACCTTTACGTCTTGCAATTTCTTCGATAACGGCTGCTTTCTTTGCTGTGGCTATGGCATAAGCAAGTAAGGCAAGCAACAACTCTAAAACAAAGGCACTTGCACCCACTATGTCAGTAATATTTGCCGTCACATTATCATAGGCTTGTCGCTCGGTGGTTGCCTGAGCTGTGGCGGCTTCTGTGGTTTTTGCTTTAGCTTTTTCAAGGTCTGTCAAGGCTTCCAACTTCCACGCTGCAACTTTGCCTTTACTATTTGTAAGCATATCCACAGTAACCTCTTTCACATCGTCTTTGGGCTTGGCTTGCGCTTGCTCGTATTGGGTCGCTCTGTACGCTGTAAAGCCTTTTTTGCCTACAAAGAAAACTGTACACGATGCGCCCAATAGTAAAACGATTGATAGCACAATATTTGCCGTCACTTCGTTGGACATCGCACCGCTTTCTTTACGTTTTGAAAACACTATGCCTTTGGCTGTGTCGCTCAAAATCCCATGTAATAAGCCGTGAAAACCAAAAGCAAATAAACCGCAAATGACCAACGCAACGGCAAAGGATAATCCTAAACTCGATGTGTAAAAAAATAGGGCTGCTGTCAATTCGGCTGCTGCTACCACTGAAAAAAGGAAATAGAGGATAGTTTTTGTTGTCGCACCTCTGAGAGCAAAAGGTGTGTTTTCGACGTTGGCAAGTATGTTATCAACTTGCTCGACATGATTGTTTGCTTGCACTTTTTGTTCGTGCGCTTTGCTAATGTTTTGCATCTTTGCATGATGTTTATGGGCATTGCCCTGTTAACTAATTGCGGTGCATCTTTCTACTTTGGTCGGTGGTAGATGTGCCGCTTTTTTATTGAAATACTGAGGGGTGTTTTTTCTTTTTTACCTGGTTACTTCTCAATTAATCGTTTTACAGTCGTTTTTTGAAATGCTTTGCCCTGTGATGTTCTGAATTTTCGGGCGTTCAAATATTCTGCAATCGCTTCTAAGGTCATACCCTTGTCTCTTAGCATTTTGGCGGTGTCAATGGCTCTTTGGTTATTCTCGTTGTCTTTTGCCTTTTCAATGGTCGCCTTGACTGCTTTTTCTTGAGCATTGGTACGGCTCAAATTTTCTGCCCCTTTTTCAGTTTGTTTTATTGTTCCTGTACGTGCCTTTTTTGCCTGTAAAGCCTGTTTCGTTCGTAGGCTTATCAATTCTCTTTCTCTGTCTGCAATTGCCATGTAAAGGGTCAATGTAAATTTGTCCAAATTTGGAATATCGCAACTTATCAAACGACCGTCTAATTTGCTGAATATCTCTAAGGCATGTTCTGTGGTACGGCTCAAACGGTCAACTTTTGCAACAACCAATGTAAAACCGCTTTTTGCACACATCGCAACGGCTTCACACAACTGAGGGCGTTTTTTGCAATCTACACTCTTTGCGCTTGCAACCTCTGTAAATTCTCGCACTACCTCAAATTTAGGGTTGCTCGTTACAAAGTGTTGAATGTATGCGTCTTGAGCTTCCAAACCTAAACCGCTTTCACCTTGCCCTTTGGTAGATACTCTTTTGTAAATCACTATTTTTACTCTTTCCATTTTTAACCGTTTTTCCTTTGTTTTTCAATTATGATGCAAAGTTACAAAACATAAACGAGCGTTGCAATAGTGTAACTAATATTTTTTAACATTTTCTAACTATTAAACCACTATTAATCTATTATTAAACCATTATAATTAAAACAAAGTTACAACTATTAAACCAATGTCCAATACTCCGTAAAAAAATGTCACTATTAAACCACTATTAAGGGTATTTTTTTGTATATCTTTGCAATGACAATAGAGATTTCGTAACTATTTTTTAAAATATTAATTTAATGACTGCAAGTGATGATTTTTATACACTCGAAAAGGCTGCTGAAAAATTAGAAGTGACTGAAAGATATGTTCGTGACCAAATAGCAAATGGCTCTTTGAAGGCTTACAAGCGTGGTAAACGATTCTACATACTTCATTCTGATTTGATTGATTTTATAAGGAATGGAAAAGACGCAAAAGACAAGACTGCTGAGGGGTAAAGTAGTTTATCTGGTTATTATTGCACTTTCAATAATAACTTAAATAGTAAATACCTAAAAAGGAAAGCCTTTGGTAAGGTGGACAACCAAAGATAATTTTAAATTAAATAGGGATTTCTTAATATTGCACCAAAATAGAATCCACCAAACCCTCAAAAAAAATCAGTAAAGACTGTGGTGAATATATATCAAGATTCGCCACAGTCTTCTACATCATAAGGGATTATCAGTTTAGATAATGTTCGATACCCTTAATAATCTGCTCTAAAAGCCATGCTGTTAGATAGATTATGTGAATGACATGGTAGATTTCATTAACTACCTTCTTCGCTTGGCTTTCGCCATTAAACTTATTCATTTTGTAACTTTTTTTATAGGAATTGGGCAGTTGCTACCTGCCCTTTTCCAATTGGTTAAATAATAAAGCTACTACCAGTAGCCAATTTTGTTTTGGGATAATTTAGAACAAAACTTTTGATTGTACCAAATTTTTTCCCTAATAAACCCTTCTTAGGCTTCGGCTGGATTGAAACCCCGTTAAACAACGGCACAACCGATTTTAGTAAGGATATGAATAAATATGAGAACCAAAAAATTTTCTATAATCCCTTCTCTATTCTTAACTAAACTCGAAATTGAAACAAGAACATTTAAGACATTAATAACTGATGTTACAAAAGTAAAACCATGCACTCCTTCAAAAAAGGACAGGTAAATTATGAGCAAAATTCAATATAAAAATTGAAAAATTAAAATACAAGTATTAATATGTAAGTATTTGATAATCAAAATTAAATGTACGTATTTCTACATATTTATACGTATTTCTGCATATTTCTGAATTATGCAAATAAATGTGTATTTGTGTTTGGTTTTATTTGTACAATATGAAAAATAATTTTTTCAAAAAAAATTAAAATACCCTAAAAAAGGTACTAAAAAAGCCTCGCATCATATTCGATGTAAGGCTTTTTTTATCTTAGTAATGTAAGGTATGCAATAAGAAAGGGTTATTTTAGTGCGCTTTACTCGGTTTTATCAGTTTCGTCGCTCGGTGGTAGCTCGTTGGTTTTGCCGCCGTCTTTCAAACCTAAAAAATTATCGCTTGACACAACCTTAAAACCTCTTTTTTCTGTATCTTTTCTATATTTTCCTGCCAAACCGCCGCCTTTTACGGCTGCATCGTGGTTTTCATTGAATCCCTGCGCATCGTCTTTGATAGCTTGTTGTTTTGTCAATTCTTCGCCCAATGCTGTGAAAATCAATTCAAGTGGTGTCATGTGGTCACGTAGGTTTTCTTTTTCTAAACCTTTGTGTTTGGCGTGTTCGCTCGGTGTCATGCCAAACGTACCCTTTGCAATCGTAGCGGTTAAAACGCTGTATTCTTGTCCCTCTTTTACCCCTCTCGCTTTCCATTCGTCAGTTAATTCTTTCCTAATCTCAATAGACTTTATTCGCCTTGTTATCCACTCATCGGGGTAGCCTTTGGCTTTATACAACTCTGCTTGTCTTTCGGTCAAAAGTTCGGGGTCATTGGCTTCTTCAATGGCTCTTTTACCTTGCTCAGCTAACCACAACTTTAACGGCTCGGCTTTGGGTGACGGTACGGACATCACAATGCGTAGCACCCCCTCAGTATTGGCGCAATCGGTTAACCTGTTGCGTCCATCGGATGCCTTCAATTTCAAAGGTTCACAAAATGTGAACGGTTGGGCTTCACGCTTTTTCATCATAGCCCAATAGGTTTTAGGTTTTGGGCTATCCGTCAGAACCTCAATGACATCCACAACCGAAAAATACCATTGCTCGTTGTGCCAAACTTTTCTAATTTCTTTGCCCTCAAAGGGTTGCAATTCGTTGTTTTTCATTGATTTTTTATTTTTTTGATTTCTTTATCAAAATCAGATTCAAATATTTGGTCTTGAATAACTCTAAACTTTTCATACTCTTTTATGGCAAGTGCTTTAGCAACTTCGGCAGAAACTTTGCCAGCATCTGTCAAAACTTCGTAATCGTTGAACTTCAAAAAGGCATCTAATTTTTCAATCCAATCTTTCATATACATAGGCTTTTGCCGTTCCGCTTGATTTTCGGCATAGTCAAGATAC
>JAEUUP010000065.1 GCA_016787525.1 Saprospiraceae bacterium | reverse complement strand
AAAACTAACAAACCTTTCATTTCTCAATCGGGCTTCCACCAAATCCCTCAAACCCAAAAACAGCTTAGTCTTTTTATTGAATTTGATAAACCACAATCTGAAAAACTCGTCCACATTTTCGGGAATATCTTTGAGTTTTGTTGTCCCTAAGTAGATACTATTCGTCTCGTTTAAGTGAGACACACCAGAGGGATATATGAGTTCGTAGAGTTTCAGTTTAAGACGTTCCTCGATAGTCATAGCAGCGAACAATAGGTTAGGTAAACAAAAAAATAAATACAAAATTAAAGAGTTGTCTATTTTAAAAAAGTGTATTGATAATGAAATAGTTACAACCATATTTTCAATTCAATATTTCTTTATAAAGACCTATAAGTAACAGTTATATTCAGTTTTTAGTTCATCTCAAAGTTATTTGACAAGTCATTTTTTTAGAATTTTGTATGGGACAATGCCGTAAGACCCCTCAGTAGTAAGGTAGGGGCAACGAACATAATAGTTGATTATCGTGATTTTTAATTCTTTCAGTAGCAATTTACCATTTTTATTCAAAAATCACCTATTTTAACAAGGTTTAAAATACCCAATAAAAGGTAATAACATTGAATTTGCCCTCAGATAAATGTTAAATATTGAGAAGATATATTTTATAGCCTTACCTTTGTAGAAGTGTTTGAATATTTAACGAAGCTAAAATTTTAAAAGTCTAATTTATCACATGTCTTATAGCAACTTGTTATAAGACTTCTTTGATATGTATTTTCAAAACTTTTAATAACTCTTTAAATGTATTCGTTATGACAACTTCAAACATCACAACTCGTTCACAACTCGCAAACTATTATGGTATCAGTGTTAAAACCCTTAATCGTTGGCTTCAAAAATTTAACATTACCCTATCTGCTGGACATATTCCACCCATTGAATTAGAGGAAGTTTTTGAGAAATTGGGACACCCAAAAAATGCGATGTCCGATTTTGGCGCAACTTTACCGATTTCTGCCAAAGTTTACCAATAATTTTTCTTCACACTACCTGTAACTTTGCCTTGCAGTTTGAGGCTGTGGAACTTTCTTGAACCCTTATTTCAAAACAACCTTGATTAAGAGAATAATAAAACCTGTCTTAATCATTCAAACACGATTTTCCTATGAAAAGGAAACTACTGACTACCCATACTACACTCGTAGGTACTGTCTTTATATCCCTGTTTTTAGTATTCACTCATCAAATGGGTTTATCTCAAGCAGTCAACAATCAAATCAAAGATGTGGTTATGCCTTCTGCTAATGCTGCAAGTTTAGGTAAGTATGGCGATATTCCTGTTAGCTTACATACAGGTGTTACCAATGTCTCTATTCCTATTCATACAATTTCAGATGGTACAATTAGCCTTCCTATATCATTAAGTTACCATTCAGGTGGTGTCAAAGTAGGTGAACCGTGTAGCTGGGTAGGGCAAAATTGGAGCTTACAAGCAGGTGGCATGATTAGTCGTTCTGTGCAAGGTAAAGCCGATGAACGTATCAATGGTTATATGACTATTGGAAAATATGTTACAGTGGTTAATCAACCAGTTACATTAAACCCAAACAATACCTGCATCAAATACACAGACCCTACTTATACTTATGGAGATGGTCAATTTAGTACTGAAATTACAAATGGAGAAAAAGATAGCGAGCCAGATATTTTCTCGTTTTCAGTGGGTGGTTACAATGGTAAATTTTATATTGAAGCAGATATGACTGATGATGGTCAAATTAATGGCAAGGTTGTTTTAGTACCCAAACAAGATGTGAAGGTAGAATACGAATTAGATGGAAGTGGTAGTAATATCAAAAGGCTCAAAAAATTTACAATTACAACACCCGATGGGACAAAATATGAGTTTGGAGCAGTTGATACCGACATAAATGATGGTATTGAAGTAACAAAACCACTCAATGCCCAAGTTGACCAGTATGTTACAGGTTGGTATTTACGAAAAATTACAACAGCGGATAGGAAACACAGTATCAGCTTGGCATACACACCTGAAAAATACAGAAACAGCGCACGTGCTTCTATCGGTGGCTCGGTAGGTAATTTAATTGCAACGCTTTCTGGTAATTACGCTGAAAGCGTAACGGATATAATTGGCTACCGTTTAGCCTCTATCTCTAATGCAACAAATTCGGAAATCATAACTTTCGTTGCTAATGAAGTGAGAGAAGATTTAAAAGTGATGCCCAATCAAGAAAATTATAGGGCTAAACGCTTAAATGAAATCAAAATTGAATCAGGTACAACAGTTTGTAAAAAATTTGTACTCACTCAGGGCTACTTTGTAGATAATACTACTAATTACACCAATCAAGAAACAGATAAACGTTTACGATTAGAAGCAATACAGGAAAAGTCCTGTAATACTTCTTTGCAATCAGAACCTTATATACTGACATATTATACTCAGAATAACAACCCTAATTATTTACCAAATCGTTTATCTTCTGCCATTGACCATTGGGGCTACTTCAATGGAGCAAATAGCAATCCAACAGCTGGACTGAATATTCCTTTCACAAGACTACGTTATAATTCATACGGTGGAACGTCTATTGATGTAAATAAAGGCGCATCAAATAGAGAGACGAATGAAGAATCAATGATTTTGGGTTCATTGAAAGAAATAAAATATCCTACAGGGGGAACTTCTACATTTGAATATCAAGCCAATGATTATTGGGAAACAGATATTAAAAACATGGTAAATGATGGTAACTTAGTAGAGTTAGCTTGGGTAAATGGTCATTTTTCTGAAAATTCAGGTTCACGAGAAATTTCAACAACTTTTTATAAAACCTTTGACGATATTGATAATTCTTTTATTATCTGGAATTATAAAAAAGCATATAACTATAGTCCAAGTGCAGCAGATATATCAAATAACCCATCAAATGTAACTATTGATGTATATCAAGGCAACAGTAGTACCCCATTAATAACAAAAAGTGTTTCTAATAGTGCCAATGATAAAATCATAAACAACATCACAGATAAATTACTGTATTTATTTCCTGGACTTCAAAATAATGTACAATATAGATTTGTTCTACGCTTGACAAATGCTGCGTCACAAATTCAATTTCAAAAAGAAATATCAGCAACCCCAATCAATAAAAAAGTTGGAGGTTTGCGTATAGCGAAAATAACTTCATATGATGGTATAAATACCACCAATAATGTTGTTAAAACATATAGCTATAGGCAATCGGGTGGTAGTATGTCGAGTGCTAAATTGTATAGAAAACCAATTTATGGTTATGTCTTTAATAATGTTATTGGCGCATGTAACCCAGAAATTAATACGAATGGACAGCAATTTATCAATCATTATTTCCAAGATATTTCTCTCGTACCATTAACCTCTTTTGAAGGGTATCATATTGGTTATGGACTTGTTACAGAAACTATAAATGGATTCGCCACACAATACGCTTATGAACTTGAAGAAGTAGAGGTATTTAATGGTTTACCAACTGTACCCGAACAACCACGAATTGGCACAGGTGAATTAAAAAATAAAACTTTGATTGATAACAACTATCAAATTGTTAGTGAGGAAAGCTACACCGCGAAAAATGATATTTATGAAACAGGACAGGGAACTTATATCAAGTCAAACAGTTTCACATTTGGTAACGCGGGTTCAAGTGGTTCTATTGATGCTCCTGCAACTGTGACGACCACAACGACATTTGAAATAGTTGCGATTGGAGGAGTTTGTTGCTTTACCAGAAATCATTTGACAGCAACAGAAGTCAGTTTTAATGGCACTCCCCCCTCTACATTACCACAGCCACCAATATCTATAACCTTTTGGAAAAAATACAGTATCCGCACTCGACCGTATCGCTTGAGTGAAGTGAAAAGCAAAATAGATGGTGTTGAAACGAGAACTAATTATACCTACGATAGCCAAAACCGCTTTTTAGCACCAACTGAGATAACCGTAACAAATAGCGAAGGAAAAGAGCATAAAACGAAAAATTATTATGCTAAAAACTTACTTAGCACACATCCAAACTACGATAATATTCCCGCTTATAATAATGTTTCAGAGTTAAATGTAAGTCCCAATGGGCTTTCTACTTTACTTTTTCAACACATAATTGGTGTACCTCTTCAAACAGAGGTCTATATTAATAATGTAAAAGTAGGTGGTTCGATTTTGAAATATAATGTCTTTGAAATGCCAAGTAGTGGGCAACCTGCCTTTAAGCATACAAATGCTGTAATATTACCACATAAATCCTATTCTATCAACCAAGATGGTACAACCAAACTCAACGTAACCGTTGATGCCTATGATAGAGGTTTACCAAGTCAAATGACTAAAGAGGGCTTTACCACACCACAGATTTTCAGTTGGGATAGCAAAAAACGCTTAACTCAAAAGCAGTTTGGCTCGCTTATGTCGTTTTTTGAATACGAAGGAACATCGAACCTCGTTAATAAAATAACCGATGAAAACGGAGTCCGCACCAAATTCGACTACGACCCACTACAACGTTTGTGGCACAGCTACGCTCGTGTAGATGCCAATTTCAACAACCCACGAATAACTACCACCTATCAGTACAATTACAGTTCTACAGGCACGCCTTGTAATTCTGTGGGTTCTACAACAACTTATGCAGACAATACCGCCCCCCTCAGTAGTGTACAGTTTTTAGATGGTTTGGGACGCTCTTTTGCCAGTGTCAAAAAGCAATATACACCCAGCAATTTGGATCAACTGTCTTTTATGACTTATGACAATGTGGGAAGACCGAATTTGACCTATCAACCTAAAGAAATCAGTTTGTCGGGTTGTCCAACTGAACCAACAGGCACCCCCTCAGTACAACCGACTTACGAAAACTCGCCTTTAAGTCGTGTGTTGGAGCAAAAAGCAGAAGATGGCAAAACCGTCAAAACGCTTTATAGCGCAAATACAAAATCTGCTAATCCTGCATACAATACGGATTTGACAAAAGACGATGTCCGAAAATTTACCGTTGCGCCTACAGTTGTTGGAGGTGATCAACTTGTCGATATCACATACGATGGTTATTATTATGATAACCTCCTCTATAAAACCTCACTTTGGAATGAAAACGGTACAACAACAAAACCCGCAGCAACGGATTGGTTGAGTTTTTATGTTGGTCGAACCGACGTTTTCAAAGATAAATTAGGACGTGTTCTATTGACTCGAAAATTTGTCAAAGACTCCAAAGGTGATTGGCAACGTATTGATACATATAATGTCTATGACGACTACGGTAATTTAGTCGCTGTCATTCAGCCCGATGGCATCAATACAAACAATGTCTTGCAATACGATTTAGTTTTTCAATACCGATATGACAACCGCAATCGTTTGATTGAAAAGAAAGTACCGGGCGCAAAACGCCAATGTTTCTATTACGACAATCGGGATTTGATGGTGTTGATGCAAGATGGCAATATGCGTGTGCCAGAAAGCAATGGTCAAACCAAATACATAGCCACACTTTACGATAATTTAGGGCGTGTGCGTTATACCGCTATGGTTTATTCAAACATAGTCGGCTCAGACCCTGCAGCTTATGCTTTGACACTCAACGAGTCTTCGATTAATGCTATGGCAATGCTGACTGAAACCCGATACGAGGCTTCGCGGAATTTGCCTTATTTCACACAGCAACAAATGAGCAACCAAAAACCAACCGAGGGGCGATACACTTGGATGTGGTATTCATACGACGATTATGGTCGCCTCGTCAACAGAGGAGGAACGCATATTCTGCAACAATCGGGTGGCAAATACACGGAGCGCAATGATGCTGACCAAGTGGTTTACGACTATATGACGGTCTATGAAGCAGGCGGTGGACGACATGGCAGCTATATTCCCTACACTTACGACAACGGGCATCGTTTGAAAACGGCGAAATTTCAACAGATTTTGGGTAGCAATTGGGTTGGCACAGCAGAACCTTTGTTTGAAAACAATTACAACTACAAAGACCAACTCGTAGAAAAAAATGTGAGCAAACCGAGTAACACAACTAAATGGCTACAATCCATTGACTATCAATATAATGTTCGAGGTTGGTTGACCGCTATCAATCAAATGGATTTGTCACGTTACAATCAAGTTGTTTTAACCAATAATGGTGTGCAATCGGTGCATTATGGGCATACGCAGTTGTGGAATCTCTATGGCAACGACGACAATGTAGATTTATTCGGCGAACGCATCAATTACAGTAGTACACTCGACCCGAATCTGACAGCACCCCCTCAGTACAACGGCAATATCAGCCAAACAATGTGGCAAGTGGCAGGACGTGAAAAACAAGCCTATACCTACACCTATGACGAGCTTGATAGGCTCACAAATGCCACTTATACAGACATACACGAAACAGAATCACCGTATTATTTCCCCGGCGACCCTGTTTATGCGACAGATAATAAATTTGGGGAACAAATAGCTTATGACAATCGGGGCAATATCGCATCACTTGTCCGCAATGGTTTGATTGACCCTTGTTTGAGTCAAGCAACAGGTGTGGTGTGCGGAACATTTGGTCAGATTGATAATTTAGTCTATGATTATACGGATGCGAACAATAAAAACCGTCTGATGCGTGTTACAGATTACAGTAACAAAGACAGAGGTTTCAAATATCCGACAGGTGGCACAACGGGCGACACTTACACTTATGACGATAATGGCAATCTGACTTCGGACAAAAACAAAGGCATTACGAAAATAAGTTACAACCTATTCAATATGCCAATATTGATAGAGTTTGGCACAACACGTAAAATTGAGTTTTTGTACGACCCATCAGGTCATAAACTGCGCAAAACGGTAACAGAAAACAACGTCATCATAGATGAACGCTACTACATCGAAGAAATAGAAATCAACAAAGACGGACAAGGCGATTATATCCGTCATACTGAGGGGGGCTTGCGGCGTGGTACAGATGGCGTGTGGCGACACGAATTTGTACTACGCGACCACTTGGGCAATACCCGCACAACCTACACCGACCTCAATAGCGATGGCACGATTGACCCAAATACGGAAATGAGCCAAATCAATCACTACTATCCCTTTGGTTTGAATATGGAAGGCAACTGGAACGGTGCGGCAGGTGCGAATAAATATCAGTACAATGGCAAGGAGTGGAATGATGATTTTGGTTTGGGGTGGAATGATTATGGGGCGCGGTTTTATGACCCCTCAGTATCAAGATGGTTGGCGGTTGACCCAATGACAGAAAGTCAAGAAGGTTGGTCTCCATATCATTATGTTTATGGTAATCCTACAAAAAATACAGATCCAGATGGAAAGATGCCCGATTCGGATCCGCCAAGTGGAGGTTGTTGTGGTAATATAGGTACACGAGTCTTGGGCGGACTCAGAGCTGTTGGAGGTGTAATACAAATGACAGCTGGTGTAGGATTAGCCCTTGTTCCTGAACCAACATTCTTAACAAAAGCGGGAGCTGTTGTTGCTTTGGGGCATGGAGGAGATGATGTACAAGCAGGTATAAGGCAAATGTGGACAGGAGAAAGTACTGAATCTTTGACTTATGATGTGACAAAAAAGACTGCACAAGCATTAGGTGCTAATGAACAAAATGCAAGTCGCATTGCAACTGGTACTGATATGAGTCTAAGTTTAGTAGGTGGTGGTGCTGGCGCAGTCAAAACAGGTGAAATGGCTATTACAAATGCGGCTGAAAAAGCAGTTGTAAAAGCAGTCGCTGCACCCGTAAACACAACAAGAGAGTTAGCAGCAGCAGCAAGAAATCCTGCATTAGCCCCTATGATGAAAGGAAAAGGAGTAGATAGAGCATTTAGACAGCACGCAGCAAATAGTACAACTCTAAATATAGCTCAAAAACTAGGCATATTAAAAGTAAATCCAACAAATAAAGGTGCAGATATGATAGGAAAAGGGGTACTTAAAGGCACATGGTGGGATGTAACTACTCCAAGCCAATGGCGTCCTCATGTACAAAAGTATGGTCCGGGGGGCATTCCTTTAACTTATTAATTTTTATAGTCTTTAATTACTATATTTATTATATTGTGTTATTTTATTTGTAAGAGTAGTCTTGAAATTATACAAAAACTAATGAGTTTATTACATTTTTAATATTTGATTTATGAACAATAGATTAGTGAGCCGTTGGTCTGAGACCAACTTAGCAAGTATGAATTTAAAAATTTATAACTATTTATATTGTGGAAAAGATTTACACAATATAGATGGATTAGAAGAATATAATGGTAGGTTAGACCTGCGTGGTTACAAAATAATAAATGGTTTCTCAAAAGGTATTAATTCATTATTTATATTAAAAAAGATTAAAAATTCAAATTTTAAAAAAATTGATTTTTCTTATTCAGACTTCTCTAACACAATTTGGGAGAACTGTACTATAGAAAGCTGTAATTTTGAACAATCTAACTTTAAAAGCGTAGATTTTACTAATATTGAATTTAAAAAAACTAAATTCAGAAATTGTAATTTGTCAGAAAGTATTTTAAATATGAATTCGGGTATTAATTCAGGTAAATTTGAAGATGTAGATTTTATTGATTGTAATATGTCAAAATCATTGTTCAGATTTCCTTTAATGAAAAATTGCAGATTTATCAACTGTAATTTATTTGAAACTGATTTTGATGGAACGAGGTTTGAGGATTGTAGCTTTTCTGGTGTATTAGACTCTACTTTTTTTAGGGGCTATTCTTTTTTTGCTAAAAGTAGTATTAAATTTAAGTTATTTTATAATGAAAAATTCCATAATAAGATGGATAATATTGATTTTTCACAAGCTATTTTAAAGGGGGTTATTTTTGCGCATAAAATTAATTTAAATAAATGTAAATTCAATATAACAGATACTAACCTCTTAATTATTTTAGATTCGGAAAATGTTTTTAATATGGCAAAAGTCATAATTAGAAGTGAATGGCAAGAACCATATAAAGAAAAAGGTATTGTGTTTATAGATAAAGTTTTATACACTGACGACCACAAAGAACAAAAAATTAATATTGTTGATAGATATATATTAACTGACGATGGAAAAGATCAACCTTTTGGAGATATGCTATTTGATTTATTAGTTAAATGCAATTTTCAGTATAAAAACCTGTACACTCGCGCCTGACTGCTATCGCAAGGTGTTCACGAACAAAGCGTCCATGTAGAACAAACGAACGACGGTGTCGGTGTTGGTTTTATTGAGGGGTGCAAAACATTCAAAACAAAACATCAAAAAATGAAAAAATACATAACCGCAGCCTTTATGCTGCTCACAATAACCACACTCTCCGCACAAAACAACAACACCGCTCGTGCAGATAGCGTTTTGCTGTCAGTCTATAACACAGGCAGTCAGTACCGCATCAATGCCGCCAAATATGGGGGTCGCACACCCACCAATGGGCTTATTTTGCCCATGGTTGCCGCACGAGATATTTACAGCGTACCACGTCAAGTGTCCATTGCACCACCACTTGTGCGCGACTCTGCTGCGGCACGATTAGCGACTGCCGCCATTCGTGCCGAAATCAAAGCCGCACGTACACCCGCCGCCCCTGCTGCCGCAGGACAACGCTTGTGCAGCATAGACACCACAGGTTTGCGTGGCAAAATAGCCGTCATTCGCCACGATGTCGGATGTGGCGACCCCACCGACAAATGTTTAGCCGCACAACAAGCAGGTGCAAAAGCCGTTTTGGTCATATTTCCAACGCTCAACCGTGAAACCATCAATATGAACGGTGGCTCAAAAGCGCAAAGTTTGACCATTCCTTGCTACGGCATCACACAAGATAGAGGCGATACATTGAGTACCCTATTACCCTCAAACGCAGGTATAATCATTCCAAGGGTTATGCCTCCTACTGCTAATTCTGCCGTCTCTGACTCAACTCAGTTAGCCAATGTGGAAAAAAGCAAAACCCCAATCGCTGGTACAGATGATTCTAATATCATCAATACGCAAAACACCACATCGGACAATGCAAAAAACAGTTTTATCCTTTCACCCAACCCCTCGCATCAACAAGCCATACTGACTTATCAATTTTCTAATCCTACAGATGTGAATTTTGAGCTAAAGTCCGTATCAGGTCAAATCATTTTCAGTCAACAACTGAGGGGGCTAACAGTTGGCAATATTGAAATACCAACCGTAGATTATCCAAACGGCACCTATTTAGTGACCGTACAATATGGAAAAGACCTGCTGACTAAGAAATTGGTGGTACAGCACTAAATGTGAATAAACTATTAATAGATTGGGGGTTACGTTAGTAGCCCCTTTTTTCATTTTTAAGACTACGTCTTAGGTCTCAGAATACCATTTTTCTTCATCCAATTGGTAAAATTGGCTTCTGTTGTACCATACCGATTGGCGATGAATTTCTGTGTTGAACCATTATTGAGTAGGGCTTCAATTTCTGGTCGGTATTTGTCCAGCTTGCTTTTGCCCTTTCCTTTGGGTCTGCCCAAAGGCATTCCTTTGTTCTTTCGAGCTTGTAGAGCTTCTTTGGTTCTCAAAGAAATCAAGTCTCGTTCAATCTCCGCAGCTATCGTCAAAGCCATTGCCATGACTTTACTTTGAATCGAGTTATCCAGTTGCCAACTACCTTTGAGGGCATAGATATGAACGCCTTTTTCAAGGCAAATACACAGCACTTGCATAATTTCAAGCATACTCCGCCCGATGCGCGATAGCTCACTGACAATAATATTATCCCCCTCAGTCAATTCCTCTATCACTTGAGCAATCTTGCGCTTTTTCCAAGAAACCGTACCCGATACTTTTTCTTCAATAAATTCCACTTTACCCAAATCCCTATCATTGGCAAAGCGCAAAATATCGGATTTGTTTTTTTCTAAATCTTGGTCAGCCGTAGAGACTCGTAGGTAGGCGACTGTACGGATTTTACTTTTTACATTTTTATGCTTCATCATATCTTTTTCTTAAAATTAGATATAAACCTATTTAGCAGCATAAAAATATAATTTTCAATACAATTATTTAAATGATTTTCCTTAAACTTTACTTTTCGTTAAAATGCTCCTTTTTACGATAATTTGCAGCATCATAAGATTACAGTAGTTATGCCTTTTGTCTCAAAAACAAGAATAGCATATAAAAAACAAGCTCCCTTAGTATATAAGAGCTTGTTATTGAGGCACTATTGTATCTCGCATCTTGGCTTCTGAATTTTTATCCTGCCTACCCTTGCACTGTGAAAGAATTTAGGAGTGGGAAATTTTGGGAAAATAGCGGATTGAAAATCGAACAAAACTTACCGATTGACGTAATTAGGACTTGAAAAGTAAATTGAAAAAATGTATAAATTAGCATAAAACAAGGTGTAATATGACCGCTAATGAATTAAAACCAACTGTTCGTTATAAGTTTGAAAGAGTTGACGTAGATAATTTTTCAAGAAAAGCTCTATATTTAGAGGTTAAGATTGACCCAGTTCATGACAGTTTTCTAAAAAAATTTGAAGCCTTGCTTACAAGCAAACACAGCGAAACAGGACTTGAAATCCTAAAAATAAATCCTAAATTTAAAGGTTATTATGTAGCAGAGGGGCGTTTTTGTATGGAAATACACACAATTGATTCAGTTAGACCACTTGTTAATCTTTTGAAAGAAGAAGATGCTCAACTTTTTCACTTTTCAAATGCAACTACCTTAATTGGTAGGCAGGAATTTCTTGATGATTGCAAAGAGTTGTTTGGCTATTGCCAAAGGAGCAAATAACGGTTACTTGATTTTTTTGTCGAACAAATCAGCTAGTTGCTTTAACAAGTGAGTAAACCCTTTTCTATCAAGAATTTTTATCCAATTATCAGTATCCAACTCTTTTTTGATGCTGACATAAGAATCTAGTATATCTCTTACGTCTCGCAATTCTGTATCAATAAGTAAGTCCAAAGCCTTTTTTAAACCTCTCTTGCCTTTCTCTTCTTCTACCCTTTTTAAAATGTCCGCAATGGGATGGCAGCCCACTTCAATTTCGGCAGGGTCATCAACTCTTTGGAAAATGATAGCTCTCTTTAGAAGCCCATCTGTCTCACGTCCATGAACAATCAAAGCACCTTTGGCTATCCTGTGTTCTTCATTTCCATATAGTTGAAATGGCTTTAAGATGATATTGGAAATTAAACTTGTCGCCAACATACCAGCATCTTCATTGCTGTATGTCGTAATGAATACAGTTGTCCCTGCTTTTTTATTGTTATTAAATCGCAGCAAACAAATTTGATTGTCAAAGGAATCGGTCTCGTACTGTTTGGTTTTGCATATCGCGTTAAATTGGTTGTCTAATTGGAAGTGAGACTCAACAATGGAAGAATACTTTTCATCAAACCGCCACAGACGGTAATTTCCAACAAGATAACTCAAATCCCGAATGTTTTCACCCCGATAAGTGAGAGTAGTTATATTAAACGGCGGTTCTCTCACAATAAAACTCTTTCTATTCAAAAAAAGATACCTTTTGATTATGTCTAAATGGACGTTATCATACCCTTTACTCACAGGAACAACAACAATCTCCATAGAAAGCAAGGGAGAATTCTGTTGAGCCGAAATTCCAGATAAAGAGCCAATCATAATATCTTTTCTCCAAGGTTCTTTTCCAGAATCTAATGTAATGTTTAGTTTATCAGCCTCATTATCTCTATTCCTCACAACTATTTGTAGCTTTTGTTCTGCTACATAAGCATACCCTTTGTACAAAGGGTGTGCTTCATTATTATGAAAATACTGTTCTTCCGCATAATATTTACCTTCCTCGTCAAGGTTGTAATCAATTTTAATATCAAAGTCTTTGATTTTATGCTCGAAATATGAGTAGTAGTAGGATTTATAGTCAATTACCTTACCCATATCCTTACCCACACTGTCTTTATCTTCTTTGGAGGTTCTGAAATCAGCAATGAATTTTGCATAAATATCTATTTTTAATGATTCCTCAAAAGAACAAACACCAGCATAGAGTAAGTAGATATTTCCATAGTGAACTTCTTGTATTCCAACTAATTCATCCTTTTTTATGTCTTTGTACTTTTTCTCTAAATTAACACCATAAAAAGTTTTTCCAAAAGATTCTATATCGCCTTCTGTTAAGTTCTCTAAACTTTTATCCTGATATTTTGCTAAATATTTTTTAACTTCACTATCCTGTAACATAGCGTATTTTAATGAAGCCTTGCCTTGACCTTCTTTAAAATCTTTATCTTTAATAATAGGGTAAGGTTCATAGCCTTTGCCATGCCCAAAATACTCTGACTTTTTGTCATCTTCTTTTAATTTCCTAAACTTCTGCTCAATTTTTTGAAAGAGATAATTGAACTCTTCGCGGTTAAAGGGTAAGTGTCTGCTCATTTTCTAGAAAATTTACGGTAAAAATACAGAAAATTTTTAATAAAAAAGAAAAGCAGTCTACTTTTTAATATAAACTATTTGTCAGTTTTCAGATAAAACATTTTGTTTTTTACAAAAACAATAAAATTGTTAAATACAATATTATTCGCTCTTTTTGTGCTATCAAGCAATAAAAAAGAAGTTAAATGGAATTTAACCTTTTTAATATTTTAAAGAAAACATAATAGATAAAATAAAATATTTCACACCAAAAATCAATCAAACTCTAATGGAATCAATAATACTCATTTTAATCGGTCTTGTTATTGGGCTAATTAGCCGAAATCAACAGAATCCACCACCAGTCTATACCTATCCTCATAGCTACCAAGAGTCAGGACTAAACAGCTTCATTTTGATTTTGATTTTATCTGCTGCAAGTTTTTTCTTACTCTATGAGGCTTTTTTCCGCTAAAAATCACCTCCACCTTTAACTAACTATTAAAACCAATTCACAATGTCAAAATTATCAAACAACTGCCCAATTCCTGCATGGCTTTTATTGAGCCTTTGTCTAAACGCACTCACATGGTCAGCCTGTCCATTGGAGAGTGAAACAGAAACTGCTAATCCACAACAGCCGAATTTATACATTTTCGGAGTGGATTTAAGCAAGTCATTTGGATATGAGAGGCTATCCCCTCAGTATATCCGCAGTTTTTGCCAAGCAGTCGGCAAATACTCTAATGCCGCCGCAGTCATTTGTATTTACCGAATTGGTGCGCCATCAAATGATTTTTCCTTAAAGTGTGAACTTGAAGAAATGCCTATTCAAGACGAAAACGCTTTGTTGAGTAAACAGGCGGAAAATACGCAAAAAATCATAGAGGCAAGAGCTATACGCGAAAAAGCTATTGAAACTTTTGTCGCTGATTATGCCAAAATGATTGCTAACCACGAAGGTGACTTACAAACCGACTTCCAAAGTTTCTTGGATAAGTCACTACTACTTGTCACCGAATATTCGGAGTACACGCCTTTTGTATTTGTGTTTAGCGACGCCAAACACGACTTACCAAGTGGAACGAGTATAAAGCTACCAGCAAAAGAACAAACAAGCAAAATTACATGGTCGGGTTGTGGGTTAAAAAATACCGAAATTATAGAAGCACTCAAAATAAGACTTTACGAAAGTCCATCTGGTTATCTTAAAACTATTACCAATCACTTATCAAAAAAAGAAGGACAATGACAACAAAATCGTCAACAAAAGCCAATCAAAGAGCAGAGAACACTGCAAGGCTCATCGAAAAAGGTAAAGCATTATTGCAAAAACGCAATCAAACACGGGCATTGGTGTCTGCAACCGAAAACATCATGAAAGGAGAGCCTGTATCTCTTTATTGTGGAATGTTTATCCTCTCAATTTTAATTGAGTTGGGTGTTTCATGGAGCATTTATCGTGAAATTTCCTCACACAATGCCCCAAAATGGGAAGGCATTTTGACACCTGCTTTGGCACTTTTTATTGTTTTGTGGGCTGCTTTAAATGCTCACTTACTATCAAAAAAGATGAAGAAAAGCCTTTTCCAATTGGAATTAGCACGACTTCAAAAATCAGGAATTGGGTATGATGAAGCCTTTGAAATGATTTCAGAAAAAGCGGAAAGAGACTACTATATTGGTATATTTTCAAGTGCTGTATTGTTGTCACTGGTCGTTTTCATGTCTCATTACAGAATCCAACTATTAGAAGATATTGGAAAAGGCAGCTTCAATTTGGGCGACCTTATCCTACCAGCATTTTTTGTTGGTTTGGAAATTCTAACAGGATTTTTTGTTGGTTTTTTCTTGTTCAAAACCATCAGCAATATCAAAGCGAGAAAGAACGACAAAGCTTTACAGAAATGTAAAGTGCAATGTAGTCAAGAGGCTAAAATGACGCTCTATTTTTATGATGAAACTATTGAGAAAGGTGAAAAATTCACTCCATCAAAAAATTTAGAAGATGTGCTTTTCCGATGGAAAAACATTTCCATCGAGCGTGAGGATTATTTTGAACCTATTTCTTCATACCCTACGCTTAACGGCGTAGATAAAAAACAACTGAATTATGATGTTGAAGAAAATTAGCAACTCAAAACAACCAAGTCCATTGACTTTACTGCTCTTGCTCGTTGTTTCAACAGCTTTTGTATGCAAAGACCAAATTGAGGCTTTCTACTATACCCGTTTTGAAGAACATCGGGTTTCAGAAGTGGTATCGAATCTACACAATTTTGAAGCATTGCCCGCTTTCGCTATTACAGGTGTTACATTGCAAGGTGGCTCTTTCTATGCAATCAAAGGCTTTCCATTACAAGATACAGAATCGGATCAAAAAGTGTATATCGTTCCTAAAGGTAACACGCTTCCACCTCCGAATCAAGTACAAACCTTTAAAGTCAAGGTTCAAAGACAATTTAAAGTACCACTTGTTGATTGGGAAATCATTGTCTTAGAAGAAGTTTAAAACCATCCTCCAAAGGCTGTCTTTTGAGGCAGTCTTTGGAGATAATTATCAAATATTAAATTTTACATCAATGAAAGTCAATAATGAACAAAGTGACTACGGCTTGCTCATGCGTAGTCGGGGCAGCATTTATCAAGTACTTGACCCCAAAAGCGGAGCTATTGTCTCCCTCATTATGAGCGTTGTATCTTTTGCCTTTGGCATTGGAGCATTTATTTTGCGCATATTTCTTAGACAAAGGCTTGGTTCACGGTCGTTTGGGCTGATGAGTATTACCTTTTCATACCTCTGGGTGAAGTGGGTGGAGTCTATTCATTATAATCAATTTGTGAGTGCCAAAAACACCGATTTCATCACTATTATTGAGTATATTTTAGATCCAATTATTCAGTTTGCAGATAGGCTTTTGGGCAATAACACTTACGCACCCCGCTTTTCCCCCCCTCTCATTAAAACAGGTTTAGGTGACTTACTAACAGTGTTTAGTTGGACAGTTTTGATATTGGGCATTGTGCATTATATCAGTGCTTTTGTCAGAAATTTGAAGAAAGCAAAGTGGCACAGCTACCACAGAGGCGAGTCGTTACTATTCGGGTGGTTAAAAGGTAAACGATTTTTCAACAATGTAATCACAGATACAACTATTTGGATGTTGATTGAACCTTTGTTTGTTTTACTGATTTCAATACCCCTCAGTAAAACACCCGATGGTGCAGCTTTAGCTTTTGTGCTTCGCACGTCGGCGGCTTGTTTGTTCTTTCAAGAATATCTTGTTTTTCAAAAGAAAAATGGGGCAATCTTGGATTTGATTGACCAAGAAATTGAATCTGAGGAAATTTTCAACGAAGTCAATCAACGTCAACGCCTCCGAACTGATACAACTTCCCCTCAGTCAAACCCTGTTCCAGAGGTCATTTTATAATCTCTTTCTTTGTTTTTAGTTCACTAATTCTTTAGGTACAAGCGTACCATTTTCAATCTGTTCTATCTCGTCAAGACGCTGGTAGATATGATATTTTTCTGCCAATTTTTGACACTCTTTTGAGGTCAAATAACGATTGGCGTAGTCAAGGGCTGATAAATAATGTTGTTTGGCTTCTTGGTATTTATCCAAGTTGAGAGCCAAAAGACCCGCCACAGCAAAAGTAGAAATGTGAAAAATAGGCGAAGTCAAACGCTTGGCTATCACTTTTTCATAATCCTGTTTTAAAAAAGCACAATGATAATAGTAGCTTTTGAAGCGGTCTTTGTGCAAAAATGGAGAACCTAAATAATAGGTAGCTACGGTCAATTGGCTTTCAGCGCAACCATTATCAGCCTTATCTATCAGAAGTTGAGTTTCCAAATTTGGGATAAAAGATAGAGTCATATTAACCTCAAAATTTAAGTTCACACATGATCATATCATAAAAAAGTAATTTTGAAAATCTATTTCTTGACATTTTAAATCAAAAGATATGAGCGCAGTAACCGTAACAAAGGGTATTTTCAATATCGTCAATGATGCTTCTAAAAACCCAAAAGCAAGGGAAGCCATAGGTAAAGGTATAAATGCACTGAGAGGGCTAATTCCTAATATTGACCAAAAAGACAATGAGGATGAGACGACTCAAAAAGCACAAGAAGAGCAAGCTAAACAGAATGAGCAAGCCAATGATAAGGCGAATGACAAAACCAATGAACCACCTCCATCACCCGAACAACCTGAAAAAGAACCTGATGATGAAAAGAACAATTTGAGTACAAAATTTCAAGATGCTGAAAAAGCACGGCAAGAAGCGAGAGAGGCAATCAATGAAAACCCTGAAAAGGCAGAAGGACGCGACTTGGGTAATCAAGGCAAAATGGAAAACGCTCAAACCATTATTGAGAATAGAGATGAATACAGTTTACAAAATAAAATTGAAGAAATACGTGATGCAACAGAAAAAAATGAGGGCAAAACTTGGGTTGAAAGAGTAACCGAAAGTAGAGAGGCTCCTCAAAATCAGCCCGTTCAAGAACCCAACACTACGCCCGATACTCAGTTAAATTCAATGGATTCTATTAGCCCTGCACAGACACAAGTTGAACCTAATACGACCATTCAAGAGCCTAATCCTGTGCAAGATATAGGGCAAGACCCCTCAGTAAACTCAGTAAATCAAGGAGAAACGAATTGGCAAATCGAAGATCCAACAGAGTTAAATACTGAGCAACCAAACGACACACTTGATGCACCAGAGGATAAAACCGACAACTCAAATTACAATCCAAACGAGCCTAACCAGTTTAATCAGTTTAATCAGTTTGCTATGTTGGAAGAAAGGGAGTTAAATTTCTTTAATAACGACAGTCCACAAGTGGATTTATCGGAACTCAACGATCAAGACATGGATAAGTTCACAGACCTCGCTTCAACACAAGATTATGAGTATCATGGTGATGATAAAGAGGAGTTGGATAATGTAAATAACTTGGAAGAGATGAGCTTTTACGGTGATGATAACGGACGCGACGATATGGATGATATGGATATGGGCGACGTAGGAGGTGACGACGGTGGAGGTGACGATTAATTATTATAATTCACAGTTCAAAATTCATAAAAAATGATTTATAATAAAATAAATGGGCAAATATCTGCTCAAAAATACGGTTTAGACCACCCCCTTATCAAGTTTTCTGATAACCAAAAGGATTGGTGGACACTGCGTGATGCGGTGCGAGGTGTTCATATTTTTGGTGGTATTGGTGCAGGAAAAACCAGTTCTTCGGGGAAAAAAATTGCCAAAGAGTTTCTCAAACTTGGTATGGGGGGTATCGTTTGTTGCGCGAAATCGGAAGAACGAGAAGAGTTTCAAAACCTTGTCCAACACCTGTACACTACTGAGGGTATAGATAGGCGAGCTGATCTCATTATTTTTTCGGAAGACAGCTCTTACTCTTTCAATCCTTTGAAATATGAAAAAATGCGCAGCGGAAAAGGTGCTGGGGAGTCATTTAACTTGGTCAATTTACTGATGAATATTTACCAAATGGGAAAAAATCTAAGTGGTGATAGCGGCTCTCATTCAGGGGATAGATTTTGGGACAACGCTCTAAAACGGCTTATTCGGCGTATGATTGATTTGTTGAAATTGTCGGAGGAGGATGTGTCTATTCAAAATATGCACGCCTTGGTCGTGACGCTTCTATCAAAAGATGAAGCCGAAAAACTAAAAAGTATCTTGGCGAATCACGACACTTCAAAACAACATCTGAAAAGTTGGGGAGAACAGAACTACTACATAAAATGTTTTCTAAAAGCCACGCTCAACACCTCAAAAGCCGTTGAAAAAGACGAAAATACAACTTTACTGAGGGAGTATTTTATTGTCAAAAACTACTTTAATAGAGAAATCATTACACTTGCAGAACGCACCCGAACGATTATTACAGAATCATTTTTGGGCATAGTCGAGCCGTTTTTGACAGGTCTGCTCTATAAGCACTTTGTTCAAGATACAACTATTTTACCCGAATGGACACATGAAGGGAAGATTATCATCTTAGATTTCTCAGTTAAAGAATATTTAGAACTCGGTATTTACGCACAAGGTATTTTTAAACTCATGTGGCAGCAAGCCACTGAAAGACGCAGCTTTAAAGCTGGACGTGACTTACCTATATTTTGTTGGTGTGACGAAGCTCAATTTTTCCTATCCGATTACGATTCTGTTTTTCAAACGACTGCTCGTTCATCTGGTGCGTGTACTGTGTTACTGAGTCAAAACATCAGCAATTATTTGGTGACTTTGGGCGGCAATGCACAAGCCAAAGTGGATTCGCTTTTAGGTAATCTCTGCACCAAAATCTACCACGCCAATAACGATGCGGTTACAAATGAATGGGCGGCGCGAACCATCGGTAAGGATGTACGCCAGCTTATGTCTTTCAATGTATCCAATAATGCCAATACCAGTTCAGGCATTTCACAGCAACTTCATTATCAAGTTGAACCTCGTGAGTTTACAACCCTTCGCAGCGGAGGTAATGAAAACAATTTTATAGTGGACACCATCATCACTGTGGCTGGTAAGGAATGGAGTGATGGTAAAAACTTCACCCGTAAATCATTCAAACAGATTTTCTAATCTGCTTTAATATATGTAAAATCAATTTCCTAACTTTTTAAAATCAATTTCTTATGACGCTATTTGACACGGGTGCTTATTCTGCCCAACAACAAGGAGGCATCTACTCCACGCTACGACCCGAACGCAATCCAATTGCCAATGCCATTTTGGGGGTCGTTTTCTTCGCCGTTGCGATTGCTGCTTATCCCGCCAAACTTTTTTTTAGAGAGCATTTAGGCGAAAGGGCGATTCGTATTATTGACCCTTTTATCTACCTCATTGCCTTCTGTCAATTGGGGTTTTGGACGGCTTTGGGTTCGTTCTTGCTGCACTCTGTTTTACTTGGCGATGGCTTGTTAAAAGATTGGTCTTGGCTCGGTATTGCTCTCTCGTTGCCTATCCCTTCTTTGGTGTTCTTATTTTGGCTTTTTCGCATAAGCTACAAACATTTCAAATCCATCAACCTCCACCAGTCTATTGAATATGACAATCGGTGTCATTCTTTCTACCGTGGTGACAGCCGTTATTTTAAAAGTTTTATTGGCAAAAATTGGCGAAATGCTACGGTCTCTCAATTTCATATTCAGTTATTAGCAGAACCTCTCAGTACCTTTTTATTTGGTATCGCACTGTTGTTTTTGGATATGACATTGGGGATTGCTTTGATGATTGGCGGTGTTTGTTTTTTCATAGATGAATTTGAAGTGATACGCAGAAGACGAGATATGGTACTTGACGTTTTGGATGGTGAAATGGACGCAATGTATATAGAAAAGGCACGTAATCTTTTCCGAAAACTCAAAGAGGAGGATGTTGATTTAGCCAAAATTGACATCGGTTTTGACCTCCATAGGCTGCTCAACAACGGTTCTAAAAACAATCGAATTACTATTTTACCCCCCCTCAGTCAAACCAATGCTGACACAGATATTATCTAAAAGCATTTACAGATTCCATCACGAATTTTCAACACGCAATCTTCATTCCACTTACTATTAGATATTCAATCAATTGTCAAACAATTTAAAATCATTTCAACATGGCAACTTTTTTAGTTATTGCAAAAATTGCCAGTATTATTCTGGCACTTCGCTTTTTTCATGTCATTACCTCGGTTAAAACTTCACCCCATTCAGAACCTAACTTTTTCGGCTTTCAAGTTGCTCAATTCAGTAAATCGCTCAAAATATTTTTCGGGGTAATTTTGGTTTTTAGTATTATCAGCTTTGTCCCATTTGGTAATATTTACAAGAGCCTTGTAAAGCCCAAAACTAAAACCCTCAACGCTTCCATGTCTGACACTTTTGATAAGAAGAATTTATATGGAACATGGGAATTAGAAGGCTATACGCATACCGTAAAATATCAAAAGGACAAAACCATCGTCCTTGATTATGGTAATGATAAGAGTTCAGGTGCTTGGAATATCACTCAAAATAAACTTTTGATAACATTGGGAAAAAGAACCCAAGAGTATCAAATTGAAGCACTAACCTCTGATTACTATGAAATCAAGAGCCTCACAACAGGCGAAATTTTTAAAGCGAATAAGATTGAATAAGGCTCAAAAAGTACCTTATATTTTTCTGGAATTACTCATATTGATTGAGCAAAATGCCTCTACCCTCCTCTCGGTCTGCATACTGAGGGGCAAACTCCTACAATCTTACTGTAACTTTTTGGCACATATGGATTGAAAATATGGGTGGGGGCTATTGCTTTTTTGAGACGTTCAGTTTGCCTTTTCTCAACCCTTAGCCTACTAAGGAGAGATGTCTGTAAATAAAAATACTTTAACTAACACTCAATATAACACTCTACTCTCATGCTACGCATCATCGTCAATTCATCGGCTGCTGGAGCAAAAAAATACTACTCCGAAGGGCTGTCTAAACAAGATTATTATTCTGAAAAACAAGAAATCGTCGGTAAATGGGGCGGCAAAGCTGCTGAAAAATTAGGGCTAAAAGGGGAAGTTACCCAAGAAGAATTTTCTAATTTATGCGACAATATCAATCCTCAAACTGGGGAACAATTGACTGCTCGTCAAAATGAAAATCGCCGTGTTGGGTATGATATAAATTTCCATGCACCTAAATCATTGAGCCTATTGTATAGTCAAACTCAGGACAAAGATATACTTGAAAACTTTCGTGCATCAGTCCATGAAACCATGTCTGAAATGGAAAAGGATATGCAAACCCGAGTTCGCGCAAACGGTGCAATGGACAATCGAGACACTTCAAACTTTGCTTATGCTGAATTTATCCATACCACTTCACGCCCTGTAAACGGCGAACCAGACCCTCATCTTCATGCACACTGCTTCACCTTTAATGCAACTTATGACGATGTTGAACAGAAATGGAAAGCGGGTGAATTTGGACAAATCAAAACCGATGGGGCGTATTACGAAGCTTTTTTTCATTCTCAACTCACGGACAAATTGAGCCAATCGGGCTATCAAATTGAACGTACTGAGGGGGGCTGGGAAATCGCTGGAGTGAACCGTTCGACCATTGAAAAGTTCTCAAACCGCACTGCTGAAATTGAACGCATCGCGGACGAAAAAGGCATCACTGATGCCAAAGCAAAAGACCAACTCGGTGCAACGACCCGCGAAAACAAACGCAAGGGTTTAGACAATTCGGAACTCAAAGACCTGTGGCAAAATCGCCTCACTGATGCTGAAAAAGCATGGGTCGCGGGAGCGAAAAATCCCGCTGTTGCTGGTGAAAAGAAAAAAGAAATTGAACCAGACAAAGTGGCAAACAAAGCCGTTGACCTTGCTTTAGAACATTCTTTTGAAAGAAAATCCGTTGCCTCTGAACGGGAATTATTGACCCTTGCCATGAAGCAATCTTATGGCTCAGCCAACCCCGAACAAGTCAAAAATGCTTTAGTTCAAAAAGACAATCTCATTACCCGAAAATCTGACAAGCCTTCGGACAAAACCACTTTTGTTACCACTCAGCAAGCCTTAAAAGAAGAAACCAAATTGATAAAATCGGTTACAGAAGATAGAGGCAAGTTCAAACCCATCAACCCTAAATATGAAATAGAAAATGACCTACTCAATCATGAACAACGCAAAGCCATTAACCATGCTTTGACCTCAAAAGACCGCACCATTGTCATTGAAGGCGGTGCAGGAACAGGCAAAACGACTTTGATGAAAGAATTGGCAAAGGGTATTGAAAAAGCGGATAAAAAAATCTTCGGCTTTGCTCCTTCTGCCGATGCGTCACGGGGGGTATTGCGTGAGGAAGGGTTTCATTCGGCTGATACAGTCGCACACTTTCTCAAAAACAAAGACCTACAAGCTCAAGTCAAAAACCAAGTCATTTGGATTGATGAAGCAGGGCAACTCGGCAACAAAACGATGAACAGCGTCATGGATATTGCTAAAACACAGAATGCCCGATTGATTTTATCGGGCGATATTCGACAACATGGGGCGGTGGAACGGGGCGATGCTCTTCGCATTATCCAAGAACGGACGGGTACAAAAACAGCAAGGGTGAATGAAATTCAACGCCAAAAACCACAGGATTATAAACAGGCTGTCAAACTCTTGTCTGAGGGTCGAATGACTGAGGGGTATGATAAACTTCATAAAATGGGTGCTGTGCATGAAATGGAGTCAACTGTAGAACGCCATAAAGCTATTGCTCAGGATTATTACAAAGCTGTTGAGGAAAAGAAATCGGCTTTAGTGGTTGCACCTACTCATAAAGAAGGGGAAGAAGTGACAAAAGCCATTCGGACGCAACTCAAAGACAAACAGCGACTCGGCGCAATTGATAAAACCTTTACGACTTATAAAAACCTTTCTTTTACCGACGCTCAAAAAAAAGACCATACTCTGTTTAAAGAGGGTCATGTTGTTCAGTTTCATCAAAATGTAAAAGGTTTTAAGGCGGGTGATAGGTATGAGTTTACCCAAAAAGATAAGTTGTCTCATATTGGGTCAGTCATGGTGCGCGACAAAGAAGGCAAAGAAAAACTCCTTGACCTCAACCATGCACCCAATTTTCAAGTGTTTGACAAAGTAGAAACGGCTTTGAGTCAGGGCGATAAAATCCGTATTACTCAAAATGGTAAGTCGCTTGAAAATCGCAAACTCAATAATGGTCAGGTCTATTCGGTGGTCGGTTTCAATAAGAAAAATGATATTCTTCTCAGCAATGGTACAACCCTTGGTAAAGACTTTGCTCACTTTACACATGGTTATTGTACCACCTCTCACGCTTCCCAGGGCAAAAGTGTTGACCGCGTTTTGATTGCTCAGTCGTCGGCTTCTTTCAAGGCAACTTCTAAACAACAGTTTTATGTCTCAGTCTCTCGTGGCAAACAAAGCTGTACGGTTTATACGGACAATGTTGCTGATTTGAGACAAGCTATTAACAAAAATGCGGATAGGTTGACCGCTTCGGATATTGCTGATAAAAACACTAAAATTGATAAAACTGATAAAACCCAAGAACAACAAAAATTAGTCAGTCGCCTTAAATCGCTCAAAGACTCTTATACCTCTCGGGGTGATGTCGGGCGAGGTCAGGGCAAATCGGGGTTTGGTGGTAAAGGCAAATAAGTTAAAGTTATGATTATGTTTTAAATTATTCAGATATGAGTAGTTACAAAAATCTGCTGTTACAGCGTGAAGAAAGTCTGAGTGAGTTTAAGTTTTACGGTATTGAGCCGCAAAGCAATGCTCAAGCGGTCATGTTAGACATTCGACTGGGCAATGGCAATTCACAAGCCTTTGCCTATTCGTATTTGACAAAAGTAAACTTCAATCCGTCTGAAGGTATTCAGATTTTTGCCGTTGATATGTGTATTTTACTGAGGGGGCGTAACCTCAATGCGATTTATTCTTATTTGCTGATGCACCGCCTTACTTATATTCAAGAAAACATCGGCGAATTAGATGAAGTGGCTGAAAATGATGTGTTTGTGGAATCTATTGAAGTAAGAAACTTGAAAGATATGGAATTAGAGTGACACCTGAATTAAACACTTACCCTCTTGATAAAACGGATTGATGAAGACTGTCTTTTGGCTTATACCCTTTTCTATCCAAGTTATTCAACATATTCAGCAGGTCTTGAAATTGTCCCTCCGTTGTTGGCTCTGTCAAGGTTTTGCGCCCATTTCTAATGGTTTCATAGAGCATGACTGAGGCTGATTTGTCTTCGTGGCTAACCTCCACAGAGGTGTATATTTTGGTGTCATTATGTATAGACTGGATTTCATAAATAGCTGCGAATGCTTCTGTTTCTCTGCTTTTGCATCCTATGACAATTTCTGGTGCAGTCTTATTTTTGGTCGCCAAAATCATAAATTCGCCTTCTGTCAATTTTGCCAAATTGGGACATAGTTTGATTAAATTTTTATATGTTTGAGCATCAATACTTGTCGCGGTGGCAACCATTTTTCACCTCTCAATTCATTAAATTATGTTATTGCCTTTGATGGAGACAGTATTTTCCTTGCTTCGTCTAATATTTGATATGGATAAATACGTTCATCAACAGTAAGTGCCTTTCTAACATACATCGCTGCATCTTTCAAGGCTTTATCATTTAACACATGGCGCACCCCCTCAGTAGTAGCAAGAAAAATATCAAACCGTGTTCCATAATAGTTCTCATGTCTATACTTCACTTTCTCTTTGGGAAGTTGGCGTAATGTATTTCTTAGGCTTTCGTAAAAAAAACCGCCCTTGTAGTCTATAGAAATATGAATAGGATATTTGTCAGGCGGAAACTGTTCTTGCTCTTTTTTGGTTTGAAAGTCATTTAACCCCATATAAAAACCTACTTCTTGTTGGGTTTCTCCTGTCTCTTGCACTGTTTTAAGGTCTTTTTTCTTTTCATCCGCAAAAAATATCTCTTGAATGTCCTGCTCAATGACCATTATCTACCTTTATCGCCTTTGCTTTCGTCACCATCCAGTGTATGTCCTTGTTGTTTGATATTATTGAGCCATTGATTCAAAAATTGGTTTAGTTCGGTCTTAGCTTTGGGGTTTACATAGCCTTCTTGGGGATAAACTTGCCGATAACCAAAACTGTCTTGATAGCTTAATGCTTCTGCCATTTTTGAATTATGATGTATTTTCACTTCCATATCGGGGTCGGCTATCATATCACCCGACGGATGTTTGTAGTAATGGCTTAGTGCTATGGTTGTTGTATTC
>JAEUUP010000145.1 GCA_016787525.1 Saprospiraceae bacterium | reverse complement strand
AACCCTCTAAATTAATAACTGCGGGGTGGGCATAACTTAACAAAACATTAAACAGCCCCAGACTTTTTAATGTTTTTTTAATTTATGCCCACCCCTCAGTTAATATATCCGTTTGGCATTTATGTACTTTTTGTGGTCAACTAAATTCAGGGTGATACACGCGTGGCGGTTAGGTTTATTAACATAAATAGTATTAATAAAATTCTGGATTATCCTAAATATTGCCAACCTCTTCAGTATAATACATAATTTTTTTGCTTAACTTCTAAGCGGACGTAATTGATTTGCTGTTGTTTTGAACGAATTAATGTTTTATTTTAATTTTAAAGTAAAATAAATTTAAAAATAATTTGCAATTATTATTTAAAAGTTGTAGTATTGCATCACTATTTATTAGTTTACCAAGTGAAATTTAAGTCCACTGCAATTAGCTGTATCTATAATTACTACTGCATTTTAAGATGTTCTGCTTTACACTGAAAATGAAAACAATAAAATAACCTGCTCTTAAAGATGATTATTACAGTCTAAATAACCACAGTACATTTTTTTTATTAATGATGCACTAACACTGTATTAGCATTCCATGCATAATGGAATCACCCTTTATTTTTATCTGGAATGATGTTTAATTGGTCAATTGATCAAGAGCTTTTCTATTGCTTTAATTTTAAATAGAATGATTGATTTATCATTATTAATACTTCAAAAGGAGTTAAATAATTATCTTAAAACATCAGTTGTTTTGGATAATATAGCATTTATTGATTCAACAGATAATTCTGAAAGATTAAGAGATAATGTTATTATTACGCTTGTGAATACCGAAGAAGAAAGTACAATGAAAAATGGCTTATATTATCATCGAAATGCCATAGGAGGTATTGATTACGAAAATCCACCTATATTTTTAAATATCTACATCGTATTAGCTGTGAATTTTCCTACAAATTATGGTACAGTAGCTTTAAAACATTTATCAAATATTGTTAAGTTTTTCCAAGGTAAGAATACATTTTATTTTAGTGACGAAGAAGGGAATGAAGCTCAAATGACACTTGACCTATATACTATGACTTTTGAGCAGATTAATCATTTATGGGGTTCATTGGGCGGTAAACAGATACCTTTTGTGATGTATAAGGTAAGACTTTTACGCTTAACTGACCATCGTCGCTTGGCAACAGGTAGCATCATTATAGAAATTGAAGGTTCGGTTTCGCCCAATAATATGTAATGTTTTTCATGTAGAAAGTTAGGGCCTAAATCTCATTTAACTAAAAAACCAATGAAGTTTAAAACTCAATACCGCGCCCTTGCAGATGTACGTATTTTGCATAGCTTTTACCTCGAAAACGATGTAAATCACCTTTTTTATAACCTTACTAAAAGTGAGCAAGCAGAGCGTATAATCAAAGGAAACTATGATGTAAGAGCTGATTTTGACATTATATTAACAGATGATTCTAAAGAAAATTTAAATGCTTTTGGTTGTGTATTAGTGCCAAATGCGACAGGTTTTATTGTAGCAACTAAGATAAAAATTGAGGATAATAAAGAAAAACCCAAGATAGATTTACCCGAAAATTGGCGGATTACCTGTTACTTGATGTTGAAAAAAAACGATTGGCGTACATTTACAAATATCCGAATAAAACCTGCAAGTGATTTACCCAACCAGTTTTTTTGGACAAATGATAATGATGTCATAGGCAAAACGATGCCTTCTCTTGCCTTACCATTGACTGAGTTTGATAGTCAAGTTAATTATGAAATGGGTGAATGGGCTATGCATAATAATGTGCCTTTGCGTGCCCATTTATATAATGAGAGTTGGCAAAATGGCGAAATTTTCAATAATTATATTTCAGAAAGAGATCGTCGAGCATTACCTAAAATTTTTAACTATGCTTTAAAATCACCTTCTAAAACCGTAAAAGTAACTTTGACCAAGACAATCAATGGTTCTCAATTCAAAGTTGATTGGGTATATAGTAGTGTGGTTTCTGACCCCCTCAGTAATATAGTTTTAGATATGCGTTTTGAACCCGCTCAAATACAAACCGATGGCAGCAACTTTTCTAATACCATAAAAAGTATTCCCAATGGATGCTATAATTTATCTATCACCACAGATGATAATACCTTCACATACCATGACATCATTTTGCATGACAGTATAGTCAAACCAACTTATCAATGTTTAGGCTATATTGAATTAATCCACAAAAATGGACTACCAAAAGGTCAAAACTTACTTGATACTGAGGGGGGACTGCTAAATGGTGGTCAAAAATTTGAATTGCGATTCCAAAATCGGATGACTTATTGGCAATACCGTGAATCGAAATTAGGAACAATAACAGGAATTACTGATAATGTCACACCCAATGTCTTAGGTGAAGATTTAGCTACTTTAAGAGCAAGAGGATTGACACGTGTACAGACACCTATTGATTATGCTGAAAATATTAAGCTACCCAGCCCAACGCACCTAACTTTAGAAAAAAGAAACAATAGAGAATATACTGAAATTGTTTTTTAACATCTTTATAAAAGATTGAAAATAGCTAATTAAAGAAAATTTTTCAAACAAAAATTTCATACAGCATGGCAAATGACTATAAAACGCCGGGCGTCTATGTAGAGGAAATCACAAAGTTTCCCCCCTCAGTAGCACAAGTCGAAACGGCTATTCCTGCATTCATTGGCTATACCCAAAATGTTCAACATCCGATTCTTGGCGACCTGAAAAACAAACCTCGCCGCATTACCTCTATGGTCGAATATGAGCGACTTTATGGGTTTGCCCAAAACGAAACGGGTATTACAGCTGAGGTTGTAGCCAATCCTAACACTGGCATCCCTGATATTAAAGTGGAAGTCAAAAGTCCATCAAAGTACAAAATGTACTATTCACTACAATTCTATTTCGCCAATGGTGGTGGACCTTGCTATATCGTAAGTGTTGGTGATTATTCGACAAATGTTGTAGATTTTCAAGAATTGTCAGATGGATTGAAGGCTTCTGATAAGGTGGACGAGGTGACTTTATTGCTCCTCCCCGATGCCCACGCCATGAATGCTGACAATTATTACAATATCTATAAAGCGGCTCTTGATAGCTGCGTCAAACTACAAGACCGTTTTACAGTTTTAGATGCATATGTTGATCCAGCAACGAATCTTGATTTAGAGCCACTAAAGCCTGTTCAGATACTCAGAGACAAACTCTCTGGAAGTGTTGATGTGTTAAAATATGGAGCAGTTTATTATCCGCCAATGGAAACCATCTTGGACTATCAGTTTGCAGACGCAGATGTAGAAGTCAAGTTGGAAGATGGTTCGAAACCCAAGCTGGATTCGCTCAAAAACAGTAAAAACGCACTTTACTTTCAGGTTCGAGCAGCTATCAGAGACAAGCCATTGACAATGATGCCATCGGCAGGTATCGTTGGCATCTATGCTGACACTGATGCCAACCGAGGTGTTTGGAAAGCACCTGCTAATGTTGGGATGGATTATGTCATTCGTCCAAGTGTCATCATTTCAGATGAAGAACAAAAGGATTTGAATGTAGATGTCAATGGTGGCAAATCGGTAAATATTATCCGCACGTTCACAGGTCGTGGACCAGCTATCGTTTGGGGCGCACGTACTTTAGCAGGCAACGATAATGAATGGCGTTATATTTCTGTTCGTCGGTTTTGCAACATGGTTGAAGAATCTGTTAAAAAAGCTTGTAATCAATTTGTTTTTGAACCCAATGATGCCAATACCTGGGTCAGAGTACGAGCGATGATTGAGAATTTCCTTATTCTACAATGGCGTGCTGGGGCTTTGCAAGGTGCAAAACCTGACCATGCTTTTTATGTAGCAGTTGGTTTGAATCAAACTATGACCGCTATTGACGTACTTGAAGGACGCATGATTGTCGAAATTGGTATGGCGGTTGTGCGACCTGCCGAGTTTATCATTCTTAAATTCAGCCAAATGATGCCACAATCTTAAAAACATCCCCCTCAGTATTTTAAGTAAAACTGCATAATAAATTTATAATTGATAACTAAAATCAGTTTTACGTGTCAGGATGCCAATATTTTTTTAAAAAAATAAAAATCAATAAGCCATGGATGGACAAAAAACT
Source organism: Saprospiraceae bacterium (assembly GCA_016787525.1). GTDB lineage: Bacteria > Bacteroidota > Bacteroidia > Chitinophagales > Saprospiraceae > JAAFJT01. The sequence continues at coordinate 2,658 of JAEUUP010000145.1, read as the reverse complement.
CCCGTTGAAGAGACTTTCAACAAATATAAAGAAAGCTTAAAACCAGACATCGAGAAGGCTGTCTCGGACAAGCGTATTGCCCAAAAAGGTTATAAAGACGCAGTTCGGTCTCGCCAATTCAAGAATTGTTCGTTCAAAAAAGCTAAAGCTGCCATACGCGAGTATGAAGGCTTGATGAACCACGTAGTTGCTACAGCACATCAAGATGTAGTAGAAATCAATACTAGTATTAACAAGTATATTAAATATACGGGTGATATCAAAACAGCTTTCGACTCTGTTGTTGAATCTCTGCGAACTGCAAAAAAAAGCCTTTCGGAAGTAGAAAGCACTGCTAATTTTTTGGCAGAAGTATTGGAAAACTCTGATCAATCGGAAGAGCAAAAATGGTTGAAAAAAGAGGTGCCAAACTTTGCACCGACTGTTAAGAAGTTTGCAGGTGATACAGGTTGGGCAGATAAAGCTAATGATTTAGCCGATGATGCTTTTGAGATAGCCGTCAAAGTTATAGGTATCAATGCTTCGATTAATGTCGAAAGTTTGATACCCCTCAGTACTCAATTGCAGACAGATATTACAGCACTCAAAGAAGATGTCAAAGGCAATATGACGTTTTCTCAAGGCGAAAAGCAAAAAGCGCAGCAAACACTTGATGCTCAAAACCAAGCTCAAAGTGGTACTCGCTCCATATTCGCACGCGCACGTTTGAATTTACACAGTCTGAAGAGTTTAGAAAGTTTTGTTAGTCACCCTCATTGTGATGAAGGTTCTGATTTGCAAAAGAAAACACTCAGAGAACTAAATAGATTGGCAGATGCTGTCGAAGATTCCTTTGCTTAAATCATCACATTTTCTTATTAAAACTCCTCAATATTAGCTTAATAACGATTTGTTGAAAAATCATATTTTGTTATAATAAAATACGGAGGAGGATAAAATTAACAGAAGCCATGTCAGAAACTCTTATAGCAAATCTTTCGCAGGAGTATATAGATCACCTCAAAGAAGAAACTTTGAGGGCTCAAAATCGGCTCAATGAAGAGGAGAAAAATTATCAAGTCAAACTCAATGAGCGCGATGACACAAAAAATTGGCATGACCAAATCCATGCTTATTGGGAGCGTATAAATGCTACGGAAAAAGCAGCACATAAAGTTTTTTCCGATATTGATCATTTGCTCAGTCAAGCTAAAAAAGTCAATGATAACGTAGAATACACGCTCGAAGCTATCAAACTGCTGGTATGTAACGCTCGTGAAGTCAGCCGTGTATTGGCAACTATAAATGAAGACTACGACAATTTGAAGAAAGACATTGATTCAAAAAGTAAGCGTGATGCCAATTTTAAACCTGGACAAGTGATGGATAAATTCAACCTGTTAGGTACAAAACTCACAGCAGCCACTCAAGCTACGGACGCGGCAATTGTCAAAGTTTTAGATTTGGCAAAGGCGATTTTCTTATTGCATCATGCTATAGATAGCGAACGCCGACAGCATCAAGATTGGATTATTGACCAAGTCTTTGCTGAATACGTTGATGAAGGTAGTGGCTTGAAACTCATTGCCTTGCATGAAACTGTGGAAGTTCGATGTGGAGAACGTACCGTATTCGAACCAGGACTCCAATGGAATATCAGTAAACTCAAAACTTTGCTCGAAGAAGGTATGCCCCAACCTAATTGGGATACAGACGGCTACCCTTGCCAAGACAGTGAAGATTTTGTGCCAACTTTTCCATTGAGAAAAGGACAAAATCGTTACTTCGACATCACACAACATCAACACTGTCAGGCTTTGACAGAAGCTGAAAAAGCTGCTGATGCTTTGGATGATGCTACTCAAACAAAACGGCTTGCAGAGTCCAGTTACAAGGCTTATGTGGCGGCGTTGGCAGCAGCACAGGCAGCCAAAACAGGTAAAAAGTAACCCCTCAGTAAAAGAGGCACATTCTTTAAATCATTTTAAAAACAATCAAAATGGCAAAATATCCGCTTCCAAAATTTCATTTTAAAGTTGATTGGGGTGGCACCAATATCGGGTTTACTGAAGTTACTGGCTTGACAGTTGAAACCGAAGTCATCGAATACCGTCATGGTGCAGCACCCGAATACAACAAAACCAAGCAACCAGGCTTGCAGAAATATGGTAATATAACTATGAAACGTGGCACATTCGAAAGTGATAATGAGTATTACGCATGGTGGGATCAAACCAAACTTTTTGAAGAAAAAGGGGCAAAATTCCGCCGCGATCTTACAGTGAGTTTGCTCAATGAAAAACATGAGCCTATCGCAACTTGGAAAATTAAACAAGCTTGGCCTACAAAAGTGCAGTATGCTGACCTTAAAGCCGATGCGAACGAGGTAGCGATCGAAAGTATCGAACTGGCACACGAAGGCGTAACAGTGAGCATCCCCGCCTAATTGTGTCGGTATTGATTATTAGCGATTAGTTGCTGATTTTATGAATTATTCAGAAATAATTGTTTTTTATTCTTAATACTGAGGACTTTATTTCAATACTTCGGTAATTTTTTAGTTGAAAAACGGCGGCTTCGCCGCCGAAAAAAGGGGGAATGGAGGGAAGGTTTAATTTTTTTCAAGTTCGGGCGCAGCCCGAACTTGAAAAAAATTAAACCTTCCCTCCAAAAAGTCCA
>JAEUUP010000144.1 GCA_016787525.1 Saprospiraceae bacterium | reverse complement strand
AAAAATGTTTTTTTTTAGAGTGGCGGGGCTTGTTTGATAAAAAAAATTTTTTTTTTTTTTTAAAAAGAAACCCCCCCCGAAAAAAATTGTTTTAGAAACACAATTTTTTGTAGGAAAAAAAAAAAAATAAAAAAAAAATTTTTTTTTTTTAATAAAAAAACCACCGCCACTCTGATAAATTTTTCTCAATGCACGCATTTTTTGCGAAGCAAAAAACAGTAAGAAACTATCCTGTTATTTTTATAGGAAAGCCCTTAGATGTGCATTTATATCCTAATCGTTTTGTACGATTATTTTAGTAGCCAATCGTTTATCCGTGCTTTGTAGAAAAAGCATGTACAATCCCGTTTGCAGATGAGACAAGTCAATACTGAGGGGTGAGGTATTGGTCATCAAGTGTTGATGATGTACAAGATGTCCCAACACATCATATAAGGCAATCTCAACCCTAGCAGACGGTAAAGACTCCGTCATATCAATAGTCAGAGATTGATGAACAGGATTGGGATAAATCTGGACACCTGTCAAAGTATTATCCTCTGTATTAGACCTTTTGGGTGAACAACCATTGGCGATTTGATGGTTTTCATACTCTCTCAGTCCATTCAAATCCATGCCCATCACTTCGGTCCAAGAATCATCGTATTTAATGAAGTCGTAAAATGGATTTCTATAACTGCCAAAGCCCTCAATCCATTCTCCAAACAAAGGTCTCAACAATTTATAACTTCTATCATTGGTTCGATATTCTACTTTCATACGTCTTCTTCTGACGCTGTTGAATTCAACTGTATCGGTAGAGAGGTATTTAACGATGATGCTGTCAATCTTTGTATTACCACCGCTACCATATACATTGGATACAAAAAAGGAGTCTTTAGTTGTTTTCATATCGAAATTGTAGAGCAAAGTTTCTTGACTGTATCGGGTCGGTGTCTGATTTGGTATGACTCTTCTGATGAACGTCTTTTTACCTTCATTTCTTATCAATGCTCCTTTTGCGGGATAATAATCATATTTAGACCCTAATTGTGAGTAAGATTTACCATCAAGAATGGTATCTTTTAGGTAAAAATAGTCATTAGTGTGATAAAAAAAAAGTGGATTTCCACCATTATAGTTTGTTGTGACGACACACCATTTTGGCGCATTTGCTAAAACAGGAAAAATACTTTGTTGGGCATGAACAAAATATCCTATAAATGACAATATGAGACAAAAGAATCTTTGTTGCATATCTTATTGGTTTTTGTTTCCAAAGTTAGTCATTTTTTCATTTTTAGAACTGGGATGCGTTGGATTTTTAGGATGTTTAAGGATTATTTTGCGTGCGTTCAATCCTTAAACATCCTAATAAATCCCTCACATCTTATTTCCAATTAATCAGCTACAAATCTAAACAAAAAACAGCACCCCTCAGTATTTCCCTTGATTTTCCATATCCCGAATCTCACCTTTATCATAAACGCCTTCCAAAAGTTGTTGAATCATCAAATCCTCGCCCGATACATCACAACTTGTATCAGGACGTTTAAGGCGGCGTTTCAATAGATTCTCCAATTTATACAGTTGTGGATTATCACTAATCTTACATTCCGAACAACAACACGGCACCATTTCATCAGCTTTGATACTCCGAAACCAACGTTTGTGCAAATCATCTACGGTATCGCGGACTTTGCGGAGGGCGTATTTCCTTGCATCTCTATCGCCCATCACATCAATCAATATTTGTCGCAATCCACTTTTTGATTCGGCATCGTCTTCGCGGAGACGGACGCGACATTCGCCTTCTTTGAGTTTGATATGCAGCACAACGCCTTTTTTCCAGACGATTTGTTCCCCATTATCTTTATCTCTCTCAATGTCATCGCTCAATCGAACAATCAATCGGGACATTAATCCTTTGGGCATGATGGGATATTGATAGCGAAATTGTAAAACTTCCTTTGGAAACCACTTGTACTGAGGGGCATTGTCGGGCAATAATTGGGCGGCGACATAATTCCCTTCTGTGGCTTCGTAACAAATATCGAAATTGTTTTTGGTCATGAGTTGCAATATCACATCGGCATCGTCGCGATTGTAATTTTTGCGTGCCAATAAAGCTATAAACTCATTTTCGGTGAATTTACCTTTGTTTTGTGCGATGCTCTCTTCGGATAGAAAGGTGTAAACACCGTCAACTGCCCATTGTGGACTCAATATCACCAAACGACGCAATCCTTTGTCGTTTTGAAAATGGAGTAGTGAGCCTAATTGGTGCAGATAACCACTCAATAGCCATTGGTCGGCTTCTTCTGTGATACCATGTTTGGAACAAATAGCCGAAAAACGTTTGGTATCAATATAATTTTCTGTTTTGGCTTCTTCTCGTAGGTCTTCTCGGACAGTTTTCCATAAACGAGGCAATTGCGATTTGACAATGGGCAATGTCACAAGGCTTTGTTGGATACAATTTTGCAGATTCTCGAACCGATAATCGTTTTCTGCAAAATCTACTTCAAGGTATTGCACGTCCAAACTGTCTGCATAATACTTTAGTTGATCTTGATACTGAGGGGGTGTGCCTGTTGTGTTGCCACGTTTGTTGAATACCAAAAGTAAGCGTACTTTTTCCATTGAATCTTGACTATCACGACCTAAAAGACTGATGATTTTGAACCAATAAGATAGATTGGGTGATTCTTTGCGAGCATCCATCATCAATACATACAAAGCTCGGGGTGTTAGAAAGAATTGATGTGTCATGTATTGGAGTTCTTGTCCGCCGAAATCCCACAAATTGGCGTGGAAAGTGTTATCTCCAATATGCGTGTGTTTGAAGGGTAAACCTTCGTGGATGTTGATGCCGTGGGTTTCGGGGGTGTTGCCGATTTGGTGGTTATTGTCTTTTAGTTTTTCAAAAAGAGTGGTTTTACCTGTTGCACCTTCGCCTACTATTATGAGTTTAGCTTCGTAGAGGTTTATCGTTCCTTTTTGCTTTCCAATTTGTTTAAAATAATGCCGTAATGATTCGACACTATCTCTACTTTTCGTAGTTAACGAAAAATCAAAAGCAATCTGAACTGCCCAAATTAAATTAATAATAAGAATATTTTTTAAATCATCATCATTAGCAAAATATAAGGCAATTCCAATACTATGAAAGTAACTACATATCATTAATTGGTCTTCAATCTCATAAACCCCTCGTTGTTGACAAATGTCTTGAAATTCATCAATAGAGATATAATTTTTAGTTAAACTGATTTTTTTTAATTCATCATAAATAAATTTCCAAGATAATGGAATTATTGAATTCAAAGCAGGCAATTTCAATAATTTATCCCCAATTTCTTTAATTAAAATTTCAACATTCTTTTCTTCAGTAAGATTAAGGTTAAGTACTTTGCTTTCTATATATTTGATCTTTGTTGAAAGTAATTGCAAATATTTGGGTAAATAATAAATTCTTTGACGAAAGTTCAATACTACAATTAATTGAATTTTATCATTCGTTTCTTTCGCAATTTTTTCAAGATAATTAATTGTATTTATGTCTATATCTAATCCACTTCCTATAAGAATATAAACGGCTCCTCCTGTTAAAAAAAAAGTGATTGTAAGCATTTTCCAAATCATAATTTCTTAACTCCCAAATGTTTAAATCTATTGTTTTGGGGTTTTCTTTACCTATTACAATTTGAGTTTTATTTATATCTATACCATGTGTTGGTATTATTTTTTCTACAAAATAGTTTTGCTCGGAAGAAATTCCATGAGCTATTGAATTCTTTAAAAATGTTTTTCCAACACCAGCTGCCCCAATAATAAAAAGCTTAGCTTCATTGATATGACTAGTTGATATAGATTGTTTTGCAATAAGATAGTTTTTAACATCATTAAATCCAGACTTAATTATTTCTTTAGGGATATTTATTTTAAGTAATTGAGAATCATCTAAATAAAGAGTATCTAAATTCACTAATTTTACAGTTTTATCTATATTTTTTAAGTTTGGATTTTGATAAAGGTATAACTCCTCCAACCAAGTCAATTCAAACAACTCATCAGGCAACTCCGTCAAGCCACAATTCCCCAAATCAAGGCGTTTCGAGCGGGTTTCTTTACATTCACGTATCCGTTTTAAGGCGAGTTCAGACATTTTTAATTAGGATTTAATGGATGAATGAGATGGATTCAGAGTTTTATCTGTGGCTGTGAAGTTATGTATATTTTGGTAAATATCTAAAAGGATTGTCCACTTTTTCATAAGTGTGTATTTTTCGGATGGCGGGCAATTCCAAAATCAAAAATTGGTGGGTGACTGTTGGAGAGGGCGTTTTTGGGAATTATACTGAGGGGGTGGCTTCGGTCACGTTTACACAAAATATTTTAGACACCCATCTATGAAGCCAAACAGTCATACATGAAACAAAACAGGTCATACATGAAACAAAACAAGTCATACATGAAACAAAACAGGTCATACATGAAACAAAACGAGTCATCCATGAAGCAAAACGAGTCATCCATGAAGCAAAACGAGTCATCCATGAAGCAAAACAGGTCATCCACGCAGTAAATTTATTTGCACTCATATCCGAAGTGCATAAGATGGGCAAGACAGTCGGCGTGTGCGCCCACTATCTGAGGTGTGCCAGAGTGAATTGAGATAAAAACACAAAGGAACAGGCAGATGAACTGCTAAAAAACCGTTTGTGAATCAGATTTCAGGTGCAAATTTGTTCCGAAAATCGAAGGCATACGCCGAAACACCGTTTTCTTGCAGGTGTTGGAGACGCTCTTGGGCTTCTTCGAGTGTTGGTTGATGCCCTTCTGGAATCCACCACAGCACCATATAGGCTTTGCCGAAACGTTCGAACCAATTGCGGCGGCGTTTCATCACATCGAGGTGCCGACCATTGAATACAAATTTTTCTAATGACTCGATGCTGTCCCAAACGGACATATTGACGATGAGTTTTACGTCGTCGAAGGGGTTGAATGCCGTTGCATTGCCGCTGTCGTCTTTCAATCGCCACACAAAGCCCTCGAAACTTTCGGCAATGGCATTGACCTCGTCAATTTGTGCCACAAAATCCGCCATAACAGGGTCATTGATGTCCACACCCACCATACGGGCGATGTTGAGTTGTGCAAGATGAAACTTTTTCATGTTAGTCCTATTGATTTTAACTGTTATTGGTCGTTGGAGGGTATTTTTTTTCTTGTACGCCATGAGTCATGAGCCAAATAGCCTCAAAGCAACGAAGAATGACTTATTTTTTTAAATAATCTTGGTAACTGAGTTGCAAAAAGGCTTTGCCTTTCGTCACATCAAGGCTGTCAACTGTGCCTTTTTTTTGCAGAAAAAAAGACCCCTCAGTATCGAACACAAAACCTCTGTCCTTTTGAACAAAACCTATCCCATTTTGAAAAGCAAAATACGCAAATGGCTGATAATGAGTCGTCAATATATTTTTTGACCATATAAAATCTTTGGAAGGCATGTCCAATTGCCCCAAAACTGTTGCCGCCAAATCAATCTGCGAACCGACTTGCGGGATGATGGTGTCGCGATGCGCCAAAGCCCCTCCGAGCCACAACATCGGGATATGAAACTTCTTGAAATAGTCGTCATGCGGCTCGATGTGGTGCGACGAATGGTCAGCTATGACAACGACGAGCGTATTGACCCACCACGCTTGCGTTTTTGCCTTTCGGATGAACGCCCCAAGTGCTTGGTCGCTGTAAAAATGCACCCGTCGGAACTTTTCGTCCAAATTATCGGTCGGATTCAGATTGGGTTGCCCCCAACCTTTGGGTATTTCAAACGGTTCGTGGCTGCTTTGGGTCAAGATATTGACAAAAAAAGGTTGTTTAAAGTGTTGCAAATCAAGAAGAAGCTTATCAAAAACCACATGGTCAAATGCGCCCCACTTACTGCTGAGGTCTTCTTGTTGGAAGTCAGATTTGGTTATGAGGGTTGAGAATTGACCGTTCAACAAGTACGATTTCATGTTGGCGAACTCGGCTTCTCCGCCGTAATAGAAGCCAGTGGTGTAGTCGAACCCCCTCATTATGCGGCTCAAAATGGGCAATTGCGCCGATTTCCGAGGGACTTCCATCACATTCGCCCTTGGAATGGCGGGATAGCCCGACAAGACGGCGACCAAGCCTCTGTCCGTTCTATCGCCTGTGGCATATATATTTGAGAACAAAATACCTTCCTTCGTCAAGCTGTCAAATTGCGGCGTGATGCCTTTTTCACCGCCCAATTTCTCAATCACTTTCGCCGTCAAACTTTCATAAGTGACGATGAGGATATTGGGTCGAGCGAGATTCTGACGCAATAGTTTCAGTGTTTTTGATGAATCAGAAAAAAGATTGCTAACCACTCCAAGTGCCTCATTTTCAGGCATATAAACATAAGGATTGTGGTCTTCCGATGTCTTTTCAAACACTGAAACAAAGAAATTCCAAATGGGATTGACAGCCGCATAGTTGGCAAAAGGTTTCTCCGAAAAATAAACAGCACTCTGATTGACAGGAGCTAATTGCACACCGCCCCGAATGGGCAAAATGAGGCTGGCAGTGAGCAATAAACCGACAAAAAATACACCTATACGTTTGAAACTGGTTGATAAATCTTTGAAAAATGGGACTCTTTGGGGCTTATCTACTGTATTTTTTAATACAAAGCGATTGAATATATAAAAAGAAACAATAGAGAAAATAATAAAAATCGAAAACAACAGAAAAACAGGGTAGGAGCTGATAGAAGCCGCCGCTTCATTGGGCGATAGTAGGTATTTTAAGAAAGTATCGTCAATGCGGTAGCCCCAATTTTTGAATAATTCTAAGTCAGCGGCTATTAAACTACTACAAACGAGTATGAGGAAAAAAGAATAAAGACGTATGACTCCGCCAAAGTTTTCCCTCAAGTTTAATAAATCAAAAGTCGAGAAAAGTAAAAACGGTAAGACCGAAAAATAACCTGCCGCCGACAAATCCAACCTAATCCCGTGAGAAAAGGACGCGACAACGTTTTGAAAACCAATACTTTGTGTATCGTTCAAATGGTATAAAACAAAAATGAGCCGTGCTACAATGAAGTAACCGACCCAGAAAAAGAAATATTTTATGTATTTTAAGAAAATCATAATCTATCATTGAGTAAAGCGGATATTGGCTCTACAAAAGTGTCAATATCGCCTGCACCAAGTGTCAAAATGGTTGTATTTTTCAAATATTCAGCCGTGAAACGACCCCTCAGTAACGGCATTAATTCAGCCTTTGTGGTGAGTGTTTTCGACGGATTGTGCATTTTATCGAACAATATTTCGGAAGTCACACCTGCCATTGGCAATTCGCGTGCGGGATAGATGTCCATCAAAATCGCATCGTCGAGTAAATCCAACGCTGCGGCAAAACCATCTTGAAAATCGTTGGTTCTTGAAAAAAGATGTGGCTGAAAAATGCCAACCAGCTTGTGTTTGGGATGCAACATACGTGCTGCTTTGATGGCGGCCGTCAGTTCAGTTGGATGATGTGCATAATCATCAATATATGTCAACTGATGACTGTCATTTTGATAAATTATTTGAAACCGCCTTTTGATACCTTTGAAAGTCGCTAAAGCTTCTTTCACTTTTTCGCCCGACACACCCAACTGTTGCGCAACAGCGATGGCTGCGGTCGCATTTTCGATATTGTGTTGCCCTGGCAAGGTGGTTTTTATGTTCAAAATATCACCCTTAGGGCTTTTGTAGTCAAACATGAAAAAACCCTGCTCTACTCTGAGGTTGACAGCGCGATAATCGCCCCGTTTCAAACCATAAGTTGCCCAAGAAGCCTCTTGTTTTTTCGACCCCCTCAGTATCAAGCCTTGTTTTTTGAAAACTTGCCCTCCCACTTTGACTTTTCGGGTATAATCCCTAAACGCTTGGCGGAAAGTTTTCTCATCGCCATAAATATCCAAATGATCGGGGTCCATACTGTTGATGATGGCGATGTCAGGGCTAAGACGCAAGAACGAACGGTCGAATTCATCGGCTTCAACCACAACCCAATCCGATTGACCTTGCACAAAATTGGACCCAATAGACAGTGAAATACCGCCTAAAAAAGCAGTGGCATCCACACCTCCCACACGTAATAGATGTGTCACTAAACAAGATGTTGTCGTTTTGCCATGTGTACCCGCAACGCCGACACATTTCATGCCCCTTGAGATGAGTCCCAACACTTCTGAGCGTTTGAGAACAGGGAATTGATGCGCTTGAAAATAATTGAGTTCAGAATGTTCTTTGGGAACAGCTGGCGTAAAAACAACCAAATCCACACTTTCGGGAATATAAGAAACATCGTCGGTGTAATGAATAATCATGCCCTCGGCAGCTAAGTCACGAGTGAGTTCTGTTTCTGTACGGTCATAACCATGCACTTCGATACCGCGACCTAAAAAATAGCGCGCCAAAGCTGACATACCGATGCCGCCAATACCGATAAAATAGATTTTATGCAGTTGATTCAGTTCCATTTTTGCCCCCTCAGTATTCAAGAGTTTTGGTATTTAATATTTAACAACAGTAAAATTTAGCGCGACAAAATTATCTTTTTCTTTTAAGATACCATCCATACACGCATCAATTGGCATAAAAACTTTTTACAAGAGAGAATAATATCTTTGAAGAAAGAAATTATTGCTACTTTTAGAGCGAAAATCAAAGTATATATATGTCTAAACAGATTATTTACACCTTAATCCTAATTTTCAGCCTTTTTCATGGGGCTTGTGCCGATGCTCAGAAAAAAGATAACAAATCGAAGCCTTTTAAAACAGAGCAAACGGACTCGCGCAACACCTCAGTAGGCAATAGTAAAACCGATGACGAACAACCATCACAAGCCACAGAAGGTAAAATCCCCGCAAAAGTCTATCGTGTTTTGCAGTATGTCAGAGAGCATGGTCAGCCGATGGAAGGCTATGTCGGCGGACGCACCTTTCAAAATCGCGAACGACAATTGGTCGTAAAAGATGGCAGTGGCAGAAAAATCAAATACCAAGAATGGGATGTCAATCCAAAGCGAAACGGTGTCAATAGAGGAGCAGAAAGGCTTGTCACAGGTTCAGACAATCGGGCGTGGTACACAAAAGACCATTATCAGACCTTTGTGGAAGTGAAGTAAGCAAATTATAGAATATCATTCAAAAACTAAAAAATATGTCGAACTTTAAAATCTTAAAAGCTCCCTACGAACCAAAAAATCGTGATGCCGAATTAGTTATCGCTCAGGTAGATTGTGCAAAAGCCGAGACAATGCCCGATTTTTTTCAACAACTACAAAAAGGGTTGAAGTTCCCTGCCTATTTTGGTAAAAACTTGGATGCGCTTTTCGATTGTTTGTGCGATTTTTCGTGGCTCGATGCCCGTGAAGTGCATATTGTACTGAGGGGGTATGACCAATTCCTATCAAAAGAACCTAAAAATCAGAGATGGAATGTATTGGCCGTACTGAATGATGCCGTTGCAGAATGGAAAGCGATGAAAGGTAAAGATAAAATCAAATTGGAGATATACGTCGAGCCGAGCCAACGCATCAAGCAAGATTTGGAAGATGCCGAAGTCTGATAATGAATAAAAGAGCTTTCCGAAAGCAGTATGGCAAGGCTTTCGGAAAGTTCGTTGTACAACAATCGTACTATGTTTCGTAACGTCAATGCTGTATTTTATGCAGACTTTACAGAATCTGTTTGATTGCTAAGTCATAACTTAATACATTTGTGGCATCGTAAACAATATACTGTGTAATTGAGAAAGCAAACATACATGAGTGGACGTGCTACAAAAATCTTTTTTCCAAGTCTAAATGGTCTTCGATTCATTGCTGCCTTCGTGGTGATTATTCATCATTTGGAGCAAATTAAGCTGTTTTTTGGCTTACCAAGTCTGTTTTTCAAGTGGCACTTCATCAAGATAGTCGGTGAATTAGGCGTAACTTTATTCTTCACACTGAGTGGATTTTTGATTACTTACCTGTTGTTGGCTGAAAAAGAGCGTTTTGGGACAGTCTTTGTCAAAGAGTTTTATATCAGGCGCGTGTTGCGCATTTGGCCGCTTTATTATCTCATCGTCATCTTAGGGTTATTCGTCTTTCCTCATATTCCTTTCTTTCATATTCCGCAATATACTGAGGGGGTGCATTACAAGTTTGGGACAAAGGTTTTTTTCTACGCCATTTTGTTTCCCAATATTGTTTCAAACCTCTATGCCTATATGCCATTTATCGCTCAAACATGGAGCATTGGCATTGAAGAACAATTCTATTTGATGTGGCCATGGATTGTGAAATGGTCGAAGCGTTATTTGGCTGTTTTGCTCACTATTGTCTTTGGTTTAATCTTGATAACCAATACGTTATACTTTTTTGCCGACCACTCTGCGGATATAAGTCAAGCCTCAGCAAAGACAAAAATCGTGACATTGGCTTATAAGTTTTTCTCCTTGTTGCGCATCAGTTGTATGGCTATTGGTGGCATTGGTGCTTATTTTCTTTTTAATTTGAATATGTCGGTATTGCGCCCTTTGTTTCTGCCTTTGACCCAGATTTTAACTTTGATAACGGTCGTATTGATGATGCTTTTGGGTGTTGAGATACCGCGTGTCAATCACGAGTTCTATTCTCTATTTTTCATCGTTCTCATTTTAAACCTTGCGGCGAATCCTAAAAGTTTGTTCAATTTGGAGTTCAAATGGTTGGATTATTTAGGTAAAATATCATATTCCGTCTATATGTGGCATGGTGTAGCCATCATGTTTGGTTTGCACGTGGCACGTTGGTTGAATCCCAATATTGATGATTTTTTGTCAAATGTGGTTTACTATGGTCTCACATTTGTCGTGACATTTATGCTTTCAGCAGCCAGTTACGAGTGGTTTGAAATGCAGTTTTTGAAATTTAAACACTTATTTGCCAAAGTACAAAGTGGCAATTTGGATAAAAAAAGTGAACACAAAAAGCAAGGAATGGGTCAAAATACTGAGGGGGTATTTGGTCAGCAAAATATAGGTAAACACAGTGTAACTAATTGATTGTAAGTTATTTCGGTTTGTTGATTTTTGATTTTTTACCCTCTTTTATCAAACGGTTTTGACTGTGACGTTCCAAAAACTCAATGGCTTTTATCACGCGGTTGGCTTTTGCATCAAGGCTTTTTGGTTCGGTGACAAATTGTGCTATCCAGCGTTTGGTTGAAGGATTGCTCAGTTCATATTGGGTTTTGGCGATGGGATTTTCTGCCAGTTCCATCAAAAAATAGTCGGGTAGTTCGACTTCTTTGTACTTCGTGTATTCGTTTTCATCAATTTCGATAAATACTTCGTCCCCCGTTTTTTTTCGGATAGCTTTTAATATTTTTGCATTGAGCATAAAATAATGTCTGCCATCGCCCAAAGGCAATAAAGTGCGCTCGATGGCAACGCTGTCAATCGTACCACGAATGTCAACACGGGCTTTGTTGCCAAACACCTCTTTGACATCGAATGGAACAATAGCTATAACGATGGGTGAAGTTGCGCCGTTTATACTTTGTAGAATCGTGTGAAAACTCTTCATTGACATAGATATGACAGAAAATGAATTTGTAAATGTAAACAATTTGAGTTAAACAGAATGACCGGTATTATTGATTTTTATTAATTTTCTTAAAAAAATAAATTTATTATTTGAATATTTTGGCATAATGCGTTTAAATTGCGCTGCAAAATGAAAGATTTACTTATGAATTTTTCTTCATGGTGAAATTTAACAAACTACATATTAGCTATGAAATTTAAAAACTACATGACCATCACAAGTCTGAATGTTGTCGTTCTAATGACATGTATAAGTGCTTGTAATTCCGACCAAACAACAGCCAAAAGCAACAGTTCAGTTAAGTCTGATGCGACTGCCCAACAAAATAAGTTAGAAATTGGAGATTTTACTTTGCCTGACACCATATTGCGCATGAAGGTGAATGAAATAGGGAAAGTATGCCTTCCAATTAAGTCTGAATCTAATGGATCAAACTTCTCAGTGACAGTGACTAAACCTACGCTCAATGGTACAGTCACCCCCTCAGTAAATGGTAATGATATTTGTATTTCTTTTGTTCCAAAATCTAATTTCGCGGGCTTAGATGAATTTGATTGTAAAGTTTGCTTAACAAATTCAGGTTTTTGTCAAGAAAAAACTTGGCGCATTGCTGTTTCAGGTGAGATAAAAAGTGTTGAAAAAGAAGAAACCAGCTCAGCAACAAAGTCCAAATCTCCGTCGCCATCGAAAAATACAACTAAAACGACTGAAACGACCACACCTACTCCTCCAACACCCTCGCGTTCATCTATTTTTGATCCAGAGAAGAAAAATAATGATGGCTACGTACCTGGAAATAATAACAACAACAGATAAGGTTTGTTGATTATGAATTAATAATCAATGATTTATGTAAAAATAATATTTAGGAATACTGTTTTTATTTATTTTAGAAACTATTATTTACCAATTAAAACTTTGACATGCATAAACTAATTCTTACATTTCTATTAGCCACAGGCTTATGCTTTGCCACTTGGGGGCAAACAAATTGTATTCCATCAACAACAAAAAGCAATATTTGTGCAGGTATTGATGTGGGTGCTAGAGGTATTAAACCCGTTGTTATTCAGATTAATCCATCTACAGCCAACAATAAATTGGTCGAATTGCGTCGCATTTCTAAAGATTTGAAAGCAGACAACTCTTTCGACCTTTTGCGTGATACTTCTTCGACGATGCTGGATTGTGCGGCGAGACACATCGCCAAATTTGTTGATGTTTTTCAAGGACCTTTGTACAATGTGGCATCAGATAGGATTTTTGTTGTACTCAGTAGTGGTCTCGTAGGCGGTATGCGTGGGCAAGAAAAGCGTTTGGCTCTTTTCAAACAAAAAATTAAAGAATATTCAGGCGTTGATGTACGCGAATTGACTGAAAAAGATGAAGGTGAGTTGACAGTACGCTCTGTTACCAGCGATGACGATTTGAAAAAAGCTAAAATTCATGTTCTCGATATTGGCAGCGGGAGTATCAAAGGTGGCTATCAAGAAGATGATGACTACATCAATCAATTCAGTGCTATCGTTGGTGTGCGCCTTTTGGGTGTGAAATTGGATTCAATTGCCACTGCACAGTCTTTGAGTTACGATAACCCTGACCACCGTTATATTTTGGCAAAGGCAGCGCGGGCTTATTTCAAATCTAATTTTTTAGACGCTGGAAAACCATTGGACGTTACCAAAAATGTGACAGATGGTGTTTGTTGGGCGGGTGGTATTGTTTATGTTTTTACAACATGGTTCAAGCCAGAAGATATTGCCAATGGACGTAAATACATTACTTTCCGCTTCGATGATATTGATTATTTCTTCCAAAAAGTAATCAGTAGTAAAAATACGGATGAATTGTTCAAAAATAGTCCGCAATTGGAAGAAGGGATGACACGTGCATCGAAAGAGTTTTTCTATGATGCTAAAAAAGTTATTTCACGTGATGCAGAAATGATTGCAGGTGCTGCTATTTTGAAAGAATTAGGTGACAAATACCGTGCAATGGGTGTGAAAGAGAATGTATTCAACGCAGAATTACTATTCGGTTGGATTAAATACTATATGTATTGGCGCGTACGCTAATCGTTGTGTTCCATTTTTATCCTTTTTACTGAGGGGGGTAAATATGTTTAGCCAGACAATGACACAGAATCATTGTCTGGCTATTTGTTTTTGTAAGCTTTGATTATCAAACGATTAGATGTTTTAGAATCGAAGGGATTAAATGCGTAGTCCCCATAAATATTGCCTATAGTGAGACCTGCTTGTTCAAATAATGCCTCAAACTCAGGCAATGTGAACAGCCTAACTCTTTCTTGAAAAGAGTAGGTTTGCTCATTTGCTTGGAAAGTGATTTTTTTGAAAATGTATGCTCCTTCAATGCGTTTTTGAATTGAGAAATCAATGCCTGCGACTGTTTGAATATAATCAGACTTGAATGTTTGGCGAATCCAATCTGAATTGAAATAATCGAGTATGAAAACGCCATTCTTTTTCAAACCTTGCTGGATACATCTTAAAGTCAATAGATTGTCGGTTTCATTATCAAAATAACCAAAACTGGTAAAGAAATTGAAAATATAATCGAAGTAGTTGATTCTAAATGGTTTACGCATATCGTGTTGGAAAAAACTTAGGTTGTCTGTTTCAAACTGACGTGCGTATTGGATACTGTTTTCCGACAGATCAATGCCCGTTGTATCAAACCCTTTTTGAGCGATATAGCGACTGTGGCGACCTTTTCCACAGGCTAAATCCAAAATTCTATAAGAACTTGTGGGTTGACGCTGTGCATACTGAGGGGTTAGATTTTTGAATAAATTGTCAATAAAATCTTTGGCACTTTGCTCATTGTGGTTCTGATACAGAATGTGATAAAACGGAGAATCGAACCAACTCACGAACCAGTCTTTATTGTCGTTCATAATGGGTAAGTTTTTTGAAAAATTAGATAAAAAATATGGGTGTAACTCATTGAAGCTACACCCATTTTAGTTGAAAATCTTTGGAACTATGGGAAAATACCCAATTGTGCATAGTCGCTGCCTACTTTTTTGATAGCAACAACAAAAGCCGCCGTCCTCAAATCCTCAATTCGTGGGTCGGCCATCCATTGGTCGCGAATAGCATGGTAAGCAGTAATCATCGTTTCTTCCAGTCCTGATCGCACTAAATCAATTTCATCGGGTCCTTTGGTCAAAATAGCTCTATCGCGGTCACTGACCTTTGAGTTTGTATATTTTTCGATAGCACTTACGATATTATCATACGCATTTTGTTCAAAACGCTTAGTCATACGTCCGAAACGAACATGAGACAAGTTTTTCAACCACTCGAAGTATGAGACAGTCACACCACCTGCATTAATATACATATCGGGCAAAATCCAAACACCTTTTTCAGCCAAATAAGCACTGGCTTCTGCCGTAATGGGACCATTGGCGGCTTCAGCAATGATTTTGGCTTTGATATTGGGTGCATTTTCCATTGTGATTTGATTCTCTAAAGCAGCAGGAATCAAAATATCGCAATCCAACTCCAAAGCAGCCATCCGATTACTGAGGGGTTGTGCGCCAGGGAATGTCATAATAGTCCCATGTTCTTTGCGGTGAGCGGCTAATGCTTCAATATCGAAACCATCAGGGTTGAAAATAGACCCTTCATACTCAGCAATACCGATGATTTTTGCATTGCCCTCAGTTTGACAGATACGCGCAGTGTGATAGCCAACATTACCTAAACCCTGAACTACAATGCGCTTGTCTTCAATACCAACTGTCAAGCCCAATTTTTTCATATCTTCTTCGATGCTGACCATTTCACGAACGCCATAATAGACCCCACGACCTGTAGCTTCGTCCCGACCTCTAATACCGTTCATAGTAACAGGCTTGCCTGTGACGCAAGCTATGCCATCGAGTTCGCCTCGATTCATGGACAGATAAGTATCGAGAATCCAAGCCATTTCGCGTGAACTTGTGCCGTAATCGGGCGCAGGAACGTCTTTACCGGGACCAATCATGCCGTGATTGATCAATTCGTAGGTGTAGCGGCGTGTGATACGCTCCAATTGATCAACCGAGTATTTTTTGGGATTAATTTTAATACCACCTTTTGCTCCGCCGAATGGCACATCAACAAGAGCGCATTTGTAGGTCATTAAGGCTGCTAGTGCCATGACTTCTTCTTGGTCAACGGTCATAGCATAACGAATACCGCCTTTTGTGGGCATTCTGTGGTGGCTGTGTTGGGCGCGATAGGCTTCAATCACCTCTACATCGTCGCCAATGCGTACAGGGAAACGTAGGCGTAGAACCGTGTTGACAGCTCTGATTTGATCCAGTATGCCAGATGGTAAGCCTGTATATGCTGCGGCTTTGGCAAAGTTCTGGTTGACGCTCTCAAAAAACAGATTGGGTGCGTGACTCATTTTTGATTTGATTTTGATATTTGGTTAGTAAAAATATTTGTTATCAGTCAATGAACATTGGTCGTTTGCACCTATAAAAAGGCTAATAGACCGATGCTCTATGACTAATTCACTTCTTTTTCAAGTTTACTCAGTTTTCGGTCAATGCTGATAAGATAAATTGCTAAACCGACAAAAATGATGGCTACAACCATGATAACAACGTTGAAACCCATACCTCTGTTGGGATCTGTTTTGGCTGTTTGTTGCGCATTTAATAGATTGAAAATCAATAAGTTTGCGATTGTTGCGGATGTTATTTTATTCATAAAAAATGATTTAATTTTGAAATATACTGAGGGGGTGTTTTAACGGCTTAATATCTTTTCTTTCAGTATTTCAGTACGTACCGCGACTGAAGCAATCCACAGTCCCAAAAGAATCCAACCGATGATGGCAGGGTAGAAGACAAGGCGCATATAATTGTCCATATCTTGTGTGGCGATAGATGAATTGCCACCATTGCCAGGATGACTACTGACGGCGGCTAATTTAGGAATGACATACAAAAGTGGAACGAGTGATGAAAATGAAAAAATACTATACACGGCTGAAATACGCGCGCGGCGTTCGAAATCATCGAATGACATGCGCAGAATAAAATATGCCAGATAGATTGCCAAAGCTGTATAAACCATCAGCAACTTGATTTCGTTGATGGGGAAAGGTTCGCCCCAAGCAAAATTTGCCCACATACCACCTGTTAGAAGTCCTAAAAAGCCAAAAACAGAACCTACACGTGTGTAGCTCACCGCTTTTAAGTCATTTGACAAATCTTTTGTCCTTAAAAATTTGATGCTGTAAAGCAAACCCAAACCGTACAAAGTGAACATTACGAACCACATAGGCACGTGAAAATAGGTGTTGCGAATGGTTTCTCTTGTAAATTCGAGATTCGGAAAAGCAAACTTTTTAGGTCGTGGTTCGATTGCGATTTCAGTTGACCACAGGGCCTTTCCCTCGTCCGAGTGGATGGAATCTTGTGCTATTTGGATGAAAGATTTTCTTAACAGAACACCTTCTGCTTCCGTTTCTAATACTAGATTGGCTTCTTGCAAATTTTTACTGAGGGGGAGTGCTTGTGGAATTTGGACACTTATGTCGAGATGAGTATCGTCAATAATACTCACTTTATTGGCTTTGATAGGATAGACAGGCGGCATACCTCCTTTACCGATGATGCTATCAACAATTGTTAACCAAGCATTTATAGATTTACTTTTAGTGAATTCAGTATTGTAACCTGTCGCGGTTAGTGTTAAACTGTCGCCAACTTTTGCCACACGAACAGAACGTTGAGATTCATCAATGATGGCCGGTTTGAGAGGTGTAGTTAAACCTAAAAAAATGGTATATAAAATGAGAACGATGCTGAGAGCTTTCCACCAATATTGTTTCATAATAAAATGATAGCTATGAAGTATGAAATATAAAAATTTTGGTCAAAATCATCAATTGACCTCAATTGAAATATTCTGACGAATGACTTAATGGCGAACGCCCCCATTAATCGCGCCAAAGGTACGGAAACAGAACAAAACACAAAGCAATTAATATCGCATCAATTGCGCCTAAGGTTTGAATATCGTTGAGCCAATGGCTGGATTTGTTTTGTAAAGCATTTTTAGACAACCGAATCAATGTAATCAAAACGGGCAAAATGACTGGAAAACTCAAAATCGCCATCAATGTTGCCGCATTATTGGCTTTAGCAGCAATGGCTGAAATAAAAGTAAAAGTGATAGAAAAACCGATTGAACCCAATACAATTGCCAGCAAATACTGAGGGGTATTGGATACAGGGTTGCCTACCATCAAACCTAACACAATGAAGGTTAAAAGGTTGATAATCAAAAGTATAAAAATATTATAAAAAATTTTTGACAGAATAACAGCTGTTGGGTTTGCCAATTGATAGTAGTAGAGTTGACGGTTACTGTTTTCTTGAACAAAACTTTTGACGACAGCATTGATAGACGCAAACAGTGAGATAATCCAGAATAAAGCATTCCAAACATCGGGTAATACTTTGACAAAAGATAAATAAACGACGAATACCGTGGAGGTGACATAAAGTAAAATGCCTCCTAGCGCATATTTTTGACGCCACTCCAACATCATTTCTTTTTTGAAAAGTAGGGCAATTTCTGAAAACTGAGTCATAAATTATTTTTGCTTTCTTATTGTCTTAACGTGCAGTTGGTGGTTCTTCCTCGGTCGCATCAGCTTTTTGAGAATTATATCGGATGTCAAAATCCCTGTATGCACTTTCATCTAAATACGGAAGCATTTCCGATTGCAGCCCCTCTTCAAAATTTTGAAGAAGACTTTCGATGTTTTCGTTCAGTGTTTTCCAACGGGTGGGGTAACGGCGGTGAAAGTACTCCATTTGTGGAAAAAAATTGATTTTTAATGCCTCATACATATCATCAGTTGCCGCCTCAACCGTTTCTCTGAATTTTTTTCTGTCACGGTCATAAGGTGATTCCTCATAGTCGTCATCCTCCTCTTTTTCTTCCATCACTTCATCAGCTTTATTTTCATCGGCAATTTCATCTTCATTGTCTTCCTCTTCTTCCTCCTCTTCGTCTTCTTCTTCCTCTTCTTCATTTTCTTCTTCTTCATCCTGATCCTCTTCATCTATCAGAATATCGTCCTCCTCTTCCTCCGCAGCATCATTGCTAATTGCTTCTGTTTGAACAGGCTGTTCATAAATTAGTTCATCATCAGAGTTTATATCTGTATCGTTGATGGTATCAGAGTCATTCACATGTTCGTTTTTGTCTGCTGCTTCACTTTCTATTCTGGATAAATACTCTGCGACAGAACGTTTAGTAGATTCATAACGTTCAATTAGCTCATTTTCTTCATTTTGCTCTGCATATAGGGCAAACTGAAGAAACATATCTACTCCTTCTTCTTCTTGCAGTTTTTTGATTAGCGGAAAATGTCGGCTTCCCCAACCGCGTATTTTGCTGTAAATACGGTCAATAGTACGGTGAAAATCTGTTTTTTTGCGTTTATGAAAATCCAAGAAATCTTTAAAATAAAAATTAAATAAAACGTCAGTGCCATCTGTGAAGTTGAAAGTTGCAGTTATTGAACCATAGTACTCTCTATGAGATAAGTCTCCATACTCATACTCGGAACACTCAAATTCTGGATACTTTTTTTCGTTTTTAGCCATTTTTTCTGCCTTTGTTAAACAAAAAATGAAAAATAAATGCAAAATACTGTCTTTTTTTTGAATTTGTGGTTGAAAGTACACCCATTTTTTTATTATTTAAATAACTTCTATGCCTTAATTTTTTTTATACTTTTGTCTTGTTTTGAATAAAAACTACATATTCAATCATTTTTGAGTTCCAATCACATAAAAATATTAGTTATGAAATTATTCTCGACTTTATTTGCGTTTCTTCTATGCATTCAACTCGTTCATGCACAGACCATCAAAATTTCTGAAGCTCGTGCGAAACCCATAGGTACATCCGTAACTGTCAAAGGGTTAGTGTTGAATGGCTCAGAATTAGGTACAACGATCAGATACCTTCAGGACTCAACTGGTGCCATTTCTGCTTTTTATTCTTCTGCAACAATGCCCACTTTTTCCACAGTCAAACGAGGGGATTCCGTTGAAGTCACAGGTGTTTTGAAGGAATTTAACAGTCTTTTGGAGTTAGACCCTATCACAAATTTCCGTATCATCAATTCAGGCAACTCTATCCCGCCCCCCCTCAGTATAACGCCTGCTGGAATGGCTGAAATTAACGAATCTAAACTTGTAAAATTGTCGAATGGCACTTTTACAGGTGCAACAACGCCCACTTTTGTTGGTAACACAACTTATCAGTTCAATGTAAACGGCACCAATGTTCAAGTGCGTATAGCCACAGGTAGTGCTATGGTAGGTAAAACCATACCGAGCGTATCACTCAATTTAGTTGGCTTATGTTCTCAATTTGCAGCCAATTATCAACTTTTGCCACGTGATTCGAGTGATTTGGAGTTCCAAGGTATTGCCATTACATCGCCCGTGAAAGTGACCGAATTGACTTCTTCGGGTTTTAAATTGACATGGGATACCAATATCGAAGGCAATACAGAAATTCAGTATGGTACGACACCTGCTTTAGGTACATCAGCCGTAGTTGCCGACAACCTCAAAGCGCATACGATTGGTGTGAGCAATCAAACGGCTTCTAAACTTTTATATGTACGTGTGTTGTCGAGAGCGAACGGTAAGGCTGACTCCTCCAAAATTTTCCCAGTCATTACAGCTTCCGTTTCGACAGGAGAAACGCGCGTCTATTTCAACCACTCAGTGGATACGACTGTGCGAGTGGGTAACAACAGACCATTGGCGACTACGGGAGGACGGTGCGAATCAGAACTTGTGTCGTACATCACCAACGCTAAAAGTTCAATTGACGTAGCGATGTACAATAATGGCTCAACGGCGGTCGTCCAAGCACTCAAAAACGCTGCGGCAAGAGGTGTTCGAGTGAGATATATCACTGATTTACAAACCAATAATGCTGTTTTGGCAGATACGACGGGCTTTGGTTTTACGGTGTTCAAAAAACCGACAGCCGATTTGATGCACAATAAATTTTTCATTATTGATGCCGATAGTGTGAATACATCGTGGGTGATGTCAGGCGCGATGAATTTGACCACAGGACAAATTTATCAAGACTACAATAACATGATTTTCGTCCAAGACAAGTCGTTGGCGTTGATTTATAGGATGGAATTTGAAGAAATGTGGGGTGGTTCTGGCATTAAACCCAATCCAACAACAGCCAAATTTGGTTCTAACAAGACCGACAATACACCCAAACAAGTCAAATTAGCAGGCAAATTGTGTGAAGTCTATTTTTCTCCTACCGACGAAACATCTTTGGCCATCATCAACACACTCAATACAGCGGATGTAGATTTAGAAATGTCATTATTAATTTTGACTTATTTCGATTTAGGGACAACCATCAATAATGCGCAACGTAGAGGTGTACAGGTACGAGGTCTAATAGACCAAGATACTGTTGGCTCATCGTCTCAAATCAACTTTTTGCAACGCAATGGCGTGAATATCAAGTTATTCCGTGCAGGTGGCAGTTCGACTATTTATCACCACAAATTAGCCATCATTGATGCAAAACCAGCTGGAGCTAATTCCGATCCAACCGTAATCACAGGCTCGCACAACTGGACAAATACAGCTGAAACTCGGAACGATGAAAATATTCTCATTATACACGACCCCTCAGTAGCTAATATCTATTTGCAAGAGTTTGAGGCGCGATGGAAAGAACAGGGTGTTGGTACAAAAGAAGTCAAATTAGAAGGATTTGATGCTGTTTTGTTTCCAAATCCGAGTAGTGATTGGCTCAATATTCGGATTAAAAACGATATAGAAAGAGACGTTTTGGTTTCTATTTTCAATGCAGAAGGTCAAGCCATAGAGAGTGTTATTTATCGCAATCAGATGGGCGAAGTGACAAAAAACATCCCCCTCAGTCATTTGCCCAATGGTCAATATTTTGTTCGTTTTGGTGTTGAAGGACAGTTTTTGACTAAATCCATCCAAGTCATTCGATGATTGGGTTATGGATTATTGTTGGTTGATGAGTAAGTCATAAGTTCAATTAAGTACGAGATTGTGAGTTTTGTCAGTTGAATCCTTTTTTCTTATACTTCTTAATCAATACTTCGGTAATTTTTTAGTTGAAAAACGGCGGCTTCGCCGCCGAAAAAAGGGGGAATGGAGGGAAGGTTTAATTTTTTTCAAGTTCGGGCGCAGCCCGAACTTGAAAAAAATTAAACCTTCCCTCCAAAAAGTCCA
>JAEUUP010000164.1 GCA_016787525.1 Saprospiraceae bacterium | reverse complement strand
AAAACTAACAAACCTTTCATTTCTCAATCGGGCTTCCACCAAATCCCTCAAACCCAAAAACAGCTTAGTCTTTTTATTGAATTTGATAAACCACAATCTGAAAAACTCGTCCACATTTTCGGGAATATCTTTGAGTTTTGTCGTCCCTAAGTAGATACTATTCGTCTCGTTTAAGTGAGAGACACCAGAGGGATATATAAGTTCGTAGAGTTTCAGTTTAAGACGTTCCTCGATAGTCATAGCAGCGAACAATAGGTTAGGTAAACAAAAAAGTAAATACAAAATTAAAGAGTTGTCTATTTTAAAAAAGTATATTGATAATGAAATAGTTACAACCATATTTTCAATTCAACATTTCTTTATAAAGACCTATAAGTAACAGTTATATTCAGTTTTTAGTTCATCTCAAAGTTATTTGACAAGTCATTTTTTTAGAATTTTGTATGGGGACAATGCCGTAAGACCCCTCAGTAGTAGGGTAGGGGCAACGAACATAATAGTTGATTATCGTGAAAAACAGCCCATGTGAAACCCACTTTTGCAAGAATCCTGAAAAAGTGTAATTTTTTTTAAATACAGCCTATCGTACTTTTGTGACATTGTTGAAACACCACATAGCAGATAAGTGGTAATATCTACTTTTACACAATCTTAATAAAATCACATTATTAACCAAAATCTTCGAACATGACATTCACTAATTATCTTCAATGCCTCAGACGCATGGACTCACTTATTAGTCTTAAATCCACAGGATGCCCTTCTTGTTTTGCAGGAAAATTAGGTATATCAGAAGCAACCCTTTACAGATACATTAACTATCTCAAAAATTTAGGCGCACCTATTCAATATGTCAAGGATAGAGAATCGTATATCTATGAGTTTCCATTTGAGTTGAACTTGTAGCGGTTTATTCAGGCACGAAAATTTTTTCAATTTTTTTTCAACTTTTTTTACTCACTCTCAAAGTTTGAGAGTGGCAGGGAATACATTTGCCCCATAATGACATTAAACAAACTGATTACAGACATTGTTTAAAGATGATTCAAAACCTATATCACTAACTCTAAATCAAACACGTATGTTAACATCACGTATTGCCCTTATTCTGTGTTTTGTTAGTTTCTTAATTATTGCCAACTTCATCAGTGCTCAACCTGTCAATAACTACGCAAAAGATGTTTCTATGCCAGCCCCTAATGCAGCAGCCTTGGGTAAATATGGTGATTACAGCGTTGGCAATTTTACAGGCGTTCCCGATATTTCCATTCCGATTTATACGGTTCAAGAAGGCTCATTGAGTTTACCAATTGGCATCAGCTATCATGCTTCGGGTCTTAAAGTAGCGGAAATGGCTTCTTGGGTAGGTGCTGGGTGGGCATTAAACGCTGGTGGCATCATTACTCGGACTGTTTTGGGTATAAAAGATGAAGATGGTGCGGGCTATTTTAACACCGCAACGCTTTTAGAAACAAGAATTAACAATGCAGCAGGTACTTCATCAACCGCTTTAGCAGCACAAGAGCAAATTAATTCAGATATATATAACCGTGTCATAGATGGTGAGCCTGATATGTTTTCTTTTAACGTGGGTGGTTATACAGGGAAATTCTATATTGATAAAAACCACAATGCTCAATTTATACCCAAACAAGATTTGATGCTACAAATTGATGGTGCTTTGCAAGGCTTTACATTGATTGCACCTGATGGTACACGTTATATTTTTGGTCGCGTTTTAAACGCCGATGGTACGACATATACAAATGCTTTAGAAACGACTTATACTCAGAGTAACACTTCTACGCCTTTTGTCACAAGTTATTATTTGTTAAGAGTTGAAACAGCAGACAAAAAATATAAAATCAACTTGGTTTACGATGATGAAGGTTATAGTTACCTCAATAGTGCTTCTGTGTCTTTGAATTATAATAAACAACCTTTAACAACAACTCAAAGTTATGACTATGCGAGTACAACAGGGGTTGATGCATTTCATACAACGACACGTTCTTACATTGCTGGTAAAAAACTGACAAAAATTTATGCAACGTCGGACACGGTTAATTTCATTTCTAATAATGTTCGTGCCGATTTAGATATTGATAATTTGGGTATAACGGGGTTTTATTCTAAACCTGCCAAATCATTGGACAAAATAGAGGTAAAAACAGGCGATAAATGTCAACAATTTGATTTTGTCTATACCTATTTCCAAGACTTGGCAAACCCAACCCCTTCAAATCCCAGTGTCGCCAAAAAGCTCAGATTGGAAACCGTCACGCAAAAAAGTTGTGATGGTTCGATAATTAATCCACCTTACACGTTTACGTATAATGGCAATGAGATAAAATACCGTCTTAGTAAAGCGATTGACCATTGGGGATTTAGCAATGGCGCAACGAGTAACGAAACAAATGTTTTGAATATTTCACCGACCCCCTCAGTATATTACGGTACAGTTGGCTCGTCGAATCGAGAAACCAATGAAACAGAGATGAAAAAAGGCGTTTTGACTGATATTACTTTCCCAACAGGAGGAAAGACAACTTTTACTTATGAAGCCAATACGTATGCCAAATTACAGTCAGGTCCTCAACAGTCTCGAATCACAACGCTTTATAGTTGTGGCAGTGCTATTAGCAATTCTTGTTGTGGAATTATAACACCACCTGTCACAACTACTTTTACACCAAATGCAGAAGATTTATTGACGGGTAAATTCAATCTACAACTGACCAGACCTGTCACATCTACGGGAACACCTTTATGTAATAGTGCTTATGATCCTACTACCCACGTCAATGTTTATAGAACAGGTGTATTAGTAGGAAGTTTGGGTATTTCCTTAAATTCCAATTCTTCTGTCCCTTTACAAACATCTTATGGTATATTGCAACAAAGTTTAACAAATAATAATTTCTTCACAGGTTGGAAAGTAGATTCACTATACACCCTCGAATTAGTCACACAAAGTGGTTATGCAACTTTTGAAATATACAACGAACCGAAAGTTGCTACCAATATCCTCGTCGGGGGATTAAGAGTCAAAGAAATAAAATCAACTGATGGTGTTTCGACTGCAAATGATATTGTCAAACAATACGATTATAGTGCGCCCAGTACGCCAGGTTATTCAAGTGGGTTACTATTGCGGTATCCAAAGTATATTTATGAATCAGGAGGTTCTTTTGGGTTAAATTCCGCTTCTGGTTGCGCCATTGGTTCTGGCGAATTAACCATTTTTATGGATGAAAGTATTGTGCCACTTTATAATTTCGAGGGCAATCATATTGGATACAATAATGTTAAAGAAACACAAAATGGAAATGGTACAAAAACCTATAATTTCTATATTGGCATACCATATGATAACTCAACTTATCCAGTAATACCACTTGACCCTACAGTGTCAAATGGACAGGTTAAGGATTTGATATTTACTTCTCAAATAGGTACTGTACTTAAAACAACGAATAATCAAATTTATCCCGAAACCCCAACTTATAGTGTTGGCAAAATAAGAAGAATCATTAGACATTATTTTCAAGTCGATCCTGCATCTGGGTCTTGCGGTTCATCCGTCGCTTGGGCGAGTTTTTATGCAGACTACCAAATAAAAACTTTTCCTTACAGACTCCAATCTGTTAAGGAAACTGTGGATAATATGCCAACCACAACAACATACACATACAGCACAAATACAACACAACCTTTATTCCCATTGACCACCTCAATGCAAAACAGCGATGGCAAAACAACTGTCACCACCAACAAATACATCACGCATACAGATTATGATGCTGACCCTGTAGCGGTCAAACTACGCCAACTCAATATTATTGCAAACCCTATTGAAGTAACTTCAACTGTGGGTAGTATACAAGTCAATGGTGCAAGAACGCAGTACAGCTTTTTTGATAATACAACAGGTCTGCCGACAACAAGTGCAACCAGTAGTTTTCCTTATCCCTATCAATTCTACAAATACAAAATGACTTGGAATGCAGCAGGAGCAACACAGGTGTTTAGTTCAAATAGTGGCTGGGAAAAAGAAGGTACGATTACCAAATACGATATGTCAAAAGGGAAACCCCTCAGTATCAATCTTCGTGCTTGGGAAAATGCAACGGCATCAGGTGCAACTGAAAGTTACACTTGGGAAACAAATGGCTTGATTAAAATACGTCAATTCAAAGGTTTTACTTGGACTTACGACTATTTTCCTAATACCAAACTCGTTCAAAAAATAACAGACAAAGATGGTCAATTTGTCACTTATACTTATGACCATTTGTTGCGCTTAAAACAAGCGGTTGCACGCAATGGTGCAGTCACAACCGATTATGCCTACAAATACAAAGACGCTGCACAATCTGACAAAAGCTGGGTCGAAACCAAAACGACTTTTACATCAGTTATTGGTGGTTTATTGAGTAATAACACGACTTACAAAACCGTCCGTCAGTATCTTGACGGTCTCGGGCGACCTGTGCAGAATGTGGCAGTTGCCAACTCACCAAATTTGAAAGATGTGATTTCGGTCATTGAATACGACAATCAAGGGCGAGAGTTCAAAAAATACGACCCTTTTGAAAGCGCGAATAGCAATGGGGCATTTGTGGCAACATTACCCATCAATCAACCGTTTTCTAAAATGGAGTATGAAGCCTCACCCCTCAGTAGAATTTGGAAAACAACACCTCCCAGTTGGCAACCGACGATTACAGAATATGGCACAAATGCCACGTATGAAGTCTATGACAATACAGGCAATGGCTATTATGCGGCTAATACTCTGAATAAAGTGACCAAAACTGACCCCGACGGACGGGTTTCAAAAGTCTATACCGACCGAAAAGGGCGTAAAGTATTCACCGTCAATGTTCAAAATAATGTATCGGGCGGCTATTATATGATATACAGTTTTGACGACAAAGATCGTTTGAATAAAGTCTATACACCACGCGGCGCATGGCAAGAATGGTGGTACACAAACGATTTGGATTATTCCTATCTTTATGACTACAACGACAATATGATTCAGAAAAAACTGCCCGATATTGCGGCGGTGAACATGATATATAACGCCAAAAATCAATTGGTGCTGATGCAAGACGGTAAACAAGCCGCTTTGGGTCAATATTTGGCAACACAATACGATACTTATGGTCGTCCTGCGGCAACAGGTTTTGCTAACAGCACAAGTTTAGATATTGCTTTGAATCCTTATTTCACAACAACTTTAACAGCCACGGATTACAGCACGGCGGCAGGTACAACATTGGGCAAACCGATTCGCACTTACAACTATCTTGGTACTTATTTGGAGTCCTTTTTGCAATATGATAGTTATGGTCGCCTAAGCAATACATACAGCAACAATCAACTGTATTCGCCTAGTGGTACGATAAGTGCAACGAATTTTAGTGAAAAAATCGCTTTGACTTACGATTTGGCGGATAATATTTTGACGAAAACGAGAACACATAAACCAAATGCGACGACAACACGGACGATAGTAGAAACAATGGATTATGACAATGGTTTGCGATTAAAGCGTATGAAGCACAAAATTGATGCGCTTCAAGAACAGGTTTTGGATTCATTGGCTTATACGATTAAAAACCAAGTTCAAACTAAATGGATGGGTAAGGCAGGTAATTTGAATTATCTCCAAAAAGTCGATTATAGTTACAATTCTCTGGGTTGGCTAACAGGAATCAATAACCCTGTCCCCACTTTTGGTTTGACAAGAGCATTATCGGCTTGTTATTATCCTGTATCATATAATCCAAGTACAACTGATTTAGACTACAATGATTTGTTTTCAATGGATTTAAAATATGAAAATCCTTTACAAGTCAATGCGCCGAGCGGTACAACCGTAGTTCCTCAGTATGGCGGCAATATTTCGCAAGTTGTTTGGCAAGTGCGTGGACGAGACCGTCAAGCCTATACGCTTCAATACGACGCGGTCAACCGTATGACATCTGCGACTTATTCAGACATCAGTGCAACTGGTACAGTCACAGGTAATCGTTATGATGAGAAATTGACTTATGATATAAGAGGCAATATTAATACTTTACAACGTTGGGGCTTGAATGGTAGCTGTACGTGGGGCATGATAGATAACTTAACCTATAATTATGGTTCTTCAGGCTATAATATCAAAAACAAACTGAACAGTGTAACAGATAATAGTGATTTAACACGCGGTTTTAAAACAATTGCTAATGGTAGTGCTTATACTTATGATGTTAATGGTAATGTGACCTCAGATCCCAATAAAGGGATTTCAAATATTGTGTATAATCATATGGACTTACCCACTACTATTACTTTTTCTGGCGGAAATTCGATTAACTACTTATATGATGCAGAAGGCAATAAATTAAGAAAAACAGTAAGTGGGGCAACGAATTACATTCAAAACTATGTACGCGGTATTGAATACAAAGATGGTGATTTGCAAGCAATTTATCATATTGAAGGTCGTGTTTTTACTTTTAATGGTGGTCCTTTGACTTATGAATATGCATTGAAAGACCATCTTGGTAATACACGCCTTATGTTTTCAGATAAAAATAATGATGGTTATATTACTCAAAGTACAGGACAGGAAGCTAATGAAATAACTCAAGAAAATCATTATTATCCATTTGGTCTAAACATGGAGGGTACGTGGCAAAATACCCCCTCAGTATTAGACAATAAATATACTTATAACGGGAAAGAATGGAATGATGATTTTGGACTAAATGTTAGTGATTATGGTTTTAGAAGCTATGATCCAGCAATAGGGCGTTGGTATGTACCCGAACCATTAACTGATTTTCATCCAAGTATTACCCCTTATAATTATTGTTTTAATAATCCTATTAATTTTATTGACCCGCTCGGACTTGATACAGTTAAAGGAGGAGCTGGGAAAGGAGAAGTGCCAAACTGGGACAATTTCAATCCTGATAAAGACGTGGTTGAGCTGCCAGAGGCTACAGTTACTGATAGTAAATCTGAATCTAAAAACGATGAGAAAAAAGAAGAACCTGCCAGTGGAGTTAGTGAAAATAGTTTGGCTCGGTATGTACCTGTTGTTGGATCAAGCTTAGATGCTTATGATGCTTTTTCACGAGGCGATTATTTGAAAGGAGCAGGTCATACATTATTAGCTGTTTCGGATGTTTTTTTAGTAAAAGCTGTGTTTACAGGCATAGGAAAAGCTGTAATACGAAAAGGTCTTATGGATGGAACAAAACATTATTTGGGGGTAGGGATGAGTCATACTTATGGAGCTACAACTAAGCGATTAGCGAAAGTGGGTTTAGATATGTCTGGCTATAAGCATCATTGGCTTATTTCTCAAGCATTGATGAAAAAATATCCCAGCTTATTGAAATATGGCAACCAATCATGGAACTTAACGAAATTTAGTAGCCAATCGGCACATATGAGATGGGCACATGGTACTAAATATGGATTAGACCCTAAAATTATAGGTTGGGAACTAATGTACCCTTTTTCTTCAACACCTGAATGGCTAAAATTTGGTATCTATCCAAAAATTTTAGGACACTATATGGCTGATGATGATAATGATGATGAACCATAAAAATATAAATGTAATGAAATATCCAGTGCTTATTTTTGAAAAAAATGATTCTAAAATGTGGGCTATTATCGAGCCTTTTGGACATCCCGATTTGATAGCACAATATAAAAGCCTCTATTTAGTGGACTCAGAAGGTTACCTTTACTATGTCAAAGAGTTAAGACAAGTAAGCGGAGTTAATATTTTAAAGAGTATACAGAAATTTGGCAAGATGGTTAAGTTTGATATTGTTTATGATATGGAGGCAAAACAATTGTCAATTGAAAATTTTAAAGAACGTATAATGGCACACGTGAGACAGAAAAAAAGATTTTGGCAGTCATTAGGTACTGTTTCTCAAATTCAAGAATTAGTAGATAATTGTCAAACATTTGAAGATTTAATTAGATTATTCAGATGACAGTTACATTAGAAAGTGTAACAATCCAATTTAAAATGGTGGATTGCTGGTGTCTGTGTACCAATACCTCTATTTATAAAACAGCTCTCAGAGCGGCGAAATATGAGCTTATATTGAGGAGAGTGTGGTTACAGGAGTCTCTGACCCTGCGAGCAAAGATGTTCTTTGGTATAGCGGACAAAAAGAAAAAGTGATAGGTGAGCATTTTTCTTTTCACTTACTCCTTCAGTATAAACTGCCAAAACAAACAGCATAAAAGATGTAAATAGTGGTTATTAGCTCAAGGCATTTTCAAGTACTTTATACTGGTATTGTCCGTAAAAGTGTCCAAGTATATACCTAATAGTTTTCTAAAAAGTGTTTCACTAAAATTTAATAAAAAATTCAAACTGTTCGCGTCAAAATCTAATCAAACACGATATGAAAAAAGTCATTTATCTCTTTCTTTTTTTGCTGCCATCTCTCGTCGAAGCACAAACAAGAGGCTTGGATAGGCTTTTGTTGCCCACTACACCACGCCGCTATCACACGCAAAAGAACTATCAACGGCTTTTGACCATTGATAGGGATATGGCACGCCGCCGCGCCTTTTTAGATATGCAACTCAATCTCAATCCTGCATCTTTAACTCAAGACGTAACCATTCCTGTTGTCGTGCATCTGCTTTACAAAGCAGGGTCAGATACACGCAACTTACCTTCTGCCAGTGATATTCGGCAGCAATTGGACATTGTGAGCAAAGATTTCCGCCAAACCATCCGTATTCAAAAACACAAAGCAGATACCGAAGAAAGATTTGCTGAAAAAAATGCGCTTGATACGCGCATTTCGTTCTGCTTGGCATCAAAAGACCTTTCGGGTGCAAACACGACAGGCGTTTTGACCGTTCCCACTTCAATCACAACTTGGTTGGCTGATGATAAAATGAAATCTGCCCAAACAGGCGGTAGTACGGCATGGGACATAGAAAAATACCTCAATATTTGGGTCGTTAATTTCCCTGATAGTATCAGTGGTTATGCCCAAATGCCTGCGGGACCCGCTTCAACCGATGGCATTGTGATTGATTATCGTTACTTTGGCAAAAAGCCCAATAACGACAAGACTTTTCCTTATACTGAGGGGAAAACCTTGACACACCTCGTTGGTAGTTACCTCAACTTATATGAATTATGGTCAGAAACAACTCTTTGTGCTGATGATGGCGTAGATGATACACCCATCGCCAATGCACCTACTTTGGGTAATGTGGACTATCGTTTTGTCAGCACTTGCAACGGAAACCCTGTTATTATGTCTATGAATTTCATGGATAACACAAATGACAACATGCTCTATATGTTCACCAACGGGCAAAAAAGACGTATGCACGCCTGTTTAGCTGAAAATGGGATTCGCTATAAATTAGTCCAATCAGGCGCAGCACAGTGTTCAAATGGTAATCCAAATGCTCAAATTGTGCAACAAAATCCACCTAAACCACCCACAACAACACCGCAATCACCCATCAGTTACCGCATCTATCCGAACCCTGCCCAAGTCAACATCAATTTAGACTTAGGGGTAGAAAAAGGTGGAGAAGCGACTTTGACCATTTACAATGCACAAGGTGGCATTCAAGCCAGTCGTACCTATAAAGTTACTGAGGGGAGTCAATCTTTTTCAATTGATTGTAGTTCATGGGTGACAGGTTTGTATATTGCTCATCTAAAAGTAAACGATGAAGTACTAACAGAACGGATTTTGATACAGCGATAAATAGAGACTAACATATTTAGTGATAGTACAATATGGAAAAGAAGTGCTGACTAAGAAATTGGTGGTACAGCACTAAATGTGAATAAACTATTAATAGATTGGGGGTTACGTTAGTAGCCCCTTTTTTCATTTTAATATTGGCATGTTGTAAAAATCTATCGAGTGTATTGGTATCTATCAAATAGCAATTTAACTGTCATCTTCTTAAATTCTTTCCCTCTCACCGTCCTAAAACCATGCTTGTTGAGTTCTTGAGCTATGGCTTCAAAAGACATTTGTTGCTCTCTGCAACGATTGATTAAACTTGTGGCTCTGGTGTTAACAGGGTTTGTTTGTGCCTTTTCTTTCATTGTACTCGCTCCAGCTTTTCTACCTGCATGACTGAAATTTTCAGGTTTCCCTAAAATAGTTCCTTGTGCTTTTTTAGCTTTTAGTGCCTGTTTGGTTCTGATACTGATAATTTCCCTTTCTCTCTGTGCTAATCCTGCAAAGATGGATAG
>JAEUUP010000125.1 GCA_016787525.1 Saprospiraceae bacterium | reverse complement strand
AATTGACAAAGTGGCATATCCAGAGGGGACACCCGAACCGTTTACGATTTTCAAATTCAACCTTTCAGAATTTCAAAAAAACATTGGTGAGATAGACCAGAGCTTTGACATTGTTTTCATTGATGCCGCAGGTAAATTAGATACCGAAGCCGATGTTTTACAGCAAGAAATTAGTAGAGCTTTGATGTTTACAGACGTGCTATTTATTCCGTTTGTGGCAGGGTTTGGCAATTTGGCAGCAACTTATGACTATTTAAATTTTGTGTCTCAAATCAAAGAAATCAGGCAGTTACAGCAAAGAAAATTGAGGGTTTACGGCTTTGTAAATCAATATCGCAGCCGAAGCCGAGCAAACGACTTTTTGTTACAAGATATTGCCACAATTCAAGAGACAGAACCGTTTGACGTGCTAAAGTCAAGACTTCACGACTTTACCACGTACAAAGATGCAGATACGATTACAAGCCTATACAACCCCCTCAGTAATGACAGCGCAAAAGCCAATTTTTCAGAGTTCATAAACGAAATTATCAAAACTATAAAAGGTTAAATCCGATGACAAAACAGCGAGTAACACCAATCAATAAGACAAAAGAAGAAACAAAAGCAGAATTAAAACTTGCTATTGAGCAGTTGAAAATAGCGAACAATTTAGCAGAGCCTTTGGTGAGTGAAACCGAAGCGACAAAGGCTATTGCAACAGCTACCAACAAGCCACTACCTACAACTAAAACGATGGGGCGACCAATCAAAGAAAATTCAATAGGACGTGTAAAATTCACTACGGCGTTACGTCCAGACGTGGTAAAGTGGTTAAAGAAAACTGCTATTGACCAAAACATAACCACCGCCGATTTATTGGAAATTATCTTGGATAAGTATATTTCTGAATAGTCGTAGTAAATTCGAGACTTTACTACTTTACTACGTAATAAAATATAAATAACTGAAAATCAATCACAATGAAGAAACTTTTTTTAATCAACCTACTGTTTTTTACTCTTTTCACTACCCAATCACAAACCCTTGCAAAGTGGGACTTTGAGCAGTCAACAGGTGCGCCGTCTGTCACCCCCTCAAATGGTACAGCATCAAATGTAACGGTCAACGCATCGCAAACCGCATCGTTTTTCGCTGGCTACAATAGTACGAAGGCTATCAGTACGACAGGCTTTCCGTCAACGAGTACACCTGATTTGAATAAATACTTTGAATTTACAATAGCCCCTAACAGTGGTTTCATTCTCAATATTTCTGAAATCAGTTTCTTTGTTCAGAGGTCAAACACAGGTGCAACAGGTTGGGTATTGCGGTCGAGTCTTGATAATTATGCTACCAATATTGCAACTAATACAATTGCAATTCCAACGGTTTTTACAGCCCCTGCACATACCACAGGCTCGCTAACCTCAAACACACCTTTACAAAGCCTTTCAACAGGGATAACTTTTAGGCTTTATGGGGTCAGTGCATCAGGTACAAGTGGTACAATGAGGGTAGATGATTTGACCGTTAATGGAACTATTGTAACAGCGAGTAACAATCCATTAGTTACCACATCTACAACAAGTTTAGCAGCGTTTAGCACTAATGTAGGTACACCATCAACGACACAAAACTATTCAGTTGCAGGGTTCAATTTGACGAATGATATTTCAATCACAGCTCCTTTAGGATTTGAAATAAGCCTTTCAAATAGTTCGGGTTTTAATTCATCGCTTTTACTCACACAAAGCGGCGGAAGTGTAGCGCAAACAACGATTTATGTTAGATTGACTGGTACGACACAAGGCAGTTTTTCGGGTAATATCTCGCACGTTTCGACAGGCGCAACAACAAAAAACGTAAGTGTAACAGGTTCGGTAAATGTCATTACCCCTACGATTTCAGTTTCACTTTCTACAATACCGACCTTCGGAACTACTGAGGGGACACCTTCAACAGCTTATTCTTACACAATATCAGGTAGTAACTTATCAAATGACATAAACGTTACAGCCCCCACAGGTTTTGAAATTAGCCTTACCTCAAACACAGGGTTTAACTCATCACTAACATTACCTCAAAGTGGTGGAAATGTTGCCCAAACGACCATTTACACACGCCTTACAGGCGTTTCAAGTGGCAGTTATTCAGGTAATATTACACACACAAGTACAGGGGCAACAACTCAAAATGTAGCTGTTACAGGGACAGTAAACCCTCAATTCAATGGGTCAAATTATCTGTTTTTAAGGGGTAATTTTCATAGCCATACAGGTTTTTCCGATGGCAATCAAGATGCTGCAAGTAGCGGAATATCAACCCCAGCAGGAAGTTTCTCTTATGCTCGATTATCGAATCAAATAGACTTTTGGGGGATAAGTGAACATAACCACAGTCAAGCAGGGATGAATCTGCCAAATTTTGCAGTTGGTTTACAGCAAGCAATCAACGAAACAACGACGAGCTTTACTGCTCTTTTGGGGCATGAGTATGGGGTTATCAGTAATGGCGGACATTGCCTTGTCTATGGTGTAGATTCATTGATTGGCTGGGAATCAGGTAACTATCAAATCTATAATAGTCAGTACGATTACGCTGGATTGTTTAGAGTAGTCAACGACAGAAACCCAAAAGCATGGGTCAGCCTTGCACACCCTCAAAGCGGCGATTTTACAAACCTATTGTCAAGCGCGCCATACAGTGCAAGCGCAGATTCTGCGGTTTGTGGGATTGCTATTCGTTCAGGGTCTGCCTTTTCTACAACAACGAATTATAGTGATGCTGCGGCGACTTTGTATGAAGTTGAATTTAAACAAGCCCTTGCAAAGGGGTATCATGTAGCCCCCGAAATTGACCATGATAACCATAACACTACGTTCGGGCGTACTGTTAAAGGTCGAACGGTGGTGCTTTCAACTGCTAACAATAAGGTCGGAATCACAGAAGCCATAAGAGCAAGGCGTTTCTACGCTTCGGACGATTGGAATTTACAGTTAAATTTTACCGTAAGTGGTAAAATTATGGGTAGTGTTGACAATAATTTGGCTGGTAATCCTTCTATTTCGGTATCTGTTACCGACCCCGATAATGAAACTGTGAGTAGTATTGAGCTGTGGTATGGCGTTTCAGGTTCAGGAACGAACGTAACACTTTTGACAAGCGTTACAAATAGCTCAACCCTCAACTATGTGCATAATATACCTTTAAATAGCAGTTATTATTATTATGCAAAAGTAAGACAAGGCGATAATGATTTAACGTGGTCAGCCCCAATTTGGATTACCAAAACAACTGATGTTGTACCAATTGAATTGATTAGTTTCAAGGCAGAACTGCAAGAAAAAGAGAAATCCGTATTAGTAGTTTGGGACGCAGAACAAACAGGCGCATCTGAATACATTATTGAACGCTCAATAGATGGAAACCTATTTGTTGAAATTGGAAAAGTGAAAGGGGCAAAAAAGGCTGGCGCATACCATTACTCATTCACAGATAATCAACCGAGTGAAGGATTTAGTTATTACAGATTGAAGCAAATAGATGAAAATGGTATTTCCAAATATTCAAATATCGTATCCATTTTTTACAAGCACCAAGTTTTAAAGTTAAAAGCCCTATCACCAAACCCAACAAGCGATTTTGTTAATGTTACTTTCGATTCTGAGAAGTCAAGCAATAATTTAGCTTACTTCATTTATGATGCCGATGGTCGAGCTGTACTTTACCAAAGAATCAATGTAGCTGAAGGTGAGAATAATTTGATTATTGATGTTCAAAAATTACCCATTGGTTTATATTACCTGAACATCGGTAAGAGAGACGACAGAATGATACAGACTAAGTTTATAAAATATTGATAATGAAATACTTATTGTATATTATATTGAGCTTTCCTTTATTCTGCATCGCACAAAATAAAGGCTATGTGACTATAAAAGATTTGTCAATGCTTTGTGAAATGGATTCAACCTCATTCTCTAATTATGTCCAAACTTTTGGCTTCAAATTAGGTCAAAACAGTAGGGTCAATGGGTGCGATTTTTACGGCTTTTACGCCAAAGAATCAGAGCCAACAGGGGTTTTTAACAAGGTTTCTTTGTTACGCTGCTCAGGTCTAAATATGGCAATGTTCATGTCAACAAATCGAGATTACTTTGTTAAACTCAAAAAGGCTCTTTTAACAGATAACTTCGTTTTTACAGGTAAAACGACAGGTGTAAACGGTAGCCCACAGTACACCAATTACACTAAAGGCAGTCATAGACTTCGTTATTATTCAAAGATAGAATTAGGCATTGTGAGTTACATTATTCAATATTGGATAGACAAGTCAGAAAACCACATTACACCAATGGATTTAAATTAAAAAGAAATGGAAAAAGCCTTAACCCCCTTTGAGGGTAAAGAAATTAGAAAAATATGGCACAACGAGCAATGGTATTTTTCGGTTGTGGATGTCATTGAGGTTTTGACGGATAGCCCAAAACCTAAAACGTATTGGGCTATGATGAAAAAACGTGAAGCCCAACCGTTCACATTTTGTGAACCTTTGAAATTGAAGGCATCCGATGGACGCAACAGGTTAACCGATTGCGCCAATACTGAGGGGGTGCTGCGCATTGTGATGTCCGTACCGTCACCTAAAGCCGAGCCGTTGAAATTGTGGTTAGCAGAGCAAGGTAAAAGAGCCATTGAGGAAACCGAAAACCCCGAATTGGTTTATGACAGAATGGCAGAAATTTATAGAGCTAAAGGTTATGATGAAAAATGGATAAAAGAGCGTGTCCAAACCATCAAAACACGCAACAAATTAACTGATGAGTGGAAAGCAAGAGGTGTAAAAGAAGGGCAAGAGTATAGCATCTTAACGGCTACGATTGCAAAAGGTACATTTGGGTTAACGCCAAGCGAGCATAGTGAGCTTAAAGGACTGGATAATCAGAATTTACGCGACCACATGACAGATTTAGAATTGATTTTCACCGCATTGAGTGAAGAAATTACAAGACAAATCACCATTAATGACAATGCCCAAGGATTCAATCAAAATCACGAAGCGGCGGCTTATGGGGGTAGTATCGCACAAACAGCACGGTTACGGCTTGAAAATGAAAAAGGTATCAAAGTAGTTTCGTCTCAAAACTTCTTAGAGTTGACAGGTAACGATAAGATTGATGAGCTGCCGCCGAGCGACGAAAAATAATAAAAATAAATAAATTACAATATAATCACATTTAAAATAAAAACAATATAAAAATGGGTAAAAGCACTTTTGTAAAAGTTTGGATAAATGGAAACGACGTGTCCGCCGCCGTGGAGTCGGTACGGCATGAAAGAGATTTCAAAAAAGGAGAGTTTGTTGAAATCCGTTGCAAGTCGGATAGAGCGTTAGACCTTGCAAATGATAAAAATTTAGTTGCAGGGGCGAAAATTGAGTATCAATACGGACTTACTGGCGGTGTTTTTTCGTCTGTTAGGGCGGCACGTATAGGCAATATTGATGTGGGATATGATTCAGACAGAGTGCAATTGACAATAAGAGCAACCGACAAAAGTATCGAAATCAAGAAAGGTGGTGATAGTCGCGTGTGGACAAATACGAGACTGAGCGACATTGTTAAACAAATTGGTGAGGGGTACGGACTTAATACTGAGAGAGTTGAAGAAACGAAAATCATACACAAAAACCTTTTGCAAGGGCATTTATCGGATTGGGAATTTTTAACCTATTTGGTCATAAAAGAACCCGAACCTTTACAGCTTCACGTTGACGGTTCAGACATCGTACTTGAAAAGAACGTAAGAGACAGAAAATCGAAACGGTTGTTTGAATTAGGTAAAAACATAATTTCTTTTAGAACTTCATTGAAAGAAATTACCCAAAAACCGCCTATTCCACCGATTAAGCCGACATTAGGCAGTAATGACGACCTTATTAACCAGTACGGCTTCACGGTCAATAAAGGAGCGACTATGACAAAAGAAATCGAAAGGGGTGTGCAAGAATGGGAATCACAGGACGGGCTTTTCACAGTTGACAGAATTAAGGTTGTTGAATTAAGAAACGGCAAAAAGACGGTTTTGAGTTCAAAATTAGTTACGTCAAAAATCGAACAGGTTACTTTCGTAGATGCGTACAAAAACGTTTTCAGAGCTAACGTTTATATGCCATACGACCCCAACGAGCAAAAAACGGTAGCTAATGGTATCAATAACGACAGAAAGCAAAAGGTGTTAACAGGCGATTTAACGATTGAATTAGACCCTTTTTTGACGGCTAACGACATTATTACGTTATCGTTACCAGTTAACCGTCATAACGGCAATTGGTACATTGAAAAGGCGGTTCATACAGTCGACTCAAACGGCGCGATAACAAATTTGAGCTTGAATAAAAATGGCGTTTCAGCCTCAGTAAAAGTAGATAAGACTGTAAACGAAAAAGTTAACAGGTCAGTTGGTGAAACGTCAACAAAACAGAGTACGAGGGTACGTTATAGCGGCGTAAGTGGCTTAGAAGTTGGTGAAAATGATGGATTACTTGACGTTAACAAGATAAAAATAAATTAAAGTTACAGTATTTTAACTTAAAACCGCCGCCGTCACCATTGGGTTACGGCGGCGGTTTTTTTCACTTTTGGGCTTTTTAAAAATCAAAACATGTAAGGTTTGTGATTTTTAAAAAGTTGTGTAAAACTTTGTTAATACTATTATTTTGCCCGAATAGTTGACATTATTACACGTATCGAAACATTAACCGCCGCCGAAAAACGGCTAAAAAATGGCGGAATATGAAGCCATTATAGATAAAAAACCGCCGCCGTGACCCAATGGTGACGGCGGCGGTTTTGTTGTAATAGCCGTAAAAAATGTCAAAAAAAAAGTGTTAAAGACAGATTATGGGTAAACAAAAAACCTTGCATCATTGACGGTGCAAGGTTTTTTTAGTTTTGATAACGAGCAATGAAACATTAGTTATTTATCATAAGTAAAATAACTTAATAAAACTTAAAAAAATGGCAGTCAAAATTAATCGTCACACTGAAGAATACGTTACAGGATTAGCTGGAGTTAACTCTTGCAAGTGCATACTTTCGGTTAAAAACGGCGTTTTAAAACTTCAATTTGTAGAATCAATGTTTAAGATAATTGATATTGAGTTAACCGCAAATGAAGTAGATTTTGCAATTAAAGACCAAACATCGGTTAACGCTACGTCTATTGTTGGCGGTGCAGCTTTAGGTGGCTTCGTCTTTGGCAGCGTTGGTGCAATCTTAGGGGGATTGGGGAGTATGAAGAATAATTATGAGTTGGGTATGAAATTCGTGCATAATGGGTTTGAAACAGTATTACGATTTAAGGCGAGCATGACATCAGCTAATTTGTACAATCAGTTATTATTGTTCAAACAGGAGAACATTGACCCTAAATCTTTAGTTGTAGAGCCTAAAAACAACAAAATTATATTAAGTGGCATGAGGTGGTTTATAGGCATTGTATATATATTAGGCAATATCATACAACCTCAAATCGCTTCGGTTTTTCTTATTCCCGCAGGTGTTTTTTTGTTACCTATCACATTTCCTTACATCGAAAAGCGGTTTGACACTAAAATAAGTAAAGCCACAAAACATATAATATTTTGGAGTCTAATAATTGTAGGCAGTGTATTGCACAGACCTAACTAAGTTAAAATATTCAACAAACGGTTAACTGCGGCTAATCTGACATTGTTTAGGTTAGCCGCTTATTTCTTTTTGTTTCACCATGCCAATTGATTCTTTCAAATTGCGAATGTCAAAACCGTATGTATTGTTAGGGTTTTGCTTTTATTCTATGCTACTGTCTTCAAGTAGATAGCCCCAAAACGAATAGGGCAGAAATCAGTAAATTACCCCAATCGTTCCTTTTTTCGTTGTGCTGCCGATGTCCTAAAAGCAGACTCATAACGTCGTCGAGAGCTTGTAAGATTCTTTCTCTCATAATTTTACTTTACTTATCCCTCAGTAGGCTTATCCTTTGCATCTCT
This sequence comes from Saprospiraceae bacterium, assembly GCA_016787525.1. Classification (GTDB taxonomy): domain Bacteria; phylum Bacteroidota; class Bacteroidia; order Chitinophagales; family Saprospiraceae; genus JAAFJT01. The sequence continues at coordinate 4,285 of JAEUUP010000125.1, read as the reverse complement.
TTTTTCCATAAATGCAATTAAGTCGGTTCTCATAATGAAGTAACGGCGACCTATTGACTTTGCTTTGAGAGAACCGTTATTAATGTTATCCCTTAAAAACCTCAAAGAAATACCCCAAACTTTTTCTATATAATCGAGCGTATAGAAATCTGTTTGATGCAGTTCTAAGTTTTCCGACATTTCTGTATTTTTTTCCTTTTTCATCATTTTTAAAAATTTGAGTTACGTCAATTTCGCAAATGTAGGCTAATTGATTGAAAACTAACAAATTAAATCTGTTTTTGACTTGCTTTTGAGTAACATAAAAATACTTAGTAAAAGCAAGTTGAAAAATGGTTAAAAAATATTTTGCTTTTAAGTTGAATTTAATTTGCTTTTGAATTGCTTTTGTCAAACATAACATTTAGCTTTGCACTATATTTATCAGTAGTTAGCAAGTCTTAATTTTAAATTAGTAAAAATCACGTTAAAAATGACAAAGTTTGTCCAATATTTGAGGGTTTCGACGACAAAGCAAGGTTTGAGCGGATTGGGTATTGAAGACCAAAAAAGAGCCGTTGCAGAAATTACAAAAAATTGTGCTGACTGTATTATCGGAACATTTGAGGAACACGAAAGCGGCGGTAACAATGACAGACCAAAATTAAAAGAAGCCTTAAAACTTTGTGGCAATACAGGTGCTACCCTATTAGTGGCGAAGTTGGACAGGTTGAGCCGTAACGCTGCTTTTATCCTCACATTGATAGAGAAATCTAAAACCGCAAAAAAGCCTTTTAAAATTTTGTTTTGCGATAACCCCGAAATTGACGAGACTATGTTAGGAATGTTAGCAATATTCGCGCAGCACGAACGCAAAACAATGGCAGACCGACAAAAGGCAGCGTACCGTTCAAAACGTGCAAGAATCGCTAATGGTGAAAATATTAAAATTGGTAATGCTGAAGCATTTACACCCGAAGTTAGACAAAAAGGGATAGAAGCAAAGCGAGCATATAGAGCGCAAAACGAAAACCTTATCAATGCTAAAATTACTATCAAAAAAGAAATTGAGACAGCGACCACGAAAAACAGGACAATTACAGCGAATGACTTAGTAAAAGAACTAAACAGGCAGAAAATACAAACGATAAGAGGTTATGAGTATGAATTAAAAAATATTCGCCCAATTATCAAAGAGGTATTAAACGAGATGAATTTACAGGCATTACCAACAGCGACCACTGAGCCAAAAACAAAGATTCAAAAAATTGATACGACAGCAGCAAAGACAGTATGTACCAACATGAGAGCCAACAATAAGACGTTCCAACAGATTGCAGACTTTTTAAATGATAATGGATTTATGACAGCGAAAGGCAGCAAGTTTGAAGCAATGACAGTAAAACGATTAATCGAAAAATAACCCCCTCAGTACGCAAATAATTTAAAAAAAAGTTCAATAACAATTTAAAAACGAAAAAATGGAAAATTTAAAGTTAGATTTCACAAACCCAGTTCACAAAGATTTAGCGCAACGTTTGTTCGATACCGTCGCTACCCTTTTTCACGACGAATGCGCCGAAACGATAACAGAACACTTTAACCGCCTAAGTATTGAGGCTTTAGAACAAATAGACGACGACGGCGAACCTAAGTATAACTATTTTGAAGCTATCAACTCAATTAGAACGACTATGCAAGTGACTCAGTCAATCACAGCTATCGAAAGGACGTTTCTTTGTCTGAAACGACATGCAAAAAAACAAAGCCTTTGCCTTTCACATTTAAATAAAGACGAAAATTAATAAAACTTTTAAATGATAAAAGCCCCTCAAAGCGGTGCGACGCTAAGAGGGGCATTAGTTCAAACGACCCTCGCAGGTCAATTTAAAAACGAATTGCGAAAGTATGAAAATTTTAAAATCAATGCCACAAGACGTGGCATTTTTCGAGCGTTACGCTGATTTAACACACACGTTAACTAAAGTGGCTACTATTGCTCAAATTGTTACAGGTGCAACTGAAATAGGCATTTTGTGTGCCTTATTGTCCAAGTCTTTGAGCGATATTTTACCCCCTCAGTATCTTACCTTTTGTTCACTTTTCGGTGCTGTTTTTTGTGCTGCATTGCTACAAATTGGACTTAAAAAGGTGTTTCCTTACTCTATCCGTGCTATTCTTTACAGTCGTTTCAAAGGTTTGGATTTAGCTTTTTCTATTGGCGTGTTTGTCCTAACAATCGCCTTATTAATCGTATCCATTATTTTATCATGGCAGGGGTCAAAAGATATTGCAGACTTCGCAATAAAAGACCCAACGACTAAAACTACTGATAAGGCAGACAGTTTGAAAGCTGCGGACATAGCCACAGCGCAAAGGGTTTTTAGTTCTGATAGTGCTACGATTGAGACGAAATTCAAGGGCAAAACAGAAGCTATTGAAAGCGAATACCAAAGCCGTATTGCAGCGATTGAGCGATACAGTAACGGTAAACAGGCAACTACACAGCGAGCCGAATTAAAAACCAAATTAGCGAAGTTACAAAGCGACAAAGCAGCCGAATTAGAAGCCAAAGCAACGATAAGACAGCAAGCATTTGACAGAGCCGAAAGCCGAAACGCCACCGAGACGGCGACCATCACAACGGATAACAGCGAAGCCAAGGCGAAAGCAAAGCAGAAACAGGATAGGTACGGCGGTTATATTGGCTACTTCACAGCCTTTTGTTACGTGTTTTTCCTTTGCGTTTTCACACTAAACGAAATCTACCACAAAGGCGCAAAGATTGACTTGACACCCATACCAAGCCAAAGGCATTTTAATCCCTCAGTATTGGCTGAATGGTTTGAAGCTGTAAAGGAACGGATAGACGTAAAATTACGAACAAGGGTTTACGACTTCGCCAATGCCACCGCCGCCCAACCCCTACCCGATGCCGTGCGAGCTTTGTACGATTTCAAAGCAAAAACTTTTGACGATGTTTTGAACATCGAACCAAATTTTGAAAAAACAAAAGTTGTCAAGTTGCCCATCAAACGCCACAAATTAGCAGCGATAATACAGGACGATACTAAGGACGATACCACCACAAAACAGCGTCAAATTGGGTTTAGAAAGACCGACGATACAAAAGACGATACATCGAAAAATACCGACGATACAGAGGTACATAACGATTTTCGTTACACCGTCAATTCTAACGATTTTGGTAAGTGTGAAAATTGCTCAAAAGACTTTTTTCGTAACCACAAAAAGCAGCGTTTTTGCTGTGAGGATTGTCGAAAAACGGCATGGTCAAACAAGACAGGAAAGACGTTAGATTTATCAATCAAAGCGAAAGAGCGACGGAAAAAGTAATTAAAAACTAATTAGTTTTTTTTACGACAAAACTTTTACACTTTGAAAAACAAAGTGCGGAAAAGTTAGCAACGAATTAAAAAGCGAGCCTAATTTAATTCAATCGTAAAAATGATTACGTGTAGTACCTTTATTTTTTACTTTTGTGAAAACAAAAATTGGTTGCACCCAATTAAGAGTACAACCAATTTATTTTTTCTATAAAAAAGCACCACGTTTTACTGAAAGTTTGGCGACCGATGTAAAACGAAGTAGCGAATTTGACACAAAGCTATGTCGTTTTTGAATAACGTCAAAACTTAAATAAAGTTATTTAAGTTTTAATCAAAAAATTCATTCACAATCATAGCACAAAGATAGTTTATTTTCAAAACCAACTATCTTTTTTCCTGCCTTTTTCGCCTACGGTGCTGAAAACTTTTTCAGTATCATGTCAAGTTACATCAACTTAGAGCGTCTTAAAAGTGACGCAAACAGCCCACAGGCTTTACAAAGTATTCTTTCTCAGTACACATGGAAACGGAACGGTACAGGCTACCGAGCCAAAGAGCATGGTAGTTACTCGATTTACTGTAAAAGTGGTCAATGGCTTTTCACTTCGCACAACGGCGACTACAAAACAGGTGACGCTTTGACGGTTGCCGCCGATGTCAACCGTTTAGACCTCAAAACAAAAGAGGGTTTGTACGAAGCTGCAAAGATTGTTTGTGAAGCTGCAAACCTTGACTTTTCTAAGTATTGCAGCGACGAACCAAGCGACCCAACACCGAGCCGAAAGTTTACCCCCTCAATAGTTGAAACAAAAGCGTTTTTACCCAACGCTGGACACACACCAAAAGTTAATTTTACTTTTGACATTGCGGCAAAAGACGGTTTTACATACAAAGCAGCATCAAAGTATTACGAGCGCAAAACAGGCACAAAACAGGCACAAAGCGTTGTTTTTTTG
>JAEUUP010000119.1 GCA_016787525.1 Saprospiraceae bacterium | reverse complement strand
TGTTGAAAGGCAGCTCTTCAATTTTTTCCCATTTGCTACTTTGAGTATTGAATTTAGCGGAGTAGATCTTGAGTCTGACTTTACCATCTTTTCCTTCTCGTGGTTTGCCTTTTTTTAGATTGGTACGCGTAAAAAACACGACATCACCAGTGGCGTTGAATGAAAGGGGACCATCGTAAAACTTGGTCGTCAGTTCTTCTGCAAAAGCGACAGGGCGTTGCAAATTGCCATCGCTACCACGTTTTGCAAAAAAAATAGATGTTGTGGACTTACCCAATTGAGTGTCTTCTTTTTTGTCTTTGTTGACTGCAGGGTTGGCTGCAATAAAAACTAAGCCTTTTTTGAAGAAAGCTGGGCTGTACTCTTGAAAAGCTGTGTTAATACCGCGTTCATTGACAACGGCAAATTGAGCATGAGTTTGAATTGCTGTGCAAGCGAATAGGGCTGGCAACAACAGAGATAAGGCGCGCTGAACCATTGATTTCAGTTTTTGGTGAATTCAGATATATTTCATGGTTTTGGAAAAAAATCCGTTAAAATTCGCTTTCAAATTTTACGCCGAATTTTAGTTGGTCGCAGCTTGTCCTATAATGCTGTTGTTTGTAAAGTTTTTTCTGTCTATTAATTCCTTGGCAAAGACAAAGATACAAATCTTTTTTAAAACAAATTGAACATTAATTAATTTAAAAAAAATAAATTCGTTTATTAACTTTTCTGCTACTATATATCGTCCTAAAAACGAAAAAGCTTCGTTCGATGATACACACCAAAACGAAGCTTTTGCAAAAAAATGATTTTTGACAATTATTTGAACAAACTATCGTAATCACTACTCGAACCGCCACCAGAAGCTTGTTGTTTATCTGCTTGTGGTGCGCTTTTAAGTTGCAAAGCATCTGCTTTTTTAGGGTCGAGCAGCATCAAAGTGCTTTTTTCTTCCCATTCTTCAAGCATACGCATACCTTCTTCCTCAAAAACACCATTTTGAAGGTCAATCGAGTTCATAATATTGGAAGACATATCCATAAAACGCTCCATTTCACCCACTTTCGATGCTACATCGTTGTTGATGTTTTCCATCGCCATTTCAAACATAGCACGTTTATCAGGGTCACCTGTCAAGACGTTCATAGCTGAAGTCATAGCCGAATGGCTGGTGCGGATGATGGCGCGCTCTTGCTCTTTTACTTTAACTTGATCACGAGTATCTTCCAACAGGATTTGAGAGTTTTCGTACATTTTGCCTAAAATACGTTCCAAAACCTCAATTTTTTTAGCCAAAACATCGTATTTCTCGTTGCTTTCTTGCATCCGAGCCGCTTTGCGCGTAAACAATACGATTTGCGACTCTTGTCCTTGCTTTTTCGCTTGCTCCGCCAAACGCATATTGGAGTTAATCTCCTGCGTATTTTGCGCCATGAGTTGTACCAATTTTTGCTTTTGACCTTTGAGTGCAGAAATTTGCTTACTCATTTTACCTAAGTTACCTTCAAGGCTCTCGACATAGCTTTTCAAAATACCGATTGGGTCAATCGTCACGAACAAACCCGTAATCCAACGCATCACGCTTTTGTAACCGTACCAAACAAGGTTGCGCATACGAGGGTCAAGCACCATATATACAATGGCTGCTAAAGCTATAAGCATCAAAGAAAGATACAATATATTGGCTGTCATAGCAATTAAAGTGGGCAGTGCTTTGTACAGTAAGTAGCCGCCACCAAGTACAATGCCCGCCGTGAAAATCATGCCCGTTACACCTTCTGGTTTTTCCCAAAAAGATTTAGGTTTGAATTGCGGAGTCGGAGTTGAGACAGGTGTGATATTCGCCATTTTCTCAGTCAGTTTTTAGATTTTTAAATTAAAATTGATTTTTTGTTTAAAAATGAAATATCAATGAAAAATTACTGAGGGGTGCATTTCATATTTCTAAAGATGTTGTCTAATATTCTCTATATCTTTTTCCATCAAATTCAAAATACTCTGATGTGTAAAGAGATATTTGGATTTAGCTTCTTCAATCTTGACCGAAGCATTGTCGCGTTCATAGTCTAATTCACGAATTTTACCACGAGCTTGTTCTACTTCTTCTTGCAATTGTTTGATTTTCGCTTCATTATCTGCTATTTTGCGTTGCAACTCCCCTACTTGTTGCAAGTTTTGACCAATTTTCAGATCTTGTTGTTTTTGCGAAGCCGCATCAAATTGCTCACGTTCTTTTATCAAGACATTTTTATAGTGTGTTGCTGTCTCAATAATTTTTTCTTTTGTCAAACCCATCGTTGCCATAGTCGCAAAAGCAGACTTTATGGCCGTAATTTCGTCCAAATTTATTTTCTTCAAATTGTCAACAGCCATTCTGAACTCCAGATAGTCAAACCCTGGCAAATTGGCTTTTTCGATGGCTTTTGCAATAAATTCTACACTTTTTTCATCTAAACCGAGATTCTCTCCAAAAAAATTCTTCATATTTTTTAAACTTAATTTTTGACCAAAAATAAGCACTTTACGCATCTTAACCAAAAGGAGAACTCAATTTGTTCCCCCCCTCAGTATCCATTCGACAAAATAGGGCTTTTTTCGGTATTAACTCAGATTTTTATCCGTTCAAAAATTTCGAGAAACACAAAAGAACTGACAAAGGTTTGACTACTTTTGCGGCAGAAAAAGCCTAATAGTCATCATGGTCAAACAGATTCAAGCATATATCAACAACCTTACACTCGTTGAAACTGTCCGAAATTGGGCAAAAAACAAGACTTTTTCTGGATTTCAAGGTGTTTCGCTCCACGCTGTCCTGCGTTTTCTCTACGATGAAGTATTTCGTAATCCAATGACTATGACGCGCGCTAATGCCATTGCTTTTAGTTTTTTCATGTCATTGTTTCCCGCTTTTCTTGTTCTTTTTTCGTTGATTCCATTTATTATCACTATTTTACCCATAAAACAAAGCGACATATTAAAACAAATCAATGACACGGTTATCGAAATTATGCCGAACAAAACAGGCGAAACATTCTACTCGCTCATCAGCTCGTTTTTGAAAAAGAAACGGACGGACTATTTCAGTATAGGTTTTATTCTTTCTATCTATTTTGCCAGTAACGGTTTGATGGCACTCATGCGCAGTTTTGAAAAAAATCACGCCATTTTCCAACGCATACCACCTTTTGAAAAACGCATCCGTGCCGTCGGTATGACTTTTATGTTGGGTATCCTGCTCGTTGTCAGCACCGTTTTAGTCATTCTGGGCAATCAGATTTTTACATGGCTGTTCAAATTATTGCAAATTAGTAAATTAGCTGCCAGTTTTTTCATACTACTCAAATGGTTTGTCGTCGTTGCCACCATCTATATTGGCATCGCTGCTATTTATAAATTTGGCACTAATCTGCAACGTAAACTCAACTTTTTCTCCCCAGGCGCACTCACGGCGACCATTTTTTCCCTCATTTCAAGTGTCATCTTCTCGTTTTATGTAGACAATTTCGGTCAATATGACAAGGTCTATGGCTCTTTTGTTGCAGGTATTATATTGTTATTATGGCTACAACTCAATGCAATTATACTTATTGTCGGTTTTGAACTCAATGCCGCTATCGCTGTCAACCGAGAAGCTCAAAATCAAATGACTCTTTTCGAAGATGACCCAGATGAAGCATTAGAAAATCTCCCCCCTCAGTAAGTTAGTCATTTGTCAATAGTTATTGGTCATTTTGTCATTAATGACCAATGACAATCTAGTCTTCAAATTCCTTTTCCCATTTAGCTACAACGACTGTCGCCAAACAGTTGCCGAGCATATTTGTACCTGTGCGCGCCATATCCATCAATACATCAACTGCCAAGATGATATAAACGGGCGTATCGGGCAAACCAAACATCGAAATTGTACCCATCAAAATCACCAAACTCGCTCTGGCTACCCCAGCCACACCTTTCGATGTGAGCATCAAAGTCAACATCATCGTGATTTGTTGTCCAATGCTCAGTTCAATATGCGCAGCTTGTGCTACGAATAGCGAAGCGGCTGCTAAATAAAGTGTCGTGCCATCGAGGTTAAAACTCATACCTGTTGGCAATACGAAGGATACGAATTTGCGTGGTACACCATATTTTTCGAGGCTTTGCATCGCAGGGGCAAGTGCCGCTTCTGAACTGGCTGTACCGAAGGCGATGGTGACTGGCTCTGCTACGGCTTTCAAAAATTTGCTGATTTTTATCTTGAATAGCATAGCAATTGGCAACAAAACCAACAAAATAAAGGCAACCAGTGATAAATAAATCGTCAGAACCAATTTGGCAAGTGTAAAAAGCACATCTGGTCCCATTTTGCCAACAGCATAAGCCATTGCGCCAAATACTCCAATCGGAGCGAAATACATCACTAAATTCGTGAATTTGAACATTACTTCTGCCAAACTTTCTGTCCAATCAAGCATGAAGGTCTTGTGTTTGCCCTCTTTCAACATCGCCAAGCCTAAGGCAAAAAAGATACTGAACACCACAATCTGCAAGACTTGCCCTTCTGCGACTGATTTGGCAATGTTTTCAGGGAAAGTATGCAAAATAATATCTTTCCAATTCTGTTGTGCAACAGCAATTTTTTCGCCCGATTGCACAGCACTCATATCAATGCCATCGCCGGGTCGTACCAAATTAGCTGCAATCAAGCCAAATGCAAGAGCCAAAGTCGTTACCAATTCAAAATAAACGAGAGATTTCCAACCCATGCGACCCACTTGTTTCATATCCGCATGACCTGCAATACCAATCACAAGTGTCGAAAATAAGAGCGGTGCAACGATAGTTTTGATGAGTTTTAGGAAGATTTTACTAAAAACATCCATTTCCTTTGCCACATTTGGCACAGCTACACCTACAATGATGCCTGCGACTAAGGCAATAAAAATCCAATGTGTAATCGTTAGTTTTTTCATTATTGGTTTGATTTTAAATGATTTAGGTTGTATTAATAATAGAAATTCAAGCAAAAAGACGATAAGATAGTCTATAATCTTATCGTCTTTGTATTTTTAATTTTAAAGTCTTGTAAAAATATCGTTTTCTCAATCAACTCGTTACTGTGAGTACCGAATTTTTACAAAAAACTTTTCATCTTTTGCCCCCAACAACTTCGCTACTGAGGGGGCCACAATCAAAACCGTTTCCGACCCATAAGCATTGGATGGAATTTTTCCGATGACTTTAGCATAAGCTGTACGGTTATTCATATTGTTAGTAATGGCAATAACTGAACCCGTTTTTGCCGTCCGATGTAAGCAATATAAATCTGTTTTGCTGTTACCTTTGGCATTCCACGAGGCAGCCCCGCGTTCTTCTACTGACTTTTTCTGCTTTGTAAAATGTGTACTCAACATCTTTGAGCGCACATCCACTGAGCCTTTTTTCAGATTTCTTATAGAATCAGGCACGCCATCGAGGTTCATCCAACCTACATGCAGCAATTGTCCTGGCTTGATGGTTGGACTGGGCAATTTGTTCCATTTTACAACACTGTCCACAGGCATATGGAACAATGTTTGGGCAATTTTGTACAAATTATCGCCTTTTTTGACCAAAAACATGATGGGTGCATACTTCCATTGTTTGAAATTTGACCCTTTGAAACGTTTAATGGCGGCATTGGGAATCGGTACACGCACTTTTTGACCAATGGCAACGGCATTACTTTTCAGATTTGGATTGTAAGGATATAACTCTTCTTCATTTAAGCCGTAAAAACGAGCCAATGAATAAAGTGTTTGTTTGGCAGCAATGCGATGTTCAAAGATTTTTTCCCCAGTCGTCTCGTCAAGGGTGATAAAAAGCGTATCTTTCGCCGTCAAATACTTCGTAGAATCGCCCGTTGCGCCCACTATTGTCGTTTTCAACAAAAAATACAGGACAATACTAAGGGGGTAAAAAAAGCGAGATTTTGAAAATGGAAATTGTGACATTACAGTGTACATAGCTCGAAAGTGGATTAAATTTCGTTTAATAAATTTATAACTATCTGACAATTAACTTTTTGCAAAGTAAAACCTTTGTTGCGTACAAAAGTAAGGCTTCGATTCTTTTTTTCAAAAGAAACTTTGATTCTAAGCTTGTTAAGCAACAAATTAACAAATAAAAAATAAAGTGAAAGTTCTCGGCATCATTCCCGCTCGTTATGGTTCGACACGTTTTGAAGGCAAACCATTGGTCGAAATCAAAGGTAAAAGCATGATTCAACGTGTGTATGAGCAAGCTAAAAAAGCTGAAAGTTTGGCTCATGTCATAGTCGCTACCGACGATGAGCGTATTTTTGAACACGTCAAAAATTTTGGTGGCGATGTGATGATGACTGCCCAAGAACATCAAAGCGGCACTGACCGATGTGCAGAAGTGGCAACAATGATGAATTTGGACGTGATTTCGACCAATTTTGAACGAGCTAAAAACTTTGCTTTCGACTCGCGGCGCACACTCACTTTCGATGCGGTTGTCAACATTCAAGGCGACGAGCCGTTCATCAACCCTTTGCAGATTGATAAAGTGGTTGACATACTGAGGGGGGGTATTTTTCCGCTTGCTACATTAGCTAAAAAGATTGACAATCAAGAAGATATATTGAATCCGAATATTGTAAAAGTCGTGTTTTCTGCCGATGGTCGTGCGCTCTATTTCAGCCGCAGTCCGATTCCAAATCTGAGAAACACCCCTCAGTATGAATGGGCTGAACAAGGTGAAATTTTTAAACACATCGGCATATATGGCTACCGAAATCAAACTTTACAAGAAATAGCGCGTTTGCCACAAAGCCGTTTAGAAAAATTAGAGTCACTGGAACAGTTGCGCTGGCTCGAAAATGGCTACACGATAGGTGTCAGCGTTACTGATTTAGAAACGATTGGCATTGATACGCCTGAAGATTTGTTAAAAATATAGAGAATATGAATTTCTGCTCAAAATGTGGTCAAAAAGTACAATTTGGTGAGATCGAAGGCGACCACCGCCCCCGTTTTCACTGCCTTGATTGTGGGACAATTCACTATCAAAATCCTCGGGTCATCGTCGGGTGTATCCCTGTTTGGCAAGACAAAGTGATGCTGTGCCGTCGAGGCATTGAACCACAGTTTGGACTTTGGAATATCCCCGGCGGCTTTATGGAAAATGGCGAAACGGTAGAGGAAGGTGCTGCCCGCGAGATGTTTGAAGAAACCAAAGGGCGCGTGCGTATCATCGGTTTGCAATCCATGTTTACGGTCTTGCATGTCAATCAAGTTCATTTGCACTTTGTCGCAGAAATGCAAGATTTGAATTATGAAACAACGCCTGAAAGCACTGAAATTCAATTATTTACTGAGGGGGAGCTGCCTTGGAAAGAAGTCGCTTTCGCTTCCAATTATTTTGCACTAAAAAAATATTTTGAAGACCGAAAACTCGGTGTCCAGCGTACACACAGAGGTAGTTTATCGGTCGTTAATGGCAAATTTGTGGTACATGGTGAAAATTGGGAAGTCAAAAACTCGAATTATTAAAAATCATTCATCACACATCATTTATCATTCATCATTAAAATTAACATTCTAATCTAAAAAATAACGATGCAGATAGACAAGAACCTAATTTTGAAACTTGAAACCTTGGCACGTTTAGAACTCAGCGACGCTGAACGCGATAAATTGCAAGGCAGTTTGAACGATATTTTGACAATGGTTGAAAAACTCAATGAGTTGGATACTGAGGGGGTCGAACCTTTGGTTTATATCAACGAAGATGTCAATGTTTTGCGCGACGATGTTGTCAAAAATGAGTTGAGTCGAAAAGACGCTCTCAAGAACGCGCCCGATAGTAATGAGGCATTTTTCAAAGTGCCAAAAGTTATTGATATATAATTGATTAGAAGACGATAAGTACAACGATGTTAAGACATAATGTACCGTTTTGTCGTATAATCTTTGTACTCAGAATCTTAAAATCTTTTAAATGCAGCCTATCATCTCGGTCAAAGACCTACGGAAAACCTACATCATGGGCGCGGATACCATCCACGCGCTCAAATCTGTTTCAATTGATATTTATAAAAACGAGTACGTTGCTCTGATGGGTCCTTCAGGGTCTGGGAAGTCCACATTGATGAACTTGCTGGGCTGCTTAGATACGCCTTCAAGTGGTACATACATATTGAACGGAACAGATGTGAGCCAAATGACGGACTCTGAATTGGCAGAAGTACGGAATAAAGAAATCGGTTTCGTGTTTCAGACATTTAACCTTTTGCCACGTATGTCGAGTCTCGAAAATGTGGCTTTACCGTTGGTGTATGCGGGTATGAAAAACGCTGAACGCCTCGAAAAAGCTCAAAAAGCCATGGAAGCCGTCGGTTTGGGTGAGCGTATGTCGCATAAACCCAACGAATTATCGGGTGGTCAACGTCAGCGTGTTGCTGTTGCACGAGCATTGGTCAATAATCCAGCTATCATCTTAGCTGACGAACCAACGGGCAATTTGGACACAAAAACCTCCATCGAAATCATGGGTTTGTTCCAGCAAATTCACGAACAAGGTAATACCGTCATTCTCGTCACACACGAACCCGATATTGCGATGCACGCTCACCGCATCATTCGTCTGCGCGATGGATTGATTGAGTCTGATATAAAAAATGAGAATATTATCAGTGCTTTCGACCCAAATCATCCGTTTTTGCAAGGAAAAGAAGTGCTCTGAAAATAAAAAATGCCGACTAAACAATTCTGTTTAGTCGGCATTTTTTATTTTTCATTTTCTATCTCTGCTTTCCATGTTATTGCCGCCGATTTTTCCAGCATCGCTCCCACTGAGCAGTATTTTTCCATACCCAACTGAACGGCTTGATTCACCTTTTTTTCTGACAAATTAGTACCCCTCAGTATAAACCGCACTTCGATGGCTTCAAAAGGCGCAGGAGTCGCATTGGCATCGCGTTTACCTTCGACAACAATGCGAAAATCAGTGACTTCTTGCTTCATTTTTTTCAAAATCAAAATGGCATCAATCGCCGCACAGCTTCCTAAACCCATGAGAATCAGTTCCATCGGTCGCGTACCCGAATTTGAACCGCCAATGGCTGCGGCGGCATCAATATGTGTCACAATTTTATCGCCTCCTACCGCTTCAAAATGAAACGCATCATCCACTCGCGTCATTTCGACGGATAGGGTTTTGTATGTTTTTTCTGTTGACATTTTTTGTTCTTATTTGAAATTAAAAATTTGATTAATAGCCCAAAATTTCTTGAAACTCACTAAGCGAAACAACCTGCACAGTTGGAAATGGCAGTGTTTTCAAAATATTGAAATGATGATCATTGGTAACTAAATATTGAGCGTTAGCGGAGATAGCAAGGTCTGCGAATTTGTTGTCATCAGGGTCATCATTAATTAATCGCCAATGTATAAAAGGCTCGGAACGAATAACATTTGAAGCAATTAGTAAGATATTTAACACTTTGTCTCTGAACGCTCTGTACAACCAATATTCTGGATTTTTGGGAGGAATAGAGGCGATTAAACAATTCGTATCAATGATGACATTCATTTTGTACGCTGTTGTTTATTGAGAACAGTTTCAAAGTCAGCCCGTGTGAGACCTTTTGTTTCTATGACTTTTTCAACTTCTTGATGCAAGGCTTTTTCATAATAACTCAAAAGCAATTCACGAATGGCATCTACATCTTGAGAAGGCATTGGGCGACTAAATAGGCGAAGCAGCATAATTTGTACTTCATTTAGTGGTTGAGCTTGAGCTGTCATTTCCGAATCAATTATGGTGTTTAGACTAATTTTTCTTACAAAATTAAATTTTCTTTATTGAAAATCTACAAAAAAATCAATTTGAGGCAATTACTGAGGGGGTATTCTAACTTTTTGAAAAACAGCAATTAGATAATTTTTTAAACTTTCTAATTGCTGTTTTAATTTTTTTTACTTACTCGCCGCTTCCAACGCCTGAAAAATATCCGCCTTTATATCATCAATATGCTCCAAACCCACCGAAATCCGTATCAAACCTGCTGTAATATCCACTGCGGCACGTTCTGCATCAGTCAATTTTGAATGCGTTGTCGAAGCTGGGTGCGTGGCAATCGTGCGGGAATCGCCCAGATTGGCAGAATGTGAAATCATTTTTAAATTGTTCAAAAACGCGCGTCCTGCGTCAATCCCGCCTTTGACCTCAAAACAAACGACACCACCACCGCCGTTGGGCATTTGTTTTTTTGCCAATTCAAACTGCGGATGTGCGGGGTGATGCGGATATTTGACCCAAGATACTGAGGGGTGTGTTTCCAATAAATTTGCCAATTCTAAAGCCGATTTGCAGTGTCTTTCCATGCGAACGGCTAAGGTTTCTAAGGATTTTGACAACAGCCACGCATTCATGGGCGACAAACTGGGACCCGAATGACGCGCAAAAAAGCGAATTTCCTTTATCAAATCCTTGCGACCGACGATTGCACCCGCGATGGTACGACCTTGTCCGTCAATAAATTTGGTGGCAGAATAAGTTACCAAATCTGCACCATATTTTATCGGCTGTTGCAAATACGGTGTGGCAAAACAGTTATCCACATTCAATATGATATTGTGCTTTTTTGCCAATTTGCCAATATACTCAAGGTCAATAAGGTCGAGACCAGGGTTGGAAGGCGTTTCGAGAATAATCAAACGGGTATTGGGCTGAATCAAGGCTTCCCACTCTTCTGGCTTTTTGATGTCTGCATAAGTTGAAGTGATGCCCCATTTCGGGAAAACCATCGTCAACAATTGGTGTGTCGAACCAAAAACCGAACGACTTGCCAAAATATGGTCGCCTGTTTTCAACAAACCTGCGATGGACGTAAAAATCGCTGACATACCTGAAGCCGTTGCCATGCCATCTTCTGCGCCATCCATGAGGCAGAGTTTGTCAATAAATTCGGTGTTATTCGGGTTTGAAAAACGTGTATAAATATTGCCTTGAATTTCATCGGCAAACAATGCACGCGCTTGTTCAGCATCTTCAAATGTAAAGCTCGATGTCATAAAAATCGGGGTCGAATGCTCTCGGAAGCCAGATTGTTCGGCGCGAGTGCGTATGGCGTTGGTTTCAAAGTTGTCGTAAGGCATTGGTGGCAATGATGAATTTTGAATGAAAAATGATGAAATTAATGGTTTTTAGTGCAAATACTGAGGGGGTATGCCAAGATATAAAAGGGTGGCTTGTAGCCACCCTTTTACTATTAGAAATTCATAATCAATTAGTTAGGCTGCGGTACATAGCGCAAATACGGCTTCTTAATATCCGCTTCAACACCATATTTCCCTGCAATATCTTCAGTTGGTACGTTCAAAGTAACGATGACATCGTCGCCTACTTGCCAATCAGCTGGCGTTGCCACTGAGTGTTTTGCATTGAGTTGCAATGAATCCAAAACACGTAAAATTTCTAAGAAATTGCGACCCACTGCCATCGGATAAGTCAAAGTCAATTTCACTTTTTTGTCGGGTCCGATGATGAAAACTGAGCGGACAGTTGCTTTTTCAGATTGTTCGGGGTGAATCATATCGTACAATTCAGCCACTTTACGGTCTGGGTCAGCGATGATTGGGAAGTTCATCGTCACGCCATTCACTTCTTCGATGTCTGGCACCCATTTGTTGTGAGAGTCCACATCGTCAACAGAAATGGCGATGACTTTGCAGTTGCGTTTTTCAAATTCGCCTTTCAACAAAGCTGTTTTGCCCAATTCTGTAGTACAAACGGGTGTGAAATCAGCTGGGTGTGAGAACAAAACGCCCCAAGAAGTGCCAAGCCATTCGTGAAAATTGATTGTGCCGTAAGTGGTGTCAATTGTGAAGTCTGGTGCTGTATCGCCTAATCTTAATGCCATAATTGATTGATTTTAAATTGTTTAATAAAAAATTGATTTTGAATTTAAATTATATCCAGATATAAAAAATATACTGAGGGGGTTGAAAAACTTGTTTATGTTTTTTACT
>JAEUUP010000095.1 GCA_016787525.1 Saprospiraceae bacterium | reverse complement strand
ACGTCGCGAGTTGGACTACCTACGCTACATTGGCGCATCGGACGAAACGGCGAAAGAAATCAAGATGTTTGGTCTTGCGGAGTTTCTGGCGAGCCGCTTCAAGACTATTTCAGACCGTTATTTTGAAGCCAATAAAAAAATCGCCATTCGTCGGGCGGTCATCGGCACGGCTTTGTCCATCGTCGGCACTCTGAGCTATTATGGCGCATACATCTATATTGTGTTACAAACCATCGCCAGCGTCATCTCTTTGGGTACGATGACGTTCCTCGCAGGTTCGTTTGAGCGTATGCGTAATATGTTGCAAAGCATTATGTTGCGCTTTAGTCGTATAGCCGAATCGGCTTTGTATTTGCAAGATTATTTTGATTTTTTGAGCATCAAGCCTTTGATGCAAACAGGCGGTGGTTTGCCTGTGCCGAATCCGATTCGCATCGGTTTTGAGTTCGATAATGTGAGTTTTAAATACCTCAATTCTGAAAAATATGCTGTTCGCAACCTCAGTTTTGAACTAAAAGCAGGTGAAAAACTGGCTTTAGTCGGCGAAAATGGTGCAGGAAAAACCACAATTGTTAAACTTTTGGCGCGATTGTACGAACCTACTGAGGGGGTCATTCGGCTCGACGGACGTGACCTCAAAGACTACGATGCACAAGCCTTGCGCGAAGCTGTGGGTGTGATTTTTCAAGATTATATCCGCTTTGCCATGACTGCTTCTGAGAATATCGCCGTTGGCAAAATTGACGCGGTTGGCAATCACACACAAATTGAAGACTCAGCACACAAAAGCTTGGCAGATACCGTCATTGAGCCTTTGCCCCAAAAATACCAACAGATGTTGGGTCGCCGATTCAGCGGTGGCGTGGACTTGTCGGGTGGACAATGGCAGAAGATTGCATTGGCGCGCGCCTATATGCGCGATGCTCAATTACTCATTCTCGATGAGCCGACAGCTGCCCTCGATGCCCGCGCCGAACACGAAGTCTTCATTCGTTTTGCCGAATTGACCAAAGGCAAATCGGCGGTTTTGATATCGCATCGTTTTTCGACCGTCCGTATGGCAGACCGCATCATGTTTTTAGAAAATGGACAACGTTTGGAGATGGGCACGCACGCCGAATTGATGGCACAAGGCGGGAAGTATGCCGAATTGTTCAATTTGCAGGCGAAAGGGTATGTTTAAAATTTTCAAGACTGTTTTAAAGCCTTTCTCGTTAAGGTTTTAAAACAGCTTCTAAGATTATCGGATTTCGCCTTTACGATTCGTGATTTAACCTCTACGATTCGTGATTTAACCTTTACGATTTGTGATTTAACCTTTACGATTCGTGATTTAACCTCTACGATTCGTGATTTAACCTCTACGATTCGTGATTTGCCTCTACGATTCGTGATTTCACCTTTACGATTCGTGATTTCACCTCTACGATTCGTGATTTAACCTCTACGATTCGTGATTTAACCTCTACGGTTTGTGATTTAACCTCTACGGTTTGTGATTTAACCTCTACGATTCGTGATTTAACCTCTACAATTCGTGATTTGCCTCTACAATTCGTGATTTAACCTTTACGATTCGTGATTTGACCTCTACGATTCGTGATTTAATGTCTACGATTCGTGATTTAGCCTTTACGGTTTGTGATTTGCCTTTACGATTCGTGATTTGACCTATGCAATATTGGATTTATACTGAGGGGGTAGGTTTTACTTAAAACCATAAATTTATACATACATTTGTCTCTATGAAATTCAAATATGGAGACCCGACTTTTAAAAGCATAGCAAGAGCGTTTACTGACATTCAAAATGACAAAATTAAAATGGTTCTTCGTGATTCGTAATGGGTAAATTATAAATGGTTTAAGAAATTAAAAATGGCTTTAAGTGATTGATATTCAAAAGCGTTGACCTTATTGCTTACGCCATTTGTTGTTGTTTTATACAGTATTTACGCATTAAGAGTCACGAAAACCCATTAAAATAAACCCACTTGTTCAGCTAAGAACGGCTCTATTGAGTTAGGTGTGTTCACTGAACTCTTGTATAGAGTAGATTGTTTGGAAAAAATATACTGAACTGATTACTTTGAAAAAATGGAATAAAATATTAAACCTGTACAGACTTAAAATGATAACAAAGCGTTTAATATCATAATATCGAATAAACCTATACTTAAAACAATGAAAATAGCTAATAAATCAAAACTGATAAGTGTATTTATCCTTATATCTTCAGTTTATACAAGTACAGCTCAAATATTTATAGAAACACCCAAAGATACAATTATGAACTTTTATGACAGAGAGGGTTATATTCAGATAGATTCAAGCGTACAATACCTCTATCAAGACAGTATCAATATTGTAAAATCAAAAATTAAGGGAATATGGCAGTATCAAGGAGAATTAGAAGGTAATAAAATTGTTGAAGACACTCTCTATTGGTCTCATGAAGGAATATTTTTTGTAAGGAATGGGCATATTTATAAATCAAAAAATGGCATTGAGTCAAAGACAGATAAAATAGATGTTTCTTCGTTTGACGATCATTCAATTATAAAATTTCATACAATAACCAATGAGGCTTTAACTGAATACGAGACAAAACTTTGTCATTCGTTTTATGAAGTAATTTATCATGCAAATTCAATTGGTTTATATAACGGTACTGGCTTTTACCCCATTAAGTATTTGGCTAACAATATTTTAATCATTGAAAAAGAAGAAGAGTTTGATTTTAAGTATATCAACAACGATTACTCAACTATTAGAGTAAAGAAAAAATTTGAGTATTTTATACACAAAGAATAACTATAAATCACTTACGTGAACAAGGTTTTTCGACTATCTACACGACCTATTTCTCGAACAGTAAAAAAACATTTACAACAGAAGCTGATTTTATCACTTTCAATCGGACACATAATTCTGTGTATTAATTGCCCCCTCAGTATTTTTACAAAACGACAAAAGTCCTACAACACACACTCGTTGTAGGACTTTTTGATGTTACTCTCCGACATGATAACAGGAATGTATCACGCCTCTACTGAAATCCGCAATTGATAATGTGTCAAAAGGCCATTGAGTTGATCAATAAACTGTTGCCGATGTTTGGTGTATTGCCAAACACCTAATTTATCTTCTTGTTTTTTGCTACCTGTAATCAAGTCGTTGATTTTGCCTATTTGCAGAATCAAATAAGCAATCTCTTTATTAATGAACTCTTCTGAATATGTTGTTTGCATTTTTTGATTTTTATTATTCAAAATTTATTTCAATAAAACCGCGTGGTTCTTGAAGATTTGTTTCAGGGTCGCGTCGAGACGATGAAAACAAATCATTCCAATATTCTTTATAATGATTTGTTTCTGAATATCGGGGATGATTATCTGGAAAAATCTTCGAAACGTAATTATCCAATTTCAAATACCCATATTTTTCTACAATTCTAAAAATTTGTTCCTCCTTTTGCTGATAAATGCGATAATCAATAAACGCAACAAAGTCTAAATCATTGGGATTAAGTTTTTGAGACATAAAACTACCGTCGAGCCAATGTGTAAATTTCGATGTTACAAACCTCTGAAACTCATCAAGATAGTTCAAATAATTGTCAAAAATAACCTGTCGTGTTTCTGAATGAGAAAATGGAGCGACAAAGATTTCTTCTATTTCTTCAATCGAACTTAGGATTCTCTGATATGGCATGATAAAGCCACGAGCATTGAATTTAAATCTCATAATGGTATGTTTGTAAAAACGTTTGTTATAAAACCATAAACAAAATTAAATGTTTCTTGTGAGAATGAAAAATTAAATTTTGGTAACGTTATATTGCCCTCAATAAAACTACAAAACAATATGACCGAGCTTCAATACTGAGGGGTGCGGCAAAACAAAAAATCAAGTTAAAAACCCTACTTTTGCTTTTTTAACTGAATAAAACCAGCCAAATATGTCTGACCAAATTGCTGTATTCCAACAACTTAACGAAGAAGGTATTCCGACTGAGTTGCTTGATTCATTGCCTTTTGGCTGCTCTCTAATGGCGTGCAGTCGGACAGTGTCGCATCGTTTTTCTCATTGCTTATTTGTCCTTAACAGTTAATTTTGTAGCGTCTCATTGCTCAATCTGCTAAATGAGTGATGCTAAATTTCCTTTTTCCACAAAAGACTTTTCATTTCTGATGCAATCAAATCCTTATCCTTTTACAGGACTTTCTGACGAACAAGTGGAGGCTGCTCGCAAGACGTATGGCTCGAATGCGCTTGAGAAAAAAACACAGTATGCTTGGTTAGAGCCACTCAAAGAGACTGTGACAGAACCCATGTTCGTCCTTCTTGTGGCTTGTACGGTTATTTATTTTTCGCTCAACGAATTGTCGGAAGGCTTTTTTATGTTAGGGGCCATCATCTTGGTTTCGGCCATTTCTTTTTATCAAGATTCGAGAAGCAAGCAAGCTTTAGATGCTCTGCGCGCCTATACTGTGCCTTCGGCGACAGTCATACGCAACAATAATTTGGTGGATATTCTCTCCGAAGATATTGTCATGGGCGATTTTGTGGTGGTGTCGGAAGGTGAATTAGTGCCTGCTGATGGCAAAATTGTCCAAATCAGCGACTTTTCGGTCAATGAATCCATTTTGACGGGCGAGGCTTTTTCGGTGTATAAGGACACCGCAGAGAATAATCAAGTTTATCAAGGAACGCTCGTGCAATCGGGGCAGTGTATTTTTCAAGTCAATGCAATTGGGACGACGACTCGATTGGGACAAATCGGCGCGTCTTTGAACAAAATAGAAAGCGAAAAAACACCTTTACAGTTACAAATTGACTCTTTTGTTAAGAAAATGGCGGCGGCGGGCATTCTTATTTTTCTCATCATTTGGGGAATCAACTATGCCCAAACGGAGAATATTTTGCAAAGCTTGTTGAAGGGTTTGACCATCGCGATGTCTGTTTTGCCCGAAGAGATTCCTGTGGCATTTGCATCGTTTATGGCTTTGGGGGCTTGGCGATTGATGCAAAAAGGCGTTATTGTGAAACAAACACAGACGGTCGAGGCATTGGGTTCGGCGACGGTGATTTGCACGGACAAAACAGGTACTATCACCGAAAATAAGATGGAACTCTGCCAAATTTATGTGCAGAAAACAGGCGACATGCTCACCGCCGACGCTTGGCAAAACGACCCCTCAGTAAATTTGATTAGAACCGCCATGTTTGCGAGCGAAATCATGCCATTTGACCCCATGGAAAAGGCTTTGCACGAGGCTTACGAGCGATTGACCCCTTTCGACGAGCGTCCACACTTCCGCATGGTGCATGAATATCCTTTGTCGGGCAAACCACCGATGATGACGCATATTTTTGAAAATACTGAGGGGGTACGAATCATCGCTTGCAAAGGGGCAGCGGAAGCCATTTTGTCCAATTCGACGCTTTCTGAGCCTGAAAAAATCCGTGTTCACAAGGTCATTGCTGCTTTTGCCGCAGAGGGTTTGCGTGTATTGGGCGTTGGCAGTGCCTATTTTGTTGGCAACGATTTTCACGCATCGCAAGAGACATTTCAGTTTGAATTTTTAGGTTTGGTTGGCTTTTATGACCCACCTAAACACAATATTGCCCAAGTTTTCCAAAAATTTTATGATGCAGGCATTCAAATTAAAATCATCACTGGCGATAGCCCATTGACTACGACTGCCATTGCCAAACAAGCGCGGTTCAAAAACAATCCGACGGCTGCACCCGACGAAGACTTAGAAATTGTCACTGGCGAAGAGTTGATGCGCCTGAACGAAACCGAAATGGCGCAAAAAATCGCCACGACAAGCCTTTTCACGCGCATGTTTCCAGAGGCAAAATTGAAGATTATCAATATTTTGAAAGCACAAAACCACATCGTCGGCATGACAGGCGACGGTGTGAACGACGGCCCCGCCCTCAAAGCCGCACACATAGGCATTGCAATGGGAAAACGCGGTTCTGAAATCGCCAAACAAGCTTCTTCGCTGATTTTGGTGGACGACGATTTTGGCAAAATGGTTGATGCGATTGCAATGGGGCGCAAAATCTATAACAATCTTAAAAAAGCCATCCAGTACATCATTTCCATCCACATTCCAATCATATTGACGGTGGCTTTGCCGCTTATTTTGGGTTGGGTTTACCCCGCCATTTTCACGCCTGTTCACGTTATTTTCCTCGAACTCATCATGGGCCCAACTTGCTCCATCGTTTATGAAAATGAGCCTTTAGAAAAAAACAGTATGCACCAACCACCACGCCCTTTGACAACAACTTTTTTGAGCTTCAAAGAGCTATCCCTCAGTATTTTGCAAGGTTTGGTCATTACAGTCGGCACTTTATTCGCTTACACCTACGCCGTGGGCAAAGGTTATAACGAAGATTTAACCCGCACGATGGTGTTTGCCACGCTTATCATCGCCAACGTTTTTCTTACTTTAGTCAATCGCTCGTTCTATTATTCGCTCATCAAAACTTTGGGTTACAAAAACCACTTAATGGTCGGTGTCAACGCATTTTCTATTGTTTTACTATTTGCATTGATTTACATGCCGCTTTTTGCACGCTTTTTTCAACTTTCACCACTTTCAGCCGAGCAAATGAGCATTTCGGCACTGACGGGCTTTGTCTGCGTCATTTGGTTTGAAGTGTACAAATGGGGACGGCGGAGCATAGCACCGAATTAAAAATCAAGCTAAAAACCCTACTTTTGCTTTTTTAACTGAATAAAACCAGCCAAATATGTCTGACCAAATCGCTGTATTCCAACAACTTATCAAACAAGGTATTCCGACTGAATTGCCTGAGCCAATGCCTATTGACCCCTCAGTATCGCACGCGCCAAAGCGGGTGATTCACGCTGTATTAAGTGAAAAAGAGAAAAAATTAGCCGTTCAGAATGCTTTGCGCTACTTTCCGAAAGCGCATCACGACCTTTTAGCCAAAGAATTTGCAGCAGAACTGACCACTTATGGGCGCATCTATATGCACCGATTCCGCCCGACTTATGCCATGCACGCGCGCCCGATTGACCACTACCCTGCTCAATCGAAACAAGCGGCGGCGATTATGTTGATGATACAAAACAATCTCGACCCTTTGGTCGCCAAACATCCGCACGAACTCATCACGTATGGCGGCAACGGGGCAGTGTTTCAGAACTGGGCGCAATATCTTTTGGTCATGCAATACCTGTCTGAAATGACGGACAATCAGACGCTTGTGCTGTATTCGGGGCATCCGTTGGGGCTTTTTCCGAGTCATCCAGAAGCACCGCGCGTGGTTGTGACCAATGGCATGATGATTCCAAATTATTCAAAAAAAGAAGATTGGAACAAATACAATGCGCTCGGCGTGACCCAATACGGACAAATGACCGCTGGCTCGTTTATGTACATCGGCCCTCAAGGCATTGTGCATGGCACAACGTTGACGGTGCTGAATGCGGGACGATTGCGGGGCTATGCCGACTTGAGGGGCAAACTGTTTGTCACATCGGGCTTGGGTGGCATGTCGGGCGCACAAGCTTTGGCGGCTGTTATTGTGGGTTGTGTCGGTGTACTCGCCGAAGTAGATGAAGATGCCATCCAACAGCGTCTGAACGATGGCTATATCAAAAAAGAGCTGGTCTTCAACGATTTAGACCGTTTGGTTTCTGCTATCAACCATTACAAAAACGAAAAAACAGGTGTTGCGCTCGTCTATCATGGCAACGTCGTTGATATGTGGGAACGCTTCGTTACTGAGGGGGTAAACGTCGAATTGGGGAGCGACCAAACCTCACTGCACAATATTGACGACTGCGGCTATACGCCTGTCGGTTACACTTTTGAGGAAGCCAAACAGTTGTTGGTCAACGACAAACCCCGATTTATGGAAGAAATCCGCCACACTTTGCGTCGTCACGTTGCGGCTATCAATGAGCTGAGCGCACGAGGCATGTATTTTTTCGACTATGGCAATGCCTTTTTGAAAGAAGCGGGTGAAGCCGACGCAGATGTGTTTGCCAACAAAGCCGAAGGCACATTCCGTTATCCAAGTTATGTCCAAGACATCATGGGGCCGATGTGTTTTGACTATGGCTTCGGTCCTTTCCGTTGGGTCTGCACCTCGGGCAAAAAAGAAGACCTCGACACCACCGACCGCATCGCCGCCGACATACTGAGGGGTCTCCTCGCCGATGCCTCTGACGACATCCGCAATCAATTAGCCGACAATCTTTTATGGATTGAGAATGCCGATAAAAATATACCCATTGTCGGGTCAAAATCCCGCATTTTGTATGCCGATGCAGAAGGACGGATTCGCATTGCACAGGCTTTCAACGCTGCGATTGCCGCAGGTCACATCAACGCACCCATCGTCTTAGGACGCGACCACCATGACGTGTCGGGAACAGACTCACCGTTTCGGGAAACATCGAATATCTACGACGGTTCGCGATTTACGGCAGATATGGCCGTGCATAATTTTGTGGGCGATGCTTTTAGAGGGGCAACGTGGGTGTCGTTGCACAATGGTGGCGGTGTCGGTTGGGGCGAAGTT
>JAEUUP010000008.1 GCA_016787525.1 Saprospiraceae bacterium | reverse complement strand
TTAAATTCCTTCGCAACAAAACCGACTGACCAGCCTTTCATTACGCCATTCTCGTACTTCTTAATGATGCGTTGTGTTTCTGCATCCTCATCCGTTTTGTCCCAAACAACTGTACCTAAAAGCTTAGACCCCTCAGTACGGATGTTTTCAACATTGCCAATTGCAAGGCATTTTTCATTGTGCATATACAAAATTGGATTGTTAGCCTTGTATCGTGTCAAGTCCAAACCCGCATTCAGTATGCGAAAGTCATAGTCAGATTTTACATTTTCATCGTTGATTAGAATTTCCATTAGCAATACGCTTTTTCCCTTTTCGATTGATTGATAGTACAAATTTCGACATAAAAAAAACGGTGTGCAAGTGCCTAAAATTCAATAGGTTTCAACTGACAGTTAATAAGTTATATATTCAACTTATCCACTTTTAAGCCTATTTTTATTGTATTTATACTTATAATTTTGCCACTGTTAGTGGCAAAATCAATAAGATAATAGATGGCAAAAAATGAAAAAAGGCAAGCAGCAAAAGACCTCTACATGCTGGGGGACTATACTCAGGTTGACATTGGCAAAATGTTAGGGGTATCCGAAACAACCTTATCGAAATGGAAGGAATCGGACGGCTGGGAAGATGAACGCGACCGTGTCAAACGTATTGCCGTGTCGAGCGAAACACGGATTCGCCGCCTGATTGACTATAACCTGATGGTATTAGAGGCAAAAATGGATTTCCGTTTAGCTTCTATTGATGGCGAAGAAATGCAGGCTCACGAGTTGGAAATGATTTCGAGCAAAGAAACCGACTCGTTGAGTAAACTTTTTGCCCAAATCAAACGCAAAGAATTGAGCATTGCCGACTATTTGCGCATTTTGACAGAGTTCCTGAAATTTTTAGAAACCCGTGATTTGGCTTTAGCTAAAACCATAACTGAACATGTGGACGTTTTCCGCGATAAAATTTTGAATCAAAAATGATTTTTCAAGAGAGCGAATACAAAAAACAGTTGCGAGCCTACGAAGAAACCAAAAAGCGTATTCAGAAAGCAACTGTCAGTCTCATTCCGAGAGATGAAACGCCCAGCCAACAAGCCAAGCGAAAAGAGGCACTTTTGGCTGATTTTGAAAAATTCGCCAAATACTATTTCCCGAATTATTGCCAGTGTGATTTTGCATGGTTTCATCGCAAGTTTATCAAAACGGTTCAACCCAATGAATTGACTGTTTTGCGCTGGTTTCGCGGTTCTGCTAAATCCGTCTTTGCGGCTTTATTGTATCCAATGTGGAAATATTATCGTGGCGAATTAGGTGGTATGGCTTTAGCTTCAGCAACGGCAGACAAAGCGGCTATGCTCATGCGTGATATTCAGGTGCAATTTGAAAGCAACGAATTGCTCATACATGACTTTGGCAGCCGTGTTGGTTTTGGCTCTTGGACGGATGGGTACTTTTCAACTGCTGATAGTGCTGGGTTTTGGAGTTTGGGCTTAGGGCAATCCCCTCGTGGTATTCGTGAAGGCGCAAAACGCCCGACTTATTTTTTGGTGGACGATGGTGACTCAAAGGCACGGTCAAAAAATCCACAATTGGTCAAAGAAGCGGTGGACTGGATTCAGGAAGATTTTTTTAGAGCTGCTGACATTACAGAAAACCCCATTTTTGTTGTTGCCAATAACCGCTACTCTAAAAATACCATCGTTGCACACATTGTCGGTGATGTGGAAGCAGGGGACTTGAAACGTCCTGATGTCAACTGCATAGATGCCTTTGCTATCGAAAACCCTAAAACACACGCCCGTGCCGACCTCGACGACCCCCTCAGTAAACCGTCGTGGGCGGCGCGATTCACAAAAGAGCATTGGTACGCTGTTATTAAGACATCAGGTGAACGAGCATTCCTACGCGAAGACCAGCAAATGGACATGGAAGATGGCGATATTTTCAAACACGAGTGGTTCAAATGGGGTAAAAAACTACCCCTCAGTAAATTCCCTCAAATTGTCTGCTATCTCGACCCTTCTTACAAAGCCACTAAAAACAGTGATACCAAAGCCATTGCCATCGTTGGGCAATATTACGACCCCTCAGTAAAACGGTACAGAAAGCGTGTTTTGGGAGCATGGGTTAAAGTAGCAACAAAGACAGAAATGGTCAAAGCAATGTATGCCGTTTTTGATGAATACGGTGACAAAGCAGAATACTGGATGGAGGCGAACTTCATACAAGATGAGTTCAAAGAAGACTTTGTGACCGAAGGCAACGAGCGCGGTTATCAACTGCCTTTGCGTCTGGACAAACAGAAGAAAGATGATAAGGATGTCAGGATTGAAAATCTGACACCTGACTTTGAACGGGGCGACATTGATTTTTGCGAATCGCAAAGAGGCAATGTTTTTATGATACGGGGTATTGACCAATTCAAAGCTTTCCCGAACGGCAAAAAGGATTTTCCTGATGCCGTGCATGGCGCATTCTCAAAATTGAAACGTTTGGTTCGGTCATCCAATTTCAACCCGCGAACGGGTAAGTTCAACAACCAATCGAAACGTGGTTAATTTTTTTACACCTTATATATATATACGTGTATGGCTTTCATAAATCAATCTGACTACAAATCACAAATCCGTGATGCACGGCTCACTCAAATGATTGATGCCGACACTTCGATATTGACACTCGTCGAAAGCGAAGCCATCGCAACCGTTAGGAATAAACTATTCCAATGGTATGACGTGGCAAACATATTCAACAAGACGGGCAATGACCGCGACACAATGGTTCTCTTGTGGTGCAAGCGTGTGGCTCTCTACATCCTGCATGGTCGGCTACCCAATGCCATGATACCGACACACATCGCCAATGACTACAAAGAAACAATGGACTGGTTGGCTGAAATATCAAAAGGCAATGTAGCCGTGGATTTACCTGCTAAGACCGAAGACAGCAACGGAGACGGCACAAACGACCGACCTAAGACCGTGTTTAAATACGGCGGTAATACGGCGCGAAGTCACTAATAGTTCAAAACAAAAAATGTCAAAATTGCGTGTCAGATTGCGTCAGATTCAAAGAACACTTCTTTTTTGATACAATACACGTTTTGTTTTTTTTTTGTGGCTTAAAATCAAAATAACACTTTTGACTTTTCAAACTGCTCTAAAAATTGGAAAACCAAAAAAGAGGTTTTGATTGCCAACAAGCTGCAAAAACGCTCAAAATTCAAAACAAAAAATGTCAAAATTGCG
>JAEUUP010000007.1 GCA_016787525.1 Saprospiraceae bacterium | reverse complement strand
TTCCAAACTGATGCGCGAAGTCACCGCTTCGCAACGAGGTACAAGTCAAGAAAAAGGCAATGGCTTAGGGCTTTTCCTCGTCGGGGCAATGCTGCAAGGCGAAGCTATCAAAGTGGTGTTTGATTCGCCCGAAGTCGGTGGCACGGTGGCGAAGGTGTTGGGATAAGCATAAAAGGAATGATGGGATACCCCCTCAGTATTTTAATAATATTATTGATGTTTTTAAGAAAAGAGTTGCTATGTTGAACGTAAAACAAATACTTCTGTTGGTGGTGGCTTTTACTTTTGTAGCCATTGACGCTGCCTTTTCACAATCGAATGTAAAGATTGATAGCCTCACGGCTCTACTCAACAAGTATCCGAAGGAAGATACTGTGAAGGCGAGACGGTTGATTGAATTGAGCGAAACTACATTAGACGTAAATGCGAACGAGAGTCTGGTTTACAGTGATAAAGCATTGGCGATAGTAGCCAATTTTAAGGTGCATGACATAAAAGCCGATGCATTAAGAGCGAAAGCAGAGTGCTTGACAAGGTTTGAAAAATATACTGAAGCACTTGATTTAACCCTTAAAGCCTTAGAGATATATGAACAGTTGCGTTCCACCCCAAAAATCGCAAGGGCACACAATTTATTGGGTTTAATTTACAGTAGGAAGTCTGATTACGATAAAGCAACGAAGCAGTTTGAACGCAGTATGACTTTAAGTGAACAAATAAAGAATGTACAGACTAAGATGGAATCTTTGAATGGTATGGGTTCAGTTTATTCACAATTGAGCAACTATAAAAAAGCGATTGTTTACTATGAACAAGCACTTGATTTAGCCCAAAGGTTTAATGACCCAAAAACAGAAGCGATTTCATTAGGTTATTTAGGTATTGCTTATTTCAATAGGAAAAACCATACACAATCAATTGAATACTTACAAAAAGCAGTAATTATCAATGAAAGCATCAATAATAGATACTTTTTATCCTCCAATTACAGTAGTTTAGGTGATAGTTATAAGATATTCAATGATGATAATAAGGCATTGTCGTTTTATAATAAAGGACTAAATATCGCCACAGGAACGGGCAATAAGTCATCGGAAGCGGCTTTGATTCAAAGAATAGGTACTATTCTTGGGAAATTAGAGTTTGCTGTTACATATTTAGAAAAAATAGCTTCTGATAATGAAAAGGCAGCCAGATTCGAGGCGGCAATGGACAATTATTTTTCCTTAGGTCGCCTCCATAATTTTTGGTCAAATCCAACTAAAGCAATAGAGTACTTTAATAAAGCACTCACAATAGCGATAAAAACAGAGAATAAGCACAAAGAAGCTAAATTCTACGCTGAAATTGGATTCGATTATGAAAAATTGGCGAATTACACACAATCAATTGAGTATTTACAGAAAGCATTAATGCTTAACGAAAGTGTAAAAGATTATAATATTACAAGAATTGTTTGTACGGCTTTTTATTCAGCATACTTGGCTTTAACTGATTACGATAAAGCTCTATTTTATTGCAATAAAGCACTAATGCAAGCAAAACAAATAGACGATAAAGATTGGGAAGCCAGCATTTATCAGAAAGTAGGATCATGTCATACAATGCAGAAAAAATATGACGAAGCCCTAGTATCTCTAAAAAAAGGTGTCGAAATTTATAAAATACTGGGTGATATAGACGGGTCAAGTACTAATTCGCAAAACTTAGGTAATGTTTATTATTTGACAGGGCGTAACTTAGATGCTCATCGCTACTATCAAGAGGCACTTACTGGTTTCAAAAAATCGCCACAAGACCAGAAACATAATATTGCGGGACTTTTGAATAATATAGCTCGCCTCTATATAGAAGAATCTGACTCATTGGTTCAGCAAATGGGTGTTAGCCCCAATGAGCGTTATGCAAAAGCAACTGCTCTTATAACAGAATCTATAGAAATAAGTACTGAAATAGGTGCAAAGAGTAGAGTTGTTAAAAGCTTATTTATATTAAGTACTATACATGAAAAAAATAAAGACTTTATAAAAGCCTACGACACTTTCAAACGATATATTGATATTAGAGATAGTGTAAGAGGCGATGAAGTTCAAAAACAAATCACCCGCAAGGAAATACAATACGAATTTGATAAAAAAGAAACCGAACTCAAATACCAACAACAACTCACCGCAGGCGAACTCGAAAAACAACGCTTGCTGACAGCGCAACGCGAGCAAGACCTACTGCTCAATCGCCAAAATTTGACGCTCAAAGAGCAAGCCTTAGCTTTGAGTAATCGAGAAAAAGATTTGGCACATTTGGCTTATCTGAAAGAGCAAGCCGAAAAACAGGAAAAAGCGCAACAACTTTCGCTGTCAGAAGAACGCGAAAAAGGCAAAGAGCGCGACTTGAGCCTCAAAAACTTGGAACTCTCGGCACAACAAAAACAAAATCTTTATTTGGGTTTGTTAGCGGCTGTTCTGCTCGGTGGCTTGGGTACGCTATTTTATTTCTACAATACCTTAAAAAAGCAAAAAAACATCATCGCCCAACAAAACGAACTCAACGAACACACCATTGCTATTCTTTCACACGACATCAAAGAGCCGCTTTTGGGTGTCAAATTGATGCTCAAAAAGCTGAATAAAGATGACCCTTTTGTGGCGCAGGCTTCACAAAGTCTCGAAGGGCAAATCAACTCGGTGAATGGCATTTTGACCAATCTGTTGAAGATGAAGAAACTGTCTTTGACTAAAAAGGATAAGAACGCGCAAGCCGATGTACAAGCTGTAGTCAAAAACGTGTTGCAAGAGTTGAATGTAGCGATTCAAACCAAAGAATTGACCGTAGAAAATGAATTGACTGAGGGGGTACTATTACCGATTGCACCTGAGAAACTGCAAATCATCGTGCATAACTTACTCTCCAATGCTGTCAAATACAGTTTTCCGAACCAAAAGATTCGCATTTTCAACGAGGGTAAAGGTTTTTGTATCCAAGATTTTGGAGTCGGCTTGTCGCCCGAACAACGTTCCAAACTGATGCGCGAAGTCACCGCTTCGCAACGAGGTACA
>JAEUUP010000006.1 GCA_016787525.1 Saprospiraceae bacterium | reverse complement strand
ATACTATCAAATAAAGTTCGCAAACGACTTATTTGTCCGTCGTAAAATAGGATATTGCTCGATAATTCAGAAATAGGTAACATCCTCAAAATTAGAATTAATATGTCAAAGAACGGAAGTGTTTTACATTAGAAACTGCTGGATTTTTTATTCATCAAATCCGGGTCGAATAAACTGACGAGCTTCGGGAAATTCTGCATCACCCATCTGAATGATTTTTTGCAGTTTTGCCATCAAAGGTAAAACTTCATCTAAAATATCGGGCAGTAATTGTGTCAACTGCGCCCATGCTTCGAGCGAACGTTCTGCCCCAATCAAAGCGATTTTAGCTGAGCCGTCGAAGTCTCTTTGATAACCATTGGCACGCTCCCAACCATCATCTTCGGTTTTGCCTTGCAAAGCACGGTGAAATTTGGCAGAAATGAAAAAAGAATACCATAAAATGACTTCTAAATTCTCTTTTATAGCTTGCATTCGGTCTAAAACACCTTTTTCTAAGGTCAAACCCAAGTTGAACATTTGCATTACCTCCTCTGTCTCGTTCTCCAAAAAAGGGTGCATTTTCTTTTGCCAATCGTTGACTGTGAAAGCATATGTTTTGCAAGTTTTCATCAAGGCAGATTCTTGGGTCTCCTTGCGCACTTGTTCTTGACTGCGTTTATATTCTTGCCACTCCTGTTCACTCATTTCAAAGCTAAAACCTTGTTTTTCAGCCTCTTCTTTCAGTATTGTTTCAATTTCAGTAAAATCTTCGTTCAGATTTTGCCAAAATACCTCGCTGTGTATCTCTTGTTGTACATCAGTTGTGGCAGCGATATCCAGTCCAACTGGACAGCGTTGCAGAAAAGAGCAACGTTCGCACCAACCATCACAATAGTTGTAGATGCCATCAATCATGTCGTTAGTCATTCTCATAAGTGTCTGATTTTGAATTAATTATTTTCTCACATTTTTAAAATATCTTTAATAAACTTTACAGATTCGTTCTCAACGGCTTGCCAATCATCGGTCGTCAAAGGGCTTGTCAATACATGGGCATGGGCATTCGGGAAGTTCACAGCACGTTTATACTGAGGGGGTGTTCCGAGCTGTTCAAACATTGTTTTCATGGCTTCAATAGACACTACTTTGTCTTGTTTTTCTTCATTTTCGTAGTAATAACCCATAAAAACAGGGCATTTGACTGCTGCAAAAGTCTCAGGTGTCATCGCATATTTTTGAAAAGTGGTAAACTGCACGATGGCTTCAAAACGTTGATGATTTGTCCAATATTTTCTCTGTTCGGGCTTTCGGAACGTCCAATCGTTGTGCGTACCAACCAAAGCGTGCGCCAACTGCAAACCCCAAGGCTCAGACAATATTTGACCATCTTTGCGAAAAACACGTATGGCAGGAGAATACAATACCAAACCTTTGACTTCGGGATGGCGCGAGGCTAAAAACAACGCCAAAGCCGCCCCACCCGACTGTGCCAATATGACGACCGAATCCCCCAACTGTTTGGCTATTGCTAAGGATTTTTCAGCTGAGTCGTAGTAGTCTTCTGCATTGAAATTCAGCATGTTAACATTTTTTTCACCTGTTTCGACACCATGCTCCGCCAAACGCGCCAAATATAAATTGCACCCAAACTGCTTGGCTAAATCCATATTCACAGGTGCGCCCTCAGCATAACTCGCCCCAAATCCATGCAGATAAACCATTGCCACTTTGGTCTTTGTTTTGCGCACAGAATCTGCCCAAACGATGCGTGCTTTGCATGTTTCTTTGATGCCTTGCACGGCATTTTCGACTTCAGCAATGTTTTTTTCTAAGTCGGATAAACTCAATTGTGTGAGATTTTCGGTAGCGGGTGGGTCAAAAGCGGGTTTCGCAGGTTTAGGACCTAAAAAATAAACGATGATGAGTATGACAATTAAACCGAGTAAGATTTTACCCGTGATTTTGATGATCTTAAAAAAACGATTCATAGTTGATTTGATATTACCAGCTGTTGTGTAGTTTTAAAAAAAGTACAATTATAAGTGTTTTTGAGCAAAAAAGCACCCCCTCAGTAAATTGAACTATTTTTTTGAAAAAACATGCGTTCACCTTGAAAAATTGAACACGTATTGTATTTTTACAAAAAATAACCAATCGAATATGAAAAAAAATCTTATTCTCTTTATCCTCTTTTGGGCCAGTTTTACAGCCAATAGCCAATCCAAAATCGCTGAAAAAACAAAAAATTGGAAAGCCTACAACGGTTATTTCAATTTTTGGTGGGATGCTGCGAATGGCAAAACTTATCTTCTGATTGACAAATTCGACCAAGAGTTTTTGTATGCCAACTCGCTACCTGCGGGTTTGGGTTCAAACGATATTGGTTTGGATAGAGGTCAAACAGGGAGTTCACGTGTTGTTTTTTTTCAAAAAATAGGTAAAAAAGTGCTTTTGACCCAATCTAACTATGGCTATCGTGCTTTGTCGAACGACAAAAATGAGGCGCGAGCAGTTAGAGAGTCTTTTGCTCAATCGGTTTTGTGGAGTTTCACAGCCGAGGAAGAGGAAGATGGTAAAGTATTGGTAGAAGCCACGCCATTCTTCTTGCGCGATGCTCACGGCGTTGCCGACCGTATCAAAAGTGCCAAACAAGGCTCTTACACGCTCAACGAGGGTCGTTCGGCGATGTATCTACCCAATACACGCAATTTTCCACTCAATTCGGAGTTTGAAGCTATTTTGACCTTCATAGGCGGTAGCGACGCAGGGCGATTCGTGCAATCTGTCGCCCCATCAGTAGAAGCTTTGACTGTACGAACGCACCACTCGTTCGTCCAATTGCCCGATAATGGTTACAAACCACGTCGGTACGATGTCAGAAGTGGTTACAACGGTATGTCATTTTTCGATTATTCAAGCCCGATTTCAGAACCTATTGAAAAGATTTTCATTGAACGCCATCGGTTGAAAAAGAAGAACCCCTCAGTATCGCTGATGGCAGAACCCGTAAAACCCATAGTGTATTACCTCGACAATGGCACACCCGAACCGATTCGTTCGGCTCTGTTGGATGGCGCACGTTGGTGGAATCAAGCCTTTGAAGCAGCTGGATATAAGGACGCTTTTCGAGTCGAAATACTGCCCGATTCTGCCGATGCAATGGATATTCGCTACAATATGATCAATTGGGTGCATCGCTCCACACGCGGCTGGTCGTATGGGGCTTCGGTGACAGACCCGCGCACAGGCGAAATCATCAAAGGACAAGTAACACTTGGCTCGTTGCGCGTGCGACAAGATTATTTGATTTTTACAGGTCTGATTGCACCTTACGAGACGGGTCGCCCTGTTCCCGAAACCATGCGCCAAGCGGCTTTGCAACGTTTGCGGCAGTTGTCGGCGCATGAAGTGGGACATACGCTGGGTCTGATGCACAATTATGCGTCGAGCGTCAATAATCGGGCTTCTGTGATGGACTATCCGCACCCCTCAGTAACGATTGATAAAAGTGGCAAAATGGATTTTTCAAAAGTTTATACCAACGAAATTGGTGAGTGGGATAAGCGCGCGATTACGTATGGTTATGCCGAATTTTCACCCAATTTTGATGAAAATACCGAATTAAACCGCATTTTGGAAGAAAATACACGCCGAGGTTTGCTCTTTATTTCAGATGTTGACGCACGTGCGGCCGATGGTTTGCATCCAGTGGCGCACCTTTGGGACAATGGCAAAGATGCTGTTTCTGAATTGAAAAACGTATTGGAAGTGCGCCAAAAAGCGTTGACGCAATTTTCTGAAAAAAACATTCCTGTTGGAACACCTATGTCGCGTTTGGAAGATGTTTTAGTACCTGTTTACAACTATCACCGCTATCAACTCGAAGCGGTTTGCAAACTCATTGGTGGCATGGATTACAGTTATTCGGTGCGGGGCGATAAGCAACAAACACCTAAAGTGTTGCCCAACGATGTGCAAATGGGTGCTTTGCTCGCTGCGCTTGAGTGCCTCGACCCCTCAGTATTAGCATTACCTGAGAACGTTTTACAGATTATTCCACCTCGACCACCCGAATATTATGCTATCGGCGAACTCATGCCCAAACGGTCTGGCTCTATCGTTGACCCTCTGGCAGCCGCAGAAGCTCTGACGAACTATGAATTATCGTTTCTTTTGAATCCTCAAAGAGCGAATCGTTTGGTTGGCTTCAAAAGCCGTTTTGGAACGATTGGTTTTGATAATGTGGTCGAAAGTATTTTACAAAAAACGTGGTTTGCTCCTGAGCAAACGGATTTGAAACAGCAAATTCAGTTGCAGACACAACAAATGGTCGTCAGTTTTCTATTGGGTTTAAGCCAAAGCGAGCAATCAAATTATGCGGTTAAATCCATCGCTTTCAATCAGTTACAAAAGATAAAAGGATATTGTGCTGAGAAATTGAATGGTGCGTCTGACAACAAAGCACATTTTGCCTATACCATAGAACGCATTGATAAACCTAAAGATATTGCCTTGCCGCAACATCGCGAATTGCCACCTGGCGCGCCTATTGGTTGCGATTGGGAAGATTGATGATAGGTAAAATGTTGAGGGGGAGTCTTTTGGAAACTCCCCCTCAGTATAAAGCATAATAAGACTACTCAAAATGTTTGATATGATACAAAAGTTGCGATGTTGAGTCTTTGTCAGTGTGCATTCTGATTTCTGAATCTCCTAAATCCAACTCTATATTCATATTGCGTGAATCATCACGTAGAAAAATAACGTTGTTTTCTCGATTTATTTCCTTAAAAGTCATTTTGTTATCACCATTATTCTCGTGCCAAACCTCGTCTTCGTATATAAAATGTCCAATATCGCCATTCCCATCGGAGTATTCGATCTTGTGAATATTGATTGTTAAATCCTGTTGCTCAGTCACCACAGTTTCTGGTGCGGTACGAAAAAAAGCAAAATAAATGATGCCCAATACCAAAACACCTATGATACCGTACAAAAAATTCCTATTGAAAGGCAGTGTAGATAGGGTGGATACTGAGGGGGTAGTAGGTGCTGTGTTGTGTCTAAGCGTCTCCAAATCTTCGGATGACACCTCATCTAAAATAGACAAAAGGCTGTTGGTAATTTTGGCTCGTTGCATCTCTAAAGTTTGAAAATCTTCTGTTGCATTACGATTCAAACGAGTGTATTCGGCATATCGTGCCGAAAGAGAAATCAAATCGTTGTGTAAATGGCTGCCTTGGGTTGCTTTTTCTAAAGCTTTGATGGCTTCTTGCAAACGGCTGTCTTTGATAAGTTCGACGATGTAGTTTCTATCCATATTGTTTTCTGTTTTGGTAAGTGTATATTGTTCTCTTTAATTTTTTATCAAAGATAAAATATTTACAAGAATGTGGTTCTCAATCACACTTTAAAAACAAAGTTTTCCTTAAAAATTAAATTTTTTTCTTTTTAATAACAACAATACTTCAGTAATTTTTGGGGTATAAGTAATTCCAAATCACCGCAATGCTTTTCTATCATAAGTCTTTGAATGATAACCATTTAAAAGTAGCTACTAATGTCGTTTAATAACCTATCTCGTTATCAAATTTGTCTTAGAAGCTTTTTTCAAAATACGCTCTAAAATTCTGAATAGCTTTAACTTTGTCACCTCAAAAGCCGTCCGTTCCTTTTTAGACATTTTTAGTTTGTATGATGAATTATCAACTGAATGATACAGGTGACTATCTGCGCCTTTCCTACAATCTGACAACTCAAGAGCGTCCCACGCTTGTTTTTTTGCACGATTCGTTGGGTTGTATCGAGCTGTGGCGCGATTTTCCTCAAAAATTGGGTGAAGCAACAGGTTGCTCGGTGTTAATTTATGACCGACAGGGCTATGGCCAATCCAGCCCTTTTACTGAGGGGGGGCGACAAAAGGATTATTTGGCGCATGAAGCCGATGTTCTCAATCGCCTTTTGACGGATTTGGGTGTGTCCGATGCTGTTCTATTCGGTCACAGCGATGGTGGTTCTATTGCGTTGATAGCGGCGGCAAAATATCCGACCCTTATCAAAGCTGTCATTACTGAGGGGGGGCATATTTTCGTGGAAGACATCACATTGACAGGGCTTAAAGCGGCTGTAAAGCTCTATCAAACGACTTCTTTGAAAGAAAAACTGCAAAAATACCACGGTGAGAAAACAGAAGCCGTCTTTCGGGCTTGGACAGAAACATGGTTGGACGAACAGTTTAGAGATTGGACGATAACGTCCTTCTTGCCCCATATTCAATGTCCCGTGCTGGTGATACAAGGTGAAAAAGATGAATACGGAAGTATGGCTCAGGTAGAAGGCATTGTTCAACACGTATCGGGCAAGGTGGAAGTTTTTATTGTGCCAGATGTGGGTCATTCGCCCCACAAAGAAAATGCCGAAGCCACTTTAGAAAAAGCAACCCCATTTATTGAAACTTGGGTTTCGTGATTGAAGAATCATATAGCTTTGCTTAATCTTACTTTTACAGCAATTTTGACATTATAAAAACGGAAAACTTTATGAAAAATCACTTTTTACTCTCGTTGATGCGCCTAAAAGGGGCTTTCCTTTTGCTTTTATTCGCTTTCACAGAGCCATTGTGGGCAAAATCGGCAGCAGATAGTTTGCCAACAAGTGCCGACTTAGCCAAACGGTTTGCCCAAACCATCATGACCACATACCCAGATTCTATCGTGGTCAAAAAATTTGTGCAACACATGATGCAAGACAAACAAGGGACTGACCCCGATAAACGTCCCGCCAGTTGGAACTACGAAGAGGCCGTCGTACTGAGGGGTATCGAAAACCTGTGGCGAACATCACACAATCGGGCTTATTACGACTACATGAAGAAAATAATAGACCATTTTATCAATGAAGATGGGACAATTCGCACCTATGAACGCCACGACTACAACAGCGACCAAGTAACGGGCGGACTTCTACTGATTACATTGTATCGAGAAACACAGCAAGAAAAGTACAAAAAAGCCGCCGATGTCCTACGTCAACAAATCACTTGGCAACCTCGAACCAAAGAAGGTGGCTTTTGGCACAAGCACAAATATCCTTATCAGATGTGGCTGGACTGTATGTATATGCTCAATGTCTATTATGCCGAATATTGTCACTATTTCAAGACCCCTCAGTATTTTACAGATGTAGCCAATCAATTCATTTGGTTGCATCAACATGCCAAAGACCCTAAAACAGGGCTGCTCTATCACGGTTGGGACGAAAGCAAAAGCCAACTGTGGGCAAACCCTAAAACAGGACAATCGCCCGAAGTGTGGGGTCGGTCAATGGGTTGGTATGTGATGGCATTGGTCGAAACGCTGGATGTTTTCCCCAAAAACCATCCTAAACGTCCTCAATTGTTGAAAATATTGACCGATTTGGCTGCTGTTTTGGCAAAGTATCAAGATGTAGAATCTGGTGTTTGGTATCAAATCGTTGATAAGGCAACTTGGAAAGGCAATTATTTGGAAGCATCGGGCAGCACCATGTTCACTTATGCCTTAGCAAAAGGCGTTCGGAAAGGTTATTTGGACAAAAAATACTTAGCAGTGGCTCAAAAAGGCTATGATGGTCTTTTAAAAAACTTCATAGACATAGATGAAAAGGGTCTTATCCACATTCATAAATCGTGTAGTGGTGCAGGATTGGGTGGTACGCCTTATCGCTCAGGTACGTATGAGTATTATATCAACGAACCACAACGGTCAGATGATTTAAAAACCATCGGACCACTCATCAATGCTATGTTGGAAATGGACAAGATGGGTTATCGCTCGCCCGTGGTTATCAAACAACATTGATAAGGTGGTAGTGCAAACAAAATCGCCCGCCAAAAAGGGAAAGCGACGCTTCTATGTTAGAAGGTCGCTTTCCTTATTTTGAGCATTCAATTTCCAATTTTACTGAGGGGTGCCGTTTTGTACCCAACAAGCAATCTTCGTCAACGTTGCATCACTCAATTTTGAGCCGCCTTTAGGCATAGCATCATAACCTGATTTGTGTTGAACTGAACCTAAGAAAGCGTTTTTACCGGCCGCAGAAGATGTACCCGCATAGGTACTTAAATCGTAGCCATCTGCCTTGCTTGATGCGTTGTGGCAGCCCGAGATGGCACAACTGGCATCCATAATGGCTTTAATATCGGCAGTGTAAGTGGGCGTTGTACCTGTACACGTCACTGTGTCAACACTATCTTTTGTACATTGAACGAGGAACATAGCCAAGGCAAATGCGCCTAAAAAAAGGATTTTTTTCATAAAAACTATTTTTACTAATGATTAAACTGACATAAACACGTCAGAATCGAGCGTTGGGTTGCTTGATGCACCAAATGTTTTCAAACTTTAGGCCCCGCATCCCGTTATTGAACAACAACTTGTATGGTCTGAACACTACCTAACGTGAAAACGCCGTAGCCATTTTTGACGTTACTATGCAAAATAACAGGCTCTGTAAAAAATGGATTGTCGCTGGCTTGCTGCGCTAAATCCAAGGTTTTGATAAACAAAACAAAATCTTTGCTGGTCGAACGAATGTTCAATGTGACTTTATCACCCGATTTTAAGCGACTTTGAAAAGAATTGGAATTAGCAGAAAAATAAAGCTCTGGGCGCAGCCAAAAACGCCACAAGTAGGTCTTCCCACTGAATACAATATCGGATAAAAACCCTTTGTCCATATTCGGGTCAATAAAACGGGCATTGCCAATAGCGGTATAAGATTTACCCAACGTATCGCGTGTAATGATGGGAGAAAAATCGCCACCTCTAAAACCCGAATTTGTTCTGTCAATGGTGTAGTAGTTCTCGTCATTGGCATCGTCTTTCAATTCTATACTCAAAGCGTCGCCTTTTTGCGGTGGGTCGAAGGGATTTCGATTGTCGTAGATGGCCGCATCCGACTGGAATGACCCCCTCAGTACACTGAAGCGATTTTGTACTTTTTGACTGGCTTCGACAGTTTCAAAATTGGGCGCAGATACGCGAATAGTGTAAACTGTATTGGGAATGGTGTCCAACTTGTACAAACCTTTGGCTACATGATAGCCTTTTTCCCGATAAGGAATAGTTCCTAAAAGTTGTCCATTGCGCAAGAGTTCTACTTTGGTATTCGGTACAGTATCGTAATATTCGGTATAACTTCTTACCGTATCTGTACCGTTAAAATAAGTAAACGTTTCACCAAAATTGGCTTTGTCTTTGTCCAAAACACCTCGACTGCGGCTGACAAAAACCGCCAAAGAATCACTGCCTATTGACCAATCAGCCCGAACGACCAAACGGGGTTTGTGAGGCGGTGTTTCAATTTCGACAAGAGGCGAAAACTTATCATCGTCGCAAGAAGACATCAAGAAAGTAATAAGGCAGAATGTTATGTATTGAATGATTTTTTTCATAGCTTTTATTTTAGAATTTGAAATTATAAGATATTGAAGGTACTGGTACTGGGATTAAACTTAAAATACGATAGACAGGATAATACTCCTTTGTGGTTTCATCGTATTTCTCACCTCTGAACATCGAAAATGGATTGGCTCTGCCATAGACATTGTAACAACCGATAACCCAAGTGCGTGTATGCCATTTTTTCTTTTTTGAAAACTCCATACTCAAATCAAGACGGTGATAAGCAGGCATTCGGTAAGCATTGCGTTCGCCAATGCTTGCAACTTCGATGGTTTCTTTGTAGTAATTATTAATCGGCTGACCTGCGCTTGGCAAACGGAATTGATTGGTGTATAGCGTCAAAGCATTGCCTGTGCCATATTGCCATGCCGCATTTAAGCTAAAACGATTAGAGAATTTGTGCGATACAATCAATTTTAAATCGTGACGACGGTCGTATTTGTAAGGAAACTCCAAACCGCCATTGAGGTCGTCAAATTGGCGCAAGTTTTTTGACCATGTATAGCTAATCCAACCCGTTGTATTGCCTTCTTTCTTTTGAACAAAAAACTCGACACCATAAGCTTTGCCATTGCCTTGCGTCACTTTGTCTTGCCAATTGTTCTGAACACCAAAGAATGAAGAACCTTCTTTGAGTGACAACACATCGGTCATTTCTTTATAATAACCTTCAACGCTGACCTCATAGTCGTCGCGCCATGTTTTAGCAACGCCTGTTGCGATTTGCCAAGATTTTTGCGGTGTGATACGCTTTGTAGAAGGTGTCCAAAGGTCTGTTGGCAAACCCACGCCTTCGTTAGTCAAGAGGTTGACATTTTGTTGCATCGTCGCAAAAGAGGCTTTCAAAGCAATCTCCAGAGGCAAACGATAACTCAAACCCACACGCGGCTGCAACGAGCCGTACCAGACCCCCTCAGTATAAATGCCCCCATAATGCAATCCGACATTGGCTTTGAATTTTCCAAAACTCATTTCATCTTCTGCATAGACAAAAGGCTCGTGGGCAAAGGTGTTGTTCGAGCCTAAAGTCGTATCCGCTTTAAAATTATCAATTTTCACATTCAGAGCAAAAGCACCGGGCGAATAAGTATGATACGTATTGCTCAAACCAAACCGCACACGGTGTTTCGGATTGGGCAAATAGTCAAAATCCATACGCCCTGACCAGTCTTTGATGCCTGAAAAGAACTTACCGTTGGCTGATTCGATTGAGGTATCTTGCTTGATTTCATAACCTGCAATGGTGTTGAACTGATAGCGTGTGTAAGCAACCGTCGTATTGGCGAATAGTTTTTTGTTTATTAACCAGTTCCAACGTAAAGCGGCAGTAGTATTGCCAAAGTCAATTCCCCCTTTTGTACGCTCATAATCTGTTTTTTTGAAGGCATCGGGGAGTTTATAGTCCACATTGAAGATGTCGGCATTGTTGAAAGCACTCAAATACAGGCGGTGTTTTTCATTGATTTTCCAATTGACTTTGGCGTTGAGGTCATAGAAATAAAGGTTGAAATCATAATCTGCGTCTGGCTCTTCTTGTTGAAGGGCTTTTTTCACAAGAGGTTTTGCCAGCACATCGTAATATGTGCGTCTCGCAGCCACCATAAATGAAGCCTTGTTTTTGACAATAGGTCCTTCGACCATCAAGCGGGATGTCAAGATACCTATACCGCCTTCGCCATGATATTCCTGCATATTGCCGTCTTTCATATCAATTTATAAGACAGAAGACAATCGCCCACCGAAACGAGCAGGAAAACCTCCTTTCGTCAAAGTGACGTTTTTGATAGCATCACCATTGAACACAGAAAAAAGGCCACCGATATGCGACACATTATAAACAGGCACACCGTCGAGGATAATCAAATTCTGGTCGGGACTACCTCCTCGAACTATCAAGGCATTCTGCCCTTCCCCACCCGATTGGACACCGGGCAAGAACTGTAAGGCTTTCAAAACATCTACTTCGCCCAACAGCATCGGAATCTTTTTTATCTGGGCAACAGGAACAGTGATTTTCGACATTTGCACTTGTTCTTCGATGCGATCTTGTCGTTTGGCACTGATTTCAACTGTCTTCAACTCGGCGGCTGTTTTCAACTGGAAATTAACAGTTGTGTCCCGACGGAGATTCAGTTTTAGTTCTTGGGTTTCGTAACCAACAAAACTGATGGACAGTGTTTTTTCCCCGCGCGGCAGAGTCAAACTGAAAAAGCCATAATTATTGGTAACAACGCCCTGTTTTGAGCCAATGTCGTAGATAATAGCAGAAATGAGCTTTTCTTTTGAGTCAGTATCCTCTACATATCCGTTGATTGTAAAACTGGATTGGGCAGAAAGTGGTGAAAAATAGAGTAAAAACAGCGCAATACAGGCATATTGCAGCCACAGAGTCGTTTGTTTTGTCATAAAACGTCTTGAAAAGGTTTGTTATGAAATAAGGTTTTTTCCTTTAACGAAAAAAATAGTGTGAACGTTATCTCTAAGCACAAATTAAAATAGGTTCAGTGGTGAGGCAAGATTATTCAGAAATTACTGAGGGGGGTATAAAATACTTTTTTTTCAGTCTAAGCCAATCAAAAATGGAAATATCACGTATTTTACCCCATTATCTATATTCATAACTTAGTATCAAATTGTCATTTGTATGAAATTAAGTATTCCCAACGACAAAAAAGAACGCTTATTTGCGGACTTGAAAACGGCCAATGAAGCGTTTCAAAACATTTATTCAGGCGATAGAGCCGATAGGCAACCTGTTCACACCGTTTATGGCGGGGCCAATTTGTTTACTTTCAATATGGCGGAAAAATTAGGTCAAGCCGCTTTAGAGAGTTTCCGCACCTATGCACCCAATGCCACTGTCTTTGGTGAGGTATTCGACTTAGAAGACGATTTAGCGGCGCAAGTGTATGAGAAAGTAGCTAAAAAGTTGGAGACAGAAGCCGTCGAGGATTTCAGAATTGATTTTGAAGATGGTTTTGGCAATCGCTCCAACGAAGAAGAAGATGCCACTGCCGAACGAGCTGCCCAAGAAGTCGCTTTAGGCATGACTTATGGCGTGTTGCCTCCTTTTATCGGCATCCGCATTAAGCCTTTCACAGAGGACATGAAGGAACGTGGTTTGCGCACACTTGATATTTTTATTTCGACTTTAGTAGAAAAAACGGCGGGCAAACTGCCTAATAACTTCGTGGTCATGCTGCCCAAAGTGACTATCCCAGAACAGGTGACGGCACTTGTTGACTTTTTTGACATTTTAGAAGAGACGCTTGGTTTGCGAAAAGGCAGCTTGAAAATGGAGATTATGGTCGAAACAACGCAATCCATCATGGATTGGGATGGCACAAACCCGCTCATGCGATTCATCAAAGCCAGCCGAGGCCGTTGTATTGCCACTCATTTTGGTACTTATGACTATACAGCCGCTTGTGGCATCACGGCCAAATACCAAGAGATGGATCATCCCGTCTGCGATTTTGCGCACCATGTGACCAAAGTGGCTTTGGCGCACACAGGTATTTGGTTGTCGGACGGTGCTACGAATACGATGCCCATCGGACCGCATCGGGGCGACAACTTAACGGATGAGCAAATGGCAGAGAACACAAAAGTGGTGCATAAATCATGGCGCAAAGGCTACAACCACATCCGTCACTCGCTTTGGAATGGCTACTATCAGGGTTGGGACTTGAATCCTGCGCAATTACCCATGCGCTATGCGGCCGTCTTTGCCTTTTTCTTGGAAAGTTTAGATGGTGCAGCGGAACGTTTAAAGACTTTCGTGGACAAAGCGGCTCGGGCAACTTTGATTGGAGACATATTCGACGACGCAGCAACGGGTCAAGGTTTGCTCAATTACTTTCTCAAAGCCCTCAATTCGGGAGCTATCACCGAAGAAGAAGCCCTCAAAACGGGTTTAACCATCGAGGAACTGAGGGGTCGGTCATTCAAAAAGATTTTAGAGAATAGAATTGTGCCGTAAAGTCATTTGTTATTGAGTCATTCATCATTGGTTAATTAAGCTTAATCAACCAATGATGAATGACTCAATGATTTAAGTAGTCAAAAATAAGTTTTCGTGCATTTCAAACGCCGCCTTTGGCGGCGAAAAGGGCTTTGAGGAGCGAGCGATTTTTTGATTAAAATTTTGGCAAAGCCAAAATTTTAATCAAAAAATCGCTCGCTCCAATAGAAAAACTTTCAAAGTACGCCTTTGCGCGTAGCGCAAAACAGTGAGTATCAAATACGCGAAAACTTATTTCTGATTACTTAAATAACTCCCTGAATATTGTTCAAATAAGATAATATACCCTGTGCACCTACTTTGCCAGCTTGCACTGCATCTACTACTTCCCGACCACCATTGACGGCATCACCACCCGCGA
Organism: Saprospiraceae bacterium; assembly: GCA_016787525.1. Taxonomy (GTDB): domain Bacteria; phylum Bacteroidota; class Bacteroidia; order Chitinophagales; family Saprospiraceae; genus JAAFJT01. The sequence continues at coordinate 40,055 of JAEUUP010000006.1, read as the reverse complement.
AGACACCAGTCATATTGGTTGCCCCCTCAGTATCAACTAACAATTTACCATATTTATGGGCTAAGTGCGCATCGCTCACCAGTTTCTCAAACGGCATTTGACCTGCTGCTTTGATAACCATATCTACATCCAAACTAAAAGTTTCGCCAGTCGAAACAGGTGCACGACGACCACTGGCATCAGGCTCTCCGAGAGTCATGCGTTCACAAATCAGTTTTTCAACCTTACCTTGTGCGCCTTTTATTTCTTTGGGAGCGGCTAAAAAAACGAATTGAACACCATCAAGGCGTGCTACTTGCATTTCGACATCTGTACAAGGTTTTTCGGCTTCTGTGCGCCGATACACTATAGTCACTTCCGATGCACCGAGCCGTTTAGCCTGTGTGGCAGCATCAATAGCCGTCATACCTAAGCCAATAACAGCTACTTTATCGCCTACTGCAATGCTTGATAAAGGTCTTGTACGGATATTATAGATAAATTCGAGGGCATTTTCAACGCCTTCAAGATTTTCACCTTCGATACTGAGGGGTCTTGCCAATCCAACACCGATACCTAAAAAGACTGCGTCAAAATTGTGTTGCAGTTCGTTGAGAAAAACATCCCTACCGAGTTCTTGCCCATATTCAATGGTAATGCCACCAACAGATGTAATAAAATTGACCTCATCCTCACAAAATTCAGGTGTAACCTTGTAGCCTGCAACACCATAAGTCATCAGACCACCACCTTTTTCTTCTTTTTCATAAATAACAACCTCAACACCTTGACGTGCCAATACATGCGCACACGATAGACCTGCTGGCCCTGCTCCTACAATTGCCACACGCTTCGATACTGAGGGGGTACGTTCAAACAATTGCCATTGCTCTGTAATCGCTTTTTCGGTCGAATATCGTTGTAAGCGAGCGATTTCGATGGGTTTTTCGTCCATCAAATTATAAACACATGCGCCTTCGCAAAGTTTTTCTACTGGACAAACACGGCTACAACCTGCTCCTAAAATATTGGAATCAAATATTGTTTTAGCAGAACCCTTGAGGTTATTCGTTGTGATTTGACGAATAAACATCGGCACATCTATTGAGGTTGGGCAAGATTTCATGCAAGGGGCATCGTAACAAAACAAACAACGATTGGCCTCAACAATAGCCGCATCATGTGTCGCAAAAGGTGGATGAATGTCCGCAAAGTTTGCAGCATATTCTGATTCAATTAGGCGATTGCTTTTTATCATACGTTCGAACTTAATTTTTTAAATCTGAATGAGAATGACAAAAATAAGAGAATTTGAATTAAAAGCAAGGTTTATAAGAACAATACTTCGGTAGTTTTAACTAAAAAATTACCGAAGTATTGTAAGAAAAATATACCTATATAGTGTGCCATTAAGTATATTTCTGGAATCATACTTTGATACCGACATAAAGAAATACTAAAAGGGTGTATTCCAAACTGTTTTTGCAGGTGGAAAAACAGTGAGTGATTAACACTAAACAAACAACAATATCAAAGTCAAAATGATGCCACCGATAGCAAAATACATTCCTTTTTTGAAAATATCAGTACTGGGCATAAACATCCAAAAAGATGAAATGACAAAGAAAAACAGAGATACACCAAAGAAAATATTGAGAAAAAACAATTTGTCTCCGCTTTTAGCTTTGTGCAGATGGGTCATTTTCTCTGCAACAAATGCCAATTCTTTCACAGTATAGTTAGCAGTACCTGTGACTTTGTCGTATGTTCCGTTTTTAAAAAAGAGAGTATTGCCTTCTTCTTTGTCAATTTTCAAGTCTCTGATTTGCAACATTTTGCCCAATTCATCGGGTTGAGCGTTGGGTTTGACCTGTTTAGTCACCTGCTTTTCATGTTTCAAAAAATCAGTGTCACGAAACACTAAAATGATACCACTGATGGAATAGACAGCCATGATACCTGCCAAAAAAAAGCCTAAATAGCGGTGAATGACCCGCATTTTGAACGCAAAAGCTTGGTTGTTTGCCATTTTTTAAATTTTATTATAGAAAAATAGATTTCGAATTTACCCTTTTTACTGAGGGGGTACGCTCAATAAGTTGTAAAATAAAGAATGGTACGCTACGTGTCCATTGATTAACACTTTCACTTTAGACATAGGATTACTGAATATCAATAAAAGTGACTTAAAGCTCAATAAAATATGATTAAAAGAAGTAAGAAGTAACTTCATGTATCAACAAATTTAAAAAGCAAATAATGTTTTGTTGTGAAATAAAAGACAAAAGTAAAATCCTAATTCGTAGCAACAAATACAAACCGACCACTCGGGCAATTGAGAAGATAAAATGGGCGATTGAAAAGAAAACTTTGATTATTAGCCGCTCTCTCAAATATAAATAGAACTCTGGCAACCCTGCCGTTGAACGATAAAAATGTGGTTTTTTATTACTAAATATTGTATTGTTAGTCAATTTTTTAGCAATTTAATTTCCCAAAATTCACCCTGTGTCATAAAACTGAGGGGACATTTCGACATGAAATGCCCCTCAGTATTTTTGAAAAAATGATGCTTTGTAACGCTTTTGTACTTTGATACCAACATAAAGAAATTCTAAAACGAATCGTTACATACTTTTTTATATCGCTATCAAAGTAAAAGGTAATACTTGCACGTCTCGGATATGTTAAAAGCATCCGAGACGTGTAAGCAGAATATTCAATCTGTTTCATCTAATGAAAAAATATCTTCCACTTTTTTTTCAAAAAAGGCAGCAATTTTTAATGCCAAAACAGTGGATGGAACATATTTAGCTGACTCAATGGCGTTAATTGTTTGTCGCGAAACTTGAATTTTTTCAGCCAATTCTGCTTGAGTCACATTTTTAATGGCGCGCTCTACACGCAAAGTATTTCTCATAGGTCAAGTGTTATTTTGTTGTCACGCCATATCAAATAATGAAACCTTGCTATCAATAAAACCAAGGTTGTGAATATATTATACTCCATGACAAGCAGAAAATTAAAATCATAGATTAAAATAATGGATAGCAACAGAATGACAGAATTTGTCAAAACTGCCCACTGAAACGCACCCAATCGAATCCTCTGTATCCGTTCATCTTCAACTTTTTCAGCCGAAAATGCAATCATTAATAAGCCTACCAATAAAAGAATACAAAAAACCTCATCCGAAAAAGTATCATTCGTCATATCGAGCCATACTTTTTTCCCAAATTTTAAAAAAGGTAGAATGTCAAAGCCTAAAAAGACTTGGAGACCTAAGCCAATAAAAGAGGCTGTGGCTACATACCAACCGACTTGTTTGAACCGATGTGAAAGCAAAAACGGATTTGTCATTGTCAAATTTTTTTAAATTAATGTAAAGAATACTTGACAAAAGTAAAATAAAACAATCATTATGTCAAGTATTCTTTACAAAAAAATCTTTAATTTGAGCTTTTTATTCTAAATACCTAAATGCCCGACAAAAACCCGTTATTTCTTGAAAAAGATTGCTCTGCTTTTCTCTACCTTTACAATCATCATACAACCATACTTTAATCAAACATTCTTGCTATGTCAATCAACCAACCAATGCGAAAAATCGCTCCAATAGCAGCAGTTTGCCTACTTTTTGTGCTATCATGTGTCAAATTAGCTAAAAAAAGCAGTGTTGTTACCATCAAAGAAGACCCTGCAAAGGCATTAGCCAATGCCAAAAGCATTAGAGAAAAAACACCCGCCAAGGTCATCGAAGGTTTAGAAATGACCTTATGGGCTTCCGATTCACTTGCACCCGATCCCGTGGCGATGGATATTGATGACTGGGGTCGTGTCTATCTGACCCGCACCAATCGTCAAAAAAATTCTGAATTTGACATTCGTGGACATCGCGATTGGATGACCGAATCCATCAGTCTGAAAACTGTCGAAGAACGTCAAGCCTTTTTGCGCAAAACTTTTGCGCCCGAACGCAGCGAAGAGAACAAATGGCTCAAAGACCTGAACAACGATGGTGTCCACGATTGGCACGATTTGGCAGTGGAAAAAGATGAAGTTTGGCGTTTAGAAGACACCAATAAAGATGGCATTGCGGATGTTTCGATGCGCATTTTGGAAGATTTTTATACAGAAGTGACCGACGTAGCTGGTGGACTTTTGGTGCGTGCCAAAGATGCTTTTATAGCGATTGCCCCCGATTTGTGGCGTTTAGAAGATAAAAACAAGGATGGTATTTGGGATAAAAAAACATCCATCAGCACAGGCTATCAAGTACATATTGGCTTCGGTGGTCATGGTATGTCGGGCGTTACTGAGGGGCCAGATGGGCGCATCTATTGGAATATTGGCGACATTGGCGCAAGTATTACAACGGTTGATGGTCGAAAAGTAGAAAATCCTAACTCTGGTTTCATCGCCAGAGCCAATCCAGATGGCAGTGATTTTGAGATTTTTGCAACAGGTTTGCGCAACACTCACGAGTTCGCTTTCGACGAATATGGCAATTTGATTTCATCGGATAACGATGGCGACCATGCAGGCGAACGCGAGCGTTTGGTGCATATCGTCGAAGGCTCGGATGCAGGTTGGCGTTCCAATTGGCAATATGGCAAATACACCGACCCCAAAAACAATCGCTACAATGTCTGGATGGATGAAAACCTGTCTGTACCGCATTGGGATGGTCAAGCGGCATACATCATTCCACCGATTATGAATTACCACAATGGTCCAACAGGCATGATTTACAATCCAGGAACGGCTCTAGGTTCGGAGTGGAAAAATAAATTCTTTTTAGTAGAATTTGTTGGTGCGCCTACAGGTTCACATATTTGGTCGTTTGGTTTGAAACCCAAAGGTGCATCCTTTGAGTTGGATGGTGAAAAAGATGTTGTCAGTGGTATTTTGCCTACGGGTATCAAATTCGGACCAGATGGTGCATTGTACGCTGCGGATTGGATAAATGGATGGGATACAAAGAATTATGGTCGTGTTTGGAAGTTCGATGTGACAAAAGATAAAAACGATTGGGCTGAAAAAAGACTTGAAACCAAACGATTGATTCAATTGGATTACAGCAAACAAACGCCTGAAAAATTGTATGAATTATTGTTTTATGCCGATATGCGTGTGCGCCAAAAAGCACAGTTTGAATTGGTTAATAGAGGCAAAAATGGGTTTGAGTTTTTGAATAAGGCCATTTATCAAACGGATAATCAATTGGCTCGTGTACACGGTGTTTGGGGAATCGGTCAATTGATGCGCAAAGACAAAAATTATGCTGCTTCACTTTTACCTTTGCTCAAGCATAAAGACCCTGAAATAACGGTTCAAGCCATAAAAATGCTGGGCGATGCTGATGTTCAAAATGCGGGAAGTGAAATTTTGCCTTTTTTGACACATGGCAACCCTCGTGTCCGCTTTTATGCGGCAGAAGCTTTGGGACTTATCAAATATACCCCCTCAGTACAACCGCTCATTAACTTATTGAAAACCAATAATGATGAAGACCTTTACATCCGTCATGCCGCTGTTTTAGCTTTGTCGCGGATTGGTCTAGTAGAACCCGTTGTTGCTTTATCAAAAAGTTCAAGTAAGGCGTTGAGAACGGCAGCAGTTTTAGTCTTACGGCGATTGAGTAATGAAAATATTGCTCTGTTCTTAAACGATTCTGATGAATATATCGTAACAGAAGCCGCCAGAGCCATCAATGATGATTTGTCTATTCCTGCCGCTTTGCCAGCTTTAGCCGAGGCTTTAAATGTGAAAAAATGGACATCCGAGCCTTTATTGCGTCGTGCCATCAATGCTTGTTTGCGTGTCGGTGGCGACAAAGAATTGCAAACCTTGATTACTTTTTCACAACGAACAGACATCAAAAATACGCTCAAAGCAGAAGCTTTGGCCACATTAGGTGTTTGGGCTACCCCCTCAGTATTGGACAGAGTTGACGGTCGTTTTAGAGGAAAAATCGAAAGAGACCCCTCAATAGTAAAGGCTAAAGTTAAGCCTTTGGTGAGTTCATATCTGAGCGAATCCAACGATGACGTTCTAATAGCTGTGGCGGGTATGTTAGCTAATTTGAATTTATCTGAAGCCAACAGCCAATTAGAAAAAATATACGACGAATCAAAAAGTGGTAAAGCCAAAGCGGCGATTTTGACGAGTTTGAACAGTTTGAAATACGAAAAAATGCCAACTCTCATCAAAAATGGCATGGTAGATAAGGAAGAAGTAGTGCGCACAAAAGCCTTGAGTCTGTTGAACAATGACAATGTGACAAAAGAGAGTTTACCCGCCATTGTTCAAGCTATTTTTAGTAAAAACAGTATCAAAGAGCAACAACAACTTTTGGTTGTGATGAGCAAATTGGACAAAGAAAAAACCACTACCATATTGACTGATTTAGTCGCTCAGATGAAAGAAAAAACTTTGCCGCCCAATCTTATGTTGGAACTCCAAGAAGCTGTCGAAGCTACGCAATCCGTAGCGTTAAAATCACAACTGGCTTCAATTCAAGCTACAAACTCAATATTAGGTAATTTTACCGATGCCCTTTATGGTGGCAATTGGGCAGAAGGGCGCAATATTTTTAACTACAATTCGAGCGCACAATGTACACGCTGCCACACTGTCGGCAAAGATGGTGGTAATGTCGGGCCCAATTTGTCAAAAATTGCTGCCACCTTGAGTCGAGAACAGCTCCTTCAAGCACTCGTTGACCCAAGCGCACGTATTGCTCCAGGTTATGGTAGTATTTCACTCAAGTTGAAAGATGGACAAGATGTGGTGGGTGTATTGATGAAAGAAAATGAAGACGCTCTGACCCTCAAAACGTCTGATGCCGAGCCGTTGGTTGTGCCTCTGGCGCGCATTGCCAAAAGAGAAAATCTGCCATCAAGTATGCCTCCGATGGGTGAGACATTGTCAAAAAGAGAACTTCGAGACATCGTGGAGTATTTGGTGAGTTTGAAGCGGTAAATTTGTTTCAGAGTTGCTTTTTTCTACATGACCAACCGCAAAAAATGAGCAATGGTATGTGTGTAAAAAAGCAACTTTTTCTCTTTTTTAAGACATTTGACAGATGAATCAATGCGCCAATTGGATAAATTAGCTTTTGTTACTACTAAAAACTTTGCTTCTTTCATGCTATTTTCCATGATTTTGAGCGTTTCAAGAGCAATTTTTTCGTTTTTCACCCACAAACTGACCTCCGTATTGTTTTTTTGAGACACAATATGAATATTGTAACTACCAACAACTGTCAAAGCAGAATCAATGATAAATGACTTTGTATGATAACAAGCATGACCTTCGTATTCCCAAATCTGAATACCCATTTTCATATACTTTTGCCTCGATAGTCTATACACCGATTGCATAGATAAAACATCGTTCGTGCAAGCTGAATTAGTCAGTAATCGCACTTTTACGCCACGTTTTATGGCATTTATCAAAGCTCTACGCCAAATAAATGTTGGATGAAAATACGGATTTTCAATATCTATGGAGTGTTGAGCCGAGTCTATCAAAGCAATCAATTGGCGTGTACAACTGCGGTCTTTGCGGTCAAAAGGCACATATTTACCAAACCTTTTGCGGACAAATTTGTCATAAGTTGCCTGAATATCCGCATCTGTTGCCCTTTCCGTCCAATCAATCGCACTAATTTTTGAAATGACTGTTTTGGCTACAAGGGTTTGCCAAGCTAATGCCAAACGAGTTGCCCAATAGGTGCGTTGAGTCTCAGTCAGTGGGCGTGAGTTCGATTTTTGGGTCAATTTGATATGATTCCAAATGGTATAGAAATGTTGGCGTAGGTCATTCGCCACTTTGGGGCTTTGTGTATAAATTTCGCGGTCAACAAAATTTCCTATACTATCCACTTTAAAATAGTCTTTTGACATATTTCGACCGCCTACAATAACATGCTTACTGTCCGAAATCAGCACTTTTTCGTGCATTCGGTCAATAATAGAATGAAATTCTAAAAAACGAGCATTATTGTACAAGCGAACCTCAATCTGTTTTTCGCTCAAATACTCAATCAAAGACCGTGGTAAATCATTGCCCAAAGCATCTAAAATCAAGCGTATCTTAACGCCTTGAGCCGCTTTTTCAATCATCAATTGCAGCAAACCCAAGCCCATTTCATCTTGACGGATGATATAAGTTGAAATCAAAAGTTCATTTTGCGCTCGCATTATCATATCAATACGGCACTGCAAAGCATCTTTTTCTTTATCTAAAATACAAATTGGGTCAGCTTTTAGTGTGAAAAATAAACCTAAAAGCAACGAAATTAGAATAGTTTTCAAACTGTACTTTAAGTTTCTAAATGAAGGATGAGGCTATTAAGTAATTAGAAATAAGTTTTCGCGTGCTTGATACTCACTGTTTTGCGCTACGCGCAAAAGACGTACTTTGAAAGTTTTTCTATTGGAGCGAGCGATTTTTTGATTGAAATTTTGGCAAAGCCAAAATTTCAATCAAAAAATCGCTCGCTCCTCAAAGTCCTTTCGCCGCCAAAGGCGGCGTTTGAAATGCACTAAAACTTATTTTTGACTACTCAATAGAATGCAAAATCTATGTCTAACCCAACAACCGAACCGCATCTTTCGCAAAATAGGTAGCAATCACATCCGCCCCTGCCCTTTTTATCGAAGTCAGAATTTCCATTTTTGCACGGTCTTCGTCGAGCCAACCCATTTTTGCAGCTGCTTTCACCATGGCATATTCACCCGACACTTGATAGGCTGCCACAGGGATATGCACAGCATTTTTCACTTCTCGAATCACATCCAAATACGACAAAGCGGGTTTGACCATCACAATATCGGCCCCCTCAGTAATATCGAGTTGCACCTCGCGCAAAGCTTCAAGCCGATTGGCGGGATTCATTTGATAGGTTTTTTTATCACCAAATCCAGGCGCAGAATCCAGAGCATCACGGAATGGGCCATAAAAACACGATGCATATTTGGCAGAATACGCCAAAATACCTGTGTTATGCAAGTTTTCAGCTTCTAAAGCACGGCGAATTGCCCCAATTCGCCCATCCATCATATCGCTCGGCGCAACAAAATCAGCTCCAGCCAGCGCATGAGAAACAGCCATTTGTGCCAAAACCTCAACGGATTTATCGTTGACAATCTCAAAATTTTCGACAATGCCGTCGTGTCCATAACTCGAATAGGGGTCGAGAGCAACATCCGTCATCACACACATATCTGGCACAGCCTCTTTGATTGCTCGAATGGTGCGTTGCATCAACCCCTCAGTATTGAGGGCTTCTTTACCCAAATTGTCTTTCAAATGGTCAGACACTTTCACAAACAGTAAGACCGTTCGCAATCCCATTGCCCACAGTTCTTTCACTTCTTTAACCGTCAAATCAAGCGAAAGGCGATAGTAATCAGGCATCGAAGCAATTTCTTCGCGGTAATTTTCACCTTCATCAATAAACAACGGCACAATAAAATCATCAAGCGACAATGATGTTTCTTGAACAAGGCGACGTACTGCCTCACTTTGTCGCAAAATACGCGGACGAATAAGCATTTCTAAAGTTTTAAATAGAATAAAGAACAACGTAGCATAAAAAATCAAACCATTGGTTATCAATTTATTAAAAAACCTGTATGTACGCTGTGACTATATATTTACCTTTCCATTATCATCATTTCCTCTTAATCAAATCCATCATTTCATCCGCTGTCAAACGCACACCTGCATCTGCACCCGATAGCAACGAGTCGGCGAGGTCGCGTTTTTGTTCGTGCAGTTTCAATATTTTCTCCTCAATGGTCCCCTCAGTAACGAGGCGATAAACGGTCACAGGTTTTTCTTGTCCAATGCGGTGCGCACGGTCAGTCGCTTGGTCTTCGACGGCAGGATTCCACCAAGGATCCATGTGCAATACGTAATCGGCTTCTGTCAAATTCAAACCGACACCACCCGCTTTCAAACTGATGAGAAAAAATTGCCCTTCACCACGTTGAAAAGCTTCGATGCGTTGTTGCCGTTTTGCCAAAGGTGTTTGTCCATCAAGGTATTGATAAGGCACTTCTTTTTTCTGCAACACTTTTTCTAAAATAGACAAATGTCCAACGAACTGACTGAAAACCAAGGCTTTGTGTCCATTTTCAAGTAATTCGTCAACAATATCAGAAAACATACGTTGCTTGGCACTTTCTTCAAAACCCGATTTTTCATCCACCAAATTGGGGTGACAGGCTGCACGACGCAAACGCATCAGTTCTGCTAAAATTTGCAGTTGTTTTTGTCCTTCATTGCCCCCCTCAGTCATTTTTTGCTCCAACATCTCGACAACTGAACGGCGCAAAGCTTCATAGAATGCACGTTCTTTTTCAGGCAATTCGACAGTCAAAACAATCTCCGTTTTGGCTGGCAGTTCAGTCAAAACTTCATCTTTGCGGCGGCGCAAAATGAACGGTTGTACCAAATTTTTGAGTTGGTCGCGGCGCAATTCGTCGCCGTATCTTTCAATCGGAGCAGCAAATCGCTCATTAAAAAACTCAATCGAACCCAAAAGTCCAGGGTTAGCAAATTGGAACAAATTCCACAATTCGCCCAAATGATTCTCCAAGGGCGTTCCCGACATGATGATTTTAAAATCGCCTTGCAATTGCATTGCTACCTCTGAGCGTTTCGTCGCTCGGTTTTTGATGGCTTGTGCCTCGTCTAAAATGATGGTTTTGAAGTGTTTTTGTGTAAAAATATCGCCTTCACGAGCCATTAGGTCGTAGGTTACAATCAGCACATCGTTCGCCCCTGCTTGCTCTATCATGGTCGCTCTATCCCCTTCTCCAAACAAAATTGGGGTCAAATCAGGTGTAAATTTCTGAATTTCGACATTCCAATTGCGACAAACCGATGCTGGTGCAACCACCAAAGTTGCCCCCTCAGTAGCACGGCTCTGCACCAAAGCCAATGCCTGCACCGTTTTACCCAAACCCATATCGTCTGCCAAACAAGCCCCAACGCCCCACATCGCACAACGGCTCAACCACTCAAAACCCTCTTGTTGATACTCGCGCAAAGTGGCTTTAAAATTAGCTGGCACTTCAAATTGGGTATTAAATGCCTTTTTCAAACGGTCTAAACTTTCAAAATAACGTTCATGCAAATCAGAGTTGACCAAAGCCTCCGTAAAACCTTCCATCACAGGCAAAGCCAAAGGGTGCATTTGGAAAGTGCCATCGCGCTGCGGCATCAGAACGCCACTGATTTCTTTGAGTTTTTGTAAAAAGTCCTTTTTAAGCTTCAAAAACTGCCCTGGCGTGACTTCAATATAGCCATTTCGCTGTTTTTCAATCCATTCAAGCAGTTTTTTCATATCAAAAACGGTGTTTTCATTGACACGCAGTTCGCCATCAACCGAAAACCAGTCTTGTTTTGAGCCAATGTCCATACGGAATTGGTCAAAACCCACTTCACCTGTCAAACGGTATTTTTCGCCTTTAGGCCATTCTAAAATCACACTTTTGTCCTCGACAAAAGGTTGGATTTGTAGCAAAAGCTCAAGGCACTCACCCGCATCTAACAATTCATAAGTACCTTTGGAAGGTGTGATATTTTGCAAAATTTCGAGGTTTTCAAGCAATTTTTTATGGTTTTGCTTCTCCAATTTGAGGTCGCGTTTGGTTTTCACTTGCTCGCTTCTGATGTCTGCAATCACTGTTGATTCGCCTTTTCCAGGCTTAAAATATGGTGGCGTTTCAGGAAATGGGCGCACTAAAAACTCAACATGAATGCCATCTCCCACAGGCAACAAATGTACACAAGGGCGTGGGTCAGGGGTCACTTCTCGAATATTTTCCGTCCCCTCAGTATCTAAGGCAGATTGAATCGGTACAAAACTAACAATACTCCCAAGGGCTTGTTGCAACTGCGCTTTCCCCTCATGTGGCACTTTTAAAGTATTGCCATTCAATGCTTTAGCTATTTTGGCAATATCGGGACTGACCTTTAGCAAATTGTAACGAGTTGGTGTTTCTTTAGCAATTTGAACAGCTTTATTAGGATCAATTTTAGGCGAAAAAGAAACTTCAAAACCTTCTTTCGTCTCTTTTGCCATTAAAATAGGTTTGACTTCCGAAAAATCAACCGCTACATCGGGCGATTTTGCCAAATACAAATGCGGATGACCAACCAACTCTGCCACTGCTTTTTCAGAGTCTAATTTGTAACCATGCCAATTGTCGTATTTGATGTGCTGCACAAATCGCTTATCTTGCTCCGAAAGGCATTGTACTTCGCCGTTTTTCAGTTTTGCCCAATTCGCCACACGACCCGACGACCAACCGCCTTTTTTTGAAATAATTTGCTCTTTGGCCGTAAATTCCATTTTCTCAAAATCAACGAGCCAAATCAAACGTGCTGATTTTTCTTCCTCCACTTTTGCCAGTGGAGAAGCATTGGGCGATAAACTGATTAAGCTTCTCAAGGCATTTTCCCAAACGCTTATTTTAGGAACAGCGTCCACTAAGGCTTCGATACTGAGGGGGTATTTTTCACGCTCTTTTTGCCACTGACCTGTTTGACTTTCAATACGTTGTAGCAAAGTCGCTAACTCATAAGCCAACCATTTATAACCTGATTTGTCGAATGTTTGCATTAAGATTTTAACACTACCCAACGACAAAAAGTCCGCATCAACCCAATAAGCTGATAAGTAAAAAAAGAAACGATTGATTTCGTTGCCTGGCACAATATTCTTCAAAATTTCGTCGCTGGCTTCCTTGTCATTGTTCAAATATAAGATAACGGCTTCGAGTGCCTTATGGCTCGGTGCAAATGAAGACGTATATTTTTGAGCATTTTTATTCTGTTTTTCTGCTATTTTCAGATAAGCAGGTTCGTCTGGCTTGAGCAAAGCAATGGTGTAAATGACGGCTTCCAAGTCGTTCCAATGCAGACTATTATTACCCGTTTCTTTGCGAAGCAGTTTCTGAGCTGTCTCAAACTGGACGAGTGCATCGAGTGTTGCAGGTTGGTCGCGCGCCTGTTGTAAATTGAGAACCGCTTTTATGAACATTTTATCCGACTCATTAGCTACGGCTTTGAGCTTTTCAATAGCAGCATATTCACCCCTCAGTATGGCTAATTTTATCAAAGTTTTTACCAAAGGCGAGCGGTCATTGACTGCAAAATTTTCTATGTTTTCAATGGCATAAAAATAATAACCGTCAACAGGTAAAGTTTCTTTTAGCGTCAAATTCAATTTGAATGTTAGTAAAAAGATGCGGATACTGAGGGGTATAAATTCCAGTTTTTTTATATCGAAAGAAACGGGCAAATAGTAGTCTAATATATGTTTATCATTCGAAAGCACATAATTAAAATGTTGTGAAAACGACCTCGCATCGCCTTGGAAATAAGCAAAACGCATATCTCTAAACTGCCTGTCTTTCAAACTTTCGTTCCAATGACTGCTGTAATAGCTGTTCATACGAGACCCAATTGGCACAATCAATGAGCGTAAATCAGAATCTGTATGCCATTCATTCTCACACAAATAGTCCGCAAAAGTGCGATTTATAAGATATATATCGCCTCTGCCTTCTTTAAAAAAGCCAATCTTAGATAAGGTATCCAAATGGCTTTTTACAGCCGCGCTTGACATAACACTCGTTGTTTTGATAATACCAAATACAGCATTATAGATTTCGGCAAACTTCGTGCGTGATAAGTTCTCCCAAGCCATTGCACCTATCTTCACCAAACGTTGTTCTAATTCACCTTGTTTTTTGTATTCTTCAAACAAGTCTTTAGGTTCTGTCAACAATTTATACACTGTAACAGCTGGGCTTCCAGTCGTTTGAGATTGCGGAGTAACGATGGTTTTTACTTTTTCTACAATATTTGAGAACGTTGAAGCGGGTTTAGGCATTTTTTTTCTTATTTCAAACAAAGTTGCCACAACATGTTTGCACACGTCGCCATCGTAAGGGCAATCACAATTCCACTCTTTTACAATATCATCGTCAAGTTTTATTTCGACTTCATAGTCATCGTAAGAGCCTTCTACGCCCGCTGTCCAATAACCGTCTTTGTGATCGGTCAAATCGTAAACCAAGCCTCGTTTATAGTATTTTACGCCTCGCTCAAGGATGGTTTTGTTCACATATTTTTCAAAAGTATGGATAGAAAAAGACATTCTCGTGCTGTTTTAAGTAAAAAATGGTGTTTTCTCTTGTATTTTTTTACATTTAAACAACAAAGATAGGTACAGATTTACGAAACTTTTGAATTTCGTAAATCTGTACCTATCTTTTATTCCACTTCCTCTTTCTTGCTTTCACTCAATAGCACATTTGCGCCTTTTACGACAAACTGTTTGCCCAATAAACTCGCTTCAACAGCTACCCAACCTTGCGTCATACTGAGGGGGGTAAATTCTATTTTTTTGAAAGTCAATGATTTATCATCGTTTTTCTCCATCAAAAAATAATAAAACTTGCCTTCGTCTTGTACAACAGCACTTTCGGGCAAAGCTGTCATTTGTTGTGTCCCACTCGACTCAATCAGAGCCGTTACCAACATGTCCGTTGCTATCGTCTTGCCCGCAGGTGCTTTGAACGGTACATGAAGTGTCACCGTTTTGGTTTCGGGCGAAATGTCGCGGCCAATGTATTCAACGTGTCCAACCGTCTCGGGTACTGAGGGGTCAGCAAAACGCAATCGAACGGCTTGACCAGCTCGAATTTTCTGCAAATCGCGTTCATAAATGGCAATATCCGCATGTGGGTCGTCGAAACTTTTGATGTGTGCGAGCTTCGCACCTTCCATCGCCGTTGTACCGATTGAGACTGGAAAATGGTCAATATAGCCCGAAATAGGCGCAATAATGCGTATTTTTTCCATAATTTCGCCATCATACTGAGGGGTCGGTATGTCTGCCAAGCGCAATTTTGAAGCTGTTGTTTTCAGTATGGCTTTTTGCATCATCACTTTTGAACGCACTTCTTGTTCGTTGCGCGATGCGCCCACATTTTCTTTTGCCATCGTTTGTTGGCGTTCCCATTCTTTCTCCAAAAACACCAATTCGCTTTGCGCCACTAAATATTCACGTTGCAAATTGATGATGTCGGGTGAGGTCAACTCCATCAAAATCATTCCTTTTTTCACAAATTGCCCTTCGTGTGCATTGATTTTGACCACTGTGCCACGCAAAGGTGCAGAAATATCAGCCATATCGTTGGCCAAAACTGTGACTTTACCATTGGCAACTATATTCCCAACAAATGCCCGTTTTTCAGGATTGCCCAACTCAATATTCATCAATTTGAGTTGGTCTGTTGTCAACACGATACCTTCTATTGGCTTTTTTTCTTCGGTTGTTGTCGTATTGCTTTGAGCTGATTTTTCATTTTTGCCACAAGCAACGATTGCTAATATTGCGATTAAAAAAACTATATTTCTCATTGATTATAAACATTTAAATTTTAAAAAATACAATTTTGTACAAGATTTGTGAATTTTTAAAAGTCCGTAAACCTGTACGCAATCTCTAATTCATATAATATTTTACCTTCAAAACGGCTTCGTTGTGCGCTTGCAAAGCCATCAAATACGCCATTTTTAAATCAAACGCTTGACGAATACTTTGCAAATAGTCAAAAGTCGTTATCGAACCCAGTTGCCTTGTTTTGTCCACTGCTCTCAGAATTTCAGCCGCTTGAGACAAACCCGTTTTTTCGTAAAATTCTAAATTTTGCGCAGCTAACAAATAGTCATTCATCGCTTTTTGATAGCTTGTATTCAATTGAAAATCAATAACTTCACGTTCTTTTTGCGCTACGGCTGTTTCCAGTTCAGCCGCTTTTTCAGCTGCTTGCCAACCTTTTTTCCAAAGGGGAACACTCACGCCCACGCGTACAATCGGCGGAATAAAACGATTGAAAACATATTGGCTCACGCCGACAGAATAGCTGGGGGCAGTCGCCAATTTTTGCTGCGCCAATTTTTCCATCTGCAACTTTTCAGCCTCCGCATAATATTGCTCAACAGGCAGTTTTGAACGCTCTACTTTATCCAAATTCAGTTTTGTAAAAAGCTCATTTACAGATATTTGTGGCGATTTTAGAAATGACTTCAACTCATCTAAAGCATTTTTTTCAGCCAATTCTGCCCCCCTCAGTAATTGCTGGATATTTTTATAAAAACTCTCAGCCGTTGTTTTCTCCAAGGGCGTGATTTTACCAACCCGAAACTCTACCTCTGCTACCCTATTAAATTCCTTGAAAATACTGTCTTGCTCGCGCCAATAACGCACTTTTTCAGAAGCAAAAAGGCACGACTGATATAAAAGTCGGGTTTGCTGCGTTATGTCGTGTGCGCTCATCGCCAGTTCTGATTCGGTTACTTTTGCTTGCTGTAACAGTGTTTTTTCGTTCTGATTATATACTTTTTTGGGCAAAAATGACTGTTGTGCACCTAAAACCGTCCAAACTGTAACATTGTCAGGCCCCATGAGTAATTGGGGAGTCTCAAAAGAAAACTCTGACGGAGTAATCATTTTTGCCGTTCCGACCATTTGTTTCGCATGAGTGATTTGCGATTGATTTTTCAGCATCAACGGGTGATTTTTTAAAGCCATATTGACGGCTTCTTGCTCCGAAATGCTTTGTGACATCGCCATTTTTGGCAAGCAACAAACAGCTAAAAGGAATAAAATGACCTTTTTAGAAAGGCTTGGTTTTGATTTTTGACTCATAAAAATGGCGTACAAAACAGGCAAAAGTCCCAAAGTCAAAATGGTGGAAGTAATCAGACCACCGATGACGACTGTTGCCAAAGGTTTTTGAACCTCTGCCCCTGCACCAGCTGCCAAAGCCATCGGTAAAAAGCCTAATGATGCCACCGTAGCCGTCATGATAACGGGTCGAAAACGGTCAATTGCCCCCCTCAGTATGCGACTGTTGAGGTTGTCACGCCCTTCGAGATGCAGTTGTTTGAAGTAACCAATCAGCACCATGCCATTCAAAACAGCCACGCCAAACAGAGCAATGAAACCCACGCCAGCCGAAATCGAGAACGGCATCCCTCTCAGTTCGAGCGCGAAAACGCCACCAACGGCGGCAAAAGGAATGGCTGTGAAAATCAAAAGACTCTCTTTCAAAGTGCCAAAAGAGAGATAAAGCAGCAACAAAATCATCAAAAGAGCCGCTGGAACGACCAAAAGAAGTCGTGTTCGAGCGTTTTCGAGATTCTCGAACTGACCACCATACGTGATACGATAGCCTTGTGGCAAGACAATTTTTGAGTCAACAATGTGCTGAATTTCAGCCACCGTTGTCGCCACATCTCGACCTCTGATATTGAGATTGACATTGACCGAACGTTCGCCATTCTCGCGATTGACAGCCATTGGTGCCGTTTTTATCTCAATATCGGCAAGCATACTGAGGGGTATCTGTGAGCCATTTTCAGTAGTGACTGAGAGTTTGCCGACATCATCAAGTTTTTGATTATCAAGGGTTTGTAATTTTACAATTACATCAAAACGGCGACTTTCTTCGTACAAAACGCCTGCCTTTTCGCCTGCCAAAGCCATACGCAAAGTGCGTCCAACTTCATCTGTGGAGACACCATAACGCATCATCGCATCGCGTTTGTAGGTGACAAAAAGCTGTGGCATCCCCTCCGCTTTCGCCACATAAGGGTCAGCGACCCCCGCAGTATTTTTGATTTTTTTCAAAATATCATTGGCAACTTCTGCCAATTTATCGAGGTCTGGACCCAAAACTTTGACAATCACATCCGTTTTTGCACCCGTCATCAACTCATTGAAGCGCATCGCAATCGGTTGTTGAATACTGGACGTGACTCCCGGAATTTTTTCTAAAATGGCATTCAACTGTTCCTCAAATTCAGTCCGACTGTGGCAACGTTGCCATTTATCGCGGTCGTTCATGGTCAAAATCATATCCATTTCTTCGACGCTCATCGGGTCTGTTGGCACTTCGGAAGTACCAATTTTGCCTGTCGTTTCTAAAATTTCGTTCGGAAACTCTTTTTTCACCAATGCGCCTACACTTTTACTCATTTCGACCATTTGGGTCAACGAAGTGCCAGGCATCATGGTCAATTGCACTACGAAATCCCCTTCATCGAGTTGTGGAATGAACTCGCCCCCCATTTTCTGAAAAATTAAAAAAGCCACTACTAAAAGGCTCAAACTCACGACCATAACAGTTTTTCTAAACCGTAAAGCTTTGATTAATATAGGTCTATAAAAACGAACCATACCGTTCATCAGTCTATCCGCAAATGTGGCGTGGTGTTCTGTGCTTTTTTTCAAAAACAAGGAAGCCATGACAGGCACATAAGTCAAAGACAAAATCAATGCACCAATAAGCGCGAAAATGACTGTCAGAGCCATCGGTTTGAACATTTTTCCTTCAATACCCTCCAATAACAATAAAGGCACGTAAACCAGCATAATGATAACCGACCCAAAAACAGCACTTTGCATGATTTCTTTGGTGGCGGTAAAAATGGTTTTATCCATCGTTTCTTCTTGGGCATTTTTCATCGAAAGCCGTCGAATCGCATTTTCAATGATGATGACAGCCCCATCCACAATGAGTCCAAAATCAATCGCACCTAACGACATAAGGTTACCCGAAACCCCAAAGGCGACCATACAAGCCACCGTAAAAAGCATCGCCAAGGGAATGACGGAGGCGATAATCAGACCTGCTCTAAAATGCCCGAGCAGTAGTAACAAGACAAAAATGACGATGATACCGCCTTCAACAAGATTTTTAGCAACTGTTTCTATCGTCCGTTCGATCAATGCTTCACGGTCAATAAAGGGTTTGATTTCCAAGCCTTTAGGTAAGTTTTTCTCAATTTTCGCCAATTTTTCTTTGACATTCAAAACGACTTGTCGGCTGTTTTCGCCTTTAAGCATCAAAATAATGCCGCCGACAATTTCTGTTTTTTCATTCGTCAAAGCACCGAAACGGATGGACGAACCTTCTTCAATCGTCGCCACATCGCGCACACTGACAGGAATACCGCCGTTCGATTTGATAAAGGTATTTTCTAAATCCGCTTTTGACGTGGCTAAACCGATGCCACGAATAAAATAGGATTGGTTGTTTTTTTCGATATAAGCCGCACCTGTGTTGGCATTGCTCGACTCAATTGCAGTAAAAACATTTTGCAGTGTCACGCCTGTTGCCTTCAACATCTCTGGTTTGACGCGCACGTGATACTGTTTCAAATGTCCACCAAAACTGGACACTTCGGCGACCCCCTCAGTACCAAGCAGTTGCCGTTTGACAATCCAATCTTGCACTTCGCGCAATTTGATAAGCGTCCACGATGTATCGTTTTTGTCTTTTGGCTGAATCGAATATTGATAGACCTCGCCCAAGCCTGTCGTCACAGGCAACATTTGGGGCGAGCCGAACCCTTGCGGAATGTCTTCTTTGACTGTTTGCAAACGCTCGTTGATTTGCGCGCGCGCCCAGTAGAGGTCGGTGTGTTCTTTAAATTCGAGTGTTATCAAGCTCAAACCGAACTGCGAAACCGAACGGATTTCGGTCAAACCTTGAATATTTGCCAAAGCCATTTCGACGGGATAGGTCACGAATTGTTCCATCTCGACAGGTGCTAAGTTCGGCGCAATGGTCACGACATTGACTTGGTTGCTCGTCACGTCGGGAATGGCATCGAGTGGCAATTTTTTAAGCGACAATGCGCCCCAGCCGATAAGTCCGATGACGAGCGCACCTACAATAACTTTGTTTTGTAAGCTGAAACGAATGATATTTTGTATCATTATAAATAGTCATTTATCATTTGTCAAAGGTCAATTTCTGCCATACAGAGAAAGCAACACCGACAAACGAGGTGAAAAATTAACAGATTTGACTAAAAACAATGATTACACTCGCGGTGGTTGGAAGACAGAGAACCGAATTTTTGAGTCAAAAAACAAGTTTTCGGTCGTTGGAAGGATGGGTTTTTCAGAAAAAGTAGGATTGTCATTGAAAATTACTGAGGGGGTCGTTTCAGACAAAACAATGATTTCAGCATGAGCTAAAGAGGTGGATTTGAGCGGCAAAGAGCCGTGTTTTGTCGCATCTTTTTGTTGGTGTTCAGGGTCAGCATAGTGCATTTTGAGAAATGCTAAGAAATTTAACATTTTATTTTCACGCTGATGCTCGTCAAAATGCTGCAATAGTTGCGGCACTTTAGCCAATTCGGGCAACAGGATATTGCCTGAAAGGATTTGAATGGCTAATAATATGACGATGATACGTTTCATTTTTCAGTTGCAAAGCTAAACAATTTTCTACATTGTATGAATACTTTTTCATTTGTCGAATGATTTTTAGACAATTCACTGACAATCGCGACTGCATTTGGGTAAAACTTCGTATTCAAACTCCCCCTCAGTAATCGTCACCTGTCCTGTCAATGGGTTTTGAATTCTGGCAATAGCTTTGACTGTTTTTTTACCGACGGTCATTTCTGTTTTTTCAAAATGGGCAATGCCTTCTTTAAATGGTATTTCCCGATTGTTAATGAAAAATGATACATCTTTACCAACATTGCTTGAATAATGCGATAAATAGAAATCAGCTCTGACAGTTTCGCCTTCTATTAAGGCTGATTTTTGCCCAAAAACAGCTATTTTGTAAGAATCGAATATCATTCCCGTATAATTAACCATGCTATAAATATAATTCAAATATAAACTGACATCCAAGTTAATTTGGTTTTTTAGTGCTTCAAATTGAGCCAAAACGTCTGAATTTGTTTTGTTTTTGAGTTGCTGCCAATAAGCCTCGTTCTTTAAAAGTTTTTCTATTTCGGATTTCTTTTCAATATCTTTCAGTTGCCATTCTTCTGAAACGTCAAAAATGGCAGCTTGAAACAAGCCCAAAGAATCTTTTATCGCTTGAATTTTTTGGTCTGTAAAAAAACGACCACTCAATCTTGACGATAACCGATTGTTTATCAACAAAGAATCTTTTTTATAAAAGCCACCAGCTTGATTGATAAAATCTTCTTTTTGTTTATCCAACCATTTCATTAAAGCCCTTGATATTTCCATGCTCTTTATCGCTTTTTTACCAAAAGCCGTATTATACTCGTTAACATAAGCCAAAACGTTCTTGTCAATCCCATTTTTAATCATCACAACCATCTTGTTGGAAATATCAACATCTGCTTTCAGCAGTTTCTCAAAATGTTCAATAGAACGCACAGCTTCATTCAAAGCCTGCGATTTTGCCCAAACTTGAAACACTAAAAAGCCAATGATGGCGAGGTAAATGAAATGGAAATGACGATTTTTCATGCGGATTTAGTTTTAGGGTATTAAACGGAGATTTTGACGGCTTGATACTGAGGAGACCATTTTTAACATTTTTAGAGCTAAAATATAATTTTGTTTGGAAAAGGTTTCGGGAACTTTTAGAGTTTCCGAAACCTAAGATATTATCAAAACCAAATAATATTCTGTTTTTAAAACTATACGGTTTTCCCAAACAAACGCAGGCGACTCACACCACCATCAGGAAAAATACTCAAACGGATGTGTGTGATTACACCGATGTTTTCAATATCGTTGTCGTAAATATGAATATGGTCAGCACTCAGTTTTTGTCGTTGCAAAAGAGGTTGCCAAGCAATTTTATCCGCCACAACCTTATCATCACTATCTGAAAAACACGCTTCGATGAGGCATGAATCGGGATAATTGCCCTTAAAATGACATGTATCAACCACAATGCTCTCCACAATGCCTGCGTGACCCAATTTCAGAATCACCCAATCGCGATTATTAGGCGTACGATTGCGTTTTGTTTCCCAACCATCACCCATGTTGGCACCCCGATTGGGCATGATGAGGTTGTCCATATGACTGAAAAACATATCGTTGCACAGTAGAGCTTTACCGCCATTCACAGCCGCCAAAAGGTCAATCGTCTCATTGACATCGTGCAAAGCCCAATTTTTGAATACCTCGCCATAAGCCCGCAAACGTGCCACACCACCATCTGGAAAAATATGCAATTTCAGATGTGTAAAAATAGCATCAGATGTCGAAGCCACGTAGTGATGACTGCCTGGATTTAAGACCGTTTTAGGGACGATTTCAGTCCAATTCAGCTGTTCTGTTGCCCAATCTACCCCCTCAGTATTTGTGAGGTTTATGGCTTCGATTGAGCCAAATTGAGGCTGATTGCCCATAAAAAAGCTCGTATCTATGTCAAAACCATGGATTTTACCAGCTGTTGCCATTTCTACGATGCACCAATCATGCCCCTCAGTACGTTTGCGGCGCGACTCCCAACCGTCCATCCATTTACCTCTATCGGTGTATTTATCGGCGATGAAGATGGCTTCTTTTTGCTTTATCAAATTCTCTTTTTCTGCAAAAAAATCGTCTGTCGCATACAGCACTTTACCGCCCAAACGCTCTGCAATTAAATCTAAATGCTGTGTAAATGCGGGTTTTTCTATTGTTTTTTGAGTATCCATTGACCTCTGTTTTTATTAATGATTGTTTTGTGAAATACTTTTTCACCGCCTACAAATGTCGCTTCGATGCGTCCAAACAACTCTTTTTCGTTGTACGGACTGAGGGGGTGTCTGTGGCGATTCTCTTCTTTTTGAACGATAAATGTTTCTTCAGGTTGCCAAATAGTAAAATCAGCATCCAAACCCACTTTTATTTGCCCTTTTTTATCCGAAACGCCTAAAAACTGTGCAGGATTGTCGGTAATAAGTGGAATAAACTGCGCCAAATCCATTGTTTCTTTCAAACTCGTCCAAGCCACCGACACCATGTACTGCAAACCCGAAATGCCGCCCCACGCCTTTTTCAGATTACCCGATTCGATTTCTTTGATTTCGGGTGGTGCGGGAGAGTGGTCGGTTGTCACAAAATCCAAAACACCTGATTTTAGAGCCATTTTGAGTTGTTCGTTATTCTCTTTTTCTCTAATGGGTGGTGCGCATTTGTACAAAGTATTGCCATTGGGAATCTCTTCTGCATTAAAAAAAAGATAATGGCTACACGTTTCAGCCGTCAAAGGCAAACCTTCCGCTTTAGCAACTGCAATCAACGGCAAAGCTTCCGCCGACGACACATGGACGATGTGTACAGGACACTGGTGCTTGCGGCACAAATCAATCATCATTTGCACCGCTTTGTTCTCCCAACTTTTCGGGCGACTGGCTAAATAAGCGGCATAATTTGTCGGATTTTCAGCTAAAAGCCCCTCCTCTCCATAAGGAGTTCTTTGAACAGTATCATCACTTAATTCACAATGCGCTAAAAGCGGTATGTTCAATTTTGCTAAAACAGGCATGGCTTGTTCCAAGTCTTCTAAGGTCACATTTGGAAATTCATCAATGCCCGAATGTGTCAAAAATGCTTTGATACCTAAGACACCGCTTTGCGCCAAATCAGCTATTTTGCCTGCATTCTGTGGTACAATACCGCCATAAAAGCCCAAATTGATGTGCATTTTGCCTTGCGTAGCTGCCAATTTTTCTCCAAAAGCTGCAACTGTTGTCGTCACAGGACTGGCATTCAGAGGCATATCTATCAAAGTCGTCGTGCCACCTGCTGCTGCTGCTTGTGTTGCTGTATCAAATCCTTCCCAATGCGTTCGTCCAGGTTCATTGACGTGAGCATGAGCATCAATTGCACCAGCCATGATGAGCGCATCGCCAAAGTTTTCGACATTGTCGTTCAAAACGCCCCCCTCAGTAATGGCGTTGATTTTTCCATCCGAAAACCAAATTGTGGCTTCTCTGAAACCTCCGTCAATCCAACAACGAGTGCTATAAATTCCTTTTTCCATGTTTTATTTTTCTTCATTTCGACTATACAATGCCATCAAAACACGTTCGGGTGTCATTGGCGCAATGTACTCAATAGAGGCTTTGGGATTGAAAGCTAAAATACCTTCTACCAAAGCGAAATAAGCACCAATACCATACATCAAAGGCGGCTCACCCACTGCTTTTGACTTGTAAATAGCGTAATCGTGCCCCTCAGTATCTAAAAAAGAAACGTTCAATTGTCTCGGAACGGCATAAATATCGGGTACTTTGTAAGTCGAAAGAGCATTGGAAAGCAATTTTCCTTGTTCGTTGTACACGACTTCTTCCATCGTCATCCAACCCATGCCTTGCACCAAACCGCCTTCAATTTGCCCCAAATCCACCAACGAACTCATGCTTTTTCCGAAATCATGCACAACCTGCACGGCATCAAAATCGTAAGTACCACGCAGACAATCAATAGTCACTTCAAACAATGCGCTGCCGTACACATGATAAGCAAAAGGATGCCCTTTCTCCGTTTTTTTGTCGAAGTGAATTTCTGGCGTGGCATAGTGACCCTTCGCACTGAGGTTTATCCTTTTTGTAAAAGCTTCAAAAACAATCTCTTTCCATGTGAAAACAGCATCGCCTGCGCTTACAGTTTCTGATTCAAACACAATATCGGCATCACTGTTGGTTTTAGTTTTCACCCATTCTACCAAACGTGTTTTGAGTTGTTGGCATGCATCTAAAACCGCTTTACCATTCAAATCTGCTGTTGCACTCGCTGCCGAAGGCGATGTATTGGCAACGCGCAAGGTATTGGTTGTCGCCAAACGAATATTGTCATTTTTCAGACCAAATTCTTGTGCGACAATCTGCATCATTTTAGTATTCACACCCTGCCCCATCTCGACTGCGCCTGTACTCACGCTCACTGTCCCGTCCGAATAAATATGCACCAATGCCCGCGCATGATTCATCATGGTGTTGGTGAATGAAATACCAAAACAGATGGGCATCACGGCCATCCCTTTTTTGACAAATTTATTTTTTGCGTTAAAATCGGCGATTTCAGCTCGTTTTGCTTCAATATGAGCCTGTTTTTCTAAAGTTTGCCAAGTTTTTTGGGCTTCTGTTTGCGTCAAAACTTGACCATACGACAATTCATACCCCTCAGTAACCAAGTTTTTTTTCTGGATTTCAGCCACCGAAACACCCAAACTACGTGCCGCATGGTGTATCGCAGATTCCATCACGAACATACCTTGTGGACCACCGAAACCTCTAAAAGCTGTATTGGGCGGCAAATTTGTCTTACAACAATGTGCCGTCACTTCAACATTTGGAACAGCATAAGCATTCGTAGCATGAAAAAGTGTGCGCTCCATCACCGCAGGCGACAAATCTGCTGCCGCTCCACCGTTTTGAAAAAACGTGGCTTTATAGGCAACGATGTTCAGATGTTCGTCCAAGCCAATTTTGTAATCGCTTTGATATGGATGCCTTTTGCCCGTCATTCGCATATCTTCCATGCGATGTAACACAATTTTTGCAGGCTTTTTCAGAACAAAAGCAACCAAAGCGACCATTGCGGCCCAACCACTTGCTTGGTCTTCTTTGCCACCAAAACCACCGCCCAAACGCGTCACATCCACTTCTACTTGGTGCATACCTACGCCCAACACTTTGGCAATCGTCCGTTGCACTTGCGTCGGGCCTTGAGTAGAACTATGCACTTTCACACCACCTTGTTCGGTCGGATAGGCGTATGCACCTTGAGTTTCTAAATACAAATGCTCTTGACCTCCCGATTCGGCGACACCTTCAAAAATATATCTTGCATTTTCAAAGGCTTGTTGCACGTTTCCGTTCGAAAAAGTGCGTGAATTGTGCAATAAAGAGCCTTTTTTATAGGCTTCTCTCGGGCTTGTGATGACAGGCAAGGCTTCCGTTTCCAATCTGATGCGTTTCAAAGCCTCCTCCGCGCTGTCTTCATTCTCAGCAACAATCAATAAAATAGGTTGTCCCCAAAAGTGAATTTCATCTTCTGCCAACAAAGGTTCGTCTTCAACGATGCCACCAATTTGATTGCGTCCAACAATATCTTTATGCGAAAAAATCTTGATGACCCCCTCAGTATTTTCAGCTTCTGAATAGTCTAAATGTGTGATTTTGCCGTGTGCAATCGGCGCATCGAATACTTTGATAAAAACCGTTCCTTCCATCACAGGCATGTCGTCCACATAGACACTCCTACCCGTGACATGGCCCACGGCATCAATATTAACGGCTGCATTTTCTGTTTTGGTATTATCAAAATTTTCAGAGGCAATAGACACTATTTTAGGCGGTTCTGATTCTGTTTTATTCAAATATTTATGAAAATGACACCTCAATAACTGCTTGAACAACAGCTTTTTATACGCTACAGAGCCACGTGCATCGCTGATAGGTGATGTTTCAGATTCGGCAATATCCAAGCAATGAGCAACCGTTTCATCCTCTATTTTTTTCCCAATCAAAAAGGCAGAAGCTTTCGCAAAATACTTAGGCACAGCAGCCAAACCACCACCCGAAATATGAGCCGAAACAACGACCCCCTCAGTATCAACGACTATTTGGCAAGCAGAATTGAAGCTTGCAATGTCCAAATGCGTCCGTTTGCTTACTTTTTCAAAATTGAAAAACCACATTTGCTGTGGCACTTCAAATGAGATGGATTCGATGATTTCTTCAGCCGTTTTTTCAATTTTTTTATAATCTAAAAAGAATTGTTTGAGCGGTACTAAACGCCGTTTTTCACCGTTTGCCAACAGCAAAGTGCTGTCCAAAGCCAAGAAAAAAATAGATAAATCACCAATCGGCGAAGCATTGACAAGATTGCCACCAACTGTCGCCATATTGCGAATCGGCGTAGAAGAAACGAGTTTGAAATAGGGCTCACTATTAGGAAAAATACGTTGAAAATCAATGGATTCTGCCAATTCTGTCACCGTCGTTCCTGCGCTAATTTGACAAACGTTGTTCTCGAATTTGATACCTTTGAGTTGAGTCTGATGCACCAAATGTTGGGTCTTAGCTTTTTTCAACGCGTGGTGTTTTTGCACCATCAAATCTGTTCCACCTGCGATTTTATAATCAACTGTTTCTAATTGATTATCCGTCACTTCTGCTTGTTTGAAAGCCAGTAAACGCTCTTTTATGTCTTTCAAATAAGCAGGTACAAAGCCTTGTTCAATCAACCAATCCAGTGTTTTTTCATCGGGGCGATTGTCTAATTTTTCAACCAAACCTGCTATGGCTCTTTCAATGGATTTATAGCCCGTGCAACGGCAAATATTGCCATCAACGGCTTTGACACCTTTCTCAAAAGTCGTTTTATTGTCCAATGCAAAACCCGTCAATGACATCACAAATCCAATGGTGCAAAAACCGCATTGGGTTCCATTCGTTTCGACCAAGAGTTGCTGCACAGGAGTCAACGTGGATTGGTTGATGCCTTCAACGGTCAAAACGTGTTTGCCTTGCACATTAGCCAAAGGCAAAAGGCAAGAAGTCATAGACTGATAGCGCAATTCTCCGTCCTGAATGTCGCCCACTAAGACCGTACAAGCCCCACAATCGCCTTCGCGACAACCGATTTTAGTACCCCTCAGTAATTTTTCGTAACGAATGAAATCGAGCAAAGCACTGCCCGAAGCGTGGTCTGTATGGACGGTTTGGTTGTTTAAAATGAAAGAAATCATGGATTTACTTAGTTTATAGTGGAGAATTAAGGAGTGATTGGACAAACTTCCAACCGTATTCGTCGAGATAAAAACAAGATTTTGTTATAAAAAAGGCTTTTTATCTTTGGTAAAAACCTCTTTCAAACACCTCATCTATCCCCTCAGTAGTCCGTTCGGTCTGACTTCGAAGCCCATTCGTTGAATACCTCATTGGCTTCATTTTGAAGCATTTGTGCGGTTGGAATCATTCTTTTGTCCATCTCTAAACTGATTTCTTTGTAAATGAAATCATCGTCAAAACCGATAGCTGCTGCATCGTTTTTATCGCAACCGTAGAAGATTTTAGCAGGTCTTGCCCAGTAAATAGCCCCCAAACACATCGGGCAAGGCTCACAAGAAGTATAAACGACGCAGCCATCCAACTGAAAGGTATTCAATGTTTTACAAGCGTTTCGGATAGCCACCACTTCGGCATGAGCCGTCGGGTCATTCGTGGATGTCACTTGATTGTTCCCTTCTCCGATGATTTTTCCATCTTTTACAATCACTGCTCCGAATGGCCCACCTTGATTGCTCGACATACCTTGTCGCGACAATTCGATGGCACGACGCATGAATTTTTTATCGTTTTCGGTCATTTTGCGTTGTTTTATTCTTTATTTTTTAAAATATCATCATCAAAAGCCAGTGGCAACAGGGCGAATGCCGCATCAAAAACAAAAGTAGAGCCACCGATTTTATGCAAAATCACTTTCATCGGCTCCCCTTGCAGTCGTTCCATCTCGACGATGACTTGACGACAAAAACCACAAGGCGAAACGGGAATCAACGAAGCCGTATTCAATGCCGTGACAGCGAGGATTTTGATTCGGTTTTTAGGAAAATTGCCATGCACATAGTTCAAAACACTCCGTTCTGCACACGTTCCTGACGGATAAGCAATGTTCTCTTGGTTGTTGCCTGCGAAGATTTTGCCATTATCGAGCAAAACAGCAGCACCCACTGGGAATTGAGAATAAGGCGAATAGGATTTTTTTGCAATTTCTATGGCTTTGTTTATCAATTTATTATCTATCTCGTCCAATTCTTCTAAAGTTTCATATTCTGAATATTCGACTTTGACACTTTTTTTAATCATTTTTCTATCCTGTTTTTGGTTCACATACTGAGGGGGGCTACCCAAGTTTCCTATTACCGATATGTCTCCTTAAATATTATGCTATTTCTAAGGCAATTCTCATCATATCCATATAGGATTGTTCACGTTCTTTCTGGCTCGACGACTCGCCTGTTAAAATATTATCGCTGACAGTGAGAATGGACAAAGCTTTTGCGCCAAAACGTTTGGCTATTGTGAACAGAATTTGCGACTCCATTTCGACACCTAAAATACCATGTTTTTCCCATACATCCCACCGATTCGGTTCAGTGTCATAAAAAGTGTTGGAACTAAAAATCGTGCCTTGTTTTGTATTGATATTCAACTCTTTAGCTTTTTCGTAAGCGCGATACAACAAATCAAAATCAGCCGTAGCTGCAAAGTGCAGACCTTTGAAAAGGTGCGCATTGGCATCACTATCGCCCGACGCACTCATGGCGATGATGACTTGTCCCAAATCTAAATCGCGTTGCAATGCACCACACGTGCCAACTCGGATGATGTTTTTGACATGATAATTGTTTATCAATTCATGGACATAAATGCCTGCACTACCCATACCCATCCCCGACCCTTGAATCGAAACGCGTTTGCCTTTGTAGTAGCCTGTGAATCCCAACATGCCACGCACACGGTTGTAACAAACCGCATTTTCTAAAAAGGTTTCGGCGACGTGTTTGGCGCGCAAAGGGTCGCCAGGTAGCAAAACAGATTCGGCGATATCGCCTACTTGAGCTTCCAAATGTAAACTTGCCATCTCGTAGAATCTCGTTGATTAAATGTCAAAAAAGCCTTAAATCTATTCTTGTTTTTTGAGAAACCCTATATTTTTTCCAAAAAAACGAAAAGGCTGAAAGAAGTTTTCAAATTTAATGCTCAAAACAAGGTTTTTCCGATTTACCACTCAACCAATAATGGGTGACTTTACTGAGCCTTAACTCCCTCGATAAGTGCTATATCCAAATGGATTGACCAACAAAGGCACATGATAATGAGTGTCGTCAAAAACCGTAAAAGAAATGTCCACTGAGGGATAGAAAGTGCGAATCGTCAGGTTTTTGTAGTAGTTACCTGTGTCGAACACCATGCGATAATGGTCGGGTGGCAGGTTGCGGCAAGCGGGTAACAAATCGCCGATGCGACCGTCTTTATTTGTCACGCCTTGTGCAAGCGTTTGCCATTGATTATTTTTGAAAGTTTGCAGACGAATGGACATATTTTGACCTGTTTTCCCAATAGAAGTGTCCAAAACATGTGTCGTAATCTGACTCACAGGCAAATTTGACCAATCCCCCTCAGTCAACAATTTTTTCAAGCGAATAATCGTGATTTTATGTTGCTCGCCCATCGCGATAGCCAATTCTTCTTCGGGTGTGTTTTGCAAACGCTCTTCTAACAAGCGCAACATTTCATCTGCCGATTTGCCTGTGGCACAAACGATGAAAATAAAGCCATTTTTCGCTTCATATTCGCTATTAGCTTGTGCCAAACGCTCGATAGTTGCGGTCGAAGCCGTTTGCACACCTGCTTGCTCTTTGCCTGCGAGATGTTGTGTCGAGGCAAATTTTTCTCTCAGACTTTTGACATCGCCAATTTTGGGATGGTGTGTAAAAGCTTCCCTGTAATCAGCTTCGGTGCAGTGATTGTACCAAATATCGGTGGCTTTTTTGACCAAATCCAATTCCGAAGCAAAAGGGAAAAAGCTGATGAGTTGATTGACCCAGCGAGTCGAACCACAACATTGAAATAAAGCTTCGTGTACTGAGGGGGTCTCTTTTTGATTCAAAGTTTGTAAATCCATATCCTATTTTTTAGATACCAAACAAGGTTTTCACCACCTCGTCTTTGCGTTCGCGACTGATGGGGATTTTTATTTTTCCACCCACATCCAATTGATTGCCTTCGAGGGTTTGCACCCGTTTTTTTGCCACAATATACGACTTGTGAACACGCATAAAGTCCGTTGACGGCAACAAATTGTCTTCCAAATTTTTCATACTTTCCAAAATCACATAACTGCGGCTCGAACACACGACTTTGACGTACTCTTTCAGACCTTCAACATATTGAATATCGTTGAAAAATATCTTCTCGATGCGACCATCTACTTTGGCTACCATATAGTCTTTTACATTTTCAGGGTCTTTTTTGTCGTTTGTTTGTTCCAAATTGGGCGCATACTGAGGGGGTGCATTTTTATTCAAAAAGTCTTTCGCCTTGTTCACAGCTTGCAAAAAACGCTCAAAACTAAACGGTTTGAGCAAATAATCCACAGCATTGAGGTCAAAAGCCTCGACAGCGTGTTCACTGTAAGCCGTTGTGAAAATGGTGGCAGGCGGACGTTGCAGGGTTTTCAGCAGATTTGTACCACTCAAAACGGGCATTTGAATGTCCAAAAATAAAATATCAATCGGCTCTTTTTGCAATATGTCCAATGCCTGAATCGGCGATTTACATTTGCCAACCAATTCCAAATCTGGCAATTCTTTTGCAAATTGTTCCAAAAGATTGAGGGCTAAAAACTCGTCGTCAACGAGCAAGATTTTATATGTTTTCATTGCTTTAAATTATTGATTATCACTGAGATGAATGGTTAATATGAGTTCAAAAATAGAATCTGATTCTTTGGTTTCAAGTGTCGCTTTTGAGGGATAGCGCAGCGACAAACGGTGCTTGATATTGGCTAAACCTACGCCGCCTACGGCATCTTTTTGTACATCGCTGCGGTCAAAACTGTTTTTGGTTTTGAAAATCAAGCTTTGCGGTGTAACTGTCAACAAAATGTCGGCAAAAGCAGCAGGATTGGTGTCAAAATCGGTGTGTTTGAAGCAATTTTCGACAATGGGCATCAAAATCATGGGTTCGATTTTCACGCCATTCACATTACCTTCCGTTTTGAGCGAAATACTGAGGGGGTCTTCGGAACGCATCTGGAACAGTTCGATAAATGTGTGCAAATGCGCCACCTCTTTCTCCAAAAGAACTTCTTTTTCTTGGCTTTCATAAATCACATAGCGCAAGAGTGTAGAGAGTTTGAGCAACATTTTGGGCGCATCGTCGGATTTTGCCACTGTCAAACTGTAAACATTGTTCAGGGCATTGAATAAAAAGTGCGGATTGATTTGGGCTTTCAACAACTGCAATTGAGCCGCCTGTTGCTCGTTGATGAGTGCCAAATTGCGGCGTTGCGACAAATAGCGATTTTTGAGCAGTTGATAAGACACAGCAATGATGACAATGATGAAAGCTGTGCCAACTAAAAAGCCAACCAAACGAAAAACAGGACCAAAAAACACTGCAAAATCGTTGGTCACATAGCCTTTGAATATCAATAAATTGAGACCCACACGCAGCAAAGTCAAAAATGTAAAAGCGGTGATGCTGGTGGCAAAAAAGCGTTTATACTGCCCTTTTTCGATGTATTGATTGACCCAATGCGTGTGCAAATAGAACAAAGCTATGAGAATAGCCATATTGATGGTGGTCAATAAAACGGTGTCGCCGAAGGTTAAAGCCGTCGAGAAAAGGAGAAATGAAGCCACGCCGTTGATGACCCAAAAGGCAATGTGTGCGGCTGTTTCCAATTTTTTATCTGTCCAATACTGACTCATATTTTTTGTTTTATGCCTCTAAAATTTGCCCAATTTTCTATATTTTACGGGCCAAAAACACTTTATTTTCAACCAAATGCAAAAAATCTTCAACCAAACGTCCTGTCTTCTTTCCAAGAGTCAATGCCTTTATTTTTTACCATTTATTGAAACGTTCGAGCGGTTGGTTGAAAGGATTTGCCCCCCTCAGTATTGAGCCGCTTTCTTTGTGCTACAATTCAAAAATAATACATTTTGTCACTTTAAAAACGATTTAATATGCAACCGCTTCTTGAGAATTTCGCCCGACAACATGGTCTTTTGCCCGCATGGGTTGTCTTATCATTGTTTATTGCTGTGCGTTATATTGTACCAGCAGGTATCGCTTACCTTATTTTTTATGTCTGGAAACGCCGCGATTGGTGGCGCAACAAGATACAACAAAAACTCCCCAAAGGCTCAGATTTACGCCGCGAAATTGTCCATTCGCTGATGACTTCTGGCATTTTTGCGCTCATGGCTTTCGGCATTTTTGCACTTCGTAAAATGGGTTATGGCGCATTGTATTTCGATATAGATGAGCGCGGTTGGTTCTATTTTTTCTTCTCGACAGCTTTGGCAATCTTTCTGCACGATACTTATTTTTATTGGACACATCGGTTGATGCACCACCCTCGTTTGTTCCCGATTTTTCACAAAGTGCATCATTTGAGTCACAATCCGACTCCTTTTGCGGCTTTTTCGTTTCATCCTTTGGAAGCAGTTGTGGAGTTTGGTATCATTCCAATTTTAGCTATTTTCATGCCTTTACATTCCATCGCCTTGTTGATTGTCACCGTTTGGTCTATGATTTTCAATGTATTGGGTCACACAGGTTATGAATTTTCGCCAAGTGGCTTTACAAGTCATTGGTTTTTCAAATGGATCAATACGCCGACGCACCACAATATGCACCACCAAAAAGCCAACCACAATTTTAGTCTGTATTTCAATTTTTGGGACAGAATCATGGGGACAAACAACCCTGAATACGATAATTATTTTGAACAAATAAAAAACCGCACATGAAAATCTGGAAAAAAATAAGCGTCTTTTTGCTCTGCCTTTTTTGGGCTGTGAGCAGCCTTTCAGCTCAAAAAACAGTGGAA
The DNA here is from genome assembly GCA_016787525.1 of Saprospiraceae bacterium. Taxonomy (GTDB): domain Bacteria; phylum Bacteroidota; class Bacteroidia; order Chitinophagales; family Saprospiraceae; genus JAAFJT01. The sequence continues at coordinate 6,616 of JAEUUP010000006.1, read as the reverse complement.
GCCGCCCTACAAGATATGCAAAAAGGGAATTATGGCACGCCTGAACAACGAGCCGCTGAACTCGACAAATCTATGCAAAAAGGTCTGCAACTGACCAAAGACCAAATGACTAAAGTGAGTGCCATCAATCTGCGCTACGCCCGCCGCAACGAGGTCGAAGTGGTACAACAAAAAATGAACGATTGGTCGAAATACCGCAAAATCATGGCTATTCAGTCCGAAAAAGATGCTGAATTGAGGTCCGTTTTAACATCCGAGCAGTTTCAAAAATACCAGAAAAAACGGGACGATGCGATGTGGCAAGCGGTGAAATCGTGGTTTTGGTAGATTTTACTGAGGGGGTTTATGTTTTCATAAAAAAAGCCTTCTCGATAAAGTCGAGAAGGCTTAACTTAAACCTCATTTTTTAACCCTTAAAACATTTTTACAGAAGTATAAATCATAATCCTATTTTACAACTAAACTACTGAATTTCAATCGTTTTTAACGCTTTTTTCACTTCTACTTTTGGCAAAACCAAATGTAATACACCGTGGTCATAAGTCGCTTTGATATTTGTCACATCAATCGTTTCAGGCAACGTAAATGTACGTTTAAAATTGGTGTAACCAAATTCGCGGCGGATATATTTTTCGCCTTCTTTTGTTTCATTCTCCACTTTTTTCTCAGCCGAAATCGTCAAAACTTTGTCTTCAACATTGATTTTAAAATCCTCTTTTGTCAAACCGGGTGCAGCGACTTCTAAGCGAAACTCTGTGTCTGTTTCAGCCACATTGACTGAGGGGGTCGCTGTCCAAGTTTTGTTGTCATCGTTGAACATAGGCGTATTGAAAACGTCTGCGATGAATTTGTCCAAGTTTTGGAAACGAATAGCTGGTGCGAATGGATTGAATCTTACGTGTGTCATAATCTTTAAAATTTAAAAAAGTTAAACCATATTTTTTGACCAAGACAAAGAATAACGAGATAAAAAACGACACAAACTCAAACATCTGATTTCTGAATTTTATCTCAATTCTTCATTGCCGTTGACATTCCATTATTATCAAGTTCTGTTCCAACACCTATTTTTTAGATTTTTCGAGACAAAGCGGCATAAATCAGCACCAAAGACATGACAATCTGTCAAAAACAAAACAAAGCGACTGCCACTTTGTCAAAGACTCGTTATTTCGTCCAATTCCAATCGTTCGTCTATCTTTTTAGCCCTTGCCAACAACACGATTTACATTTGACACATAAAAATATTTTTTCACTTCTATTCAAATGTTAAATTTTAAGACGTACAACATCTGAGTCATTTTATTGTCGTTAGTAGCACTGTCATTTTTTTATGACGAAAACAGGCGATGCGCGCACCTTTTAATCAGCTATGTGCATCTTTTTTACAAAAAAACCTATTCACTAAACCACTTTAATTCTAAACTCATGAAAAAACTCTTTGCGTTTTTAGTTCTTTTAGTCTCAACAGTCTCATTTGCCTTAGCACAAAATCCTTCAAAAGTTAGTATTCAAGGTATAGTTGCCGATTCCTTGGGCGAAGATTTACCTTTTGCAACGGTTATGTTGCTCAATCCCAAAGATTCAGCCTTAGTCAATTTTACAAGAAGCGACGACAAAGGCGGTTTTTCTTTCAAAAGCATAAAAAATACAGCTTATTTACTCAAAATTTCCTATGTCGGCTACCTACCCTATCAACAGCATTTAGACCCCTCAGTATCTGAACTTGAAGATTTGGGTCGCGTTAAAATCAAACCAATCACAAAAGAATTACTGGAGGTAGTGATAAAAACCGCCAAAGCACCCCTCAGTATCAAAGGCGATACGATTGAATACAATGCCTCGTCGTTCAAAGTGCCGCCTGGCTCAACGGTTGAAGATTTGTTGCGCCGATTGCCTGGCATTGACGTAGATGCCGATGGCAATATCAAAGCGCAAGGCAAAGACGTGAAAAAAGTCTATGTGGACGGCAAATCGTTCTTTGGTGACGACCCAAAAGCAGCGACTAAAAATCTCGATGCCAATGTGATTTCAAAAGTTCAGGTTTTTACAGAAAAAACTGACCAAGCCAAACTCACAGGCGTGGACGATGGTAAAAAGGAAAAAGCCATGAATTTAGAACTCAAAGATGAGTTCAAAAAAGGAGCTTTTGGTAAGGTTTCAGCGGCTGTTGGTACTTCTGACCGTTGGGCAGGACGCGGCAATTACAATCGTTTCAATAAAAAAGAACAGTTTTCTGTTTTAGGCTATGCCAATAATATCAATCAAACGGGTGTGAATTGGGAAGATTATGGCGAATTTAAGGGTCAAAATTCGTTCAATAACAATGATAATGGTGATTTTGGTTTCAATGGTGGTGGCGGTTTTCGCTACTACAATTCGGGCGATGATGTGCCGTGGAACAATTTTGATGGTCGTGGTTTCACAAAAAATGGCGGTGCAGGCGTGAACTATAATTTTGATAATAAAAAGACAAAATGGAGTTCGAGCTATTTTTACAACCAAACACAATTGAATTTAGACCAGTCATCATTGCGCCAAACTTTCTTACAAGACAGTAGTTTTTACAGCACAGATACGACTGCCAAAGCCGATTTTAGAGGTAATCACAGCATCGCTGCTCGCCTTGAAAAAGAATTTGACTCGACCAATGTTTTGATTGTCAAAGGCAATTTACGTTTCAGTGGCAACAATGGTCAAACCATTCAAAATCAGTTGTTTACAAATGCCAGTAAGCTTACGACTCGTTCTTTAAATTTGGATAATAGCAACGATTTGAATTCTTTTAGAGTATCGAGTACAGCCATTTTCCGCCATCGTTTCAAGAAAAAAGGACGCAATTTTGCCATCAGCGGCGGCTATAACAACAGTCAATCGGACGGAACAGAAAATCTGTTTTCGTTGAATAAATTTTTCAGTGCCACGACTTTTACGGAACAAATTCGACAGTTGAATACCAATACCAATGCGACCGAACAGGTGAAATCCAGCCTTTTGTTCACTGAGCCTTTGTCGAAAAAAATGTTTTGGGAAACGTTTTATAATTTTAGCAATACCGACAATCAAGTCAATCGGCAAGTCAATAATCCAGAAAAAAACAACGAGCGCGTGGATAATCTGAGCGTTTTTTATGATAATTCGATTCAATACAACCGCTTGGGAACGAGTTTGCGCTATGCACATTCGGGAGTCAATATCACAACGGGCATCGCCGCGCAAAGAATTGCATTGAATGGTGAATATGCCATGGATAAAGATTTGCCTTTGTTGACTGCGCCCATCAACAGAACTTATAATAACTGGACACCCAATTTTAATGCGGAAATTGAGTTACCCAACAATAAATATGTGGGTTTTACCTATGGCTACAATGTGCGTGAACCACAAATCAATGATTTACAACCAATTCCGAATGTCAATAATCCAGCGTTTCGTACTGAGGGGAATCCCGATTTGCGTCCAGAACGCAACCACAGTGCCGAACTCAGTTTCAACTATTGGAATCCTGCGAGCTTTGCCAATATGAATATGAGTATCGAATACAATAAGTTCGACGACCAAATCGTGTACAGCCAGTTGATTGAAAATGTGGATAAAATTGGTATTCGCACCACGACAAAACCGATTAATTTATCGGGTGGACAACGCACCAATTTGTGGTCGTGGATTAATTATCCGATTATCAAAACTAAGTTGAATATCAATGGCAATATCAACCTCAATGCAAGCACATCGCCTTCATTTGTGAATAATGTATCGAACGAAACGACCAATTTTGGTGGTAATATCAGCATGGGTTTGAATGCAACACCGAACGCAAAATTGATTTTGAGTGTCAGAGGCAGTTATCGTTTTAGCAATATTGAATATTCGATTCAGAAAGAACAAAACCAAAAAATCCGCAATCAATCCATTGATGCGTCCATTAAGTGGAATTTTGCGAAAAAGACCTTCCTCGAATCCAATTTCAACTATGCGGCGTACCAAAATGAACGCTTTGGTTTCGACCAAAAAATTCCGATTTGGAATCTGTCCGTTCGTTATTTATTGATGAAAAACAATAAGTTAGAAGCCCGCTTGGCGGCATTCGATTTACTCAATCGCCAACTCAATATCACCCAAACAGGTACACAAAACTATGTGATAACGAATACCGCTCAGACTTTGCGCCGCTATTTTATGCTCAGTTTGACCTACAACATGCGCGGACATGAGGATAAATTGAAGAAAAATGGGTGGTAAATTCGTTAATTCGCTATTTTACTGAGGGGTATCAAATCAATAGTTTTGTAATTTTTTGGATATAAAATAGGCAGCTTCGCTGCCCGAAAGGACTTTAAGGAGCGAGTTGTTTTATGTACCAAAAGTTACCGAACTATTGTCAAATTACAAATAACAAATTATTGACAATAAAAAATCATTTATGAAAAAGATAATCATTCTATTTCTTTTAATCTCTCCTTTTTTGAGCGTGGCGCAAAAGCCATTTGAAGGTGTTGTCCGCTATTTGGTGACGCAAAATTGGACTAAAAAATTGGCAGCCGTGCCTTATATCAGCAAACAATCGAAAGAACGGGTGGCTTATATGTGGGGCAATCGCTCTGAGTGGAAAATGTATAACACATTGTATATCAATGCGAATGCAAGCAAATATGAAAACTCGGAAGAGAAAGCAGAACCCGATGAAGATACTTGGGCAGGACGCAAAGAGTTGTTTTTTATGAAGCGAGACTTTGCCAACAACACCATGACCGATGCCATGGAATTTTTAGGTAAAAACTACCTCATTGAAGACCAAATACAGGTTTTTGACTGGAAAATTCAGAATGATTTGAAAGAAGTGGCTGGGCATATTTGCATGAAAGCAATGACAGAAGATACTTTGAAAAATCAAACCATCGTCGCTTGGTTTGCACAAGATATTCCATCGAGTGCAGGGCCAGACCGTTTTTCGGGTTTGCCTGGATTGATTTTAGAAGTGGATATTAACGATGGCGCAATGGTTTTGACCGCCGACAGAATGGATGCTAAAACTTTGACGACCGAACTGGACGTGCCTAAAAAAATAAAAAGCAAAAAAATAAAATACGCTGACCACTACGAGATGCTCAAAAAGCATATTTTTGAGAATAGAAAAGAAGAAAACTTCCCGTTTTGGGGCATTAGGTATTAAAAACAGAAAGTTATGCACGCACTCACCTTTCAAGGTAAAGAAACCATCACATACGAACGAGTCGCAGACCCCTCAGTATTGGCAGCCACAGATGCGATTGTCAAAGTCGAAATGGCAGGGATTTGCGGCTCAGATTTGCACGTCTATCATTGTCGAGAAACAGGTTTGGACAATGGGACGGTGATGGGACACGAATTTGTGGGTGAAGTAGTCGAAATTGGGCGAGATGTCAAACGTTTTCGACGAGGTACTAAAGTGTTCAGTCCTTTTACGACCTCGTGCGGCGTGTGTTTTTATTGTCAAATCGGTTTGACCTGCCGCTGTGAGAAAGGCAGTTTTTATGGATGGGTCGAAAAAGGCAGCGGGCTGCATGGAGGACAAGCAGAATATGTCAGAGTGCCTTTAGCGGACACTACTCTCCTACCCCTCAGTATGGATTTGACAACAGAGCAAGGATTGCTTTTGGGTGATATATTTTCGACGGGTTATTTTTGTGCCGATATGGCTCACATTCAACCCAAAGGCGTTTATGTCGTCATTGGGTGTGGTCCGGTGGGTTTAATGGCTGTGGTCGGCGCAAAAAACTTAGGTGCGACACAACTTTATGCCATTGATACGATTCCTGAGCGATTGAAAAAAGCCCAAGAATTCGGAGCGATACCATTGAACCTCCTCTCCGAAGGGAGTTCTTTGAACAGTGTAGACGTGGTGGACAAAATAAAAAGTGTAACGAATGGACGTGGTGCAGATGCCGTTTTGGAAGTGGTCGGTAGTCCTTCGGCAAGTCGTTTGGCCGTAGATTTGGTACGGGCAGGTGGGATAATTTCGACGGTTGGCGTGCATACAACAGAGCATTTTTCGTTTTCACCTGTCGAGGCGTACAACAAAAACTTGACTTATAAAGTGGGTCGTTGCCCCGCGCGTTTTTATGCTGAAAAACTGATAAAGGAAGAAATTGTGCAGCGATACGACATCGCATCCATCATCACACACCGTTTTGACCTAAAAAATGGTGCAGAAGCGTATCGTATTTTTGATAGAAAGGAAGATAATTGTTTAAAATCGGTGTTGCTTACTTAGAAACAGTTTTAAAACTTGAAATGGACAATGACTGACTGTTTTTCTGCTCCGAAGGAGTCCTTTGGAGAGCGCAGCTGAGCGCATATTGCGCTATCAAGCTCTGCATGAGAGAAACAGTCAGTGATAGGTTTTAAAACAGTTTCTTAATTCTACTTTGGCACTCTGAATTTTAGTGGCAAATGTGTTGTCACTACGTGACGATAGGTATCATTTCCAAATGCTTGTTACAAATATGTTGTCGCTAACGCGACATTTTATGCGAAATTCAAGCCTAAGATGTCGCGTTAGCGACAACATATTTGTAACAGGCAGATAAAGAGAGTCTCCTTTGTCACATCGTGACAACACCTTTTCGTAAAGTGC